>NZ_LS974202.1:2224245-2965660 GCF_900157305.1 Mesotoga infera
TGCCTTTCTATACAGGCTGAATTCGCAGAATGACAGTGGAGCGCTTTCAGAGAGGATTGGAGATATAAAATCTAGGACGCTTATCATCTGGGGAGAGAAAGACAGGATAGCGCCGGTAGCCGATGGCGAAAGGCTCAAAACAGATATCCTGGGCAGTGAGTTGGAAATTATAACAGGTGCTGGCCATTTGCCAATGTTGGAAGATCCACATCTCTTTCTCGAGAAGTTGAAGCATTTTCTGAATTAGACAGAACATTACAGAGTCTATTGAACGACAGGAGGCTTTCATGGATAAATTCGTCCGACCGGAAGTTGTTGTCAGCAGGTGCTTGGGGTTTGAAAGCTGTAGGTATAATGCCCAAACCGTGCCCAGCAAATTCGTATCCACTCTGGGCAACTTCGTCAATTACACGACTGTCTGTCCGGAAGTGGAGATAGGACTCGGCGTTCCGAGGTCACCCATCAGGCTGATAGACATGGGTGGGGCGATCAGGTTGATTCAGCCTTCCACCGGATTGGACGTAACGGAGAAGATGAACACCTACACCTCTTCCTTTCTCTCTTCTCTCAAAAACGTCGATGGATTCATTCTGAAGGCTTTATCTCCGTCCTGCGGCATTAAGGACGTCAAGGTCTACCCAGGTGTGGGAAAGGTTATGGCAACCGGAAAAGACAGCGGTATTTTCGGTGGAGAGGTAGTCGCCCGCTTCGCCCACCTTCCGGTAGAAGACGAAGGGAGACTCACCAACTTCGTTCTGAGAGAGCACTTCCTCACTACGCTCTTCACTGTGGCCAGATTCAGAGAACTCAATATGAATCGTTCAATAAAGGGTTTGGTGGATTTTCAGAGCGACAACAAGCTGCTCTTCATGTCCTACAATCAGAACGAGATGAGAACAATGGGAAGAATAGCCGGAAATCTCGAAAAAAAAGATCTGGACGAAGTCTTCGATCGATACGCGCCGCATTTTTACCGTGCGATGTCAACGCCACCGAAACATACATCTCACATAAATGTTCTAATGCATGGATTGGGATACTTTTCACGATATCTTTCTTCATCGGAAAGGAAATTCTTTCTGGACTCTCTAGAAAGATACCGCCAGGCGAAAATTCCCCTGAGCGTTCCTCTGCATATATTGAAGTCGTACGTGGTCGCCTTCGAGAATGAATACTTGGCGAGACAGACTTTTTTCGAACCGTACCCCGAAGAGCTTGTGGAGATAAGCGACTCTGGTAAAGGACGGGCTTCGAAATGAAACGCCGAAGGTAGTCATGAGGAAAGAGAGCATTCATAAATTAAACAATGTCTCTTCGAGAACGGGAAGATTCGTGCTTTACTGGATGCAGGCTTCTCAGAGAGCGATTGATAACGATGCTCTCGATTATGCCTGTGAAATCTCGAACGACCTTTCTTTACCTCTTCTCGTTCTATTCGTTCTTCACGTGGGATACCCTTCGGCCAACAGTAGAAGCTTCACTTTCATGCTGGAAGGTCTGGAGGAAACGGAGAAAAGACTGAAAGAAAGGGGGATCACCTTCCTTTCGAAGGTTGGAAACCCGGTGGATGAAGTTTTAAAAATTGCCAAAAACGCATCGGTTCTGGTATCGGATGTTGGATACCTCAGACACCAACTGTTCTGGAGAGATAGCATAGCCCGGAGAGTCGAATCTCCATTTTTTGTAGTGGAAAGTAACGTTATACTGCCAGTTGGGCAGGTAAGTAAAAAAGAAGAATTCAGTGCAGCCACTATAAGGCCGAAGATTAAACGTCTACTGATTGATACCCCGAAAAGCCCGGCGATAGAAAGTTGTTTTTCGAAAGTTCTTGATATAGAAAACTTCGAGACTGTTTCTCTGTCAACCTTTTTGAAAGATCTGAAGTTCGGGGACGACGCCCCGGCGGTTTCTAGTTTCAAAGGTGGAACTGCGCAGGCCATCGAGATACTGGAGAGTTTTCTGAGAGACAAAATAGACATATTCTGCAGGGAGAGGAACGACCCGAACAGCGATGTGTTATCGAATATGAGTCCGTACCTTCACTTCGGTCAGATATCTCCTTCATACATCGCCAAGAAGGTAATCGAAAAGCGATCTCCATGCGAAGAAGCTTATCTGGAAGAGTTAATAATTAGGCGGGAGCTGAGCATGAATTTCACTATGTACAACCCCAACTACGATCGTTTCGAAGGATTGCCTGTATGGGCAAAAAAGACGCTGAACGAACATAGGGGAGATATGAGAGAGTACATTTACTCAAAGGAACAGTTCGAAAACTGCTCCACGCATGACCCTTACTGGAACGCTGCTCAAATGGAGATGGCATTCACTGGAAAGATGCACGGATACATGCGCATGTACTGGGGAAAAAAGATACTTGAGTGGAGCGAATCTCCGGAAGTGGCACTTGAAACGGCCCTATATCTAAATGACAAGTACGAACTTGACGGACGCGATCCCAACGGCTATGCTGGCGTCATGTGGTGTCTTGGAAAGCACGACAGGGCTTGGGCCGAGAGAAAAGTCACCGGCAAAGTTCGCTACATGAGCTCGGCCGGATTAAGGCGTAAATTCGATGCCGACGGATATGTGAGAAAAATAAGCAGACTCGCTCAATCGACGTAGAGGGTTCCCGAGAACTGCTCGGTTTTCACTTTCGAAGAATCGACTTCGACATCCATATTCACCAGGATTTTGTACTCTCCGGCCGTCAAATCTAGTAGCTTGATGGCGATCGACGGGTAAGTAAAGGCCTGCGTGACGAAATCGTCTTTGTCGGGACTCTTCAACTTCGCCTGTACCTGTATCTGGTCGCCAGAGAGTTTTACGTTCAGTATCGACAGCTGATAACCTCCGGTTGGTTTTGAACCGGCTTTGATTATTATGACAGGCTCCCTTCCAGTCAGCGGTGTTCTCACAAACTCCCCTTCCTTTTCTAGACCGATTTCTATTCCTGCGGAAAGTCTATCCTTAGCAACCAGATCGACAAGAAGATAATTCACTTCTATCACTTCTTCGCCTCCATCTGTGGAAATCTTGGCTTCGATCCCCATAACTTTCAACGAGTATCCAGAGGGATAAGATACGAGCAACGGTTTCAGGGTGTAGTACATTCCCTCCCGTACAAGCGTCAGCTTCTTCGAATACGAATCGTTTTCCGAATAGATTTCCAGAGAGGTTTCAATTGTTTCTTCCTCTCCCGAAGGTTTGAAGAGCCATCCTCCAAGAACGACGATCGTGCTATTGGAACCGGTGTTTGAAATCACCGTGTATCCTATGCTGGAAGTCCTACTGCCTGCCTGGTTCTGAAATTGAAAAGGTTGATCGCTTAACAGCGGGGTTATATTCACCAGAAAACTGCTCCCGAGAAGTGCTGTAGAAACGATCAGAACAGTGATCAAAATTGTAACCTTCACAAGAGACACCTCCCTATCTTGATTATATGACTGCAAGAACTCGTAGCCGGTTTGCGCAATTCATCATAACACTCCATTTATAGTTTTCAAAGGCCTCTCAAAGACTCGAAAAGCCTATAAACGCTTTTCGTTATTCATCTTGAGAGTTGTATTATAGAGATATGGGGTACTTTACCCCAACTTTACGGGAGGTGTTTTTATGAATAGGCGTTCTCTTTTTGTCATGTTTCTCTGTCTTATCATTCCAATTTCATTGCTTGTTGGAAAAACTATCGAATTGCAGTTCTGGACTCACGAAGATCCCAACAGAACTCTGATCGAAAACCGCTACATCGAGGAGTTCCAGAAAATGTACCCCAATGTGGTTATCAAGAGAGTGACGCAGTCATCCACAAAAATCCAGGAGCTTGTTCTCACGGCGTTTGCTGCGAACCAGGGCCCGGACATCTTCAATATGTCTATTGAAGACGAGTACGCTTATATAGTGAACCAGCGTGTGGCTCCAGTCAACTATGAAGCCGCCGGATACGAAAACAAAGAGGCCCTGATAAACGCTTACCTTCCAGGAACGCTTGACCCTGTAGTCTTTGAAGGAGAGATCTATGGTCTGCCGCTGGAGATAACCAACTGGTGTATTCTGTTGAACAAGAAGGTCTTTAGAGATGCCGGACTAGACCCGGAAAAGGACTATCCGAAAACATGGGAAGAGATGGTTGAAGTGTCCGAGAAACTAACCATCAGAGAAGGTCAAATCATAACCAGAAGAGGTTTCGATTTCAGATATCCCTATTATCTGGTCGCTTTCATGCCTATGGTGGAGCAGCTTGGTGGAAAATTGATAAGCGATGACGGTAAAACGGCGATCGTTAACGATGAGGCTTGGCTGAAGTTCCTCGATTTCATGGCCGCATGGGGACCTAACGGTCTTAATCTCGGATCTCCAACCTACAAGAACGCCAGAAGCCTTTTCAACATGGACAACAACGATATTGGAATGTGTACAACCGGTCTCTACCAGCTGGCAAGAATCAAGGCCGACAACCCTGCTTTTTACGATAGCCGCGAATGGATGGTCGTCCCATTCCCACAGTTCGAAAATGCCGTGAATTACGTTCCGGCCCATTACTATGGCCACTATTACATGGTGAACGCTCAGAAACCCAAGGAAAACCAGGAGATGGCATGGAAGTTCATCGCCTTCATGCTGAGCCATCCAGAAGAATATCTGGAAAAAGTGGCGATAATTCAACCTACGAAAGAGCTGCTGGAATCAGACACTTTCAAGAATTATCCATATTCTGATGTCTTCATATCCGACCTTGAGAAATCGACGGTCGTCTATTTCTCCGAATACTCGGCGAAGATCCAATCTCTAATAAAAGAGGCCGTAGAATCTGTCATGTTGAGTAACGTTTCGTCTCGCGACGCATTGAACACGCTCAGAAGAAAGGTTCAGGAAGTTCTCGACGAACAATACTGATAATTGATTTCTTGCCCGCCGCTTTGGCGGGCCGTTTATTCTTTTTGCGAAAGGAGTGGGTTCACCCTTGAAGCGCATTCTAAAGAAAGGGATAGAGCACAAGAAGGCCCGGTGGGGGTGGTTTTTTGTTTTACCGTCGTTGGCCTTCTTTGCTGTATTTTCCTTTTATCCGATAGTGAACGCCCTATATACGAGTCTTTTCAGAAAAAGGCTGCTTTCGCTGCGGCCCCCTACTTTCATTGGACTGGAGAATTATGAGTATCTACTGAAATCTCCCGATTTCTGGAACTCGATCAAGGCAACCCTCATCTTCACAATTGGAACTTTTATACCAATACTGGTCTTTAGCCTTCTACTTGCGTCTTTCATAATGTCCAGGAAGAGATTCCAGAAGTTCTTTCAGATGGCTTTCTATTCACCGGCCGTTCTTTCCTCCGTTGTTGCCGCGGCGATATGGTTGCTGATTCTCGATCCAAGAGGACTGGCAAACACGGGCGCAAACTTTCTGCTGGGAACGAAGGGTATCGACTATAAATGGCTGGCATCGGCTAACATGGTGAGGTTTTCAACGATACTGGTTTACTTCTGGAAGTACATAGGCTATTTCACGATAATATACATCACGGGACTGGCGAGCATTCCACAGAGTTTGCATGAAGCGGCAATGATAGATGGCGCTAACGGTTGGAAGGACTTCTGGCACATAACGATACCTCTTTTGAAACCTACAACAGTCCTGGTTTCGATAATGTCTATGTTGCAGTGCCTGAAGACTTTCAGTACCCAATACCTGTTTACGCAATCGGGGGCTCCACTGGAACCGATAAACGTTATCACTCTAAATATCTACAACACGGCGATCAGAGATCATAACATCGGAAGGGCCAGCGCGATGAGTATCATTCTCTTTATCATAATGCTTTTCTTTACCTGGCTTCAGTTCAAAGCCAGTAGGTCAGGTGGAGAAGTAGATTATATGTGAGGTGGATTGTGAAGATAATTAAAGGACAATCTTTGCTTGTGGATATAGTAATCTGGACTCTTCTCATAGCCACCGCATTGTTGATACTGTCTCCCATAGTTTTCATGTTCACCGCCTCGTTGATGCCGGCCAGAGATATTGTCAAGATGCCTTATCGCTGGATACCCGAGGAGCTTTATCTGGACAACTATGCGCAGGCGATAAAAGGGAACGACGGAAGCTACATATACCCCCGCAATATACTCAATTCCTTCATCGTGGCAGGTATTGTATCGGTTACGACCGTACTGCTGTCGGCCCTCACCGGCTATGGACTGGCGAAGTTTCCCTTTAAGGGGAGAAATCTCGTCTTTTTGCTGATCATGGCGACAATGATGATACCCTTCGAGGCGATCATGATACCGCTTTATCTGGTAGCCACTTCGCTGAACATCCAGAATACTTATATAGGATTGATACTTCCGTTTTTGACTAACGCTTTCGGTATCTTTTTAATGAGGCAGTATCTCATAACCTTCCCCGACGAGATACTGGATGCGGCTAGAATAGATGGATCGGGAGAACTGAGTATTTTTTGGAGGATCATACTGCCCAACAGCGCTCCGGCCGTAGCCACCCTCGCGATACTCACTTTCAGAAGCCAGTGGGACAACTTACTCTGGCCGCTACTTATTTCCCAGAGCGAGGAAATGAAAACGATACCGTTATATATAGTAAAATTCGCCATGGAGAAGCACACCAACGAAGGAGCAATGATGGCGGCAGCTTCAATCGCGAGTATCCCCATTTTGATACTCTTCATAACTCTTTCGAAGTACTTTGTGAGCGGTGCTTCCCTATATTCGTCAAGAAAGGGTTAATCTATACCGTACACAGGTTTCACAATACCGAAGAAGGCGCCTTTCATGCTGAAAAGTTCCTGGAAGGCGCCCACTTCGATTATAGACACTGAATCGTTGAACCTACAGAGGAGATAATCTTTGCCGTCTTCCCAGTCTTTTGCTATTACCGCCTGAACCGGCGAAACATCGAAATAAAGGGATGCAACAGGTTTGAGATCGAGAACGTCGAAGAAAGAGACCGCTTTTTCCTGAGGTTCCACCACAGCGATGTATTTGTCGCCAACAGCTACATCGAGCGCGTAATTGGTAGTCAATTTTCCCGTTACTCGAAGAAGCCCGTCGGAAAACTCCAGTACCAGTGTGCCCTCACTTCCGGCGGCGACAAAAAATCTCTCGCCAGAAGCCGCTATTGCGTGTACAGTTATACCTCCTTCCATCCTGTCTATTCCAGATGGAAAGAGCCGCTGAACCTCTTCGAATCCTTCAGGGTTTCGTTTGAAAAGGAAAAGACCATCCACCTCCGTTCCGGCGAGTATGAAGTTGTCGTGATAGGCTAGGGAATTCACCCAACCTTTAACAGACAGGGTCTGAACCAGTTTGTATAGATGCGAGCCGAAGAACTTGTAGATTTTCAAACCGTGTGTTCCGTCTGCCACAAAAACCTCGAGCGTCTTTGTGTTAACATCTATGGCCTCGCAGTGAAAGGTGCTTACATGTGTAACAGGTTTCAGGGATAATCTCGATACCAAAACAAAACCACGATCTCTCAACACGTTGAAAACTAAGCCGCCAGACTCGATACCTCCGCTTGAAAGGGATGTGACTGGCACTATACTGATCCGCCATTCACCGTTCGTGTGATTCACATTTACCAGACCCTGAAAGCCCAGCCCGAAGAAATAATCAGTAGCCAATACGAAAATGGTATTGATGAGAAAGACAAACAGCAGGATTTTTCTCATAGAACCACCTCCGCCTATAGTCTATTACAATACCTCATTCTAAGTATTCATTTTCGAGAGTAAGGGTCTCGACCTTACTCTTGTTGCTGCATCAGAAAGACTTAAGAGATATAATTATATCGGGGTGATACAATGAGCAAGAGAGAGTATCTCCGCAAACTTCTGGCAGAGGGACGCGGTGCCGATGAGATAGCCGATCTTTTCGGTCTTACCACTGAAAAGCTCCGAGCCTACCTGGGCGAGGAGGAACAGTCCAGACTCGCGGTATCACAGGTGAAGTCTGACTTGAAAAAGCTAGAAGAATTTCCCCTGGATAGTCTTGAAAACATTTTGCTATTCTCCTTCAGAGTTATTCTTGAATCAATCGGTTTTCTCTTTGGAGATCTGGAGCGCGACCTTTACGACTCTTCGAATGATAGAACCTCAAGATTGATAAAACATCTTCTTGATGGAGCCTATCTCCTTCTGGCAATCAACAGGCTCGAGATAGTTGGTGCGAGCATTCCCGCGCTGCGTAATGATTCAAGATTTTCAAGAGCCTGCCAGAACAAGGCCTTTATAGCGGAAAAACTGCTGGATATAGCCGAAAGAATAGAGCGAGATCTAAGCGGAGGCCTATGAATGTTTTGGGAGTTGTTCGAAAGTGACAAAGGTAAGTGTAGTATAATCAACCTGGATAATGATCGAAAAGAGGGACAGTCTTGTCTGATTTAAATGATCGCGGGTTCAAGGGTTTTCTTTCAGCGATGGATGTCGTTGAAAAAGCCGATGAGAGTTTCGAGGGGAAAGGCTGGAGAGCGATAGCCGAGACACAATCTGCAGCGGTTGTAGCTTCCAAGGCCCCGTCTATTTTCTCGATTTTCGGCAAGTTGTTCGAGCAGAAATTCCTTTTTTTATACAGGGGACCACGAGGTGAAGTCCTTACTTATCAGTCGAAAAAGCTTACTGATCTCTCACAGGCTGTTCTCGATGCGGCGCTTTCTCAGAAGGATTTCAATAATGATTTCTTAGATCTTTTCTCACTTTTCAAAGAAGCGCCCGATATGATTGAGAAAACCATCGCCCACTATGCCACGCAAATTTCTCAGGGTGGTGAAGATCTGTTTTCCGCTTTGAGAGAGATGAAGATTCTCTACGAGAAAGTGAAAAAGAAGTTCGGCCAGTATGCCGCCAAGCTACCCCTTAACAACCTGGTGACGGCCATCTTCAAACTGCACTGTGCTTTTCTGCCATCGATCGAGGAAGATATGGTGGATTTTCTCAAGCAATTTCCGCCAGAACCGGAGGGGATGGAGAGCTTTGTAGAAAACCAGCTCCTTCTGGCGGTAGGAGAACCGGAAGAAAGTGAAATAGCTGTCCAACTTTCCAGAGTTGAAACAGTGATACATGAACTTCAGAAGTACTGTTCTAGCTATCTGCCATGGTTTATTGTACCGGAAGGAGTCTTCGTATCGTATCTGGAGAAGGGGATGGAGAGAATTCCTTCGCTTGAGGCGTGGTTCGAGGGTGTGAAGGATGCAAGAACAAGGTACGGCCTTTCGCAAACTCACTGGGAGCAGTCGCGACGCTGGTACTTCGAAAAGATTGGAGCCGGTTTGATCACGCTGTTTCAAAGATCTATATCTGGCCAATCGTGTTGGACAATAGTGGAGGAGAAACAGATAAAGGACCCTCTCTCTCACGCCGGCGAGACAGTGCGTTATACGGCGAAAAGAACCGATTTCAAAATAGTACGCGACGACGATCAGGAAGGTTCTTACACGCTCTGTTCTATAGATGAGATGAACATAACTTCCAGTGGTCTGAAAAAGGCGACAAAGACCTTTCCATATGAGAACGTAAATTTCAATTTCAACGAACTCAAAATTTCGAAAGAAGCCTTTCTTGACAGCAAAGGTGCCAGATTTGCCGGATACACTTGGAAATACCTTCTTCCAGGTGGTGGTCAGGACAGAGAGGCCAAAAACAACGAAAGAGTAGAATGCTTCGTATATTATGTGATCACGGTACTGTCAAAGGGTTTTGGTACACCTATTCTGAAGCTTTTCTTTGCGAAAGAAGAAAACGCAAAACTTTTTTTAGACTTTATGAATGAGGCCACCATATTGGGAAGTTGGAAGGAGTATCCGCAAAATGGACTTCCGGCCCCTTTGAAAGCTAAACAGAGAACTCGCGAATCGGACCAGAGAAAAGCCGAAAGTCAGGACCCCAATATATCGCTAGTACCGGCTATCGAGAGATTACCCGAGATTCTTGCCACTATCGAAGAGCCGAAAGTGGTCGAAGATAAGAAACCATTCACGCTACCCAGGGAACTGGTGGAGAAGATAAACTCTCTCCATTATGAAATGGAATGGTCCGTGAAAAGCAACCTTAAAACCGTTTTGCATTATTACTTCCCCGAAATGGCTCCTGAAGAGATCGGGGCAATCGTTGAAGAAAAGCTACCAGTAGCTGGAGAAAAAACATATGGTTTGAAAGAACTTGAAGACAAGATAGAAGCGCTTTCGGGAAAAACGCTACAGACTGTTTGCAAAATTCTGGCATGCGAACCGGAAAAGGAGTACACACTCGAAGAACTCGGTTTAAGTTTCTGGAGCGTTTTTGTAGTCGCTCCAAAGATTACCACCGGTGGGAAACCCCTGATTGAAGTTATTAGCGGTGAGAAACCCCGTGTAATATGGGGTCGTAACTTCGATTCCAGGATTAGGGACATTCTCAAGAGGAAATTCACTTTTGAAGGCTAAGCGAAAGGAGAGCTACTAGTGGATTACCATCCGATGTTCGAAGCGATAAGGGCTGGAGCGGCCGTTCCGGTCGATTACATAAAGGAAATCCTCACAGGTAGGGACAAATATCAGGTAGAGATAGAAAACGATATCGATTATATTCTCACCGGCAGGAGCAAAGTACGGGTCTTTCTGGGAGAGTATGGACTGGGAAAAACGACCCTCGCCAGATACGCCGAGTACCTGGCAAGAGAGAAGGGTATGATGATCTCCAGTCTCGCCGAAAAGGATTACGATACTTTACACAAGCAGGACGAGTTATTCAGGTCTATCATGAAAAACATGTCTTTGGTCGGTATAAGCGGAAATCCTCTAAAAATCTTTCTAGGCGCCTGGGCCGAGAGTATCATCGAAGAAATGAGGAGTCAGGCCATACCGGCCAAAGAGATAATGTCTGTGAAGGAGTACCTTTCTAAGAGAGACCATTACGATCCCGATGGAATGTTCTCCCAGTTCTGTGCCGCTTATGTGGTTAGCACGGCAAAAGGCGAGACTACAGAAGAGTTTTATGCCTATCTCGTTGGTGACAGTATCGACAAAAGATCCATGAAAAAGCGCGGTATCTACCATTTTCTTCAGGACGACGGGTGGAATTTCCTGAGATCCTTCACTTCACTCATGGATACGCTCCAGGTTCCCGGAATGGTAGTTATAATGGATGAACTCGAGAGCATAATGAACAGGAGACGCGATGTTAGAGAGCGCACTTTCAATCAGCTGAGAGAGATAATCGACAGACTTTCTGCTGGATTCCTTCAGCGTACTTATTTCCTCTGGCTGGGAACGGATGTGTGGTTCGAGAACAAGAACAGGGGAATAGCCTCGTACCACGCTCTGTATGACAGGATGAAAAACATAACGGGCGATGATAGCGGAAAATCACTGATTCTTTCGCTCAAACCTCTTGAACTCGATGGATTGAAAATGCTGGCAAGTAAATTGATCAAGCTTTACAGAGAATGCTATTCATTCGACGGTGGAAAGGAAATCGAAGAGCTTCTCGTTAAGTCTCTTAAGCAGCAATATACCGGAGTGGATGGCAAAATAAGACCATCCACGAGAGAAGTGGCCAAACTGACAGTTGAATTCCTTGATTGTATGCGTCAGGGCAGAAAACCGGAATCCGTTTTTAAGAAGCCGGTGAAGGCGGTAGATGAGCTCTGGTAATCGACCCGAGAATTGACCAGAAGATTCTGGATCTCCTCTCTTATCGATTCCACTGGAAAGAACTCAGAGAGATTCAGGGTAAGACCATCCCGCCGATTCTCGATGGCAATAACTTGCTTTTGATAGCCGGTACGGCCTCTGGAAAAACCGAAGCTGTTATGATTCCGGTGTTGAATAGACTGCTACATGCGGAGCGCGGCCTAAAGTGTATTTACTTTGCGCCGCTTAAATCTCTCATAAACGATATCGCTTCAAGACTCGATGTGATGCTGAGTCCTTTTGGTCTCTTCGTCGGAAAGTGGCATGGCGATCTCTCTAGGTGGGACAAGGAAAGTGCCATCAGGGACTCTTCGATTCTTGTAACTACACCTGAATCGGTTGAAGGTATTCTTTCGAGTTCAAATGCCTGTCTTTTAGAAGGTATAGAATTCATCATCATCGACGAGGTTCACGCTTTCATAGAATCGCCTCGTGGAGCACAGCTTGTGTCGATTCTGGAAAGACTGAGAATCCTTTCGCAGGCTGATCCACAGAGAATCGCCATGTCGGCAACTGTGGGAAACCCTGACAGGATGATGAAATGGCTGAATGGGAGTTCCGAAAGGTCCTGTGTAATTGTAGCCGATGGTAGGAAGGTTTCCAGACACATGGAGGTTTTTACTGAAGGAGAAATCGAACCTGTCGATTATCTGTTGAAGCTTTTGAAGGGAACCAGAGAGAAGATACTCGTTTTTTCCTATTCCCGATCGAAGGCCGAAGAGTTCGCCGCAATCGCGAGCCCACTCGGCATAAACGTTCCAGTTCATCATAGCTCCGTATCGAAATCTCAGAGAGGCCGGATCGAAGAGGACTTCAAGAATAATCCTGACCTGAGGGTGGTAGTCGCAACTTCGACTCTCGAGATGGGAATCGATATAGGCGACATAGACAGAGTTATCTTTCTCGAGCTCCCCTCCTCAGCCGCCTCCTTTCTCCAGAGGGCCGGAAGGTCTGGACGGAAGAAAGGGCAGTCGAAAATAACGATTTTCCTGAACGATAATCAGAGCTTCTATTACCTCCTCGGAATACTCAAGAAACTTGACGAAAATACGGTGGAACCGGTAGAACCGATCGACTTCTACCCACAACTTCTGGCCCATCAACTGATTGGACTCTCGTACTGGAGAGGCTCGCTAAATGCCGGGGATCTGGACTTCCTCAAGAGAGCCTTCCCCTTTGCCAGAGTAGGTAGAGATCACTTCAAAATGCTGGTTGACCATCTCATAGAAAGAGAGTTTCTGGTCGAACGCGACGGCAGGATCGTTTCTGGCGCCTCCACTGATGAAATCCTCGGTAACGGCCGTTCGAAGATGGATTTTGTTGTCCTCTTTCCCGGTTCTCTGGAATACTCCGTAGTGCTTTCCGGAGAAGAGATCGGTAAAATACACCCGCTGATACTGAGTGGACAGGAGGACGGGGGTGGCGATAATTCGTTCATATTGGGTGGAAAGTCTTACCTTGTGAGAGAAATCGACCAAAAAGAGAGGGTCGTTCACGTGATTCCAGGTCACGGAGGAAGATTGCCGGGCTGGCTTGGTGGATCGTCAGTGGTCACGAAGAGTTTTGCCCGTTCAATCATGGGCGCTATGATCGATCTTCCTGAGCAAAGAGGAACACTGCTATCAGACGAACACGCAAGAGACTGGAAGAAATCTCGTGTGAAGTTGTGGCAGACGGAAGGATCAAACTGATTCCAGAAAAAGAGGGAAATACCATATTCACTTATGCGGGAGATATGTCTAACATTTTCCTCGTTATCTGCTTAAAGGCGTTATTCGGTATCGAACGGGTATCTTCGAACTGGCGCAATGTAACGATAAAGGACAAACTCGGCACAGAAGAGCTGGCCAGTATGTTGCTGACGCTTGCAAAAGTTGATCATCCCGAGCTGAAAAATCTCCTGACTCTGTATTTTATGAGCGAACAGGGCCGGTTGAGAAAGATGTACGATCTATTCGGTGATAAACTCTACGAATTCGCTCCGGAAAATTTGATAGCTGAATTCGTTGTACGTAATATCTTCGATCCGGAACTACTCAAAGAACTTGAGGATATTGACTACCAATTGACCTGACCGCGCTTATTAAGCGTTCACTCTAGGCTCATTCTGACTCTGGACAAGGCAGAGGGTGCAGAGGGAGTAGACATGAAAATTTACCGGGTGTCGGAAACTTTGAGCAAAGAAATACTCAAGAGGGAGGTCCATACGGCACAACGATCCTGACCAGAAGCGATGGCAGCAAACAATCAAGCGAGGCGGAAATCAAATGGTTTCGAACAGGGTAAGTATCTTACCAAGATAGCTTAAAGGTAAAAAAAACAGATGATAAGGAGGCCGTTCGGGGCCTCCTTTTTTAATCATGCAATTTATTCCTCGTCGAAATCCTCTTCAAGTTCCACTACGGAATCGTTCAATCTTTCAAGATCGGCTTTGAGTTCCAATATCGAAGACTGAAGTTCTGGAAGTCTTGAGATTACCTCATCGAGACCGTCAACCCAATCTTCGATGCTTGACCTGAGCTCAACCACTTCGTCCTGTTCCATATCTGGGAGGGATTCGAATAAATCTTGAACATCAGTATTTTCAAGTTCATCAAACAGTTCTTCGACAAGATCGAGTATCTTTTCAATGTTCTGCACCCGTGCCACTCCTTTCAGGTTCTTCTATACTGACCGATGTTATCATAACTCCCACGAGTTTTCTACTGTTTAAAACGCAGATTTTTTACAACGATGAATCGATACACATTATCACAAACCAGAGAGTTTCTAAAAGAAAAAGGCGGCCATGGGCCGCCTTTTAAGCTCTTTCTATCGATTATCTTTCAGGAAAACCGTAACCGATCAGTTCATTCCACCAATCAGGATATGGGGAAGATTTGAAATTCACATAACCCAGAGCATAGTTACCGAGGAGTCTGTCGCCGAGGAGCTTCCACTCTTCGAACCACGCAACCGCGTTCATGAAAGCGTAGTTGGAAACGAAGTCGATGGCAGCTTCCGGATCCGTCTTGTACATTTCGGTCGCCATTGCCTGGACCTGTGGTGTCAACTTGTACAGCACTTCAAGTTTTGGATCCCTGTAGTTCCTTATATCCTGGATGGCAAGGTTGTAGTGAAGCTCAGCCATCTGTTGTACATAGGAGCTAACCCACCAGCCGGAGTCTCTTCTGAATTCTTCATACCTACTGCCGGTCTCGTAGAACTTAGGAAGTTCTCTCATGATTGGCCAGAGCGGAACTATGTATGCCGTATCCGGTGCGCCGTAACCGTACCATGAAACTCCCTTGAATGGATCGGCATAAGCGGAGTTCGTCTCGCCGATGTGGACATAGCAAGTTCTGTGCATGTTGATGCTTCTCTCCCACGTTCCGGTCCTGCTGGTGTTAGCGTATCTGAGAGGATCACCCCAGGGACCTGCGGCCGGTCCTACCGTAAGGTCGTATTCTGTACCCTGGTAGTAATCGCCCTTGATAACGAAGATATCGTGAACTGTGAGAAGTCTGTCTGGCTTTACAGAGAGGGGGAACCTTACGTCGTGCGGACTGAGACCCAGAGATGGTGCAACCAGGTCGAAGGCTCTCCATTCTCTTCTTGTTGCGTAAAGGTTGTCATTCGGAGCGTATATCTCCGCTATATTGAACGGTTTGCCGGAAGCGGGATCGTACCATCCCTGCTCAACGGCGAAGGACACGATGTTCGGAGAGGCCATTACATTTTCGGTGTCGTTGAGGTCGACTTCCATGATCCTGGCCCTGTTGGCCGCCACAGTGAAATGATCGGAAGGAATTCTAACTGCGACCCATATATCTCTTCCGTAGAACTCGGCTATCCAGCACTCTTCACCATCCGCAACGGTCATAGTCTCTCCGCCGCCACCCACGGTGCTCCAGCCGTACTGCTCAACGAGATCGCCCATAATTCTGACGGCTTCTCTCGCAGTTGCAGCTCTCTCAAGAGCGATATCCTGCGCCGTCCAGCAATCGATGATGCCCATGCTGTCCGTCCAAAGAACTTTTCTTACTTGCTTACCGTAATCTGTGCTTGTATCGATGGAGAAAGTAGATTCACTGATGGCGACCCCCTTCTCGTTCATGAAGGAGTACCTTGAGTGGAAATACTGGTAGGTGTGGGGGACCTGGGGAATTTGACCAATCAGTGTTCCCTTGGTGCCTACATTGACATCGGGGTAGTTACCGTAATCGATGTAGTTGTGAGAATCGAGGACGATATCTCTCATAGAGCCTTCTGGCCAGTCCATTGCAGGAATTATCCAAAGACGGAAATCCGCGCTGGTTGAATCATCGTTGTGAGTGATTATCGTAGAACCGTTCACCATGGCGTCTTTGCCGACACCAAGGATTGTACATGCTATCGCCGCACTTCCAAGAGTCACGAGGAATACAATAAGAATTACCAATGCCTTCTTCATAAAAGTACATCACCCCATCAAAGAGAAATATGACTTTCTTGATGTTCCGAGTTGCTATGTAGAGCTGTTCGGCCAAACCTCAAATATCACCTCCAGCATAGAAAATGCAGAGTCTGTGCAGACTCTGCATTAAAATCATCACTTTTCTGTGGAGAAGTTCTCGTTAATGAACGTTAAAGCATCTCTCCACTCTTTCGGATAGTTCGTTCCACCGAAATTCACTCTATCTGCCGCGTATTTACCCATAAGCATATCTCCGAGTTTCAACCAGTCGGCCTGCCATGCAACTGCGGTGTTGTATGCGTAATCGCTTATTATTGCTATGGCGGCATCGCGGTCAGTTTCATAGACTTTGGCGGCCAGTTCTTGAATCTTTGGTACAGTGTTATATATCGTTTCCATCTTGGGATCTCTGAAGTTCCTCAAATCTACGATGGCATCACTAAATCTGCGTCTGGCCATTTCCTGCACGTAAGTGTTCGTCCACCAGCCGGAGTCCCTTCTGAATATCTCGTACCTGCTACCGGTTCTATAGAACTCGGGAAGTTCAGCCATGATTGGCCATAGCGGCGTTTGATACGATGTACCAACGGCGCCGTAACCGAACCATACTAGTGCACCTATTTCAGGCGGTAGCCAGCTCTTAATCTGGCTAATTTGCAGGTAACATGTCAGAGGTATTCCGATCGGCCTTTGCCTTCCGCCGGTCGTATAACTAGCGAAAGGATCGCCGAACGGTCCCGCACCAAATCCCTTGGTTAAATCGAACTGCGTACCTTCGTACCAGTCACCGGAAATAGTGAAGATGTCCCAAACTGTGAGTTTCTTGTCAGGCTTTATCCAGAGAGGATAATGGACTTCCAGATACTCGAATCCCATCGACGGTGCGAGAAGATCGAAGGCTCTCCATTCACGGATGTTACCTTTAGTTCTCGGTGCATAAACATCCACCGGTCTGAAGGGTTCTCCCGAGTTAGGGTCATACCAGCCCTGCTCTACAGCGTAGGAAATCAGATTTGGTGAATGCATAACATTTTCGGTGTCTTCAAAATCTACGTCACGAATACGGAAAGTATTTGCACCAACATAAACACAGTCATCTGGCATCCTTAAAGCAATCCAGAGATCTCTGCCGTAAAATTCGCAGATCCAGACTTCATTTCCATCCGTCACATTGATGATTTCGCCAGAACCGTACCAGCCGTATTCTTCGACGAGATCGCCCATGATTCTAACAGCCTCTCTGGCGGTTTTAGCTCTCTCAAGAGCTATATCCTGAATTGTCCAGCAATCGATCATACCTCTGGCTTCTCTGAGCTCTCTTCTGGCGCTCGATGTTGATTCGCCCATCGCCACTCCCATTTCATTGATGAAAGAATACCTGGAGTGGAAATAACGATATGTGTGTGGAACCTGTGGGATCTGCCCTACAAGAATCCCCTTGTTACCGATATCAACATTAGGGTAGTTACCGTAATCGATGTAGTTATGAGAATCGACAACGATATCTCTCATCGAGCCTTCGGGCCAGTCCATAGCTGGAATTATCCATAGCCTAAAATCAGCGACACTCGAATCATCGTTGTGTGTAATTACAGTGGAACCGTCAGCCATAGCATCCTTACCAACTGCGATAATGGTGCAGGTAAGAGCTGTCCCTCCCAGAAGGAACAGAAAGACTGTCAATAACATGAGTACTTTAAACTTGATTTTCATGCTTTACCCCCTTAAGTTATTTTTTGTACCGTATTTACCCAAATAGGGTCCCCAATTGAATCAATTCTTAAAAACTCTCGATGGATCTGCTTTGCTCGGGTCGTGTAGGTAATAGCCCGTACCGTTTTTCATTACTTCGGCATAGCCTGGGAAGGATATAATCAAGGCCTTTTCAGGGAAAAACATATTCATCCAGTTCACAGCTTCGAGAGTTCCCGAAAGATGTCTCCCAACCCTGTAATCGAGTGGAGCACCGATAATAACATTTCCGAGAGGATCGGTGAAACCCTCTTTGATATCGTAATCGCAGTAAACTAGTCCCTTCTCGGCGGCTGTTTGCACGAACTCGTCGATACCATCGACCATGAGTTCTTCTGTCATCCTTCCTGCGACCCTATCGATAAACGGTTCAGGTGTTTCCATAAGTAGCGCAAGGGCATCGCTGAAATCTCCGACTTCTCTGTGTGTCAGACCTTTGAGATTCTTCGGAGAGGCTTCGATTTTCATGGGGAACTGAGTTGCACTGAGCATCATAGCAGCCATCATGCCTATATCCATGGCGTCGTCGTGTGCCACATATGTGCTTACAACCGGATACATTAGGGAGGCTTCATGATAATCGAAGAAGATATCGATATCTTCTTTCCTTATGAGCTCCATTATCGCGAAAGAGATCCGTTCGGTGAGTGTTCCATCCGCACGTCCGGGGAAAGTCCTGTTGAGATTACGAATATCTTGATAGGCTAGGTTCTGACCGGATGGGTAATGAATGTACGTGTATGGATCGGGCCATTGGTCAAGGGGATTAGTTCCCCTATCACCTATTCTGTATTTCTGACTTCCCCAAGGAGTCTCAACAGAAAAATACTTTGGATAAGCATTCCCCAGCATACCGAGTGTTGAAGCACTCAGGTTGGCGTGAGGTATTATGTACACTTTACCACTTTCAACTTTGATGTTTTCCATCACAACATAAGCCGCCACGGTTGTAACGGGTTCATATGGATGGGTACCGCCGAGAATCAACATCGAGCCACCAGGAACTCCGGAGTCGTATATATATATAGGTGTATCTCCCCAGGTTCCCTTCAAGCTCGGTAGATATTCGCTGAGCATTATCATCTCGGTGAAATCCTCAGATACCACAACAGTCTCTTTATAGTTGCGTAGTTCAACGAATTCTATGCCTCCGAGAATGCCGAGAATGCCGGAAAGGACCAGAAAGAGTATTTTCAAATACATTGAATTCTTCATAGTTTTCCTCTCCTCACTTGATCCCGATTACTCTGAGGATGAATGTGATTATGACGTAAGAATAGACAATATCATACACCAGGGCCTTTCTCTTCTCCCTCTTGAAGAGGTTCCTCAAGAGTAGAAATGCGAAGAACGCGGTCATTATAAAGTACAGATAATGAATTATTGTGTCAAAAAAGACCAGCATATTCTCACCTCCATCAATAAACCACCAGGAACCTGAGCTGGTTGGGGAACAATAACATCAACAGTCCAATAGCTCCCATAAATAACCAGGGTATGGCTATGGCTTTTAGGAAGGACATGTAACTACCTTCGTAACCAACCGTTTCAACGGTCAACCGGCCAACGATTCTTGATGGGGGCAGGCAGTCTCCCAGCGGGAAGAGAAAACTGAGAGCCGCAGCCGTGACGGTAACATTTAGCCCCATGGAGTTGAAAAGGAAAATTATCGGGGTCCCGAGTATGATAGCACTTCCATAGCTCAGAGAACCTTGTGCGAATGGAGCAAAAATCAGTGCGGTTATGTAGATGAATGCCATTGGGAGCGTTATAAAGGTGATCGCCAGCAATCCTTTCACGCCGGTGGCCGTCATGATATTCACCAGCACTCCGACGCTGATAACGGTACCGAGAAGTGGAAAGACCTGATCGACGGTTTTCACCATAACGTTGTACCATTTCTTTACCTTCCAACGCTCCTTATCCATTCCTATAGAAATGAATGCACAGATCATGAATGTCAGAGGCAATCCAAGTACGGGGATATAGAAAGCCGCGTACTGCATGAGTAGAATAAGAACTAAAAGCACACCGAAAGGAACAAGGATCTTAAACCAATTCATACCGGCCGGTGGTTGTGGCAACTCTTCCAGAATCTCGGTCTTAGTCTTTCTTTCAGGTGTTTTGCTCAGTCCTGTATATAGTATGGTGAAAGAGGCAATTATGATTATCGGAACCATAAGAACGACACCGAAACCAACATATGGCATATTGGCCTGCGCAGCCATCAACATGGCCCACAGATTTATTGGTGGTGCAACAGCCGCCAGCATGGCGAAGAGGTAAATAAAGGCTGCGATTCTCTTCTTCGAAAAGCCCATATAATTCATTACTGAACTGACAAGACCTCCTACCACGAAGATCGAAACGCTACCGGCTCCTGTAAGAGCTCCAGGGATTATCATCAGAATACCCAGAAGGATCAACATCAACCATTTTTTATCGTAGAATTGCTTGACGATCCATCTGACCAGAGCGTTCATCGCACCAGTCTCTGAATAGATGTTGATGAATATCGACGCGGTAAGAAATATCAAACCAACATCGAAGTATGTGAACATTCCTTCGACCAGCAGTCTCGAAGGGAATCCGAAACCCCCAACAAGAGCGCCCACGATGGCTGTTATCACCATTGAAATCTCTGGTGACTTTAGTTTCCAGCTGGCCAGTGCGAAAGTTGCTACCATGACAATTGCTATAATCGTTGTTTGAAGATACATTTAAACTCCCCCCCGAAAACATTCGATGGTTTCTAACTATTCGGTCGGGAACATCTGCTTGATAACCTGCATGAAATCAATAGTGTTATCAATTATCGTAAGAGGAATATTTTTTTCCTGGGCTATTCTGGTGAATTTTCCATCCTGATTTCCATCTTTCATAACAATGAGGTAATCCGCAAAGGGAGCTATCGCATCTATCGACTGTTCATCTGCGCTGCCGGGATTTCCTCTCCTGTCCTTCCCTTCGATATGTGCCGCGATTATAAAAAGGTTCAGCCTCTTGGCTTCAGCGATCATTTTGTTCAACCTCGCAATTTCCTCTTCGATAGTTATACCGGATGCACCAAGACCCTTTGCAGATGAGCCGATTATAACGAAAAGCATTTTATAATCACGTGCGGTGAGATCGTTGGGATTGTCTCTCAAAGGTTCGGCGTTGTAATCGAAATCCGTTTCTTGAATAGCCTTCGACTGCCAGATGAGAAGTCTTGCCATCTTTCCACCAGGCCCCTGTCCGGCGTTCGTGAGAAGGAACGGGAGCTGTCCCTTAACCACAGGATCACCACTGATAAGTGCGAAAACCATTGTTGTTGAAAGAACAAAAATAGCAATCAAAACAACTAGGGTTTTTTTCATGCTTTACCTCCTGAAATAATATAGAAGATCGATATCGTGTGTGATTGAAATAACAATACAAATATACTAAACTGAAGGACTTGAACCCTTCAACACGTGGACAAAACAACTCCACCTTCATTTATAGCATAAAACTCCGCCTTGTTTTCTTCTCTTATTTTGTCATGGGAAACGATGAGACATGATGAAACTCGATTATCATAGCTAGAGTCTGTATCTCTCGTTATACTAAATACGTGATCCTTATCAAAACACGCGGAAAAGTTAAGCTGACTATTGTGTACCATTGATCGAGAAAGTGAAAATATCTACACGCGATAATTTTATACCTTTTGTGAGAATAAACAGCTTTGTTTTCTGTGAAATGTTTGTTTACATGCTTTCACAGCTGAAACATTGTAACCCATGATATACCAAGGAAAGGATTTGTCTCATTTCAGTTGGACACACTATCAATAAAGCTTTTTGAACGGGTTTGGATTGCGTCGGCGGTTTTCTCCCATTTGCCAGAAGAGAATCTTCTGAACTTCAGAAAAGTTCTGAATGCCATATCAGACATCATACCTATCCATGCACCTAGAAGGCCCATGTTGAAGTACTTCACCAGTAAGAATCCGACTGGAAGTCTTACGAACCACATGGCCGCAAGGGAGGATTTCATGGGAAAGGATGTATCTCCCATACCACGCAAAGCGCCGGTTACAGCGTAATCTGTTCCCATGACCACCTGAAATAGGCCTATTATTCTCACGGGAAGACGACCGGCTTCTACGATTGAAGTTTCGTTCGTGAAAATTGATATGAAGAGATCTGGAAAAATAGTTATTGTAGTTCCTATTATGGAAGAGATCAGAAGAGCTATCAACCAACCCTGCTTAACCGATCCTATCGCTTTTCTCCGCTCATTGGCTCCGTTATAAATTCCTACCATCGCTGTTATAGCCACACCCATACCCCAGGCAGGCATAAAAGAAAGCGACTCGACCTGAATGCCTATTCTGTGAGCTGCGTAAGCCTGTGGGCCCGCTATGAAAAGAATGTTTGCAAAGACCAGCACACCTGTGGAGAAGCCTAAGTTTTCTATGGAAGTAGGCAGACCGATAGAAAAGATCTCTCCGGTCATCCATCTTGAGAAACCGGACGGTCTTCTACGCATTGAGATTTTCCTGTTTCTGAAGAGCAATAGAAGTATTATCGCCGATCCTATAATCCTTGATAAAACAGTTGCGAGTGCGGCCCCGAAAGCGCCCATTTCCGGAAAACCGAACTTACCGTATATCATGGCGTAGTCCAGAAAAACGTTCAACACATTCGAAACCGCCGCAACTATCATAGGTGACCTAGTGTCACCCGCTCCCCTCAATGTAGCCCCGAGAACTATCATGATACTCATGGCAGGAAAACCAGCCATTATAGTTCCAAGATACTGGCTTCCGTTACTCTGCATGAAGGCATCGCTCGATGGAAAGAAAAGCCCTAGCAATTGTCCTGAGAAGAATGATCCCAACGAAAGTACGACACCTGCCACAACGCTTAGATAAACGGCATGCCAGGCTATTGAATTCACTCTCTCCTTGTTGCCTGCACCTATACTGTTGGATATTAGAACCATGGCCCCTGTAGAAAGGGCCACGAGAACTGCCTGAAATATGAACACCACCTGATTGGCAGTTCCAACTGCCGTCATAATTCTCCAGTCGTAGTGACCTAGAAAGGCAGTGTCCGATATTCCAAGGAGCATCTGTAATACATTTTCTCCTATCGCTGGAAGAGCCATCGTAAAAAGGGTCTTTCGAATTTCTCTGGCTTCAGCCGGCTGCAGGTATGACTTGAAAAGACTGTAGTGCATTCTTTCCTCCACGGTAAGGATCACGTACTATATTTAGTTTACCACGTACTACTTGTCTTTGAAAGTACCATGTAGCCTTTGTTTTTTGACTTGAAAACTTCAATCTGAATTTTATAAATTAATCAACACTCCAATACTACCCACGTTGTTTATGTTGTGCAATCTCCATGGAAGTTAGCAAATCATGTATAAACTTATTGAAAATCTGATCAAATTAAGTGAAATACTTTCAATCAATGCTTTTTAACAGTGAACTTATCCAGATAAAACATCTTTCTTGGTAATTATTATTATGGATATCTAATAATTATTCAATCATTATGACTGTATTGGTTGACAATTATGATTTCATGTGTTATGTTATTTATAGTGAAAGAGATAAAAATCAAACTGAAGTTGAAGAAATTCTGCACGATAAAAGCGAGTTGACATAAATGAACCCCTTGTTTAGAGATGTGGATTAAAGTGGTGCGAAAGCACCACCCTTTTTTGATTTCAGCCAGAAGCATGGAAACGATTCTATGGGAGGCATGGTAAGCGCAGGGAGAAACTCACGCAAACAATTAATCAGCGAAAATTATGGATTTGTATCAACTTTGTTCGAATTCCGATCTCAAAATGCCCATGATGACTTCGTCATGATATTTTCCATCTCGGTAAACTCTCTGCCTCAACCTTCCTTCAACTTTAAAACCACACTTGACATACGATGATATGGCACGTTCGTTGAAAGAGTAAACGTTGAGATTGACTTTGTTTATGTTCATCTGCTCAAAGATGAACCTCAAAAGTATCCTCATGGCGTCGCTCCCAAATCCTTTGTTCCAGAAAGGTTTCCCCAGGAAGATGCCAACAACCGCGACACTGTTCTTCCAGTCGACTTCGTTGATTCCGCAGCCACCCAGATATTCGCCACTCTCCAGAGATTCTATCGCAAAATTGTAAGTATCTTTAAAAGCGCTCTGACTATCGTACCACTTTTCCTCTTCTTCCAGCCTCATGGGAAATGGAATGCCAGGAACAAGCAACCTTTTCACCTCGAAATCGTTTATATACTTGTGTGCAAGAACTACATCTTCCTTTCTGTATTCTCTTAGCCTGACCTGTTTACCTTCCAGCAAAGTTTTCACCTCCTAATTTCCGAATAGTATATCAAAAAAGACGCCCTTTAGGGCGTCTTTATAATAATTACGAAATTCACATCATTCTTCTGGAGCTTTTGTAAGCATGAAAATAGCATTCAGAATCAGTCCAACCAGAGCTGCAAGTCCTATTCCCTGGAATTTTACGTTTCCAATCCCGATCGATGCACCGCCTATACCGATCACGAGCATCACGGCAATTATTGTCAAATTCTTGCCATCGACTTTAACTCTGTTTTCTATGAGAGTTCTCATTCCAACCGCTGATATCATACCGAACAGAAGTATTTCAATACCACCCATAACGGAAGTGGGTATCGACTGTATCAACACGCCGACTTTTGGAACAAATGAGAGAATTATCGCGAATACAGCCGCTATCCTCATTACCACTGGGTTGAAGACTTTCGTTATGGCAAGAACACCGGTGTTTTCGCTGTAGGTGGTGTTCGCTGGTCCTCCAAGCAGTCCCGCCACAGCTGTCGCTATACCATCACCGGCAAGAGTTCTGTGTACTCCGGGATCTTCGAAATATTTCTTACCCGCTATGGCAGAAACGGCGAAGATATCTCCAAAATGCTCTATCGTCGGAGCAAGAGCTACCGGAACCAGAACCGAAAGAGCATAAAGGGAAAACTTCGGCAGAACGAATCCGGGAACACCTATCCACCCTGCTTCTGAAACCGCTGCGAAACTGACGTTCCCAGTAACCGCTGCAACAATGTACCCGACTATAATTCCACACATAACCGGGATCAACCTCGTAAAACCTTTCATGTAGAGCCTGACAACAACGGCCGTTCCAAGAGCTACTAGCGCTATCCACCAGTTGGAGCTGGCCATGTCTATAGCCACAGGAGCAAGGTTTAGACCTATGACTGCGATTATTGTGCCGGCAACCGTTGGCGGGAAGAGCTTTTCAAATTTCTCGACACCAATGAATTTGATCAGTATCGCGATACCTACCTGGACCAAACCGGCGATCATGATCCCTCCTGTAGCATAAGCGATCATCTCCGGTGTTATCGAAACTCCTGCAGCCATCGCTTCCGGTACGGATTGGAATTTGTCCGAGACATTGGCGTGATAAAGTATGACTGCGTTTATCGGAGCTATATAGGCGAAGCTTGAGCCGAGGAATATCGGAACCTTCCATTTAGTGAGAAGGTGGAAAATCAGTGTTCCGATTCCTGCGGTGAAAAGAGCGACATTGACTGGAACACCGGTAAGGTACGGCACCAGTACAGTTGCGCCAAACATGGTGAAAGCGTGTTGAAGGCCAAGAACAAGCAACGCCCATTTGCTCAAACCTTTGCTTCTGTCTTCCTGATCTTGAATCTGTTGGTAAGATGAATTTTCTTTGCTCACAAGATCCCTCCTCCTGGATGATGGGTTTATATTAAGAGTTGTTCCGGTGTAAAAAAAACCTCACGGGAAATCCGTGAGGTCATTCATCTACTGTTTCTTTGATCGACACCGCTTCCATAAAAGTGTCGATTTCGAATACTTGCCTGTTGGGGTTGATCACCCCATCCATTATGAATCTATTATGGACATCGATGAAAATCGGTGTAAGAGCTAGATTTTCGACGATAATAGGATCTGGTTTCATCTGAGCAACTCCTTAAGAGATTTATCAAGGGAGATTCTATCAAATCCAGTGACATAAAATCAAGTGATCGATATGCATCACAAAAAATCTACTTGAAAAGGGTAACGATGCATCAAAAATGAAACTACTCGAAAGGTAAGGGTAAAGGGGATAATCTTCGCGAATGACAAGTTGAAAGAGGTTGACGCGAAGATGAAGAGAATAGACATGACTGGACTGATCGAGAAATACTCAAAGAAGTACAGAAAGTCTGGAAAGAAGGAGAAGAGTAGAATTCTTAACGAGTTTACTGAGGTAACTGAGTACAACCGGAGCTATGCATCATTAATACTTAGGAGGGGTTATTCTAAGAAGAACAAGAGAAGCAAATTCACAAAGAGGCGCGGGAGAAAGAAGAAATATGATTTGGAAGTATTGAGAAAACTTGTTGAGATATGGGAGATCCTGGACTTTCCTTGCGGCAAGAGATTCAAAGCGATTATTGAAGAGGCGATAGACAATCTGAACAAGAATGGTCATTTGTCTTTGAGGGAAGAAGTTGAGCAGAAGCTTTTGGAAATAAGTTCCTCCACAATGGATAGACTTCTTCGAAGTGAAAGGAAGAAGATGGAACTGAAGGGTAGGTCACATACAAAACCCGGTACTCTCTTGAAGAAACACATAAGGATAAAGACTCATCACGAATGGGATGACACAAAACCAGGTTT
Organism: Mesotoga infera; assembly: GCF_900157305.1. Lineage (NCBI taxonomy): Bacteria > Thermotogati > Thermotogota > Thermotogae > Kosmotogales > Kosmotogaceae > Mesotoga > Mesotoga infera. The sequence goes on from NZ_LS974202.1 coordinate 2,250,779, forward strand.
TGTTGAGGTGGATCTTGTCGGTCACGAAGGAGGTGATAGTTCGGGAGAATTCTGTTATAGCCTGAATATGGTGGATGTTGCCAGTGGTTGGAGTGTCGTTGCACCAATAAAGAACAAAGCTCAAAGATGGACCCTCGAAGCTATAATCGCATTGAGAGCTTTACTTCCTTTCCCTCTTTTGGGAATTCATTCCGACAATGGTTCGGAGTTTATTAATGCTCATTTGTATAAGTATTGCTTGGATGAAAGATTGGTCTTTACCAGAACCCGGAGTTACAACAAGAACGATAATCCCCATGTGGAACAGAAGAATTGGTCTTTGGTCAGAAGGGCCGTTGGTTATTACAGATACGACACTTTGGAGGAACTGACTATCTTGAAGGAGCTATATGCAAGCTTGAATCTCTACAACAACCATTTCCAGCCTACTCATAAGATGATCCAAAAGACCAGAGATGGTACAAGGATAGTGAAAAAGTACGACAAGTTCGCTACTCCCTACGAAAGAGTTCTTAACTCTCCCTGGATTGACTCCACAAAAAAAGATGAGCTTCGCAAGGTTCACGAAGCCCTAGATTTATATATACTCAAGAGTAATATAGCACATTTTCAAGAATCACTGGTTGATATACAGATAATGAAGTCTAAATCTAACTCAAAGGGAGGTGTTCTCAATCTCCTTCTATTCGATTTTGAATAGATTCTATTTTGATGCATTAACTCTCTCTTGAGTAGATTTAATTTTGATGCATTACGGTGATAGTACGGCAATTAAAAGAAAAGTCTCTCCATAAATTACTAAAAGAGAGACCAGATAAAGGTTTCAGAGGTTTGTTAAGTTATTTTTTAGGGACTAATTCTAAATTGAACGAAAGACAACAAGCAATTTCGGTCTTAAACCGTACCGTAGAGTTTCACGAGATCTATCAGGTGCCTTTTCTCCTCAGCGATGATCTTCTTGAGGCTCTCGCTGTTTGGTATGAAAGCTTCTAGATCGCCGTAGAAAATTATGCTCTCTTTCTCGACTTCCATGGCTGCACTTATAGCCTTGTTGAGGTTCTGTGGCACCTCTTCGGATTCGATTTTCGGGAAGATCGAAATCTCCGCATAAGACTTGAGATAGCCTACATTGTCTTCCCACTCGGCCGTTACCGGTAAGTTTTCGATGTCATTGAGCATCTCTCTGAACCTGCTGGCGTGGTCCCTTTCCTGGTCAGCCAGATGAGAGAAGAGCTCCTTAATTTTCCCAGTCGTTTTTTCTGCGAGTTTCGAGTAGTAAGAATAACCGGCCCCTTCGATCTTTAGAGCAATTGAAAGCATATCGTTTACGGTAAGCATCGTAATCCTCCTTTTTAAAGTTCTCATTGACTATTCTAGCATTTTGAAATCGTTAAAAAATGAAGAAAAGAGATCTCTCGATCTCTTTTCAGTATTTGTGGTATCGTACGTTACTCTTCTTCTTTTCCTGAGATGATCTTTATTGTGATTCCCGTCCGCATTTCTTCGCCAATCTGTATTTCCACAAAACCGGGAACCATATACACTTTCGTTCCCTGCTCTCTGAGGAATCTTGAGGCGATGGCCACAGCTTTAACAGCCTGGTTCACAGCACCAGCGCCAATGGCCTGAAGCTCCACCTGTTCATTTTTAGAGATTACTCCGGCGATGGCACCTGCTACCTTGTTGGGGTTTGATTTGGAACTGACCTTCAGGATCTCCATTAAGATTTCCTCCTTCTCCGGGTTTTTCGCTGTTATTCTACCACAGAGGCCGCCCATTTTGCAAAAGTTTTAACATTCTATTTATTATGCAGAAGGAGTCTAGAAAAGAAACATGTCTATCAAAGATCCATTATTTCAGATTTCACCCTTGATATCGAATCCAGTATTTCCTGGGGTGTGATGAGCTCTCCATCTACTTTTCCCAAATGCTCAAGCTTTACTCCCCGTTTATTCAATCTCGACACTTCGAATAGTATTTGACCGAGATTCATCTCGGCAACGATCACTGCACTGACTTTTTTGAGGAGCTGTCTCAATCTCGTGCTCGGGAAAGGCCAGATCGTGACGGGTTTGAAAAGTCCCACGTTTATCTTGTCTTCGCGAGCCATCTTAACAGCCTTAATTGCGCTTCTCGCCACAGATCCATATGCCAGAACCAGAATCTCGGCGTCTTCGGTCATGAATTCATCGTAAATAACTATCTCGTCACTGTGCAAACGGATCTTGTTATCAAGACGTCTGAGGAGTCTTGAAACATCCGATGGTGTTCCCACCGGGAAACCTGACTCATCGTGTACCAGCCCCGAAACGTGAAATTTCGACTTTCCCATTTTCACAAGGGGAGTAACCATCATCTGATCGTCGCCTTCGAAGGGATGGAAGATATCATCTTCTGCCAGCCCTGTTTCACCTGTTCTCGGTACTACCATTATTTCCGATTCGTATGGGAGATAAACGCTCTCCCTCATGTGACCTAATATCTCGTCCATCAGGAAGATCACTGGAGTTCTGTAAAGTTCCGCATAGTTGAAAGCGGTAATGATGTACTTATAAACCTCTTCGACGTTGGAAGGATAAATCGCAATAATCTGGTGGTCTCCATGAGTGCCCCATCTCGCCTGCATCACATCTCCCTGGGCCGTCTTGGTAGGCATTCCTGTGGAAGGGCCCCCACGTTGGACATTTACTATAACGGTAGGAGTTTCGGTCATCGCGGCGTAGCCGATAGCTTCCTGCATCAATGAAAACCCTGGCCCGCTGGTGGCCGTCATAGACTTTTCTCCTGAAAGCGAGGCACCTATAATGGCGGCAGCACTGGCGATTTCGTCTTCCATTTGTATGAAGGTACCGCCGACTTTTGGAAGTTCCTTCGCCATTGTTTCCGCTATCTCGGTAGCGGGTGTGATAGGATATCCGGCGAAAAACCTACAACCGGCTTTGATGGCTCCGAGTGCGCAGGCTTCATCACCCTGGAGCAAGACGAACTCACGCATTTTCAATCACCGCCTCTACTTCCTGAATGTCTATGGCAAAATCCGGACAGGAGTTCTCGCACATCGAACAGCCTATACAGGTTGTGTGATCTAGCACCTGGGGCTTACCGAGTTCTCCCTTCGTTATCGTCTTGGTCGGACAGATCCAGTAACAGATACCGCATCTTTTGCAGAAGTTGTGGTTGATATTCACTCGAAATTGCCGTTTCCCTGCCATTAAAATTCCTCCCGCTCTACTTTATGATAGAAAGAAAAACTCCGGCGGCTACCGCAGAACCTATGACGCCAGCAATATTAGGTCCCATGGCATGCATCAGTATGAAATTCGTACCGTCCTCTTCGGATGCGACCTTTTGAGCGACTCTGGCGGCCGTGGGAACGGCCGATACTCCGGCGGCTCCTATCAACGGGTTTACCTTGTTAGTCGAGAAGAGGTTCATCAGCTTGGCGAAAAGTACCCCAGAAGCCGTGGCGACTATGAAAGCTGCACATCCGAGAACCATTACCATTATACTCTCCACTGACAAGAATATCTTTCCATCAGCTTTTGCTCCGACCGAAACACACAGGAGTATTATAACCGTATCTGATATATACTTGCCGGAAGCCTCTACAAGACGTTTAGTTCTGCCGTTCTCTCTAAGCAGATTCCCCAGCATCAACATTCCAATTAAGGGAAGCGACTGTGGGACGATTATTGAAATGGCTATAGTGGATACAACTGGAAATACGATTCTTTCTAGCTTCGATACTTTTCTCAGTTGTTTTCCCATGACTATCCTGCGTTCTTTCTTCGTGGTTAGCAATTTCATAACTGGTGGTTGAATTATGGGGACCAATGCTATATATGAATAGGATGCTATAGCTATCACCGGCAGGTACTGGGACTTGAGAATACTCGCCACGTAGATGGATGTTGGTCCGTCCGCTCCACCGATTATCGAAATTGCCGCCGCATCCAGTAGTGAAAAGCCAAGAAGATTCGCTGCGATGAATGTCACAAAGATGCCTATCTGCGCCGCTGCTCCCAGGAAGAGAGTCTTGGGGTTTGCAAGAACGAATGAAAAGTCCGTTACGGCTCCGATTCCAAGAAAAATAAGAGGGGGATAGATTCCCAGAACCAGACCCTGCTGGAGGATCCACATGAAACCCGTTCCCGGCTCGAAGACGCCAGTCACCTGAGGAGGAATGTTGGCAATGATCATCCCGAAAGCTATCGGAATAAGCAACAAAGGCTCCGCGTCTTTCGCTACAGCAAGGTACAGTAGAAGCGAAGCTATCGCGAACATGACTACATTTTCCCAGCTCAGGGTCGCGAAACCGGACTGAGCGAAATACCCCGAGATCAACTCTGCCATGATAGGCTAACCTCCAGAATAATAATGAAAACCGTGACCCCGCCCGGAGGTCACGGTGGATAGTTATTATCTGTTTTTAATTACTGCCTGTGCGGCTGCCAGTCTTGCTATTGGTACGCGGTAGGGTGAACAGCTCACGTAGTTGAGACCAACTAAGTGACAGAATTCGACGGAAGAAGGTTCTCCACCGTGTTCGCCGCAGATCCCAACTTTTAAGTCAGGTCTGGTTGAACGGCCCTTCTCAGTACCCATTTTAACCAGTTGTCCCACGCCCACTCTATCGAGCTTCTGGAAGGGGTCGGTGGGAAGAATACCCTTTTCAAGGTAATGACCTACGAACTTTCCGTAGTCGTCTCTGCTGAACCCGAATGTCATCTGGGTCAAGTCATTGGTGCCGAAACTGAAGAACTCCGCTTCGCGAGCAATTTCATCGGCTGTGAGAGCTGCCCTCGGAACTTCGATCATTGTTCCGACTTTGTAAACGAGATCGACACCGGCTTCCCTTATCATTTCATCTGCTGCCTTGACGATGATAGCTTTGACATACTTGAGTTCTTCCAGCTCGATTATGAGGGGTATCATTATTTCTGGGATTACGTTCATACCCTCCTTAACGAGCTTGATTGCGGCTCCTATGATAGCTCTTGTCTGCATTTCGGCTATCTCAGGGTAAACCACCGCCAGTCTGCAGCCTCTGAATCCCATCATTGGGTTGAATTCATGAAGCTCTTCAATTGTTGCCTTCAGCTCATCGTATCCCATTCCCATTTCTTTAGCGAGGTCTCTAATATCTTCATCTTCTTTAGGAAGAAACTCATGTAGAGGTGGATCGAGAAGTCTTATGGTGACGGGATAGCCTTCCATAGCTTTAAAGATCCCGTAAAAATCATCTTCTTGCATTGGAAGCAGTTTTGAAAGAGCTTTTTTGCGTTGTTCCAAAGTGCTAGAAGTTATCATCTGCCGCATTGCAAATATCCTGTCCTCCTGGAAGAACATGTGTTCTGTCCTGGTCAGGCCGATTCCTTCCGCACCGAAACCTCTTGCAATCGAAGCGTCTTTTGGTGTATCGGCGTTGGTTCTGACTCCTAGCCTTCTGATTTCGTCGGCCCAGCCAAGTACTTCGGCCAGAGGTCCCTCAAGTCCTTGCGGTTTCACGGAATCGAGTTTTCCCATGAAGACTTCGCCTGTAGTACCGTCTATACTCAGCCAGTCTCCCTCTTTGAGTATCTTTCCGTTGACCTTCATCTCCTTGGCATGTTCGTCGACTTCGACAGCTTCGCATCCGACTATACAGGTCTTACCCATTCCCCTTGCTACAACGGCAGCGTGGGATGTCTTGCCACCGGTAGAGGTAAGAATGCCCTGCGCGGCTGCCATTCCAGCGATATCTTCTGGAGAGGTCTCCGGTCTTACGAGAATAACCATCTTTCCCTCGTCTCTAACCATTCTCTCAGCCGTCTCGGGGTCGAAGGCGATAACTCCGGAAGCCGCTCCAGGGGAAGCTGCGATCCCTTTGGCGAGTTTTTCTGCGCTTTCGAGGGTTTCTTTTGTGAAGTAAGGATGGAGAAGAGTCTCGATATGATCGGGAGTGACTCTCATCACTGCCTCTTCTTTGGTTATAAGTCCCTCTTTTGCAAGATCAACGGCGATCTTCACACTGGCGTAAGGTGTTCTCTTTCCATTTCTTGTCTGAAGTAGGTAAAGCGTTCCATGTTCAACCGTGAACTCGATATCTTGCATGTCCCTGTAGTGCTTTTCAAGTTTTTCGAAGATGTCTAGTAACTGATCATAAACAGCTGGATTGATCTCATGAAGTTTCGTCATCGGGTAAGGAGTTCTGATACCTGCAACGACGTCCTCACCTTGAGCGTTCGGCAGGTACTCACCGTATAATTTTTTTTCACCCGTGTTGGGGTCTCTGGTGAAAGCAACTCCAGTGCCACTGTCGTCTCCTGTATTTCCGAAAACCATGGTGCACACGTTCACGGCCGTTCCGAGTAGATCGCCCTCCTTCACTCCGTTGAGAGCTCTGTATTTGATGGCTCTTTCATTCATCCAGCTTCCAAAAACAGCGTTAGTGGCCATCCAAAGCTGCTCCCAGGGATCCTGAGGGAATTCTTTGCCAGCTTTTTTGTAGACCTCCAGGTATCTTTTAACCACTTCTTCCATATCCGTGGCATCCAGTTCGGTATCGAGTTTTACACCCTTCTCTTTTTTGACGCTGGAAAGAGCCTTTTCAAATTCGGAATGCTCTATCTTTAGAACCACGTCTCCGAACATCTGAAGGAACCTTCTGTAAGCATCGTAGCAGAATCTGGGATTTCCCGATTCGTTTATGAGCCCTTTGACTGTCTCGTTGTTCAGACCAAGATTAAGAATCGTGTCCATCATTCCTGGCATTGAAATGGCTGCTCCCGATCTCACAGATACTAGAAGTGGTCTTTCGGCAGAACCAAAGCCTTTGCCGGTTTCTTTCTCTAGCATTTCCATTGCAGCTTTTACCTCACCCACGAGCTCTTCGGGGTATTTTTCGCCGTGATCATAGTAGTACTTACAGACTTCGGTGGAAATCGTGAAGCCCGGAGGCACTGGGAATCCTAGTCTGACCATTTCGGCCAGGTTGGCTCCTTTGCCACCCAGAAGATTCTTCATCTTCGCATCGCCTTCGGCCTTCGTTTTGCCAAAATAGTACACATATTTCTTTGACACTTTGTTTCCTCCCTTCCTGAAAACTATTCGAGGTGATTATAACACAGCCTTTCAGAAGTGATGTTTAGAATGGAATCACTGCCATGTCAGAGATGAATTTGATTTACGAGTTGCTTTTTACTTTTCCTATGAAGTGAATTTGATCGATGAATATCATCGAAATGAGTATAAGCGACATGACACCCACACTTTTCAAATCGGGCCACACCTGAAGAAAATACCCTCCTATTAACGGGCCAACGCCAAAGATTATACCGACCATGGATTCGTGTACTCCTCCCTGTTTACCGTGGTCGTTGTCCTGTGAGTTGAGACCATAAAAGATCGCGAAAATATAGGGAACCGCATAAGTGACGCCACAAAGAAAAGTAACAGCGAAGAACACAGGAGCTGTTTGAGGCATGAAGAATGACAGAACGGTTGCGGAGAAGATTACCAGCATTATCATCAAGGTTTTACCTGGATTGCCAATCCAGAAATTAAACCTACTCATGAAAAGAAAAGAGAGAAAGACACCGACGTTAGCACCAACGGTCAAAAAGCCTATTTTCTCCAGTGGCAGACCTGAAGCCGAAATCAACTTTGGAAAGAGAGCCATCCCGCTTGTGTATATTATCCCCGCCAGCAGGAAGGCCAGCCTGTAAGATCTGCGGTACTCTTTTATTCTTGGAAAATCGGCCTGCGGCATCGGCCTTTTAAGTCTTTCGCTGTAAGGTCCGGGAAGCGATTCATTGCATCTTTTCGCGCTTATGAAAATCATTACCGAACTCGTAACAGATAGAAGGATTCCATATATGAAGACGACCTGCGGCATCTTTTGAATGAGATAGGGACCGAGTGCCATACCGACAATATTGCCGGCGCTCCAGGATAGGACGAAACGTATCACCGTCATCAAAGGGTCTATACCTTCTCTCCTCTCTCCCTTGGAGATCAAGCCCTCAAGAGATGGAAAGAAAAAGCCGAAGAAGAGGTTCATCCCGAAAGCGAAGAGAGTTATATCCGCGACCCCTTTCCAGAAAAAACCCAGATTCAGAAAAACTGCCATAGCGATCATTCCGATGGCCAGACTCTTTTTGAAGCCGATTCTGTCTCCTATCCTTCCAAGAGTGCTGGCTACAGATACATAGAAGATACTTCCACCGAAGTTGATCAACCCTATTTCTACGTATGAAAGTCCCCATTCTGCTCCCTTAACATTTATAGATGAGGACAGTAAATACAGAAGTACCGAAAAGGAAAAAGCGTAGAAATTGAAGGAATGAAAATACTTTTTCACTGATCCTTACCTCGTCAATTAAACAATAAAAAAGGGAGGCGACTGCCTCCCCCAAATTTTACTACACTTTTTATTGATTGGCTATAATTCTTAGTAGCTCCTGTTCTGCCCAGGCTAGACCTTCATCGACCGTTCTCTTCTGGTTGATGACATCGCCCACCATAGTTCCTAGTACGTTTCTCACATCATCCCAAAGAGCAACGTTTGGATCGACGGAACCGAAGGGAATCTGACTTATCGGTACGGCAACTGTCGGATTCTGCTGCTCATATGCCTTCCACTGGGGAGTATCGAGGGCAAGCTGCGTAACGGGCATATAGCCAGTCTTCACCGACCAGTAAGCCTGGATCTCCGGACTTACCAGATACTTCATGAATTTCCATGCGGCAGCCTTCTGTTCGGCGTTGATACCGGTAAACATCACTACATCTGTTCCAGCGAACGGTGGTGCCTGAACTTCCCACATTGGAACTGGTGCCCATGCCCATCCGTGCTTTCCTCTGGAACCGCTGTCAACATAAGAGGCCGATGCAATAGTTTCGATGAACATAGCGATTTTGCCGTCACCGAACGGAGCGTCGAGATAACCGCCCTGGAAAAGAGCGACCCCGTAGGTATGGGCCATGTCGTACATCAGTTGTAAAGCCTCTTTTGCTTGCGGAGAGTTGATTATAACCTTGATCGAGCCGTCGTTTAATATCTCGATGGCTTCACCTTTGTTGGCCCTGAGGAAGGTCATGAAATGATCTATGGTCGTTCTGAAACCAAATCCATATTGATCGATAGTCCCGTCTTTGTTCTTATCCTCGGTAAGCATCATTGCTGCGAAGAGTAAGTCTTCCATCGTCTTTGGAACTTCAAGACCGTACTGCTCGAATAGGTCGGTGTTGTAGTAGAGAACATATGTACTCTTGTTGAATGGCAGGGCGTAGATCGTACTTCCCCATGTCACCATTTTCTTGAAAGGCGACCAGATGGCTGCCCATTCTTCGTCGGTCAGACCGACTTCGGGATCGGCGATAAGAGTATTCAGTTCCTGCACGACACCCCTGGGGATCAATCTGGCCGTCCAATTTCCGTAAGCCTGAGAAAGGGCCGGAAGTGTGTTGCTTTCAGCACTTACAAGGAGCTTCTGCTGCAATGCACTGTAATTGCCCACATAGATGGCCTTGACTACAATTTCCGGATTGGCTTCGTTGAACGAATTAACGATCTCTGTAACGGTCGTTCCCTGTGCGCCACCCATTGCATGCCAGAACTCGATTTCCGTCTTCGCCATTACGAAGACCGCGAGAATCGCAAACATCACCACGAGAAGAACTCTTTTGCGCATATCTTTACCTCCTTATTCAAAGTGTTTCAAGCGTCGAAATAATTATAGCATTATGCCCCATTCAAAAAGAACCTCTTCCACTTTTCGCAAAGTAGCGGCGGCATCTCCAGATGTATCAACAATGGCGTCGGCAGAGTCTCTTAAACTGTCAAGATGTTGCTGGGACTGCAATATCAGTCTGGCTTTGTATTCGGTCATTCCACGTAGCGCAAGACGTCGCACAGTTTCTTCAGGTGAACATTCTATCCATAAGATTTTATCGCAAAATTCCGAGAGACCAATTTGGTGAAGCAATGCGCCATCAATTACGTAAAGCTTGGTATCGTCGATCATCTTTGCAAGTGCCACAGAACGAATCACTGGATGAACTATACGGTTCAATCTTTCCAAAAGCTTTGGACTGTTGAAGACAACATCCCCCAGCTTCTTTCTATCGACAGAGTCTCCGGTCATTATACACTCTCCGAACTCTCTGCGAATTTCCTCTTTCATCGAATCGAGAGCTTGGTGGCCAATTTCATCTAGCGATACCCGAATCGCGCCGGATTTTTCAAGGGCAGATGCAATCGTGGATTTGCCCGAACCGGCCTTGCCTACTATGCCCAGCACTATCAAATCAGTCTCTCGCCTTTCTCCATGACGTTTATGACTACTTTTGAGATCTCACTGGGTGAAAACTTCAGGGCCTCTTTCTCATCTGGAGTGAGAGTTATGATATCGGCTTCTATCTCTTCCATTTCACCGATCTTCTTCAGCAACGATTCTGATTGTACCGAGACTATGATATAGGTTGGAATGGTCTCCTCTAGAAAGTAAAGTTCGGTAACATCGAATTCTTCTATGAGTTTGAGCAAATCTTCTTTCATAGTTCAAACCTCCAGGAGGTCTTCTCCTCGTATCTATCTCTAATTTCCTCGTAACCTCTGCGACCCATAAAGGCATAAGTAAGTTTCTTTCCAAGTTCAACTCCGGGCTGATCGTAAGGGTTTATTCGAAGTAGAGTTCCCGCAATCGCTGTCTGTATTTCGTAAGAGACAATAAACTCCCCGACGTGGAAAGCATCGATCTGTGGGAAGGTGATTGTCAAGTTAGGGATTCCGTTGGATGCGAGTGCTATTGAGGTTCCTCTGAGTTCCGCGTTCAACAGCTCGGCCAGTTCCACGCCGTTCAGGTAAGAGAGAGCTTCGACATCTGAATGGATGAAAGGAACAGTGAGCTGATTTCCAAAGTCTTCAAGCTTTATAAAAGTTATCACTTTATCCTTAGGGCCTTCGTTGTAAAGTTGAACCTGCGAATGCTGATCAATCGCTCCAAGAGCTTTTATCGGAGTCTGGCCGGTGTGTACTATTCTGCCATTGAGGTCAAACTTCTTACCCAGAGACTCGGCCCAGAGTTGTCTGTACCAATCGGCGAGTGTATAAAGCCTGTTCGAGTAAGGCATCATAACCGATATATTGTAGCCCTTTTTCATGTATGCGTAATGGATTAACGCATTTACGAGAGCCGGGTTGGACTTAACATTGTCCCGAAGATATCTTTCACGGCCGAATCTGGCTCCTTCGTAGAGGCCATAGATATCTATACCTTCCGCGAGGGCAGAGAGAAGCCCGACCGGTGTTAAAACACTGAAACGTCCGCCAACATCGTCGGGAATCGTTAAAGTTCTTATTTTTTCGCGATCGGCTATCTCTCGCAGTACACCCTTTTCGCTATCGGTTGTGAAGATGAAGTGTTCGCTTGCCGGAAGACCCAATTTGTCGAGAAGGCCCCTTGCGATAAGGTAGTTGGACATGCATTCCGCTGTCATGCCGGATTTCGAGATTACGTTGAAAACCGTAGTCTTTAAGTCCAATTCACCTAGAATAGAGGAAACCATGTCGGGATCTACGTTGTCCAGTACGAATATCCTTGCCTTTTTCATACGTTTCTCCCTGCTCAGATTGTTCCAGTTGAGAGGGTTCAACGATGAGTGAAGAGCCTGGTTCCCCAACGCGGAACCACCGATGCCTATAACCACGAAATTTTCAAAGTTTTCCAGCCAGTCTTCCAGGGTCTTCACTTCGTCCAGAATGGAGTCGTTGCTCAGTATTCTCAGAAAACCAGGTTCGGGTGAATTGATCCTTTCTAGTATAGTAGAAGTGTTTTTGCCCATTTCGAGAAGTTCATCGAAAGACAAACCACTTTCAAGTGTCTCTTTGAAGGCAAAAGAAAAATCGTACTTCAGCATTACTAACCTCCATCAGTAAGAGATTAAAGTGCGCACATCGTAGCGAGCAAGTTTCTCTCTCGGTCTCAGAAAATTCAATTCGGCCAGGCATAGTATTGAGATCACTTCACCGCCGCATTTCTCGATCATTTCGGCTATTGCTTTCATCGTTCCGCCCGTCGCAAGTATATCATCCACTATCAATACTTTCGCGCCTTTGTGAATTGCATCAATATGCATCTGGAGCGTTGCTTTACCGTACTCGAGTTCGTAGTCTATTTCCAGTGTTTCGTAGGGAAGTTTACCAGGCTTCCTCACAGGAACCAGAGCTTTTCGGGTATGAAAGGCTATCGGAGCGGCAAATATGAAGCCTCTGGCTTCCGGTGCCACTATGGTGTCGAAGTCAAGTCCTTCAACCAGAGAACTCATCTGTAAAATGCATTCCCTGAAAGCATCGGGATCTTTCAGCATAGGTGTTACATCTTTAAAAACCACACCAGGTTTTGGAAAGTCAGGAATATCCCGCACAAAGACTCCAAGATCCATCGAATCTCCTCCTTAATTAGGCTCCTTGAACACCGGTAATTTTAACATTTAATGGACGATAAGTCTTGTATCTACGGAATTTCTAGCAGGTCTTTTTGTGAATTGGAAATGAAAGTAAAGCCTCTACAGACAGATGGTGCTGACCGATCTCTGAAAAGGTCTGGCGAAGATCCCTTGTTTTCCAACTGTTGTGGGCATCTTAACAGATGAAACTGCCCATTTTTCCAGGCTCATGTTATAATCCATGTGTGAAATAAATAACATTCTTGGCTTAAAGGGAGGTGCAAGGGTTGTCTGTGGTTAAATGCCCGGATTGCGAGAATCTTTTTGCCGAACTGGACCGGTATATCGATTCCGTGAAAGACAACACGGGTGTCTTAATTAACGTTCTTCACAAAGCTCAAGAAATCTTCGGCTATCTTTCTGAAGAAGTCCAGCAGCACGTTTCGGAGAAACTCAACGTTCCGCTCAGTCAAGTTTATGGTGTAGTCACTTTTTACAACTTCTTCACTATGAAACCAAAGGGAAAGCATCAAATCAGAGTCTGCCTGGGCACAGCCTGTTATGTGAAAGGCGCTGACAAAATTATGGAGAGACTACAGGATGAACTGGGAGTACCCATGAATCAACCAACTGCCGATGGAAAGTTTTCTATCCACGCAGTAAGGTGTCTGGGAGCGTGCAGTATGGCACCGGTTGTTCTCATCGGTGAAGATGACTATTACGGAAGGGTCACTCCGGATGAAGTGTCTAAGATTCTTGACAAATACAGGAGGGCTGAATAATGGCAAAGATAAAGAGTCTTGAAGAACTCATGAAAATCAAGGAAAATGCGATGAAAGGACTTAAAATGCGAGATTCTGGCAAAAAGGGCAAGATAATCGTTGCCATGGGAACCTGTGGAATTGCGGCAGGTGCTAAAGACACTTTGAGAGCCATTGTTGATTCTCTTGACGAAAAGGGCATTGAAGATGTGGCCGTAGTTCAATCGGGTTGCTTCGGTCTGTGCGATGTAGAGCCTACCATCGAAGTTCATCTGGAAGGGGCCGATCCGATAATCTATGGACACGTAACCCCTGCGCAGGCGAAGAGAATAATCGATCAGCACATTGTCGAGGGGAAAGTAGTTGGAGATCTCATTGTCAAAAAGGGAGAACTATAACGAAGAGGTGATTAGCGGTGCCCGCTGTTGAAAATACGGTGCTTATCTGTGCCGGTGGAGCCTGTATATCGGCAGGTGAGAAAAGTGTCAAAGAAGTTTTCGAGGATACATTAAAAAAGTATTCTCTGGAGACGGTTGTAAGGGTTGTAGAAACTGGCTGTATGGGGGCGTGCGATCTTGGACCGATCCTGGTAATTTATCCCGAGGGGGTTTTCTATCAGAAGGTCAACGCCGAAAATGCAGCCCAAATAGTTGAAGAGCATATACTGAAAGGGAGAGTTGTGGAAAAGCTTCTCTATAAAGGCGATACGGGCGAACTCAAGACAAAACCCCAGGAAGAACTTCCCTTCTTTACCGAACAGGTTAAGATAGCTACAAGAAATCTCGGTGTGATAGACCCTCTATCCATCGATGAGTACATCGCAAGGGACGGTTACTTCGCCCTTCATAAAGTTCTTTTCGAAATGGGACCTGATAAAGTAATTGAAACGTTAAAGAAGAGCGAATTGAAAGGCAGGGGCGGTGCCGGTTTTCCGACGTGGATGAAATGGGATTTCGCCAAAAAGGCCCAGGGTAATCCAAAGTACATAATCTGTAACGCCGATGAAGGAGACCCTGGAGCTTTCATGGATAGAGCCGTCCTGGAGGGTGATCCTCACACGATAGTGGAAGCAATGACTATAGCTGCTTATACAGTCGGTGCACAGAAAGGTTTCGTTTATGTTCGTGCCGAGTATCCCCTGGCGATTGAGAGACTGTCTTTCGCGATGGAAAAAGCCAGAGAGTACGGTTTCCTCGGTGACAAAATACTGGGTACAGATTTCTCTTTCGACCTCGAAATAAGGATTGGCGCAGGAGCCTTCGTCTGTGGTGAGGAGACCGCGCTTATCAATTCGATTGAGGGCAAAAGGGGAATTCCCAGGGTGAAGCCGCCCTTCCCCGCTAACAAGGGTCTGTGGGGTAAGCCGACCCTCCTGAACAACGTAGAGACTTATGCCAACATTCCTCCGATAATTATAAACGGTGGCGAATGGTTCAGCCAGTACGGCGTGGAAGGATCAAAAGGCACAAAAGTCTTCGCTTTGGCCGGAAACGTGAAAAACACCGGCCTTGTAGAAGTACCCATGGGAATTACCGTGAGAAAGCTCATCTATGATATAGGCGGAGGAATTCCCCGAGGAAAGAGACTTAAGGCTGTTCAAACCGGTGGGCCTAGTGGTGGGTGTATCCCGCTGGAACATCTGGACACCCCGATTACCTACGATAACCTTAAAAAGCTCGGAACAATAGTTGGTTCTGGCGGAATGATCGTCATGGACGAAGACAGCTGTATGGTTGACGTGGCCAAATACTTTCTTGAATTCACCGTTGAAGAGTCGTGTGGACAGTGCACACCCTGCCGTGACGGCACCAGGAGAATGCTCGAGATCCTCGAGAGAATTACCGAAGGCGAAGGAACCATGGAAGATCTCGAGCTTCTCAAAGAACTGGGTGAAAATATAATGGCGACATCTCTCTGTGGACTTGGCCAGACGGCACCTCAACCGGTTCTTTCTACGATGAGGTACTTCTGGCACGAATACGAAGCGCACGTTTTGGAAAAGAAATGCCCCGCAAAGAGATGCAAGCCTCTCATGAGAGTCGTAATAGATAAGGATAAGTGTGTCGGCTGCACGGCCTGCGCCAGAGTCTGTCCCGTGAACGCAATTTCCGGCGCAGTCAGAAAGCCCCACGAGATAGATCCCGAAATCTGCACTCGCTGCGGTAGTTGTCTTGCGGTATGCAGATTTAACGCAATCAGCAAAGTCTCTCCGTGAGATATTTGAGAACCCCCTTCCGAGGGGGTTCTTCTGCATTGTCAATTTGGGTTGAAGGGAGGAATTAACATGTCTGTTGACAGTATCCGCGAGACGGTTACGAAGATTTACGAAGATATAAATAGTCAGAGTCTCGAAAAGGGCGACGTACTGATAAACGCTTTACACGCTATTCAGGATCACTATGGCAATTTCATTCCAATCGAAGCGGCCGAGGTTTTGAAAGAACTAACCGGTACACCGCTGTCGAAAATATACGAAGTCTTGACTTTCTACACCATGTTCTCCACTCACAAACGTGGCAAGTATGTAATAAGGATCTGCAAAAGCCTTCCCTGTCATGTAACCGGTGGACAGGAAATCGTTGATGCCCTTAAGAACAGACTTGAAATCGGTTTCGGCGAGACAACCGTCGACGGTCTGTTTACTCTCGAAGAGACCAGCTGCCTGGGACTTTGCGGTGTCTCTCCCGTAATGATGATAAACGACGAAGCTTACGGGAACCTCAACAAAGAGAGAGTTTCGGAGATTATCGATTCAATCGTTTCCAGAGAGAGGTGAGTGATGATGAGCAAGCCTATTACCGTTCTGGTATCTATCGATTCGAACAGCCTTCTTCTCGGTGCGCGCCATTATAAAAACTATCTCGCCTCCCTAGTGGAAAAATATAACCTGGGATCGATCGTAGATGTTCTTGAAACGGGTTCTTTAGGAGATTACGGAAAAGGTGTGCTTTTTCTGGTTCTTCCAGAGAACACTGTTTATTCGGTCAAATCCGAGGCTGATGTCGAAAAAATCGTTCTCGAGCATCTTCTCAAGGGGAGGATCGCGCGGGAACTGGTCGTCGAGGATCTCAGCGTAGAAGGGTCGGTAGAAGCGAAAAGTACTACAATCGAGGAACGTGTGGTTCTGCGCAACGCAGGTTCAATCGATCCAAGGAATATAGAAGAGTACATAGCTCTTAACGGCTACCAGGGACTGGCCAAAGCCTTCAGAATGGAGCCCCGGGTTGTTATTGAAGAGATCAAGAAGAGTGGGCTTCGTGGCCGAGGTGGCGCAGGTTTCCCGACCGGTCTGAAATGGGAATTCACCCAGAAAGTAGATTCTCCCGATAAGTACGTAATTTGCAACGCCGACGAAGGTGAACCCGGTACCTTCAAAGACCGCCTGATAATGGAAGGAGATCCCCATTCGGTTATTGAAGGTATGATCATAGCAGGTTACGCCGTTGGTGCCAGCAAGGGGTACATATACATAAGAGGTGAATACTTCGAGTCCGTTGCCAGTCTCAGAAGAGCGATCAGCCAGGCATACGAGTACGGCCTTCTTGGGGCTTCCATATTGGGGACCGATTTTTCTTTCGATCTCTCCGTGAGATTGGGAGCTGGAGCTTACGTCTGTGGAGAAGAAACAGCGTTGATAGAATCGATCGAGGGCAAATCGGGTCGTCCAAGATTGAAGCCACCTTATCCACCAGTCAGTGGTTTGTACAACAAGCCTACGGTGGTAAACAACGTCGAAACCTTCGCCTGTGTTCCCCCGATAATTGACAAAGGTGCGAACTGGTTCAAAGCAATAGGTACGAATTCTTCGGCGGGTACGAAAGTGTACTCTCTTTGCGGCAATCTGGTTAAGAGGGGTATAGTTGAGGTTCCAATGGGTACAACGGTGGCTGACCTTGTTTACAAATTCGGCGGTGGTATTCCCGATGGGAGAGCCGTGAAGATGGTACAGACTGGTGGTGCTGCCGGTACTTTCATAAAACCAGAAGAACTGGGTGCACCACTTGATTTCGATTCCTTCAAAAATTTCGGTGCGGCGCTCGGTTCGGGAGTGATTCTGGCAATCGACGAAACTCACTGTGCGGTCGATATAGCGAAGAACCTGATGGAATTCTTTGCCCATGAATCCTGTGGCAAGTGTTCACCCTGTCGCGAAGGCACACATATAATTGTCCATATATTAAACGAATTCTCCAAGGGTAGAGGAACCAGGGAGCTCTTCGATCAACTTTACGATGTTGCCGACACGATGGAAGACTCTTCTTTCTGTGGATTGGGTCAGGCTGTTCCTATACCGCTGAGATCGATCCTCGACCGGTTCAAGGATGAATTTCTAGCGCATGTTGATGCGCCACAGTGTCCAATCGGTGTCTGTAAGTTCGATAAAAAGAAAAAGAGATAATTGACGATTACAAGATAAGTGGAGCCGGGGCAACCCGGCTTTTCTCTGATATAATAACCCAGAGGTGGAAAATGGATAAAGGAAAGAGATTGGATCTGATAGTCCTTCTAGTGTTGTTGACTTCAATCGTTGTTATATCAGGTCTGCTGGTTGGTTTTGGAAACCGGTTGAGCCCGAAAAAGGTGGCCTCTCTGGCGATTCTTTACAATGCCGGTCTGGGCGCTAACAGGGAGGACTTTCTCAACAACCCTTCCTACACTTACGACGACAGAGTGGTATCGGTTTACGAATATTTTGCCGGTAAGAGCGATTCAAAACCAGTTCTGAGTTCTGCGATAAAGATGCATAATGTGGATGATACAGAGCTTTTTTCTACCAACCCTGCCGTAGACAGACTGATCTCCTCCAAAACCCCCCGGGAGAATATCTCACTCAAGAACAAACTGCTGAGTCTTATCAAGTCTAACAAGCAACTGGATTCGAAAGGCGATGGGTTCAAAATCAAACTAGGAGAAGCCATTTACAGGGCGATCATGGATTTCACAGGTGTGAAAGTTAATATAATAGTAGGCGGGAAAGTGAAGACACTCGATCTCTCCAAACTGGATCCTTCGATAGTCGTCTCGATTATGATTGTGGAGTCCTCTCTCAATCCTTATGCGCTGATGGAAGAGAAAAGTCTCAACCCTTCCTTCTCTCAGTACGTTTACTCTCGTGGATTGATGCAGATCTACGAAATAACTCTCTGGACGCTGAATTCATGGCTAAAAGAGTCTCAGATAAATATTAAGCCCGAAGGGCTCTGGTCGATCAGGGATAATATCTTTCTTGGGATGGTTTATCTTTCGTATGCGAACGAAATGCTGGAGGAATGATCTATGGACGACTGGCAGAAGGACGCAATTATATACCAGATCTTCCCCGAGAGGTTCAATATAGGAATGGCACAGGACGTTTTCAAAAAGAGAGAGAAGGGTCACTACAGACTTCCCGAACAGCGTGTTCGTGCCTGGAATGAAAGGCCTCATGCCTCCCATGATGGTGGTCACCAGTACGATTTTTGGGGAGGAGACCTGAGGGGCATTATAGAGAAACTCGATTACATAAAGGATCTTGGGGTGAATACGATCTACATGACACCGGTATTCTGGGGCCACACCAATCACAAATACGATACTCTCGATTATTTCACGATCGATCCCGACTTCGGTACTGAAGAAGACATGAAAGATCTCTTGAAGTTGGCTCATGCTAAAGGATTGAGAGTAATTCTGGATGGTGTATTCAACCATGCCGGAATGGCCGGTAAATGGTTCAACGGGCTTAGCATTTTCGATTATTTAGGTGCGTTTCAGGGCAACAGTGAAAAGGAAAGCTTTTTTGTGCGGGCCAACGGGCAGTACAGAGGCTGGATGGATTCAAGAAATTTACTAGAACTCAATCTCGAAAACCCTGAGCTGGCCGAGATTATCTATAAATCAGAAGAATCAGTCATGAAACACTGGCTTAGGTTGGGTATAGATGGCTGGCGGCTGGATGTTGCTTACGATATCGGCCCGGAGATTCTCTCCCAGATGTCGGAAAGTGTGAAGAGCGTTAACCCACAGGCCTGTATCATTGGAGAGATCTGGAACTATCCTAAAGGCTGGAGAGAGAAGGCGAAGCTCGACGGTTTGATGAACTATTACTACAGATCTTTGATCTGGGACTCTCTTCGAGGTTCGCTGAAAGGCGAGACAGCGGCCATGATTCTTGGCGATTGTATCAACGATTGCGGGCTCGATTATATGTCGAGATCGTGGAACATTTTATCCTCTCACGACGTACCGAGACTAAAGAATGAATTCAGCTCGTTTGATGAAATCAAAGCGGCACTCGTCATGCAGTACACATTACCAGGCATTCCGATTATATACTATGGCGAAGAAATCGAAATGGACGGCGGTCACGATCCGGAAAACAGGAGCCCCATGGAGTGGGAGAAGGTTTCCAATCCCCCCCGTACATATCATCTCTATAGAAAACTGAACGAAATAAGGAAAAGCAAAAACGCGCTTCGGAGGGGTGAATTCGCCGTTCTGAGGGCCGGTGATCCTTCTCTTATAACTTTCAAGAGACACACCGAAAGTATAGACGAATTGATCGTTTCCGTCATCAACACGACGGAACGTAACGTCGGTACCAGAATCTATTTGCAGGAAGGCTTCCTGATGAACGGGACGGTTATGAGGGATATGCTGACCGGAAAGACGTTTTCAACTTCTTTCGGTTCGCTCGAAGCGAACATGAAACCGGGAGAAGCCTTGATACTCGAACCTGTAATAGACAGGAACATAAACCGGTACTCACCTTATAAGAGAATATGAAAACTTCAAAGGAGAAAGGTCTCGGGCTGATCGTTCTGGCGATCACTTCGATGATGTGGGGTATTTCATATATCTTCACGAAGGTTGCGGTGGAAAGTCTGCCGCCGATGTTTCTGGCAGTTCTGCGTTTTTCTCTCGCTGTTGCCGTTCTCTTTCCAATTGTAGGGAGGCGAAGGGGCTCGTTCGGGAGAGTAAGACATAGATTCGCTGCACTGGCAGGTCTTTTGGGAATAACCACATACTTCCTTTTCGAGAACTATGGTCTCACTCTCACCAATGCTTCCGATGCCTCGCTGATAGTCTCTACGGCTCCGATCCTGACGATAATACTTTATGACGTTCTGCGCAGAAGATTCGACTACTTCGAATACATTGGTGGCGGTATAGCTTTCGTAGGCCTGGGGCTGATAATTTATTCGGGAAGCTTCTCCAATGGTTCGAGCGTTGCCGGAAATTTGCTCTCTTTCGGAGCGGCCCTTTCTTGGGCCGGATACACGTACTTTTACGAAAGGATAAGAAACAGCTCGATTTGGACCACCATGGAGATAATGTTATGGGGACTGGTCTTTTCCTTGCCGTTGGCTCTTGTAGAGGTTTTCCTTCTCGGAAAGCCCGTCTCTTTTTCCACAGGAGCGGTAGCCGGCGTTATTTATCTGGGGCTATTTGCTTCCGCGTTGGGTTATATCCTCTGGAATATGGGAATAAACCTCTGGGGAGGCAAGGCGGCGACGCTCTGGGTCTATACAATTCCGATCTTCACTGTTGTGGCAGATGTGCTGTTTCTTAAAAATGTCCCGTCATGGCTGTTTTTCTTTGGATCGGCTTTAGTTGGGATCGGCATGGTAACAGTTATCACCAGAGAGTTCAGATCGATACTCTCTGAAAACGGGGAAAAATCTGCTAACCGGTGATCGACTCCACCGATTGCAGCTCGACCGGTATAACTCTAGAGAGACCGTCGGTCATCGTTACACCGTGCAACACGTTGGCCACTTCCATGACTAGCTTGTTGTGCGTGACAACCAGAAATTGTGTATCGAAGGCGTGCTTTTTCAGAAGCACCCTGAACCTCTCGGCATTGAAATCGTCGAGTGGTGCATCTACTTCGTCGAGCACGTAAAAGGGGCTTGGCTTTATGCTCAGCAACGAAAAAATCAACGCGATTCCCACAAGCGCTTTTTCTCCTCCCGAGAGGAGCTGCAATTTTTGGATCTTTCTTCCAGGGCGCCGCACGGTGATCTCGAGTCCCGTTTCGAGAAGATCGTCGCCTGGGATTATCTTGATATCACCTTCTCCCCCCTCGAAAATCTCGTCTATATAAGACGCGAAATTCTTGTTTATCCTGTCAAAGGTTTCCATGAAAATCGTCTTTGCCTTCGTATCGGTCTTTTCGATCAGTTCTATAAGCTTTTGTCTGGCGTCTTCTAGATCTGCCTTTTGATTGTTGAGCTCCTGGTACTCCCTGTCAACCACTCCGTATTCTTCTATAGCATCTAGGTCGACGCTACCCAGAAACTTCAACTTGTTTTCGTAATCGTCCAGCTCCACCTTGACCTCTCGTAGTTTGTCTTCCGAAAGAACCGGAATGTCGGCCGTATTTTCTCCGGAGTTCTCAATCTCTTCTCTTATTCTTGTCAGTTTCATCTGGCTTTCCTGTATCAACATCTCAAGCTGGTGGGAGCGGTCTCTCTTCTTTTCGCGTTTCTCCTTCAATTCGTTGATCATATCTTCGGCTTCCTGAAGAGCATTCAGTCTCTGCTCCTTACCCTCTCTCTGGTATCTTATGCTTGAGAAGAGATCTTCGGTCTCTCTCTTAACCGATGTGATCTCCCTCTCTTGATCGGCTACCTGCCTTCTTAACCGCTCGGTCTCCTCTTCTACCTCCTGCATCTCTCTTGAAAGAAGGTTTACGTTTTCCTGATCAAAGCGTTTCTTCTCCAGTATAGAGGCGTGTTCCTTCGAATACTGCTCCTGCTTTTCATATAAAGTCGAGAGTCTGAGTTTCGAATCCACGATACTATCCTGAAGCTCTTCGAGAACTTTTTTTTGCCTTTTCAATTCCTCAGACTCAGCCTCAACGCTCTCTTCCAGTTTCGCTTTTTCGATTTTCAGGGCAGATTGCTCGTTGACCAGGGATTCCTTCTTGAGATAACTTTCCTGTAACCTACGGGAGTACTCGGTTTCCAGCTTAACCAGTTCTACTATTTCATCCTCGACTTCCTGCGCTGATTTCAGAAGTTCGTGAATCATTCGATTTATTGCTGCCCCTTTCGAGGCCAGTTCGTTGAGCTCTTCCTGGAGAACTTTGTAATAGCCTCTCACTTCGGTTATATCGTCTTTCAGGCGCAGTATTTCTTTCTCTCTCAAAGCGATGTTCTTTTCCAGTTCGACTTCTCTTTCGGAAAGTTCGGCGATCCTTCTCTTTCTAGAAAGGAGATCCGTTCTGGCTTCATCATCGATGAAGCCGCCGGTGATCGAGCCGCCCCCGCTAACGAGCTGACCGTCGATCGAAACCATACGTCCTGAGAAGCCAAACTCCCTTCTCATCTCGATCGCGTCGTCAAGGCTCCTCGTAACTACGGAATTTCCAAAAAGATACGACGGCAACTTCTCGAAACCTTCCGGCACTTCGATCAATTTAGCCGCGTAGCCTATGAAGCCGGGATGCTTCTCTATCTTTGAGTAACGGCTAAAACTGCCCTCGATCATGTCGATTGGCAGAAGAGTGGCCCTACCGATTTTGTAGGTTTTCAGGAACTCCACTATCCTTTTGGCCGTAACTGCATCGTCAACAACGATGTCCTGCATCCTCGAACCAAGCAGGATCGTTACGGCGGTCTCGAAAGGTTGTGGAACATCGACGATATTGGCTACAACGTCCCTCAACCCGTTGAAACTGTCCCGCCTGTTGAAAACTTCCCTCACGGTTTTGGAGAAGCCCTGGTACTCATGCTGTTGCTTCTCCAGAAGAGTCCTCTCCATTTGCGAACGCTTGAGTTCATTCTGTTCCTGGGTCAGAGACTCTCTGGCCTTCTCAAGCGACGTGTCCAGCTCGGTTATTCTGTCTTTGGCTGCCCTTATGTTGGCTTCGACTTCCTTTTGCCTATCCGAACTCTCCTTTCCTTGTTTGGCAAGGCTTTCGATTTCCTCTTTTAGAGTTTCAAATCGCTCTCTCTTTGATTGAAGTTGTGTCTGGATCAATCTGAGACGCTTTGAAGTATCTTCGCGATTATTTTCAAGCCGCTCCAGCTCGTTCTCGATCTTCGACAGTCTTTTCTGAGTTGAATCGAAGCTCTCCTGCAACTTCAACCACTCTCGCTCGCGTGAGCTGTAGTTCCTAACAAGCGAGTCGCGTTTCTCCTCAAGTGATGTAAGCAATTTCTCCTCTTCATAAACCTGTTGGTTCAAACTGTCTATGATCAGCTTTATCTCGTCTTTTCTCTTCTCCAGTTCGTCGATTTCGTTTTTAAGGGAATCGATTCTGGTTGATACTTCTATCAGACGGTTTTCCCTCTCCCCGAGCCTTCTGGCATATATTTCTTTCAACTCCAGCAGGTCGTTCTGGCGTTTTTTGTACTCCTCCAGAAGTTGTGTGAAGCCTTCGATCTCTTTATCCACTTCGGAGAACTCGCTCCTGAGAGTTGACCAGTTGGATTCAGCTTCCACCAGCTTTTTTTGAAGTTCCTTCAACTCTTCTCTGATTCTCTCGAACTCACCTTGGTGAGTGAAAAGCGTTTCTTCTTCGATTCTGGCGATATTCCCGAAAAAGAGACCCTTCAACTCCTTCGTTTTCTGTGTGTATTCCAGGTATTTTTCGGCTCTCTTTGCCTTCAAATATAGAGACTTTCTCTGTTTGCCCAGTTCGAAGATGATATCTTCAAGTCTGTTAAGATTCTCCTCGGTTGAGGCGAGCTTCCCGAGGGCTTCTTTCTTTCTTTCCTTGTAGATAGCCGTTCCAGCTGCCTCTTCGATCAAAGCTCTCAACTCGTAAGGCGAGGCGCTTACAACCTTGTCCACCTGACCTTGACCAACTATGGAGTAAATATCCATCCCGACTCCCGTTCCCTGGAAGAGTTCCTTTATGTCCTTCAACCTCCCGGGTCTGTCGTTCAATCTGTACTGTGAAAGTCCATCCCTAGAAACCTCGCGGGCTATGGAGAAACTACCTTCTTGTGATTCGAAGGTTAGTCTCACTTCAGCCGAATTGGAAGGCGGAAATTTCTCAGAGCCATTGAAGATAACATCCTCTCTGTTGTCGGCTCTGATGTTCTTCATTGACTGCTCGCCAAAAAGCCAGCGTATCGCGTCAACAACATTGGATTTCCCACTTCCGTTGGGACCTACTACCGCTGTTATTCCAGCAGACACATCGAACTTCGTGGGCATCGCGAAACTTTTGAATCCCTTTATATAGATGGAGCTAAGTTTTAGCATACATCACCCCTAGAAGCCTCTCTCTGATTGAACTCAGGTAGCTCTCAACATCAAGGCGGAGACCGTTTTTCCGGAACTGAACTATTATACCCTCGTTTAAGGCCTTATCGACAACGTATCTCCCGTGCCCTGTGAAATCGCCCTTGTGAGAATTGTCCAAGACGATATGATCGCTCCCGCTGAGTCTATGATGTTCACGGAGCACTTCGAGCATAAGCCTGTTTCTGACCAGTTCGCCCAGAGCCGGGTGGTAAGGACCGGCCACTACATTTTTAACTTCATTTCCATAGAGGCACACACCTATCCTGTTGACGATAATCCCCGCTCCAGTGATAATCAGGTACATCTTCCAGAGAATCTCTAGCGACTCTTCCAGATTGGGTGGCGAGAAAAGTCCCATGTCGAAATCCTGTGCAAGCGGGGAGGCTTTTAGAATAACCAGTGGATGGATTCTCGCGCTGATCGCACCTGAGCGGACAACCTCAAGAGAGGAGAACAGATCTTTGTCGTGATTGTCTCCTGGCAGGCCAGTCATGAGGTGAAGGCCAAAGGGAATGGAGAGATCTTTTAGAATTCTCATCGCCGAATAGATCTCTTCAACTCCGTGATCACGGTTGCTCATTTTCAGGACCAGTGGATCGAAAGACTGCACTCCCAATTCGACCAGACTGATCGGATAATTTAGCAGAAGAAGAGCTTTTTCTCGGTTAAACTGTCCCGGTGAGGTAGAAAAGCGTATCCCCTTTATCACCTTTCTTTCAAAAAGCTCCAATCCTATATCCAAATATATCTTCTGCCTTTTGGAACCGGTGAACGTCCCGCCGTAGAAAGCTAGCTCCACGTTGTTCTTGTCGGCAAAATACGAGAGATACCTCTGTACGGTCGAAAGGATATCTTCTCTAGAAGGTAGTCTCTTAAGGCCGGTGACCGAATATTCATTGCAAAAGGTACAGTGGCTTTTGCAGCCCTCGTGGGGCAGAAAAACTGGAATAATGTTCATATTCATATATGTATTATAACCGACTCTGAAAGTTGGAGGCAAGAAAACGCTTCAACAAATCTTAATGAAAAGGCTTTCTATGTTACCTGCCGGATGGTAGAATCTCTTAAACACGGAGGTACTTGCATGGGTAGGATCATAATGAAGTTTAAGAAGTCCATACTCAATAATAATAACTGGCCGGGATCGGTCGGTTAATCTCTGCACACTTAGTAATTCAGAAGATTAAAAGGCCGATGGAAATCCATCGGCCTTATTTTTTTAAAAGGGGTTGAAAATATGGAGAGAACGGAAAAACTCAGCGACAGGATAATGGAACACCTCAGAGACCCATTCGTTAGAACAGCTGTCACAATCAAATCTAAAGTCATTGCAGAATCGGGAAATTTCCTGCGGGGAAAGGGATTTGTCGAGCTGCTTCCAACGATAATTTCACCGGTAACCGACCCACTCAACCACGAAGTTCACAACGCCAAATTCCGTTACTACGATCAGGAATATAAATTGATGCAATCGATGATTTTCCACAAGCAACTGGCCTGCACTGCTTTCGACAGGATCTTCATCATTTCACCCAACGTAAGACTCGAAACATCTGAAAAGGCCACTTCGGGCAAACATCTCTTCGAGTTTACACAGATAGACCTCGAAATGCGCGACAGCAGCAGGGAAGATGTTATGGAAGTCATGGAAGAACTAGTCGTTAGCGTCATCACTGCTGTGAAGAGAGATTGCGACCAAGCGCTGGATTATCTGGGATCCGACCCGGCCGTGCCTTCCCGACCCTTTCCAAAGGTGAAGTATCTGGATGCCTACGACCAGTACGGTAAGGATTTCGAAACTATTCTTTCGAAATCCTTTACCGGGCCTTTCTGGTTGATAGACATTCCTATCTGGGAGAGAGAGTTTTATGATCGACTTTCGGATGATGGCAAAACCCTTGTGGATATGGATCTTATTCTCCCACTGGGCTTCGGTGAGGTTCTATCGGGAGGCGAAAGAGAGTGGGAGTACCGGAGAATAGTCAAACGGATGGAGTTCAAGGGGAACGATCCGAAAGAATTGTCATGGTACATGGAGATCGCAGAGGACGGCGGCCTGGTACCAACGGCGGGCTGTGGTTTTGGAGTGGAGAGGTTGACGAGATACATCTGTTCCCTAGATCACGTTGCAAAAACCAGACTATTCCCCAAAGTTCCCGGCCAGAGCTGCATATGAAAAAACTCCCCCGAAATATCGGGGGAGTCCTGGCTCCAGCGGAGGGACTCGAACCCCCAACCGTCCGGTTAACAGCCGGATGCTCTGCCATTGAGCCACGCTGGAACACATTGATTATTGTAACTCGAAACTTTCTTTATTTCAAGTAGGTAGAGCTGTTTTTATTTCTCGTTGCTGCATCCGACCGCTCTGGTGGCAAGCAGTGGTGTACCTTCCCCGTCGATATCTTCGACAACCGTATCGCCGACTGCCACTGGGGCAACTATCGATAGACTCCTTATCTTTTTCATTATTTCCTTAATGCGCGCTCTATCTATCGGTCTCGCGGTCTTCACAGAGACCAGCGGTAGCGTACCGTTTGATACACCGATACTGGTTGTCAGAACTCTTTTAGGCATCATCAGCTCGTTACGGGCATATTCCTCACCGCGTGGGCAGCGGTTGCCTTCAATTGTGAAATGAACCCCATCTTTTCTGACGAATACTTTACATCCTACGGGGCATATAACGCACGTTATGTGGCCCTCCATCATTGCACCTCTACTGTAAGTCTGCCATGATTCATCAATGGTTGTAATTTGTCTCTATTCACTACCAGCTGTATCATCTCGCTGGGTACTCCGTACGAGAATTTCTTTTCGATCTTAAGTTCCCTTAAGACCACTACGCCTTTTTCCATCGGTTTTCTCAACCTTATATAAAGCCTCAAATGCTCTTCCATATCTACGATTCCCGGGACCAGAACACCTATATTCTTTCCCCTGAAGATAGGTACTCTATCACCTGAGGTGTTAACTCCCCTAGAGAAAAGTGCAGCGTGGCGGCCCGCAATCCAGCCTTCGGCAGCCACATAATCTACAAGATCGAAAACTGCGACATTATTTCCGGCCGCAAAGACTCCTTCGACACTGCTTTCACAGGTGTTAGAGACAAGAAAGCCTCTGTTCACCGGATCGACTTCAAGGTCGTCACTGAAATCTTCTACCTGTGGCAGAAGGCCCGCCGAAAGAATAAGAGCGTCAACGTCTATGTTTCTGGAGGTGCCCGGAATCGGTGTAAAGTTTTCGTCAACTTTCGAGACTTCCACACTTCTAAGTCTTCCTTCACCCCTGACTTCCGTTACGGTGGTGGAAAGATGGAGCGGTATATCGAAATCTTCCAGACACTGTACTATATTTCTGGTTAGTCCTCCTGGATAAGACATTCTTTCTAGAACGCCCACTACCTCGACTCCTTCGAGAGTAAGGCGCCTTGCCATTATAAGGCCGATGTCTCCTGAACCAAGAACCACGGCCTTTCTTGCCGGTATTCTATTTTCGAGGTTTACGTATCTCTGTGCAACTCCGGCAGGCATTATACCCGAAGGCCTGTCGCCTGGTATTAAAAGCGATCCAAACGGTCTCTCTCTGGCACCGGTGGAGATAACCAAAGCTCCGGCCTGTATTTCGTAAGCGCCATCTGGAGAAAGTACCTGCGCGACTCTTTTTCGAACATCGATATCACGCACGTACGATTGGTTGATGATTTTTACGTTTTCCATATTCATTTCATCGATCAATCTGGAAGCAAACTCGGGGCCGGTGAGTTCCTGGTGATAGAATTGCAGACCGAACCCATTGTGAATACACTGGTTGAGAACGCCTCCCACACTGGATTCTCTTTCGAGAAGTGTTACATACACACCTTCTTTTGCGGCACTGAGGGCACAGGCCATACCGGCTGCCCCGCCACCGATCACGAGAACATCCGTTTTCTCTCTTTTCAGCATTGTTCTCTCACCTTCCCGTCTGTTATCCAGCTTTCAGGAACGTTCTGGCGTATCTCTGAGAGATCTTTCCCGAGTTCTCTTGAGAGTATCGAGGCGATTTTCCAGCTGCAAAAACCGCCCTGGCAACGGCCAAAGCCGGCTCTGGTCCTAAATTTTACTCCGTCTACCGTTCTTGCTCCATCTCTTATCGATTGAACGATTTCGGCCTCCGAAACTTCGTTGCACTGGCAGATTATTCTTCCATAACGGTGATCGTTTTCGATCAAGCTTGAGACGGTTTCGAAGGGGAGTTCCTTTATTCTGATCCGTTCTTCTATGAAAGGATCGAAGTCTCTCTTCTCTTTGAGAGAAACGCCAATCGAAGGTAGAAGCTCAAGAACGACGTGTTCCGCGATCGCTGGAGCGGCCGTCAAGCCGGGTGATCTAATTGCTCCAACGGTTACGAAGTTATTTATTTCACGGGCGGCCTTTATATAGAAGTCTTTTCCGGAGCTTTCCGGCCTGATACCGGCGAAGGATTTTATATACCATTGAGGTGAGTCTATTCCTGGAATCAGCTCCCTTCCAGATCGCCTGACAGAATCCAGTCCCTCCACAGTTGTTTTCAGCTCTTGCGGAGTGAAATCCTGTAACTCTTCCGAAGTAGGTCCGAGGAGTACACCACCATCGATCGTGGGCACCACCAATCTTCCCTTTCCTGCTGCGCTAGGGAGCGGAAAGACGATTCTTCTGACAAGATCCCTGGCTTTTTTATCCAGGAGAATGTACTCACCCCTCCTCAACTTTACCGGCGGAACCTCAACGTTGAAAAGTCGTGCCACTTTTTCGTAAAAGAGGCCGGCTGCATTTATCACTATATCGACATTCTCTATTTCTCTACCTGAAGCCAGGCTAAGGCATTTTATAGAGTTCTTTTCAATCCTGCCACCAACCACTCCGTCTCCGGTGATTATTTCCGCTCCGTTGCGGGCGGCATTTATCGAGGCCGCTATGGCTACCATCCATGGTTCGGTGATACCGGCGCTTCCACAATAAAGGGCGTAATTAAAAGCACTAGAGATAGCCGGTTCCAGCATTTGTAGTTCTTCTCTCCCCACTATTCTCAGATCACGAACACCGTTGGCCTGCCCGTTTAACAGCAGCTCTTGAAGTTTTTTTAACTCTTCTTCGTTTTTTGCAACAACGATCGAGCCGATTCTGTTGACTGGAACTTTCAACTCTCTGGCCAGTCCATCGTACAATTCGTTGCCTCTTACGCACAGCTTACCCCTAAGGCTTGCCGGTGGATCATCATATCCCCCGTGAATGATGGCCGAATTAGCCTTAGTGATACCCTGGCCCAGATCCTCTCTCTTCTCTATAAGTATGACTTCACCTTCGAATCTGCTTAGTTGCCGGGCGATGAGCGTCCCGATAACTCCCCCTCCTATTACCACCGATCTCATCGAAACACCTCCATAAGAAAAAAACCACGCCATGAAACCATGGCGTGGTTTTCTCATAAGCTCTACCACGTATCTACAAAATTATAGCATATAGGACTTTCTCTTTTTACGCGGCAGGAAAAATTAATCGGAAAACCCCGCCTTTTTTAGATGGTAAAATACTAATGAAGGAGGTAGTCCATGCTCAAAGGTATTATTGCCGCTTTATGGGATAGAAAAACCCGGCCTGAGGAGGTGAATCCGCAGACGGTTTTCTTTCTGAACGGAGGCCTCTTTGAAATTCAAGACCGAATAAATGAATTCAAAGCCGCCGGCAAGTCTGTTTTCGTCGATATAGATTTTATATCAGGTCTTTCGGGTGACGAAGACAGTGTTATCTTTTTGAAGAAGTGTGGAATCGACGGTATTATCACCGCGAAAATAAGGATAAGCAAGCAGGCTATCTCTCTGGGAATGAAAAGCCTCCTGAGATTCTTTGCCTTGGATTCGCGGGCTGTTGACAAGGGGATTCAGCAGATACTCTCCAACGGTGTAAAAAACGTCGAGATTCTACCGGGTCTGGTATCCACCAAGGTTGCGCCCAAAATACGCGCGATGGTGCCGGATGTGAACATAGTGGCAGCCGGTCTTATCGATACCAGTGAGGAGCTAGATCTTCTGAAGAAGTATGTTGACGGTGTGTCGACCAGCTCGACAGCTCTATGGAGGTATAAGTGGTGATCATCTGTTTATCCTGGGATCGAGTATATCCCTCAATCCATCGCCCAAAATATTAAGACTGAGAACTATCAGAGCTATCACCAAACCGGGAAAGAGTACTACCCATGGCGCACTTAAAAGGAAGGCCGTCCCCTGCCCCACCATTCCTCCCAGAGTAGGTTCTGGCGGTGGAACTCCAAGGCCGAGAAAGCCGAGAGAAGCCTCCGTCAGAAGAGCAGTCGACATGTTTGTTGTGAAAGTCACTATGAGAACGGAAGAGATGTTGGGCAGAATATCCGTGAGCATAATGGAAAGACTCTTCTTTCCGAGAGCTTTTGAAGCCTTTACGTAGAGGCTTTCCCTTAGAGAGAGCGCGGCACCTCTCACAGTTCTGGCGAAGATAGGAACATAAACCAGCCCTATGGCGAATATCAGATTTATCATGTTCGACCCGAAGAGAGCGATTATAAAAAGTGCCAATATTAAAGAGGGGAAGGCGAAGAAGCTATCCATTATCCTCATCATAACCAGGTCTGTGACACCGCTGAGAAAGCCTGATATCAGACCCAGCATGGTGCCGATGAGTGCAGATATTGCGATCGCACTGGAAGCGATTATCATACTCTTCTGCAATCCGAACATGGCTCTGGAAAAGACATCTCTTCCGAACTGATCCCCGCCGAAAAAGTGTTTCCACGAAGGAGCGCTCATAAAGGCTTCTACGTCCATCTTGTAGGGATTGTAAGGAGCGAATAGACCGGGAAAGAGTGTTATCAATAGCACAATCGACAACAATAGCAAACTGATAACGTACAGAGGGTTTCTGGCTAGCCTACGTATAATCTTCAACACGTCTCTATCACCTAACGAAGTTCGACTCTTGGGTCGATTACTGTATAAAGAATATCCACAAGGATGTTGAGCAGCACTATCAATAAACCTATGAAAAGAACTATTCCCTGGACCACGGGGTAGTCGCGCTCATTGACTACCTGCAGTAGAAGTCTTCCCATCCCGGGAAGGGCGAACATGTTTTCTATCACGATAGTTCCCCCAAGGAGGTAACCCAGCTGTATGCCCGATAAAGTGACCACCGGGATCAGGGCGTTCTTGAGCACATGTTTCATTATCAAGTTTCTGGAATTTACTCCCTTGGCCCTGGCCGTTCTTACATAATCCTGTGTAAGAATATCTAACATCGAGGTTCTGGTCATTCTAAGGATCTGTGCCGACACCATCAATCCGAGTGTAAGAGAAGGCAGCAGCATAACCTGGAGATTATCGACCAGATTGTTCGACATGCTCACGTAGCCGAAGAGATTGAAATTCTCGAAAACTCCCGAGAAGAGAACTATGAGAATCGCCCCCACCCAGAAGGATGGGGACGAAAGACCAATCAGCCCTATTACCCTTACTACATTGTCTGTAAACGTATTTCTCTTAACCGCCGAGATTATTCCCAGTGGTATCCCGATTACTAGAGCGAAGAAGAGCGAGAAAACGGCCAATTCAAGAGTTACTGGAAATCTTTCACCCAGGAGTTCGGTTACGCTCTTGCCTGTTCTTAGAGAGGTCCCGAGGTTGAAAGTAAAAAGGTTTTTCACCCAGATTCCGTACTGCACAATAAGCGGCTTATCCAAACCATACTCTCTGTAAAGTTCCTCTATCTGGTCTTGGGTCAGATAGTTCTGTGTTCCCAGCATAATATCTACTACATCTCCAGGAACAAGGTGTATGGCCAAAAAGACCATGAAAGTTACAAGTAGCACAGTCGGGATGGCAGACAGTAATCTTCTTACAACGTAGCTGAACTCCATTTGCGCTCCTTATTTCTTGGAAGTCTCTCTAAGAAAGATCAGGCTTTCGTTCGCCAGAGATCTGAACCCTTCTACGTTGTTGTTTGCTGCAAATATAGTATTGGCGGAGTACAGAAAGATAATTGGCGATTCGGCAACTAGGATTTTCTGTAACTGGTTGTATATTTTCTGTCTTTCATTTATATCGGCTTCGCTTCTTCCCCTGTCGAGCAGGGCGTCAACCTCGGGGTTGCTGTATAGGAAAACGTTCGTAGAACCACCTGTGTGGAAAGTTCTGTTGAACTGAATATCGGGATCGATGGAACCACTGTTGAGTGAAATGAACGAGTCGAAGTCGCTCTCTCTCCATTTGCTTATAAATATACCCCACTCCACAAGGTTTATCTTCGCTCTGACACCCACTTCAGCCAGCTGTGCCTGAATGACCTGGGCCACTTTATCGAAACTGTATCTTTGAGAGGTAATTATCTCGAACTCAAAACCGTTAGGATATCCAGCTTCGGTCAGAAGCTCCTTGGCCTTTGCGGGGTTGTACGTATATTCACTGAATTGAGAGGGCTTCATTGCCCAAAACTCCAGCCCGGGATTGAGCGGACCTGTCACAGCACCTTCGTCGAAGGCGACGAGTTTAACGATCATTTCTCTATTGATGGCGTAATTCAGTGCATTTCTCACTTTGGGATTGCTGAGCGGTCCTCTTGTTGTGTTTATTCCCAGGAGGTAATAGCTGAGCACCGCATTCCTGTGGATCTTGAATCTATCTGCCGGTAGTTGATTCAGGCTGAGCGGTTCGTTTATTTTGGCCAGATCAACGTCGCCGTTTTTCAGTGCTGAAACCCTGGTTACCTCTTCGGGCATGATCATCATTTTGATCTCGTCAAGGTAAGGTAGGCCTTCTATGAAATACTCCGTGTTTCTCTTAAGAGTTATGTAATTGCCCGCAACGTAATCGGCAAGTTCGAAGGGGCCTGTACCGTTGGTCGATAGTTGGAGATTGGCTCCCGATTCAACGAACTTCTTGGAGAGGATTGAACTATTAACACCGGCAAAGTTCGGCAAAAGCGAAGCGGCCATCGGAATGGTGAGCTTGAACTCGATCTTGTTATCATCAACTATCTTGATCGAACTGACTTCTTTGTAATAAGTTGCAGCCGGAGCCTTAATATCTGGGTTCATTATCCTTTCGAATGTGAAAATCACATCCTCCGGGGTTAATAAATCACCGCTGTGGAATTTTACGCCATCTCTCAGCTTGAAGACAATCGTATAAGGATCCACCACTTCGAAACTTTCGGCAAGATTTGGTACCAGGTTCATGCTTTCATCGTACCTCAACAAACCGTCATAAACGTTTTCCAGTACCCTGTGCGAAGCGAAAGCCGTGACCAATGTAGGATCGAGGCCAACCGGTTCGGTTTCGATAGCCATCACCAGCTTTCCGCCTGAGCCTGCTAATAGAGTAACAGTGAACAGAGCCAGAACTAAAACCTGAAAGAACCTTTTCATACAGCCACCTCCTTATAGTAGCGCATTCAATTGTATTCATTCAGAAGCACTGGGTTACCTGCCGATAGAACATCGTAAATTAGCAGTCTGTTTCCTGCCCTTATGGCGAGAAGTCTTCCGGAGACCCTTATCTCATCGACCTGCGAAATCTCTATATCCCTCAAAATAACAGGTTGAGACGTACTGGTAACGTCTATTATCGAAACCCCTTTGTCTGTTATGGCGAAGACTATGTTGTTCGATACCAGAAGCTTCAAGACTATGTAGTATTTCCCTAGATTGCTCCTGATGGATCGGGAAAGATCTATCATTTTAAGTCCCCCGTCTATGCCGGCCTCTCCAGAGAAAACCAGGTTCTGAACGACAACGACAGATCTGGCGTAACCGCTGAGAGAGACCGTGAATCTCGAAGAGACATCCACATACGAAGTGCCGCTTCTCTCAAGCACCTTTATTCCTGAGAGCGCATCGGCGAGATAAATCCTCGAAAGATCCTCGCTGACAAACATATCGACCGGTGTTGTCCAGTCCCTGAATACGCTTTCGCTCCTTGTCGGTACTCCTCTATTGTCAAGCGAGATCCTGAGAACCACTGCGGCGCTCTTAGTATCTAGCAGCCAGAGATAACCGCCTGCCAGTACGAGTGTTTCGGGACTGGTTCCCGTGTTCAGACTCGAAACCGTCTCGATGGTGTTTCCGCTTACCCTCAGTGTCACGAGTCTTCCGGTGTCATCAACCATATAGATCAGATCGCCGTTGATTACAGGTGAAACCTTTCCCTGGTACTGGTAGGGGTTCTTTATCACACTGACTATTCCGGATGTATTATCCATAGTGATAACATTCAAAGTGCCATTGACGTACACAGCAACCGTGCTGGTATCGGAAACATGGACAGGCCAGCTCTCGGTGGAGAACTGCCAAACCGGTGATGTGGAAACCAGATTGCTCCCATCCCACAACTCAACCTTCCAGAAGTAGGTGGTTTCCTTCTCCAGTTCACCTGTGTAAGTAAAGGTGCTGGAGCTAGAGGTCCCGACCATCGGCAGGAACGATCTTGAAGTGCCGAGATATATTCTGAACTCGCCACCGGTCGCTCCCTGCATTCGCCAGGAAAGAATTGGTTTGATGCCTATCTCTTCACTCCCGTCCGATGGGGAAGGCGTATCGATCGTCACGACTCTCTGGACCGCTGTGAAACGCCTTATAGGAGAATCGAGCGTTATCCTGCCGTCACTCACCCTGACGTACCAGCTATAGCTGTTGCCCGGTTCAAGATTGGTCACCGTGAAGGAGCTGTTTGTTATTCCCTCACCCATCAGAAGTAAATCGTTGTTTTTCCCAAAATATAAAGAGAAACTCAAACGGTCACCATCTATATCACTGGCCGACCATCTAAGTTCGACGGAGCTCTGATCGACTACTTCTCCGTCTTG
Organism: Mesotoga infera; assembly: GCF_900157305.1. Lineage (NCBI taxonomy): Bacteria > Thermotogati > Thermotogota > Thermotogae > Kosmotogales > Kosmotogaceae > Mesotoga > Mesotoga infera. The sequence continues at coordinate 2,286,057 of NZ_LS974202.1, forward strand.
CGGTGCGGAAAGAGCTATCACCGGCGGGTTGTTTGTGGCTTCCAATAAAACTTCGAACCTTCTGATCTCGCTCTTGGAAGTATTTCCGCTCACATCTGTGAGCTGTACATACCACTCGTATGACTTTCCTCCACCGAGACTTCCAGTAGTATAGGATCTAGAGTTAGGACCGATGATTATGGGAGTGAGTTTTCCGGCTTCCCCGAAGAAGAGTTCAGTACGTGAGATGTTGTTCAATTCACCCTGAACTTCCCAGCTCAGCGTGACTCCTGAAGTTTCTACTACCGAATTGTTCTGCGGAGACAGCAATGTTACGCTGTTACCTGAGCCTGCGAAAAATCCAACGGGAAAACCTGCATATTCACGATCCCCATCGACAACTGATACGGCCCAGTAGTATAGCTTCCCTGTTTCAAGAGTTATCTCCGGCCTATAATTGACCTCCGTCGTTCTTTCCCTAACCAGTGGGTTGAAATCTCCGTCGTACAATCTGAATATGTAACCGTCACTGGCGCCTGCGTGCGACCATTCGAAGTTCCTATCAACAGAGTAACGGCCGCCACTTGTTGGATAGATATATGTGATCTGCGAGTATCTGCTCTTAAAGGCGATAGAAGCCTTTCCTTCTTTGCCTCCGGGGTCGGTAGCCACGACCGTCAGGGTATAATCCCTACCTTCCTCAATCCGTTCAACTCTGTAGGAGAGCAGGTTGTTTCCACTTACCACAGGTGTTGCAATCTCCATGCCCGTTTCATTGAGGAAAACGGACACGGAAAGATTTTCTCCTTCGGGATCATCGAGCTCCCAGGTGAATTGTAAAGGAGCGGTTACCCCTTCCAAGAGTGTTCCAGACGGTAAGGTGAAAGTTACTGCGGGCGATTGATTGCCTGTTGTGAAGATCCACTCAGGACTCTTATTTTTCTTTCCACCATCGTCGATAATTTCCACCCACCACCTGTATTCGCGGCCGGGTAGCAGTCGATCTACCACCACTGAGTTCGAACTTGTGTTCAGAACTTTCTCTTCGCCGCCATTAATTCGAAAGTGAACGATCGAACCGGCGACAGCGCCATCGATATCGCTGGCATCCCAGACAAGAGTAAGCCTGTCGGTTGAAACATCTACTGCACCATCCACAGGAGACCTGGCTGCCGGGATCTCGGGCGGGTTGTTGAAAGTCTTGAAGGTCCTAACTTCACCCGTTCTAACTTCTTCACCAACCAGTAAATCTACACTCCAGTAATATCGTGTATTGCTCTGAAGCTCCTGGTTGACTTTCAGTGCCTTCTCCTTCACTGTTCTCTGGATGACTATCTCTTCCATTTTCGGATCTTTCGAAAGTGTGAATATATACTGGGCGTTTTCCGGTTCCTGATCTATCTTCCAGGTAAATTCGATGTTTCTTAGGGGTAATTCTGAAGCCTCGTGTTCCGGCAAAAGCAGGTTAACAACTTCGAGGGATTTCTTGCCAGTCTTAAAGACTCTTTCTGGGCTTCTGGCGAATGCTCCCTTTTCATCGCTTGCTATAACGTACCAACTATACTCTCTTTCCTCCTGGAGATCTCTGACAGTGAATCTTTCAATATCTATGTTTTCGAACACCTGCCGCTGTCCCGGCGAATTGATGTGTAACTGGTATGTGAGTTTATCACCGTCGCCATCGCTACCCGACCATTCGAAGGTCACCATCGTAGGCTCGACCGTACCATCGGTACCAGGTCTGGAAAGTACTACGGAAGGGGTACTATTTCCAGGAGTTAGAAGTATCTCCTTTTCTGTCTGGGCACCCCGTCCGTCTTTTGAAACTACCTTGAGCATGTACTGTTTTCCGATGTTTAGACCCGAGAGAAATATGGAGGTCATCTTTCCCGACGCGATTCTCACCGGTGTCTCATTAACTTCTCCGAAGAAGACTTCGCTGGTGATTTCATCGCCATCTCTGTCTATGACGGTCCAGCTAACGGGAACACTGGTCGATGAGGTGGTAAGGTCTGGATACTGTATATCGATTACCGGTGCCCTGTTGGCAGTGGTGAAAGTCCACTGATCGCTTTTCTTTTCCTTTCCGGAGGCGTCTCTTACAACGATGTACCAATTATAGGACGTGTGACCTTTTATTGATGGAACGACCATCTCCGTCTTGTTAGTTGTGCCGACCAGCGATGCTCTTGACTGTCCCTCGGCAATATATACATCGAAGAAGAGTCCGTCCGGGTAGTAGTCGAGAGGGAGAGAAGTTTTCCAGGAGAGCGAAGCAATATCGGCGTTAAAACCCGTCATGCCGTTTACCGGCATGACAGGCGATAGAGCCGGAAGCTCTGCGCGTATCTGGGTCGTGAAAGAGTCGGTCTTGGATACGGACTCGCCACCATAAGGATCCTTTGCGACAACTTTCCAGTAGTACTTTGTCGAGTAATCGAGTTTCTTGAGGGTGGAAATATCTATCTCTGTGTCTTTAGTTCCTTTTAGAAGAAGATCTCTCTCGTCCAGTCTTGGTTCTCGCCCGAAGTAAACATCGTAGGTCAGCTCGTCGTTATCTAAATCGGAGGCCTTCCACTTAAGGACAAGATCCCTCAGAGCTACGTTGGCCGAATTCTGACTCGGCGGAATAAGCTCTGGTTTTTCTGGATATTGATTCATTAGAACGAAAGTCCATACTTCGCTCTCTACGGACTTCCCGTTCTGGTTGTAAACACGAACCTTCCACCAGTACTGGGAGTGTGGTTCTACTGGATAGCGAAAAACGAAGGAAAAGATTCCTTCGGACTGTGAAGTGAGGGTTCCCTCCACATCTTGGGCAAGCTTAACAAGGCTATTACGGTCTTCTCCTACAAACACTTCTGCCATCAAACCCTGTCTAGGTCTCTCATAGACGGCTTCCCATTTCAATTCTATAAACTTCTCAGCCAGGACCCTCTCTCCGTTTCTAGGGATGGGCGAAACGTTCGTGATCAATATTCTCGGTTCTGGAGCTGGCCAAAGAAAAAACACAGCCACGACAGCAGCTACTACGACGAAAAGAACTGTGATTATGACCGGCACAACAGATGAGCCCCTGAAATACACCACTGAATCCCTCCTCAGATACCCGGACCGTTGGACTCATTGGAAGGTCTTTCCAATAAGATTTTATACTTCAAAGAAAGTTCCATTTCTGGATGTCCTTTCAGCAAGGCGAACCGCACTAAGTTTTTTTATATGTTTGGATTGCACAAGAAACTCGTCATCGATCATTTCTATGGTAATATAGCCTAACTCGACTCTTCTGGCAAAACCGTTGTCCGGGTTGTCATCTATTAATTCAACGACTGGCTTCCACGTCCCGGTGTTGGCGTAAAATTTTTCCTCTCCGTTGTTAGATACCATGCGAAGCACGTGTCGATGATTATGACCCATTATTACACCTTTAAGTTCACCTGGAACTATCGCTGGAGCGCCATTGCCATAACCGGCGAAGTAGTCATTGTTCATTGCTTTTCTGAACCCTTTCATACCTTCGGCGCCCAACATTCTTCGGGCCTGTCTGTACAAATTGTCGGTCTTTCTGAATTTGCGTGTTGCCATGACCATCCTGACCATAAAATCGCCCAGCTTCATGCCACCATGACGGTTGATAAAAAGTCCTGCCAGAATCTTCAATACTGGCCAGTTTTTATCAATCCAGACCTTAGCGAAGGGCGTTTTTAGAAGTTTCACGAAGTTTTTAGACCACTCTTCCTGAAGATCAACATTTATATCAAATGTCCTTCTAATAAAATCGAACCACTGAAAAACATCCAACGTCGGATGTATGTTCTGATAGTCCCTGACCGATTGTTCCGGCAGTTCAGCCCTCATCAGCAGAGGATCGAAATTTTCCATCATGAAACGTGCCATGAAATCACCGAACGGTTGCTCCAGCTGGCCGGTTTTCCTGTTTATAAAGAAACGGTTGACAATATCATACTGGTTTCCATGAATGGCAAGCGTTTTGAACTGTCTGTCGAGATAGTAAGGCACGATCTTCACCTTTTCGTTCCCACCGAGGATTTGTCGTACTCTTTCGCGGAGTTCCTCTTTGAACAGAAGGAAAGAGTCGTGATTTCCGATTATGTATATAAGATCTCCAGTCTTGCTGAACTCTCTGAAAACTTTGAAAACATCTCTATGTCGTTCCTCTATCCTGTCGATCAATGAGACGTCTAGACTTTCCAGAAGCTCTTCATAGGAGACCATACCCTTCTCCTTCACTTTTTCAGAAGTTAGAAGCTCCAGTCCATCCCCAACGATGACTATCTCGTTGAAATTTTTTTTGCTTGAACTCTCAATGAGCTCGATAAGGTCTTCGTCAAACTTGAAATCGTCTTTGAGTGTACCGTCGCCAATATGAAGATCACTCAGATATAGCTTTTTCATCGATTCCTCCCCATAATCCATATTACTCTATATTACTGGGGTTTTTTCAATATTCTGTGAAAATGTGGATTCAAATAATGCCTGAAAAGTGAGAGAATAATAGAGATGAACCTCTATTATGTCGTTGACCTTTTTTGTGCTTTGGCGTTCTTTTGGCTCGGACCTTTAGATTTTTTTACAGGACTTGGTTTGAGCCTCTTAATAAGTTTCTCGATGCGCGGTTATGAGGGAATAGTCCTGTCTAACAAGAAAAGACAGAAGGCTTCTACTCTCGGTTCGGCCGCACTGGTCTGTTTTTTTCTTCTCGTGATCCTACTTATCCGTAGGTCATCGATTCTCTCGGTTATGCCGGCAACAGTAACAATTTTTTTCAGACACGCGATACTGTTCAGATTAGGCCATTTCAACTTTGATGAGTCACAACTGATTGATATAGAAGGTCTTTCACTAGAAGAAATTCGGACTTATGACAGACTAAAAAGGCTTCTTGATGTTTTAGTTGGAAGTCTTTTCTTTATTATCTTTTCACCTCTCTTAATTTTAATTGGCTTGATCTCGCTCATTACCGGTGGTCGGCAGGTTTTTATCAGTCAGGACCGGGTCGGAAAAAACGGGTTACTTTTCAAGATGTACAAATTCAGGACTTACGGTACCAGAGACGGTCGAAACGAAATCACAATTCTGGGGCGCGTGTTAAGACCGCTTCGGCTAGATGAACTACCCCAGATAGTGAATATAATCAAAGGTGATATGAGTCTAGTCGGTCCCAGACCTGAACTGCCATCCTTTCACAGACTGGGAATCGACAATATACCAGACTACTCTCTAAGGTTGTTAGTGAGACCGGGATTGACTGGCTGGGCGCAGATCAACTACAAATACACCGTAACGGTCGAGGAATACAGAATCAAAACGGCCTACGATCTTTACTACGTGGCTAGAAGATCTTTCTGTCTCGACTTGAAATGCCTCTTGAAGACTCCCTATGCACTGGCAGTGACTGTTTTCGAAAGAGAAAACGACCAATAAAAAGAGGAGCCTCACCGGCTCCCCTATTATATCGAATAAATCTCTCAACCCTTGGATACTTCTTCCAGTTCCTTCTTTCTCTCTATTACACTCTTCTGGTTATTCTTATAATGAGTATGGAGGAGTTCGTGAGAGAGATGACCTAGAGGTTTGCCAAGATACTCTTCATATATCTTGGTTATGGCGGGGTTTTCGTGAGATTTTCTGATCTTAGAGTCTCTATCGATGTTGTAGATTGCCTCCATCCTCTTCTGAAGATAACCGGGCTTGCTCGACTTTGGCTGGCCACCTCCGCCTATACAACCACCGGGACAGGCCATGACTTCGACAAAGTGGTAGAATTTCTCTCCCGAGCGTATTTTATCCATTAACTGTACGACGTTGCTACCGCCGTGAACTACGGCAACTTTCACTTTTGTACCTTTCATATCGATCTCGGCCTCTTTAACTCCGTCGAAACCTCTGGCAAATTCGAAATCGAGTTTAGGAAGTTCCTCACCGGTGTACAACTCATAAGCCGTTCTAAGGGCAGCCTCCATAACTCCTCCGGTTGTTCCGAAAATCGCGGCGGCTCCTGTGGAGATTCCCAGGGGTATATCATAAGGTTCCTCTTCGAGCGATTCGTAGGGTATCTTGTACATCTTGATCAATTTAGCCAGCTCTCTGGTTACAATAACAGCGTCGGTTGTCTGCATGCCCCTTACCGAAAGAGTTTCTCTACTCTTTTCATCTTTTTTTGCTGTACAGGGCATTATCGAGACCAGATAGATATCTTCGGGTTTCTTCCCGATCTTCTCGGCGAAATATGTCTTAATAAGCGCGCTCATCATTTCCTGAGGTGACTTGGCCGATGAAAGATTCTGGGTAAATTCCGGGTAGAGTTTCTCCATCATGTTGACCCATCCTGGACAGCAGGAGGTGAACATTGGGAATTTACCGCCCTCTTTCACCCTTTCAAGGAGTTCCGAACCCTCTTCAATTATCGTGAGGTCAGCCGTGAAATTTGTATCGAAGACATAATCAAACCCCAATTTTCTCAGTGCGGCGACCATCTTGTCAGTACTTATCGATCCGGGTAGCTCGCCGAACTCTTCCGAAAGTGCGACACGGACCGATGGAGCCGTCTGGGCAACCAGAACCTTGTCGTGTTTGCGAAGAGCGGTGATGACATCTCTGAATTCCATTCTTTCGGTTATCGCACCGACAGGGCAGGCAACGGAACACTGTCCACAATTAATACAATCCGTAGCGGCGATAGGTGCTCCTAGAGCCGGGAGTGGAAGCACGTGGTAGCCCCTGTTGACTGGCGATAGTATCGACAACCCCTGAAGCTCATCGCAAGCCCTGACGCATCTTCCACAATCTATACACTTGTTCATATCCCTGAAGAGTGATGGACTGGAAATGTCGTAAGGAACATTCCTCAAAGTCTTGGGGAATATATCCTTCACATCGTATTGGTATATTAGGTCCTGAAATTCACATCTGCCGTTGACATCACAGGTCATACACTCGTTCGGGTGATTGGAAAGAAGAAGACCAAGATTGAACCTTACAGCTTTGTTCACTCTCTCAGAACTTGTCTTGATTTTCATTCCATCCGACACCTGTGTCGCGCAGGCCGGTGAAAGATTCCTCGCTCCCTCAACTTCAACAACACAGACTCTGCACGAACCTACGACAGATAGGGACGGATGGTAGCAAAGCGTTGGGATGTTAATCCCGGCGTCACGGCAGGCTTCAAGAATACTCTGATTTTCCTTTACTTGGTAATCCTTGCCGTTGATGGTGATAGTAACGGGCACCTATAGCACCTCCTTAGAGAATCTTCAACAGATATATTGAACGTAAAAGATTGTGATTTTTCTATCAAGTTGATTCTAGCACAAGCGGTGCACAATATGCCAGATAAAAGGTTAAAATTATTATATCAAAATAAATGCATGGCCAGTTCGAAGGCCTTGAAAAAAAACAGCCTTGGACTCGATAGATGTTAGTAAATGAACTACTGGTCATAACTGCCAGAACTAGTTGGTCTAGCCAGGCGAACAATCTACGGTCAGTTTGGTGTCATAATAATAGAGACTTCTCTTTGGCAAGATATCGGAGAAGATTATAATGCTATTGTACAGTTTTCTCTTCTATGGAGGTTGTGCGGTATGAGAAAATGGTTCTTCTGGGCTCTTCTGATGATCGTAGTGATGGTGGTCTTCGCTATTAGACTGCTGCCAGATATTCTGAACAAGCCGCCGGTGTTGAATATTCCCGATTTGATAATCGATGAAGGCGCCGTAATAACCATCGATTTGCACGATTATTCGAGTGATGAGAAAAAGAGCTTACTCGTCTTCCAGAAAATCTCTGGACCCGGTGAGATAAAAGGTAATCTATACACGTTTTCTCCAACCTTTCAGCAATCGGGTAAACATTCTGTGAGTATAATTGCCAAGGATCAAAGCGGTCAGATTGCAGAGGAAGTTTTTACTATAGAAGTCAGGGAAATAAACCGTCCGCCTGTCTTTGCCTTGCCATCGTTAACTTTAGGAAAGGGCGAGATGGTTTCCATAAACCTGGATAATTATGCGAAAGATCTAGATCTCGATACTCTGACTTACTCGGTAGAATCGGGTGGTGGTCAGATAATAGGAAGTAGTTATACTTACAGACCGTCCTTTTCAGATTCCAGAGAAGAAACTGTAAGTATAAAGGTGTCCGACGGAAAGGGTGGGGTTGTTACCTCGGTACTCAAGCTTTCTGAAAGGGATTTCATAGCTTCCATCGATCAGCAATCGCAGCGTGCTACCGATACAACGGCTCAGGGAACGGTTTCAACCGTAGCGGATACGCAGATACAAACACCGATAACTTCCAACAATCCACCGGTGATATCTATTCCAGATCAGAGAATGAATCAGGGTGAAACTCTTGCGATAGATCTGAAAGGTTTTATAACCGACAAAGACAACGATGCGATCACGATAAGGAAAATATCGGGACCTGGAATTTTGGAGCGAACGCTTTTCTCATATTCGAGTCCCACAAACGATAGTGGTCAGAAGTTGATAGAAATTGAAGTCTCCGACGGTAAGACTGCTGTGCGATCAAGTTTCAAAATTGATGTGGTGGCTCAGAACAGATCACCCATTGCCATAGATATTCCCCAGAATTCTGTAGTTCAGGGCCAGACTTTTTCAATTACCCTCAACAACTATTTCAGCGACCCCGATGGCGACGCCCTATCATATCAGATCCTGAGTGGACCGGGAAACATTCAAAATGGCCTTTTCACTTTCCAGTCGCAAACCACAGGTTCCTTTTCAACTTCAATCAGAGCTTCCGATGGCAAAGGTGGAACCATTGACAGAACTTTAACAATAAATGTTCAGGCATCCAACAGACCTCCCGTTATTTCGATAACTCCTAGAAGAATCGTCGAGGGAGAAGTCCTGACAATCGACCTGGCGTCCAATTCCTCCGATCCCGACAACGACAGGTTGAGCTATACCCTTGCATCGGGACCGGGAACCGTTCAGGGCAACATCTACACACTTAGGACGGACTTCAACTCGGCTGGTAACTATACGGTTGTCATCAGAGCCGACGATGGAAAGGGAGGCAGTACAAGTGGCTCCTTTGCCGTAGAGGTCAGAGACGTCAACAGACCACCATCACTGGAGCTTTCGGGTATAACCGTTCCGGAAGGTTCTACATACTCTATAGATCTTACAAAAGCCTCTTCGGACCCCGACGGAGATACTCTCACTTACTCGATAATTCAGGGTATCGGGAGGATCGAGAACAACAATTACATTGTGGAACCCAATTACGACGATTATGGTTTCTACACTGTGGTTATAAGTGCCTCAGACGGTAAGGGAGGCCAGGTTTCGTCTAATTTCGATCTTTTGGTAACCGACACTAACAGGGCACCACAATTTACGATACCCGATCAGACGACAATGTCCACCAGAACATTAAGGCTTGATCTGAGGGAGTTCAGCAGCGATCCGGACGGAGATTATCTTAGATACGAACTGATTTATGGACCGGGTCTTCTGACTGGAAGTATCTACTCCTTTATTCCCGAGGGACTCGGCACCAGCACGGTAATGTTGAAAGCCAGTGACCTGAAAGGTGGAGAAACGACTACCACATTTACAATTACGGTCAGGTAATTGAGGATCGAAATGAAACATCTATCAAAAAAAGCGATCGTGCAAATGAAAAACATACCATAACTTCTTCCTGATTAGTAATCTCGAAGGGTGAGCAACTACAAAGCCATAGGAAGCATTAATCGAGTCCCAAGGAGGGAATTCGGCTGTTTACGCCCTCAAAGACTCTATTGTATAATGAGGCTGTGCTTTTAATAATCACTGCTGAGGAGGAATTTTGAATGAAGTTTTCAGGACTAACGATCGGTGTTCCAAAGGAGATTCTGGCGCGCGAGAAGCGTGTCGCAGTCACTCCGGATGTTGCCAAGAAATTCGTGGATAATGGTGCAAAGTTTCTCATCGAAAGCCATGCAGGAGAAGGTGCCTTCTTTTTCGACGAAGATTACGCCGCAGTCGGAGCCGAGGTTGTTTCCAGTGCACGTGAAATCTACTCGAGAGCCAATCTCATTCTCAAAGTTAAGGAACCACAGTTCAATAATGATCTGGGAAAGCATGAAGCCGAACTGATTAAAGAAGGTGGGACGATTGTAGCCTTCCTTCATCCAGCCCACGATGTCAACCATAAGTCTATCAAAATACTTGCCGAAAGAGGTATCACGAGTTTCACTCTCGATAGTATACCGAGAATTTCAAAGGCTCAACCCATGGATGCTCTTACTTCTATGAGTACCATAGCAGGCTACAAATCTGTAATCTTTGGTGCCAATCGCATCAAGAAGTTCATTCCCATGATGCCGACATCGGCCGGTATGATACCACCATCCGAGGTGATCGTCGTCGGTGCAGGAGTTGCCGGTCTTCAGGCTATCGCAACGGCCAAAAGGCTAGGAGCGAAGGTCAAGGCTCTCGATATAAGGCCGGAAGCGGCGGCCCAGGCCAAATCTTTGGGTGTTGAAGTGATACCGTTCGATGTTCCTCAAGATCTTGCAGTTGGCAAGGGGGGCTATGCAAAGAGACTGCCTAAAGAGTGGTATGAAAAGGAGCGTGAAGTTCTCGCCAAACACCTTGCTACATGCGATATCCTAATACTCTCTGCCCTGATACCTGGTGAGGTAGCACCTACGTTGGTTACCAAAGAGATGGTCGATACTATGAAGAAGGGATCCGTCATAGTCGATATAGCAATCGACCAGGGTGGTAACTGTGAGGTTACGCACGAAGGTGAGGAATACGATTACAACTCCGTATGGATAATCGGAATATTGAACATTCCGGCAACACTTTCCATAGATTCGACCAGAATGTTCTCCAGCAATATCTGGTATTTCGTCGATAATCTTGTTAAGGATGGAAAAGTCAATGTCGATATGGACGACCAGATAATACGTGAGACTCTGGTGACTCGCGGAGGTTCAATTGTTCACCACGGAACGCTTCTTTCGATGGGCCTTATAAACGATTAGTCATAAAGTAACAGGAAGGAGGATTTCTATGCTCGTTGCTTTGTTGATTTTTCTACTCGCCTGTGCAATCCTTGGATACAGGATTATATCGTCGGTGCCTTCGCTGTTGCACACACCCCTTATGTCGGGTATGAATGCTCTTTCTGGCATTACGGTTCTGGGTGCCATTGCGGTCTTTGCGACCATTGACTCCGGGATTGTACGTTTCTTGAGTGGTGCAGCTCTTTTTATGGCCATGATAAACGTTGTAGGAGGTTTCTGGGTGACGGACCGGATGTTAAAAATGTTCAACACCAGCGGCAGGAGAAAGGGCGAATGAGTGTAATAATTATTTCCGCAATCATAATAGTCGGGTTCATCATTCAAATAAGATTGATGCAATCTCCTGAAACCGCGCTACTTGGGAACCGCATCGGCGCTATCTTTATGGCCGTGGCAGTATTGTACACGATAATCGCCTACGGCGGCATAGGAAATCCTTCTTTGTGGCTATGGTTGATCGTCGGTGGTGCGGCTGGAGTGTGGCTAGGGCAGGTAGTCAAGATGATACAGATGCCCCAGATGGTAGGTATATTGAACGGTTTCGGAGGTGCAGCCTCCGCTCTGGTGGCCGTAGCGGGAAGCGTTCAGTATCCCGAAAATGCTGTCTGGTATCTCTGGTTAACAGCCTCTTTGGCTTTTACGGTAGGTACGCTGACTTTTACGGGAAGTCTTGTGGCTGCGATGAAGCTACAGGGAATGATATCTGGAAGGCCGGTTCGCGTAGATAAAAATGGTCAATCGCAAAAGGGATTGCTTATTGCCGGAGCGGTAATAATTCTTCTTAGCGTGATTTTCACCGGTATATTTAACCTCTGGATTGTTTTACTGACTATCGTATCGGGTATCTACGGAGTGATAATGGCCTTGAGAGTGGGGGGCGCCGATATGCCGGTCGTTATCTCCCTGCTTAACTCCTTCTCGGGAGTCGCCGCCTCAATCACGGGTTTCGCTGTGGAAGACCCTCTTTTGGTTGGTGTCGGAGCGATTGTCGGGGTCTCAGGACTTATACTCACAAGAATAATGTGCAAAGCCATGAACAGGAGTCTTTCAGCCGTTCTCACGGGAATTACGACGGTAGTGACTTCAAATCGTAGTGGAACCCCCGTACAGCAACAATCTTCCTCAATTGATGTGCCCAAGATCACCGAAAAGAAGACGGGACTCGCTCAGGTAGTAAAAACTGCCAGGAAGGTAATAATAGTTCCCGGTTATGGTATGGCGGTAGCGCAGGCTCAGGACAAAGTAAAGGAGCTCATGGATAAACTCGAGCAATCGGGAAAAGAAGTAAAGATCGGTATTCACCCGGTTGCAGGGCGAATGCCGGGTCATATGAATGTTTTGCTGGCCGAGGTTGGTATCGATTACGATAAACTGTATGATATGGAGACTATAAACCCGGAATTCGAGAAAACCGACCTGACGATCGTTGTGGGCGCCTGCGATGTGGTAAATCCTTCCGCCAACACGGCTGAAGGTACACCGATATATGGAATGCCCATACTGGAGGTTGACAAGTCCAGACACATAATCGTGTGCAATCTCGACGAAAAGCCAGGTTATTCAGGTGTGGAGAACTCTCTATACTCTATGGAAAACGTGACGACTATCTGGGGCAACGCCTCCGAAACCGTTCCCACCTTAACAAAGTTGCTGGAAAAGACTCCAGATGGGGAAGCAAAAATCGAAAAGACCGGGTCAAAAATGCTAGATTCGATTGTAAAAACTGCCAGGAAGGTAATAATAGTTCCCGGTTATGGTATGGCGGTAGCGCAGGCTCAGGACAAAGTAAAGGAGCTCATGGATAAACTCGAGCAATCGGGAAAAGAAGTAAAGATCGGTATTCACCCGGTTGCAGGGCGAATGCCGGGTCATATGAATGTTTTGCTGGCCGAGGTTGGTATCGATTACGATAAACTGTATGATATGGAGACTATAAACCCGGAATTCGAGAAAACCGACCTGACGATCGTTGTGGGCGCCTGCGATGTGGTAAATCCTTCCGCCAACACGGCTGAAGGTACACCGATATATGGAATGCCCATACTGGAGGTTGACAAGTCCAGACACATAATCGTGTGCAATCTCGACGAAAAGCCAGGTTATTCAGGTGTGGAGAACTCTCTATACTCTATGGAAAACGTGACGACTATCTGGGGCAATGCCTCCGAAACCGTTCCCATAATCACACAGGCCTGTAACTGAAGAAGTTATTGTAGAAACAGACGCCGCCAGTGGCGTCTGTTTTTTTGCAACCGACTGTTATTGGGTGATATGATAATATTCTATCCAGGGGGTGGAAAAATGAAGAACGCTGTTTACGCACAATCGGGAGGAGTTACGGCCGTAATCAATGCTTCTGCTTATGGCGCAATCGTAGCTGCGCTTGAGAGCCGCGATATTGGGAGAGTTTTCGCAGGAGTCAACGGGATCAAAGGAATACTGAATGAAGAACTCTTCGACTTGACCGACGAAAAGCGGAGCGAGATAGAAAGAATCCCTTACACTCCTGGCGCGGTCTTTGGTTCTTGTAGGACGAAGCTGGAGAAGGAAGAGGATTTTGAAAGGCTTTTCAAAGTCTTCGACGCTCATTCGGTAGGTTATTTTTTCTACAACGGTGGTAACGATTCTATGGATACGGCTTACAAGATACATAGAAAGGCTTTGGAAATGAACTTTCCGTTGAGAGTTGCGGGTGTACCCAAAACTGTTGACAACGATTTGCTTCTCACCGATCATTGCCCTGGTTACGGTTCGGCAGCCAAGTTCACGGCCATCTCGATACGTGAAGCCACCAGAGACCTGAAATCTATGTACAGCGATTCAACAAAGGTGTTCATAATGGAGTCGATGGGTCGTCATGCAGGATGGTTGACGGCATCGGCCGCTCTGGCCGGCATAGATCAACTTCAGGGACCGCAAATAATCTTGCTCCCTGAGGTGGCCTTTAATCAGGAAACCTTCCTGAGAAGGGTAGAAGAGGTTATCAAAGCCGATGGATACTGCTCCATAGTTGCATCTGAAGCCCTCAAGGGGAGCGATGGAAATTATTTATCCACGGCCGGTTATTATGACGCCTTCGGAAATATTCAGCTCGGCAATATCGGCCAGTATTTGGAGAGGCTAGTGAGAGAAAACTTAAAATGTAAAGTTCATGTCGCTCTTCCCGACTATCTCCAGAGATCTTCCAGACATATAGCCAGTCTCATCGATTGGCAGGAGGCGATTGAAGTTGGAGCTTTCGCCGTTAAGGAAGTGTTGCGTGGAAAGAGTGGTTTCATGGTTTCCATAGATCGGACTTGTGACAGGCCCTATCTCAAAGAACTAAAATGCGTCGATCTTTCTCAAGTAGCCAATGGAACGAAACCTCTTCCGGAAGACTTCATTTCCGAAGATGGTTTCTATGTGAGCGACAGTTTTCTGTCGTATGCGCGTCCATTGATCCAGGGAGAGGCTCCGAACCTCTTCCTTCATGGACTGCCTATCTATGAAAACATGGCCAAGGTCAAAGTCAGAAAGAGATTGTGAGAAAACATCCCCGATCGGCCGCACTGGAAGATCGGGGATAAATCTATACAATAAGGTCCGAAAATAGTTGCAAATACTGGTAGAGATGTCTGGTGCTGAGAAAGTTCCTCCGGACAATTTCGTAACCTTTGTTGCCCATCTCTTCTGCCATTATGGGGTTTTCGAGTATTTTCCCGGTATATTCGATAGTCTCATCGATACTGTTTACTAGATAGCCGTTGACACCGTGATGTATCTGTAGCGGAATACCTCCAACGTTTCCTCCGACGACAGGTGTCCTCTTCCACATCGCTTCGCTCATGGTCAATGCAAAGCCCTCTCTGAGAGATTTTTGAATCACAACATCACTCAATCTCTGAGAAGCGTTGACTTCGATATCCCCGATTCCCTGGAAATTCGACAGAATTTTCACATCGTAGTCCATACCTGTGTACCTGAGGAGGTCTTCGTAAATCTTCCAGCCTTCAGGGTCATCGGAGGCCATAGACCCTATCATGAGTAATTGGAGACCTTCGAATCTCTTTTTCAATCCTCTATAGACATCCACAACTCCCATCGGGTCTTTCCAGGGATCAAACCTGGAGACCTGTGTGATGATGGGTCTGCGTATATCCACACCCAGTTTCTTCACCGCGTTGGTCAATTCAACATTTGAAAGATCTCTGTTTTTATTGCTGAGCGGGTCTATGGAGGGGGCTATTTCGTAAATCTCCCCGATGGAGATCCCCTCTTTTGCGTAACTCTTCAGGGTAAAGATTCCAGCGTTGTATGAAGCAAGAAACGAATTGAGGTATTCCCAGAAGGCCGGGTTGGGAGAGGATGTGTCGATATGGCATCTCCAGACAAGTTT
Organism: Mesotoga infera; assembly: GCF_900157305.1. Classification (NCBI taxonomy): domain Bacteria; kingdom Thermotogati; phylum Thermotogota; class Thermotogae; order Kosmotogales; family Kosmotogaceae; genus Mesotoga; species Mesotoga infera. The sequence continues at coordinate 2,301,476 of NZ_LS974202.1, forward strand.
TGAGCTGCCAAAGTTTGCGAAGACAGGAAGTCCAACAGGCTGTGGGTCGTGTATCACTACGACATCGTACTTACTGGCCTCAATGAAACGGGCATTCTCCTTGGTCACACTTTCGAAAAGACTACGATCTTCCTTCGAAAGGACGTCTTCTTTTCCCTGAAGGGCGTTATGCATACGTTTGGTCAGATCGAAAAACTCCGATGGAGCTTCGATAACTTTCCAGTCAACCTCGAGGCCACAATCATTCATGAGAGGGATCAAAGTGTGTAGAATCTCGGCCACACCCCCACCGAAGGCCGTGGCGTTTATGTGTAGTATCCGTGCTCCTTTAAGCTGCTCTGAAAGTCTTTCGATATCTTCCAGGACAGAGCTTTCGCAGAATGAACCGTATTTTCGAAGGTTTTTTTTCACTGTCTGAACTGTTTTCACCGCTTCACCTCTTTAGATTCTTCATAACAAATACTGGCCCCTTCCGGGGCCAGTATCCCGAGCGCAATTGTATCAGAATCCCCAGACTATTTCAAAGCCAGTTATGTCTTGTAGATCCAGTGCCAGCTCTTCAAGGGCGGTCTGGGCATTTGAAGTTCCCGATAGAATACTGTGAACTGCCTTGAAGAATAGGGTGGACACTTCGTTGTATCTGGGAGCCGTTGCCGTAGATGGTCTTGCAACAGCGTTTATAAAGACATCAAAGAGTGATCCAAAGAACGGATTGGCCTTGAGAACTTCATAGTCTGCATAGAGAGCCTGTATGGTCGGGTTCATTGAGCCTTCGACGGCTCTGAGCTTCTGAATTTCGTAACCGGCCATGAATAAAGCCAGATCTGCCGCTTCTTTTGGATTTTTACTGTACTTGCTGACAGAGAGCTGCCAGCCTCCAAGCGTCGCTGCTCCATTTCCACTCTTGCCAGCCGGAAGCGGCGAAACGTCGAACTTACCAGCGACATTGCTATCCGGGCCTTTACTAAGACTGTAGCAATATGGCCAGTTCCTCATGAAGGCTGCATTTCCCGTTTGCCATACTGCCCTCGCATCTTCCTCGGCAAAGGTCAGAACTCCTGATGGTGATATTGTGCCGATCCAGCCGGCGACTTTTTCGAGTATCTCGACGGCGTTTGCATTGGCGATAGTTATCTTCTTATCGGGGCTGATAATTGTGCCTGCGTCGTTGGATGCCAGCCACTCGAGAGCATCACATGTTAGTCCTTCGTAGGCGTTACCCTGCCAGACGAAGCCCCAGAAGTCGGGGTTGGTTTTTCTTTCGCCTTCCTGTATGATCTTTGCTGCATTCTCAAGTTCATCCCAGGTGGTGGGTGGTTTAAGTCCGTACTTCTCAAGCAGGTCGGTTCTGTAATAGAGTAATCCAGCATCGGTGAACCAGGGAATGGCAACGAGCCTGCCATCGACTGTGTTATTCTCAACTATTGCCGGGAAGTGCATCGAGACTACTTTATCAGCGTTGTATTCGTAGAGGTCTATGAAATGCTGCGCCAGATCGCCGGGCCATATTACGTCGATCTGATAGACATCGATCTCAGGGCTCTTTGCTTCTAAAAACTGCAGGTAAAGCCCGAGCCTGTCTTGGACCATATCAGGAGTGTCAAGAACCTTAACCGTGATATCGGGATGGATCTTCATATAAGCTTCGGCCGCTCGTTTTGTGAGTTCAAGTTCCTGTCCGACAGCTCCGGCCGCCACGGTTAGAACGATCTGCGAAAACGCCACCAATGCTACAAGTACTAACATTAGAGTAAGCAGTAACTTTCTCATAGAAATACCTCCTTGAAATTGATTTTAAAAAGATCCTTTCTGATTTTCGTACCATGTTTCACTTTCGTTCTCGAATCTTCCGGGATCACCCCCCTGTTTCCCATCAGACCATGTGCGATTCGAAAACAAGAATTGTTGTTAACCTTTCACCGCCCCTGCCGTGAGACCCTGAACTATCCTTCTCTGGAATATGAAGACTAGAACTACTATTGGAACGGTGACCACTACGGCACCGGCCATGATTTCTCCAAAGGGAACCTGTCTAGAAACGCTTCCGGTGAAAAGCGAGATAGCCACCGGGATAGTTCTCGCTCCGGGTGCTATCGTTGTAAAGGTTAGTGCGAAGATGTACTCGTTCCAGGCTGCTATGAAGGCCAGCAAACCTGATGTTACCATCGCCGGGGCAGTGAGTGGCAATAAAATCATACGAAATGTCTGGAAGGGAGTAGCTCCATCTACCCGTGCCGATTGCATTATTTCCGAAGGTAACTCTTTGAAAAAGGCCGTCAATACCCATGTTGTGAAGGGTAGTGTGAAGATCATGTATGAGAGTATTAAGCTGAGACGGGTGCTGAGATTCAACGTTGTGATAACGGCGTAAAGTCCCGACAGGACTGTTATCTGAGGAAACATTGTCAGGGAAAGTATCAAGTACAGGGTAGCCTTTTTCCCTTTGAACCTCAGCTTGCCCATGGCATAAGCCGCGAAAGAGCCCACACAGAGCGCCAGTATTGTTGTCAGTCCGGCCACGATTGTGCTATTCCAGAGCGCCCGGACGAAAGTTCCATCTTTGAAGATGGCCACATAATTCTGAAGTGTAGGCGAGAACCTTCCCTGACTATCTACCGGAAGGAAGGTTGCAGGTGTCATCTGTAGTTGTGCCTCGGATTTCAATGAAGAGTTGACTGCCCAGTAGAAGGGAAAGAGCATATAGAAAAATATAAAAATCACAAGTATCCAGAAACCAATTTTTCCCAGTAACCAGAGGGTTCTCTTATTTCCAGTCATTCTTTATCAACTCCCATCAACCGCATATATATGACCGCGAAGATGGCTATGAAAATGAAGATGATCACCCCAATAGCCGAGGCCAGTCCCATATTCCTGTTTCCGATGAGCTGATAGTAATTGTAGGTGGCCATCGAATACATCCTGTTTCCCATTAAGACCTGAAAAACATCGAAAACTCTCAAAGCGTCGAGCGTTCTGAATATCAGCGCAACGGCTAGAGTCGGTTTGAGAAGTGGTAGTGTGATAGAAAAGAACTGTCTGAACTTATTGGCACCGTCGACTCTTCCGGCTTCATAGAGTTCCCTGGGTATCAACTGGAGTCCGGCCAGAAGTAAAAGAGCCATAAAGGGTGTCGTCTTCCAGACATCAACAGCTATCAACGTTGGCATTTGAAGTGCAGGCGAGCTTAGGAAAGAGAGGCTTCCGTCTCCCAGTCCAAGCCTGTTCAGGACCATGTTGAATAGTCCAGCTCTTGTTGGCTGTAACATCCACTCCCATATTCTCGCCGAGACTACGGTGATAACGGCCCATGGAACCAGCATGGTCGCCCTCATGATCCCTCTGCCTTTGAAGTTGCTGTTCACAACAAGTGCCACACCAAGACCAAGAATTGTTTCTAGAAATACGGAAATTACTGTGAATACCAGCGTGTTCCAGATTGCTTTCATGAATTCCGGATCTCTTGCACCTACTACGTAGCGTTTGCCGAAAAAGGAGAACTGGAACCATTCCCTGTATCTGACGGGTGTTCTTGGAAGTATCCTGACGGCCCTTTCGTAAACTATTTTGCCCGAAGTATCGACCTGGGGTTGCCCTGTTTCTGGATCGATCACCGGGGGCAACTCTTGAATCGTTAAACCTAAAAGGCTTTTGTAGTTTTCTATACCTATGAAGTCAGGCGCTTTATCAGTTCCGGAGGCGAAAACCCTGTTTGTGAAACTCGTGTAAAAGACCTCGAATAATGGGTAAAAGGCTACGGCTGCCAAAATTATCAATGCCGGTATTAGAAGTTTGTAGGCGGTTCTCTGTTCTTTCTGCGCAAGAGTAAGCTTACTTTCTTTCCTGGCCATAAATCCTCCTCAAATTCGCTTACCGGTTCAGGCCGTCTTTCTGCGCACCACAAATGGTAGAAACTTGACCGGTTGAATATAGCCAACCGGTTCTTCGATTCTGTTTATGATGAGCTCGGCCGCTTTTCTTCCCATCTCCTCCATCGGTTGCTGTATAGTTGTAAGTCCGGCTCTCTCAGTCCAACTCTGGTTATCGTAACCGACCAGGAAGAAGTCCTTCCCTGGAATCTTCTTGACTGCCGAAGCCGTTTGGAGAACTTCGAGCGCGAAGTTGTCGGCAAGTGCAAATATGCCTGGTTTTTCGTAATTGAGAAGAATGTCGGCTATCTTTTCGTGAGCCGTATCGAAGAAGAAAGAAGTATATACAGCATGGTCCTTTCCAAATCTGTAGCCGGAAGTTTCGAGCGTTTTCGAAAAACCAAGTAACCTCTTTTCGAAGTTCTCCGTTGCCAGTATGTTGTTGCTCTCCTCAAAAGTAACGGTAAAGAACTCCTTTGCACCGTTGTCTAGTAGTAATTGGGCGGCGTATTTTCCTCCGAGAAAATTGTCCAGATAGACGCAGTCGTAATCCTCCGACTGCGATTCGAGAAGCACGATATTTTTTCCAAAATCGATCTTGCGCTTCAGAAGAAACTCCATGTTCATTGTACAGAAAACCGCCCCATCTGAATCTCTGAGAAGAGTGGTGTCGTTGTGCAGTCTTTCTAATCTCCGGCCGGAGAAGAGAGGGTATATCACCATTTCATAATTCATTGAGTCGAGTGCATCATCGAATGCTTTCATCACACGCCAGTGAAACTCGGTTCTCACTTCAGGCATGAAAAAGAGCACCCTCCTGGTTCGCCCGCCTGCCAGTCGTCGGGCAACTGAGCTGGGTCGATAACCAAGCTTGGCGATAGCCTTTGTCACTTTTTCTTTCGTCGAAGGCTTAACAGAACCGCCATTCAAGACTCTGGAAACGGTACCGATTCCAACACCTGAAAGTCTCGCAACATCTCTAATAGTTGGCTTTCTCAAAAATATCTCTCCGTATTGTACAGTAATATTGGAAACGATTCCATTATAACAATTGAATTACATCAAATCTAAATCCTTATAACTAGCATTAAAGTCAATTATTGGCAATTAGAAGCAACGTAGATATAATAAAGATATTTTTCTTTTGATTCGACGGAATATCTTGCGATTGTCTAGCATAGCTATCTTTTTTGAAAACTTAGATGGAACCGCCCGAATAAATATACAATAAGAGGTGGGATGATAGAGATCCCGAGAAGTGAGGTATTTTTTTGGAAAAACGAGTTTCCAGCAGTAAAATTATCTTCTATCCAACCAGTGCGCCAATACCGATAATTCCGCTTCCTCCGTGTACAAGAATTCCGGCCGACAGTTCACCCGCAAAAAGCACCTTCGATAGACCGCTTATCTGTTCTTTTACCCAGGAAACCAGGGTCATAGTTTCGTCGTCGTCGCCGGAATGGTATAACGCGATGCAAAATATCTTTTTGCCATTGACCGCCGATTTTAGTTTTTCAACCATTTTCTCAACGGCTTTTCTCATTCCTCTGGTCCTCCCTACCTGGGAAAAAACTCCACTTCGATCGATGGTGACAATGGGCTTAACGTTGAGTATTTGTCCCAGAGCCGCTTCTAGTTTCCCGATTCTTCCGCTTTCTTTTAAGTATTTCAGGGTGGGAAGTACAAAGAAAACGATGTTATCTTTTCCGGCACGCTTTCTGAGATCGGAGGCAATCACTTTCAGAGAATCGCCCCGCTCTTTCATCATAAAGGCCCGATAGACAAGCATTGCAGCCCCGCCAGAGAGTGAGAGTGAATCGATACACTCGATGTGAACGTTAGGATTCTCGCTCATGAATTGTGCGGCCATAGTGACAAATAGATTGTGTGTACCACTCAAAGAACCCGAGAGATTTATAACAAGGAGTTCGTTGTAGCCACGTTCAACCATCGATCGGTACGATTCCAATACATCTGTAGGATTTGGCAGAGAAGTTTGAGCAAAATTCTTTTCCAAATGTTGCAGTATTGTCTTCTTTTCGATTTCCTGACCCTCACGATAAGATTTACCATCCAAAATTACCATGACCGGTACCACAAAAACATCGTCCCGTCTGGCCAACTCTTCTGGAAGATCCACTACTGAGTCACAGATAAAACCTATCAAGACGGATCAACCCCTCCTGGATTCGACAAATTGGTGAACCAAAGAATCACTACTTTAGGAACACATGATTCAATAAAATCCTTGCTTAAAAAGATTATACCCCGTCTCCTGGCCGATAGATGAACGATTTTCACAGTTTTAGATTTGAAGTATGAAGGGATCTATAAGCGGGAACTTCAATTTTGGATTCTAGATGGTACAGATAGTAAAATATACTGTTGATAAGAAAATATGATGCTTAAGACTTTTTTGAAGTATAATATTCGGTCTTTTTGTGCCCTACCTTTATTTATTGGACGGGTTTCGAATATTGACCGGATTTGACCTGATCTATGTTTAGAGAATAATTAAGGGTGAATTCAATGTGGAGAAGATTACTTGGTGAACTATCCAGAAGACCTGTCGCAATTTTTCTATTGATGGGGACACTGATATTCCTGGGACTTTTTTCGTGGCAGAAACTGCCGGTTGATCTTCTACCTAATCTTAACGTTCCATATGCTCTGATCGTGACTCCATACATAGGAGCAACCCCGGAGGAGGTTGAAAGAGATATAACCGATCCTTTAGAGAGCGCCGTTTCCTTTACCAGTGGCGTGAAGAGTATCTCGTCGCAATCACGTGATGGGTACTCGATACTTACGGTCGAGTTCGAAGGAGATACAGATATGGCATTCGCGATATCGAGATTGAGAGATTCCATAGATACGTTTTCATTCGAACTGGCAAGCGATGTAGATCCTATAATAGTCGAATTCAACCCTTCGCTATTACCGGTGTATATACTGGGAATATCTTCCAGAGAGGCAAATGATCTCATAGCTCAGACCAACAAACTCATGGGAGCACTTTCGAGGATAGACGGAGTTGCCAACGTGATGCTTGCCGGTATCCCCGAACAGCAGGTTGTCGTTACTCTAGATAGGGAGAGAATGGAGGAGCTGGAAATACCTCTGGAAATAGTAAAAACCGTTCTAGAAGAAGGTGTACGCTATCCCATGGGTTTTCTGGAAAAAGATGGCCTAGTATATACCTTATCGGTCCGATGCGAATTCACATCGCTTGAAGAACTTTCGAACACTGTTGTGGGGTTCAGAGGCATGGGAAGTTCGATATCGGCACTGACACTGGAGACGGGCAGGACTTTCCAGTTGAGTGGAATCCCTATTCCAGTTAGGCTGAACCAGATAGCAACTGTGGAGTTATTAGATCAAGAGATCAGGGGTGCGATCTCAGTTAACGGTCTAAATGCAGCAGTAATTACAGTTCAGAAGCAATCTGGAGCCAACACTGTGAATGTCGCCGCCGAAATTTCGAAGTTACTGAAAGAGTGGGAGAAGTCGGAGATACAATCGGAAGTGATCACGATCAGTGATACGAGCCAATTCACTAACATGGCTATCAAGGGACTCTTCAAGAATCTGCTTATTGGAGCGTTCGTGGCCACCCTGGTGATCTTTGCCTTCTTGAGGAACTTTGTTGCGACTCTAGCCATAGCGGTTTCGATGCCCCTCTCTCTCTTGACTGCAATATTGATACTCTATTTTTCCGGCTTTGGGCTCGACTTAATGACCTTGGGAGGCCTCACCATGGCCGTAGGAATGATAGTTGATAACAGTATAGTCGTGCTCGAGGCCATATACAGATACCTCGAAGCCAGAAAGAAACCTTACGAGGCGGCAGGTCAAGGCTCCGAAGTTGTTGGCGCTATCTTCGCCTCGACACTGACAACTGTGGCCGTCTTCGTGCCTTTCGCTTTCATAAGTGGTCTGGCCGCCCAGATCTTCAGATACTTTGCGTTTGCGCTGGCCTTTTCTCTGGGTGCTTCGCTTTTCATAGCTATAATCATGATCCCTGCTTTCACTGGATTTATACGGGTAAGGCGGCCCAGGGAAAGTAACTATGTAAGATACAAAGCTTTTTTGAAAAAGCTACTCGAGCGGAGATTACTAACCATACTGGTATTTGTCGTGATATTTGCCCTCAGTCTCTTCGCCTTTTTTTTAAAGAGCACCGAGTTTATACCAAGCTTTGACAACGGAATCGTTACCATTGATCTCACTTTACCAAAAAACACCGATTACCGTACTACAGTAAAGGCAGCAAAAGAGATAGAAGACGCCATAATGGAGAATTCAGAGGAAATCGCTCTTAAGACAGTCTATACAATGGCCGGTGTTACCGGGGATATAATTACTCTTCTCACAGGTTATTCGGAGAACATGGCCACAATCCAGGTTTATCTAAATGATCTTGGTGAGAGGAGAATTTCCACAGACGATGCTTTGAGAAGTCTCGCCAAAATTACTGATGGAATTGTCGAAAAATATGGCGGAGAGATCAGTATCGGCACGAGCGGGTTGGAACTGGAAGCTGTTTTCGGCAGGGATATAGAAATAGCAGTTTTCGACGGCGATCTCGATAGTATGAGGGCCAAAGTCGAGAGCCTTGCTGCTGAACTGGCGGGTGTAGTAGGAATCGAGAACATACAGACTAGTTTCGACAACAGACAGGATGTGATCGAGTTAACGATAGATAGAAGTAAGGCTACATTGGCCGGTCTTTACCACTTACAGGTTCTGGGAGCCATTCAACCCTATACAGTGGGTATAGACCTCGGAATGATCAGTCTGAATGGCAAGAGCTTGCCAGTTAAACTTCAACAGACAAAGGGAGAGGGATACGAGTGGATCAAATCCCTCCCTATCGATTCTTTGCTTGGAAATAAAACCTATATCGGTATAGTTTCCAACATGGAGATAAGGGAAAGCCCCTCTACAATAGAACATCTAGACAACCAGAGGGTTGGCTATGTGAAAGCCGATGTACTGGGTAGACCACTCGGACAGGTAGTAGAAGAGGTGAGAGAAATCATAGAGGGTCGGGATGGCCTGACCAATTGTCAGCTGAAAGGTCAAGGAGACCTAATCCAACAGATAATAGAGCAATTCGGTTTTGCCTTGTTGGCGGGAATAATCTTCATGTATCTTATAATCGGTGCCCAGTTCGAGTCGCTGGTTTATCCGCTTGTCATCTTCTGTACCCTTCCGATGGCCCTTGTCGGTGTGGTCGTTGTATCTTATCTTTTCAATCTCACCATAAATATAAGCAGCCTAGTTGGAGTACTCACGCTAGCAGGCGTAATAGTTAACAATGGAATAGTAATGATAACTCAGATAAATCAGTTGAGGGAGAGCGGAATGGAAAAGAGAGAAGCTATCTTAGAAGGTGCAGGCAGACGTGCCAGGCCAATACTTATGACATCGCTGACAACTGTTGTCGCATTACTCCCTACGGCCTTAATAAAGGCAGAAGGCTCGGAATTGGAGAGTCCCCTCGCTCTTGTAATTGCCGGAGGGTTGCTTGTGGGAACTATCTTTACTCTTTTACTGACTCCAGTTCTTTACGATTTGATAGATAATCTCTCTGTGAGATTCAAAAAGAAAAACTCTATACAATGAGGTGTTTGTAGTGAATCGAGAATCGAGTATCTTGGTTTGGTGTGACCAGGTAGCATTGGATATTTTGAGAGAGGGGATTCCAGGAATCGAAATAATTGATTGTCGCGGATTTGAACAATACTCAGTTGAGTCCATTCTAAAAGGTGAAGAAATTGAGAAAGAACTATCTTTCGGAAGAGAAAGCACGGACGGAAACGAAGTGTATTGCTTTGTCATCTTTGATGGTCTTAAAAACGAGCTCATAGGTCGTACTGTGAGTTTCATCAAAAAAGCTGTCTGGAGACGATGGATCTTTGCCACCACTACGGAGAACAATCTATCATGGAAGCTGAGGGATCTTCAGAAGGAATTGATAGAGGAACATAATTACTTCGAAACGAGAGGCGATAAAAGTGATTGAAAGTGTTTTTAGAAAACTTGATGAACTCTCAAAGGTCGATGTGGTAAATCTCCTCAACGTTATTTTCGAAGATTATGCGCTGCGAATGCAGTGGAACCTTGAGAGCTTCGATCGCGATGTCCACGAGAACAGTATCTCCATGTCCGATTCTTTCGTCATGGAAATGAAGGGTGAACCAGTCGGGATAGTTCTGCTCAGTTTTAGAGACAAGCGGGCCAGAATCGATCTCATGGGCGTTATACCCTCGTTCAGAAGAAGCGGCATCGGTTTTCAGATGGTAGATGAGTCGGTGAAGATCTGTAAATGGAAGGGCAGCGATAGTGTGGTGCTGGAGGTTCTCAAAAAGGATTCGAGAGCCATGGGCTTTTACAGGAAGTTCGGTTTTCGTGAGAGGAGGGACCTGATAACTTTCTTTCTCAGAAAATGCGGCAAAAACGGTTATACTCTTAAGAAAACCACGCCCGATGTAGTAATGGAAAAGGCTCTCTGTACTATGGGCAAATACGGAAGACAGCCTGAATGGCAGCGTGAGCCATCGAATTTTTCTCGCTTGGATTTATACAACTTCGACAGAATAGTTGATGAGAGCGAAAGAGAAATCGGATACTGTGTCTGGGGTCAGAAAGAGGATGTTATGTATATAGTTGACTGCGGTCCGTCGGAACGTGCCGATTTCCATGAAGTGCTTCAGGCTATCTGTGGCATAGCAAAAGGTAACGAACATCTTCTATTGTTCCCAACAGTTCCTGAAGAAGACGCGCTTTTCAAAGCCGCCGAAGAATTCGAACCGGAAATACTACTTGTTCAGACTGAGATGATTTATAAGCTTCATTAAAAACGGGGCTCAAAAGCCCCGTATCGCTCTAAAATAGCCGAGCAGATATTCGAGTAATCTGAACCCCTCCTGGGGAAATTTGTCAATTAGGATGTCTAAGAACTCTTCATCACTGAGAACCGCGAACCTTGAATTATCGCTGGCAACTACCGTGGTGTCCCAACTTCCTCCGGTGAATGCGTGGATCTCTCCAACAGAATTGGGAGCGTCAATTGTGAAGAGTAGCGATGTCCTGCTTCGGTTTGTTTTTAGGAATTTTAGGCTACCTTCCAGAAGGAAGACCACGTTATTAGACTTGTTGCCTTCTTCAAATATGACTGTATCGCCTCTCGCCCTGGAGGATCTGTCCAATAGGAGATCGGTAAAATGATTGAAGAAATCCTTACTATAACCCGGCCCTTTAGTTATAAGTCTGTAGGCGGTCTCGAAAAGTTCTAGATAACACACCATTTTTCGTGCAAGATTAGATAATTCGCTGCTGGATCCGCCCATAATCTGAACGATGGCCTTGAGTGAGATTTCGACTTTCCGATTGCAGATACAGCTCACCGCATAAAAAATCGTCGCCGGCAAGGTTAGTGGTGAATTCTCGTAATGAGAAAGGTAGAATTTGAGAACCTCTTCGGCCTCCGCAAATTCACCCCTCTCTATGAGCTTTACTCCTTTACGATAAAGCGACTTTTCGCCGAAGAGAAGCGGAGGAAACTCGTCGAGCCATCTTTGTTTAGCCTCTATGAGCCCTTTCATGAAATCTTCGAAATCCATATCACTACAACTTTCACACGAAAATATTTCTTGGCGAACACTGTCGAAGACTCTTTTCAATCTTTCAGGTTTGGCTACCAGATATTCACCCAGTTCTTCCTTGTTTCCGACTAATACTGATGAATAACCTATTGTGAAGAGGTCTCCACTGTGGCTACAACCTGATATAGTTATAGGATCGGCGAGTTCACCGGCCATGTATATCCTGTCGTTTACTCCTTCACTTCTAAGCAAAAGGCCGCCAGAAGAGACTATATAAAATTGATCAGGCTCTCGGCCGCTTTCGACGAGTCTGAGATCTCCCTCGAAAATCCTCTCTCTAATTTCCCTTCAGCACCTTTCCTCAGTCTTCCCAGAGCTTCAGCTCTTTCAGACCTTTTTTCACTATCTCGCTAGTGTCTCTTGCTATGACCAGTTCTTCGTTGGTAGGTACCACCAGTACCTTGACCTTAGATTGAGGCGTGGAGATAATGATTTCACATCCTTTGCAGTTATTCTTCTCTCTGTCGAGTTCTATACCTAAGTAGTTGAGATATTTATTCACCACATTTTCTCTAAGGAAGGGGCTGTTTTCTCCGACTCCGGCGGTGAAGGCTATAGCATCGACGCCGTTCATCGCAGCGGCGTATGCACCTATGTATTTTGCCAATCTGTACTCATAGATATTGTGTGCACGCATACAAAGGGGATCTTTTTTTGCCGCTCTCTCTTCGATATCCCTCATATCTACGAACTGATGATCAGTAAGACCGAACATGCCGCTCTCTTTGTTTAGAAGATTGTTAACCTCTCCGGCCGTAAAGCCCTCCTGTTCTTGCAAAAAAGGAACGATGGCCGGATCGACATCGCCCGAGCGCGTCCCCATAACAAGACCCTCAAGAGGTGTAAAACCCATAGATGTATCAACCGATCTTCCATACTTAACGGCTGCGACCGATGCGCCATTACCTATGTGAGCTGTGATTATCTTCAATTCTTTTATTGGTTTTCCGAGTATATTCGCCACCCGGTTGGCAACATACCTGTGGCTGGTTCCATGGAAGCCGTATCTGCGAATTTTGTATTTTCTATAAAGCGAGTAGGGAATAGCGTACAAGTAAGCTGTTTCCGTCATCGACTGGTGGAAGGCCGTATCGAAGACACCTACATGCGGAACCGAAGGTAGAATCTTCTTGGCGGCTATTATTCCTTCGATGTTAGCCGGATTGTGGAGAGGAGCCAGAAAGTTATTGGCCTCTACCTCTCGTATAACTTCATCGTCGAGAAGAACCGAAGAAGCAAACCTTTCTCCTCCATGAACGACTCTGTGGCCTACGGCCTCGATTTCGTTGATATTTTTAACAACGCCTGTCTTTTCATCCTGAAGAGCATCGATAATCAACGCCAACCCTTCGGTATGATCGGCGATATCTTTAGTGAATTCAAACTTCTCTTCGCCTCTTTTATGTGTGAGCTTCGAGCCGGAAATTCCTATTCTCTCTAGTAAACCCTTTGCAAGAACACTCTCACTGTCGGCATCAAGCAACTGGTACTTGATAGAAGAAGAACCGCAGTTGATAACAAGAATCTTCATCCAGACACCTCCATCTATGCTTTGTTTGAACAACCAAGAAGTCTAAGTCTTTCTCTGATTATGTTCTTAACTAGCTCCTTTGGTGTCTTGAAGTATTTTCTCGGATCGAACTCTCCAGGATTGTTGGCCAGGTACTCCCTCAAGGAGGCTATGAAGGCCATTCTGAGATCGGTATCTGTATTGACTTTGTTTATACCGTACTTGACCGACTCAGTAAGGATGTCCGAAGGCACGCCTTTGGCTCCCCTGAAATCGGCTCCGTACTTTTCAGCGAGCTTCTTGACCTCTTCAGGAACACTAGAGGCACCATGAAGAACCAGCGGAAGCCCGGTGAGTTCTTTGACTTTTTTAAGTCTATTGAAATCCAGTTTCGCTTCTCCCTTAAACTTGAAGGCTCCATGGCTAGTACCTATCGCAGGGGCGAGGAAATCCACTCCAGTTTCCTCAACGAACTGTTTTGCCTCGTTCGGGTCAACTAGAGCCGCTTCGTGCGATTGGACCATCACATTGTCCTCTATTCCCACTAGTCTTCCGAGTTCAGCTTCTACGGATACTCCTACACTGTGAGCTATCTCGACCATTTTTTTCGTTTCTTCTATATTTTTCTCGAACGGATATTCAGAAGCATCTATCATTATCGAAGAGTAACCAGCCTTGATGGCTGCCATAAGTATTTTGAAGCTCTTACCGTGGTCTACGTGTAGAGAAACCGGGATATCTGTATTGTCTGCGAAGGCCCTCACCATTGAAACGAAAAGGCTTGCTCCACGCTGTACATCGCCATCGCCTGCGTACTTAATTGCCCCTTCGGACGTCTCTATTATTACCGGGGAGTTCTCTTCTACTCCAGCCTCTATGATGGCCTGAAGGAATTCAAGATTGTTGATGTTCAACGCCGGTACGGCGTAGTAACCTTTGTTCGCCTTGTCAAGAATATCCTTTGTGTTAACGTATGGCATTAACTCTCCCTCCAATCCTTTTGTTTAAGTGCTTTTCGAAACGATTATACCACCACATCAACCGACCATTCAGAGGTTTTTAGCTTCTGTTCCAGCGCCCGTTTTCTTCGTAAACAAGCCCTTCAAGCTGTAGTTGAGTTAGCTCAACCATCAGCTCGTTGCTCGACTTGCCGCTTGCCAGAAGGATCTCTCCGAAAGTCATCGGACCGTTCCCCAGACATTCGTAAACGGGCGAGTCGATCTTTCGCTTTTCGCTTTCTCTTCGTCCTTCTCTCGTGAGCCAGGGAAACTCCTCGAGTATATCTTCGTATTCAGTGATCAACTTCGCTCCGTTCTTGAGAAGCCAGTTGGTACCCTTCGAATTCTCTCTGTAGATATCTCCCGGCAACGCGAAGACATCTCTCCCGTTTTCCAGGGCTAGGCGGGCAGTTATCAGCGAGCCACTCCTCAATCCGGCCTGGACTACGAAAACGGCCTTTGAAAGACCGGCGATAATTCTGTTCCGTCTGGGGAAATTCTGTTTAAGCGGGGGAGTTCCTGGCAGGAACTCCGATACGATACAGCCACAGGCGCGCACCTTATCTATCAAAGTTCTATTAGATGCTGGATAGACGATATCTATCCCGGTACCCTGTACTCCTATCGTAACACCGCCAGCTTCCAGGGCACCTTCGTGTGCCTGGGCATCTATTCCAACAGCCAGACCGCTTACGATGGCTACTCCAGAATCAGAGAGCGATCTGGAAAAGTCTCTGGCGACTCTCAAACCATAGCCATCGGCTTTTCTTGAGCCCACAACCGCCAATGTTGATTCGTTTTTAAGCATTTCTTTGTCTCCATGGTAGAAGATAACCGGTGGTGGGTCATACAGATTTCTAAGGCTTTCTGGGTACTCTTCGTCTTTATAGATAAGAAAAGCCTTATGAGAAGAAAGAACCTTCACAATCTCCGCAAAGGTTCTCCTTATACGTTTCAAAGCCAACGGGTTTAGCGGCGCCTCCGAAATCATTAGCGAAGTCGATGAATAACCCTCCTCGCACAAAATTCGCATCTGCTCTACTGAAAGATCTCCCGAAAGGGCGATGGCCGCGTACTCTATCCTGTCCATTTTCGATCAGAGTATAAATGCGCTGAGGTCTTCATCGGCCGCTATACTGCCGATTTTGGAATCTACATAATTCCTGTCGATGACTATATCGACCGCAATCTCGGGTGCCTGGAAGGAAACCTCTTCGAGGACCTTCTCGACGACCGTGTATAGCCTTCTCGCACCTATGTTTTCTATCCTCTCGTTAAGGTTGTGCGAAACTCTAGCCAGCTCTTTCAAGCCGTCCTCGCTGAAAGTGATCTTCACACCTTCGGTATCGAGCAGTGCTGCGTACTGTCTGGTTATAGCGTTCTTGGGTTCGGTGAGTATCCTCAAAAAATCCTCCTCGGTCAGAGGACTCAATTCTACCCTTATGGGAAACCTTCCCTGAAACTCGGGTATTAGATCCGAGGGTTTAGCCATGTGGAAGGCACCGGCAGCAATGAAGAGAATGTAATCCGTCCTGACCTGACCGTATTTGGTCGTAACGGTCGTTCCTTCGATTATCGGAAGAAGATCTCTCTGTACACCCTCTCTGGACACATCTGGACCATGGCTGCCGCTTCTGAAAGAGATCTTATCTATCTCATCTATGAAGACTATACCGCGATTTTGAACTCTCTCAATCGCTTCGGACACAACTTTATCCATGTCCAGCAGCTTTTCCGATTCAACCGGGAGCAAGGCTCTTCTAGCGTCGCCTATCCTCATTTTCTTCCTCTTCACTTTCTTTGGAACCATGCCCCCCAGGACGCCTGACATATCTATACCCATATCCTCCATTCCGGGTATCATTATCATTGGCTGGCTGTGGTCCTCCAATTCGATCTCAATATCTAAGTCTTCCAGATCGCCGGAACGAAGGCGCTCTCTGTACTCCTCTCTCCTGTTTCTTATTCTTTCGATCTCTTCCTGACTGGGTCTGCTCTGCTGCGTACCTTGGAAAAGCTCGAAGATGTTCTTCGGGCCGTTGGCTTTAGACTGACCTCCAAGCACCAGTGATTCCAGTATTCTCTCTTCTACCTGGAAGGAGGCTTTCCCTTCGACTTCCTGTATCTTCTCCTGCTTCACCATATTTATACCGACATCGACCAGTTCGCGTATTATCGATTCAACGTTTTTACCTACGTATCCAACCTCGGTGAATCTAGTGGCTTCGACCTTAACGAAGGGTGATCCCGTTAGCTCTGCCAGTCTTCTTGCTATTTCAGTCTTTCCAACACCGGTAGGCCCCATCATCAGTATGTTTTTGGGTATGACGTCTTTCTTCATCTCCTCGGGCAATCGCTGACGACGTATTCTGTTGCGCATGGCCACTGCCACAGCCCTCTTGGCCACTTGCTGTCCTATTATGTATTTATCCAGTTCTTCAACTATCCTTCTCGGTGTAAGGAGGTCGAGTTCCTCTCTTGTCACTTACCATCACCTCCGAGAGTTTCTACTGTGAAATTAGAGTTGGTGTATATGCATATCTCACTTGCGATAGTCATTGCCTGAACGGCTATCATCTCTGCATCGAGGTTAGTATTTCGCATAAGAGCGCGGGCGGCGGAGAGTGCGTAAGAGCCGCCCGAACCTATCGCCAGAATCTCTTCGTCGGGCTCGATGACTTCGCCGTTACCCGAAACCAGAAGAATCGTTTCGTTATCTGCAACAAGGAGAAGCGCCTGCAGGTTTCTAAGGATCTTGTTGGTCCGCCATTCTTTGGCTAGATTTACCGCCGCTCTCCTCAGGCTTGAGTTGCTCTCCTTGAACTTCTCTTCAAATTTCTCGAAGAGTGTCATAGCATCGGCGACAGAACCGGCAAAGCCTGCGAGAACTCTTCCATCTCCCAACTTACGAACCTTACGGGCTGTACCTTTCATGATGGTTTCACCCAGAGTGATCTGTCCATCACCTGCCATTACAGTTTTACCGTTCTTTCTAAGTACCAGTATAGTCGTTCCATGCATTTCAATCATCTCTATCACCTCCGGTTCCTACGGCCAGCCGCCTCAACGATCGCACCTATAGTCTTATCGAAAGAGAGGCCCATGGCCCTGGCCGACATCGGAAGATCGCTCAGATCGGTGAGCCCGGGTATAGTGTTCACCTCTAAAAAGTAGAACCTGTCCCCTTTCACGATTCCATCTATCCGGGCCATATCCCTACAGCCCAGAGAACGGTATATATTCAAGGCATCGCTTTTTATCTGTGATTCGATTGTGATATCCAGAGGAGCAGGAACTATAAAATCGGTCATCCCCGCCGTGTATTTGGCTTCATAGTCGTAGAATCTCTTCTTCGGCCTTATCTCAAGTATTGGAAGAACCACAGGTCCTGTCTCAAAGTCGATTATCGAGACCGTCACTTCCCGGCCTGCTATATACTCTTCAATGAGAATCGCGTCGTACTCCTCAATCAAGCGGGAAGCTTCCCCCATGAGTGCTTGCAAGTCGTCACAAATCATCACACCAATGCTTGAACCTTCGCGCGTTGGCTTAAGAACACAGGGAAAGATTTCCCAGCCTGCGATATCCTCTAGAGTGGTTATCTTTTTCCACTCGGGAAGATACACTATTCCCTGCATCAATCTATAGGTCATCTCCTTGTCGAAACAGATGGCACTTGCTTCGGAGTCTGAACCGGTGTAAGTAAATCCGGCCAGTTCCAGCAGACCCTGTACCGTTCCGTCCTCTCCGAACTTTCCGTGGAGTGCCAGAAAGAAAAGATCAGCGTCAATATTCAGCAGTTTTTCGATGTTCGATCTTTTAAGGTCTAAAGGAACGACTTCGCTGCCTCTCTTTTCGAGAGAAGCGATTACGTTATAACCGCTCTTTATCGAAATCTCTCGTTCGTGAGAAAGACCCCCGTAAACCACAGCTATCCTTTCTCTCTCCATGTTCGACTACTCCTCTATAGGGTACTCCTTTTTACACTTTTCACAGTAATAAACCTTCTTTCCGCCACGTTTAACTTTTATGAAGAGCGTAGAGTCGCATGCTACACACTTCATGTTGGTCGGCTCGCTCCAGTAAAGTTCTCCGCACGAAGAGCACTTGAAGTAATTCTTTCCTTTTTTGCTACGCAGTTTCCCGATCGTCCCTCCACATTTAGGACATGGAGCCGGAATCTCCATATTCCTGGTGTATTTGCATTTGGGATAAGCCGAGCAGGCGATGAATTCGCCAAACCTACCCTTCCTAAGCAGGAGCGGAGAACCGCACTGGGGACATTTCTCATCTATCTCCCTTTCTTTTTTTTGCTCTTGCAGAATATCTTTCAGGATAACCTTACCATCTATGACACCTGAAAAGATCGTCATATCGATCGACTCATTCTTGTCGCATTCCGGACATTTCAGATAACCGCCGTATCTTCCGAACACCACTTTGAAATGGCTACCGCATTCACATTCTCTATCTGTTGGGAACTCGATCTTAAACTCTCCATTCTTTATCTTTCTGTCTATCTGGTCTAGATCGGTCTTGAATTCGTCATAGAAGCTCTCTATTACTTCTTTCCACTTTTTCGACCCGCCTTCAACCTCGTCCAGTTCATTTTCCATATTCGCAGTGAAATTTGTATCGACCACATCGGGAAAGTGATCGGTGAGAAATTCATTGACTATGGCTCCCAGAAGCGTCGGCCGTAACTCCTTTGACTGACGGAGTACATACTTTCTGTCGAGTAGAGTCGAAATGATCGTGGCGTAAGTTGAAGGCCTGCCGATCCCTCTTTTCTCCAGTTCCTTGACCAGTGAAGCCTCGGTGAATCTTGAGGGAGGCTTGGTAGTTTCCTTTTCCCAGATGAAGTCATCAGGCTTGATCTCCTGTCCTTGACCGTACTCATGATTGAGTTCATCCTTGCTGGATCTGGTTAAAACCCTTTCAAAACCGTCGAAGACTCTTTTTTCGCCAACGAGGGTAAATGCGAAACGATCACTTTTATCAATTACGGTCACTTCAGTCACTTCATACTCAGCGCCGGCCATCTGCGAAGCCAGAAATCTATTCCATATCAAGGCATAAAGTTTGAGAAAATCTCCCGAAATCAGTTTCTTTGCAGCCTCCATGTCGATCTCAGGATAAGTCGGTCTAATCGCTTCGTGGGCATCTTGTATCTTTTTTCCGCCCTTAGATGCTTTTATAGGCCCGATGTATCTTTCACCAAAATTGTTCTTGATTATCTCGACGGCCTTCTCTCTCGCCTGTGAAGAAATCCTGGTCGAGTCGGTTCTCATGTAAGTTATGAAGGCTATCTGCCCCTTCTCCGTTTCAATCCCTTCGTACAGCTGCTGGGCAACCTTCATCGTCCGGCTGGCGCTCCAGCCGAGTTCGCTTATGGCACTCTGCTGAAGGGTAGAAGTTATAAATGGCATGGGGGAAGCCCTCTTTGAAAGTCTTTTCTTAACTTCTTTTACGAAGAATAGAGAGGCTTTAAGTCCTTTCAAGACTGTGTCCAGTTCCTCTTGCGTAGTGATCGACCTGTTTCCGAATTTTTTACCTTGAAGTTCGGTTAGTGTGAACCTATCATTGCCCACAAGCATGAAGATCTTAAAGAAATCGTGGGGCACGAAGACCATGATCTTCTTCTCAAGTTCTACCATGAACTTCAAAGCTACCGATTGCACTCTTCCCGCGCTCAATCCTTTGGTCATCGTTCTCCACAGAAGAGGGCTGAGTTTGTACCCGACTATTCTATCGAGAATGCGGCGGGCAACCTGTGCTTCGACTTTGGACATGTCTATCGTCCTGGGCTTTTCAACTGCCTCTTTTATGGCAGATTCTGTTATTTCGTTGAAGACGATCCTGTTTGTATCCTTGCTTGACAGTCCCAGAAGCTGTGCAATGTGCCAGGCTATCGCCTCACCTTCGCGGTCCAGGTCCGACGCGAGAAGAACTTTCTTGCCCTTCGCCTTCATAGTGAGTTCTGCGACGATCTTTTCCTTCCCCTTGAGAATTTCGTAAGTCGGCTCGAAGGTCTCTGTGTCTATACCGAGAGTGGATTCAGGAAGATCTCTTATGTGACCCTTCGAAGCCGTAACTTCGTAGCCTTTCCCCAGATACCTCTCGATGGTTTTCGCTTTTGCCGGGGATTCTACGATAACTAATTTGTCTGGCAAGATATCACTCCATTTCAGAATTTCAATCGCTGGATTTCCTATTTCTCATGAAGACCCTTCTATTTAGGAAGCGGTCGTAATTACTCCAAGAAGCCGAAGCTCCGTTGAATTCGCGATCCTCTATCTCCCTGAACTGCGCAACTTTTGAATCGAGATCGTCGGCCATGTGAAGTACTATCGCTTCTGTGGTCTTGGGAACAACTGGTGAACCCCACTCCATTTCCCCGTGGTGCGAAAGCAACAAATGCTTGATCTCGGTTTGAAGATACCTTGGGAAGCCCGTTAACTTGGAAATAACCTTATTGATTATCTCGATACCCATGGCGATATGTCCTACCAGTTCACCCTCGTTGGTTCTATCTATTCCCGTCTGCGTAATCGCGTATTCATAAACCTTGCCTATGTCGTGCAACAACGCACCCGCGATGAGGAGTTCACCGTTCAGTGAATCGCTGTACTTGCGCGCGAAAAACTGGCAGAGCTCAACGACAGACATAGTATGTTCAAGAAGCCCCCCTTTATATGCGTGGTGAACCTTTGCCGCCGCAGGAGAAACTATGAACTTCTCTACGAACTTCCTGTCATTTTGGAAAATCTCGAGCAGCAGTGTCTTTATGTTCTCGTTGACGATTCCATTTATTGTTCCAAGTAGCTCGTCGTACATTTTAGAAATATCTTTGGATGTTATAGCCAAAAACCTCTCGGGGTCGTACTGTCCAGCTTCGAGTATCTGTATACCGTCGGGATCGATGTTGAGTTGGATTCTGTCTTCATAAAGTACCAACTTGCCCGACACCCTTACTGCCGTACCCTGATCGAGTCTAGCGTCGTTCGCTTCAGCGTTGAACCAGTCTATAGCCCTTATAGCACCGGTTTTGTCGGATAGAGTGAGAAGCAGGAATTTTTTCCCGTCGCGGGCTTCCTGAATTCTCTTGGAGTACACTTTGAAAACTGACAAGAGAGTACTGCCCGGTCTCAGATCCGAGACGAAAGGGTAGCCGTCCTTGTTGGCTTTGTCGTGTTCGGGGTTTATCTGATTGAGTATGTCGTTTCCGATAATATCGCGGAGTTTCATATATTTTCTCCTTTCATGTAGAGTCTGGGCACTCTGGACGAAATAGCACAGGTTACCTCATAATTAATGGTACCATTCCACTCAGCCATTTCCTCTGCCGATATACTCTCATTTCCCTGACTTCCAATTAATACAACCTCGTCTCCCACTTTTGGCGAGTGGTCCAGATGCGTGACATCTACCACAAACTGGTCCATGCAAACTCTACCAAGTACAGGACATCTCCTTCCAGAGATAATTACAAACCCTCTGTTGGAAAGATGCCTGTTGTAGCCGTCGGCGTAGCCGACAGGAATGGTGGCGACCGTCATTTCACGATCTGCGACAAAAGTCTGGCCGTAGCCAACACCGTAGCCTGGATAGATCTTCTTCACAAAAGAAATACATGTCTTCCACTGAAGCACTGGCCTAAGGTTTTCGTCGCGCTGTGAAGAAGGCTGGAGACCGTAACTGGCGATACCGGCTCTGACGTAATCGAAATAGCTGTTGTCGATGTACATGATACCGGCACTGTTGGAAATATGTTTTAAAAGAGTCTTTTTCGTTATCCTCTCGGCTTGATTGAGAAACGACAGAAAAGCCTTCAGCTGTTCGGCAACGAAGCCACTTCCCTTCTCGTCGGCTGTGGCGAAATGCGTATAGGCTCCTTCGACATTCAGTCCTATGTCAATGGACGCTTTCAACAGATTCAACGACTCTCTCCACTCAAGACCGAGCCTTCTCATCCCGGTATCGACGACGATGTGAAAGGCTGAATTCATGGCAGTTCCAGATTTCATGGATGCTTCGATAGCTTTCAGTTGCTCGTGAGATACGATAGTAAGTGTAAGATTATTCTCAAAAGCCGCTTCAAAAGAGCTGGGTTCAACGTAATTTAACACAAGTATAGGAATCTTTATTCCAGCCTCCCTAAGCCTGAGACCTTCCTCAAGAAAGGCAACGGCTAGATATTCAACTCCTTCCTCCTGGGCGACTCTAGCCAGTTGTACAGCACCATGGCCGTAACCATCGGCCTTTACCACCGCCATGACCTTTGCCGGACAAGCTTTCGAGGTCAGATATCGTAAGTTGTATCTATAAGCTTCCAAATCTATTGCGGCGAAGGTTTTCCTGCTATTCATAACGCCTTCCCATATTCTAAAAGAAAAGCGCGCATAGCGCGCTCTGCATTAGACTGCTCTCTGTATCTTTCCTGCCTTAAGACACTTGCTGCAAATCTTCACTCTTTTTACTTCACCATTAACCATAGCCCTTACATTGTGTACATTGGGCTTCCACCATCTCTTGCCCTTCTTGTTCGAGTGGGAAACCATGTTTCCTGTAGTGGGGCTTTTCCCACAGATCTCGCAAACCTTGGACATGTATTGTCCTCCTCTCCAATTACATTACACTTCATTATATTAAAGATGTATCAGCTTTTCAACTCATCGTTGTGAGGTATATAATTCCATGATGAGGAAATTGATAGTACCATTTACGACTACACTGTATCTGATAGTAATAATATACTTTTATCTCGCGCCTGCAAGATCGAGCCTCATGGTTAGCAACGATAAATTAATGCACTTTTCGGGTTTCTTCGCCGGGGGCCTATGGTTATCGTTGATCCATTTTCTCAGAACACACAGAATGAATCTTCTGGTAGCTTCCTTCTTTCTTGTAACCGGTCCAATTGTTCTTGAAATGCTCCAGAAGTTCTCTCCAGGTCGATCGGTGGATCTGCTGGACATTTTGGCCAATTATCTAGGTTGGCTTGTACCGGTGGCTCTTTATGTTTTTATGAAACTGATACGTTCGCAGGTTTTCAAGTCTTACAAGGACCATGGAACAGACGATGGGGAGAGCTCAAAGTAGCTAAAAGCAGTTTGTTTTTTTCTCCCAGTAGAGTATCACGGATGTTATACTTTCCTCAGTTGAGCCGAAACCTTGTGGGGGGTGTATTCTTTTTTGAGAAGTATAATTTTCAATCCTCTTGGTTTGGTCCTGGTAATTCTTCTCTTGCTGCCGGATTTGATTCTCGGTAACTCGGGTGTAGTTTCTTCCCTTTTAGGAGAGCTGGAGTACGTTGCGCCAGATGCCACTCCGAACGGCCGAGAAGTTCTAATTGTCGGTTCTAATAACGGTTCCTCATTATTGATACTCGATGGAGACTCTCCCTATACCATTACACTGCTGGGTGTCGATTTCCCGAAGTTGAACCCTTATGACGGGATAAACCTCTCCATAATCAGAATTATGCGCAATATCGTTGGTCTTAAGGCTATTGTCGAAAGTAGTAAGAAATTCAACCTCGACGGGCCGGCTTACCTGTGGATTAAGGATGGAGAGAAAACCGTGCTTCTTCAGTCGCTGATCCTGTCCAACGGTCTAGGAAACTTCAACGGACAGGGTTATATTAATTTTTACGAAGCCCAGCAGCATGCCAAAGACAAGGGATTGGGAATCTGGGAAGAGAACAGAGAAACCCTCATCAGAACAACAGCATCCAGTGTGCCGGATAAGCAAACTATAACCACATCGGAACATATGTCAAGCTGGGTGGAGTTGATCGACGTGCGCATCTTCGACAACGGTTTATTCGGGCTAATAACACTGGTAACAAGAGAAGCTGGCAGTCTGGCTGGAACGGTAGTATCGATAGTCTCAAACACAGATATTATGAAAGATGAAGATTCCTTTACAATAAGCGACCAGAGAGAACTCAAAGTGGGCGAGAACTATGTGGTGCTGGTGACAATAGACAGAGCACAGATCCCTTCCTTCAACTACAACACAATATGGGTTACCTATCTCGACCCGAACGGCGGTTTCCTGAGTTTGAAAAACCTCAACGGAGCCAGACTTCTATACGAATATGAATACAGCAGAAAGATAAATGGCTATGTTGTAACCCCACTTAATTGAGGGAGGCATTATAATGAGAAGAGTGTTGTTCATTTTGGCGATTCTTCTTGGTACTACAATAATGGCTTTTACAGGAGAAAGCATGGGAAAAACGGCAGCCGATTACGGTGCAGAAACAGTGCTCATAATACATTACCACAGATACAGCGGCAACTACGATGGATGGAATCTATGGGTCTGGCCAAATATGCCTACCAGCATGGACGGCAAATCCTATATTTTCGACAGGAGCGACGAATTTGGAGTCGTCTCGACTGTCAAGTTTTCCAATAAACATACCAGGCTCGGCTACATAGTCAGATTGAATGACTGGCAGGCCAAAGATGTAAATGCAGATAGATTTGTGGATATTCCCGAATCAGGAGTGGCCGAAATCTGGTTAATAGAAGGTGAGTATGACCATGTAACCGATCCAGCTTCCATAGACCTCAGGCCAAGAATAAAGGCAGCTTTCCTCGACAGCCTGAACGAGATATACGTTTCTCTGTCGGCTCCAGTCGATACTAAGGTGGCCGAAGCGAAGGTGCTGATCAAAAACGAACAACGGCCGGTAAAATCAATCGAGAAGGCAGATCCAACAGATATCTCATTTACAAATTACGTGAAGGTAACATTGGCCGGGACCATAGAACCGGAAGAAATCAGCGATCCAATAGAATTGGTGATTGAAGGCTTTCTACCAGATGAAGTGATTGTGAGAAGTGCGCTGGACGATCCTTCTTTCTACTACGAAGGACAGCTCGGAGCTATATATGAAAGAGATTTCACGACTTTCAGAGTCTGGTCACCGGTCTCATCTTCGGCCACCTTGTTGTTGTATGATGATTATGACTCTCAAAAATGCAAACAGATATCTATGGCAAAAACTTCGCAGGGCGTCTGGGAAGCTACAGTTGAAGGTGATCTTCACCTCAAGTCATACAGATACTCGCTCTTTTCTTACGGTAAGTTTCGTGAAACTGTGGATATATATTCGAAAGCCGTAACGCGTAACAGCTTGAGGTCAGTTGTGATCGATCCGGCAAGAACGGTTTTCGATGAATGGGAGATGGATGTCAGACCGTCGATGGAAAAGTTTGAGGATGCCATAATCTATGAGATTCATATAAGCGATATAACGGCCGATACAAAGACAAACGTAGTCAATCGGGGCAAATATCTCGGTCTTACAGAAAGGGATAGAACCGGTCCCGAAGGGGTGAAGGCAGGCCTGGATCATTTGATCGAGCTAGGTGTAACTCATGTTCATATCCTCCCCTTTAACGATATTCATTACATTGACGAGGGCATCGATGGACAGTACGGCTGGGGGTATGACCCATATCTATACATGGTTCCTGAAGGTCACTACAGTACGGACCCCTCCAATCCACTCAGCAGGATAATAGAGGCCAAAATGATGATAAAGGCTCTTCATGACAGTGGTATTCGCGTTATCCTCGATACTGTTTATAACCATACCGCTTCAACCGGTGAAGGTTCGCCTTTCGATCAGACCGTTCCTTATTATTATTACAGGACCGACAGGACGGGGGCTTATACTAATGGTAGCGGTGTTGGAAATGAAATAGCTACAGAGAGGCCTATGATGAGGAAGCACATTATAGACTCTCTCAAGATGTGGGTAAACGATTACCACATCGACGGTTTCAGATTCGACTTGCTGGGCCTTTTCGATAGGGAAACCGTGCTAGCCATAGATAGAGAGCTTCATGAACTGGAGCCCACTCTACTGCTTTATGGTGAACCCTGGGGTGGCTGGGGAGCCAACGTGACCTTTTCCAAGGGCGATCAAAAGGGAACACAGGTCGCCGTCTTCAATGACAACCTGAGAGATGCGATCCGCGGAAGCGTTTTCGATCCAAAGGTAAAGGGTTTTTCGCTCGGAAGCAGAGCCAAGGAGCGTAGAATCATGCGTGGTATAAGCGGCAGCATAGAGTATAGCTACGATATACGTGACTTCACCGATGATCCGGCAGAAACAATTAACTATGTTTCTGCACACGATAATCAGACTCTATGGGATAAAAATAGTGCAGCGATGCCTGATGCATCACAAGAACTGCTACTTAACGCACAGAAACTCTCGAATGCGATTGTTTTGCTCTCGCAGGGTATTCCCTTCCTCCACGGCGGAGTTGATTTTGCCAGGACCAAGAACGGCAACGACAACAGCTATAACGCAGGTGTTGAACTCAACAAGATGGACTATTCAAGGAAGGCGCAATTTATAGACCTCTTCAACTACTACAAAGGAATGATTGAACTTCGGAAGTCTCATCCGGCCTTTAGAATGGCCACTGCTCAGGAGATAAAAGAGAACCTTGTCTTTCTAGACACGCCGAGGAATATCGTTGCTTTTATTCTTAACGGTGAAGCGACTGGCGATACATGGAAGGAGATACTGGTCATATTCAATGGAAACATTGAAGATGCAAAGATAACACTTCCCAATGGTTCTTGGAACCTGGCTATGGATGAAGCGAGAGTATCGAAAGAGTCACTGGGAGAAATAAAGGGTGAAGTCATTCTTAGGGCCGCTTCGGCTTATGTGCTTTACAAATGATATCTGGAGGTAGAGATGTACAGGTGTAAGATCATAAGGATCCTCGAATCAGGTTTTTTTGACGAAACATCCAAATCGATAGAAATCTGTGAAAGGATGCTCAAAGAACACGGTTACCATTTTGCCGGTTATTTCGATGTCCAACCAGTAATGAGCGATCTAAAAGAATGTATTTATGCCGCTTCCAGGTCAAACGACATGGTAATTATACTCGGAGGGACCGGCCTTTATAAAGAGGATATTGGTCCCGAGGCCGTTCTCTCTCTGGTAGATAAGAGGGCGACCGGCATTGAGACGGCTATGATGCGACACGCGATAGTGGCCGATTCTTCGCTCTGCCTCTATAGAGTTGCGGCTGGAACTATCAGGGAATCTTTGATACTCTGTATTCCCGGTTACCAC
Source organism: Mesotoga infera (assembly GCF_900157305.1). Classification (NCBI taxonomy): domain Bacteria; kingdom Thermotogati; phylum Thermotogota; class Thermotogae; order Kosmotogales; family Kosmotogaceae; genus Mesotoga; species Mesotoga infera. The sequence goes on from NZ_LS974202.1 coordinate 2,328,643, forward strand.
GAATCGGTCTCCAACTACCTAGATCCGGTCATAGACGTTTTAAAGCCGCTATTTGATGGCTGGAAAGAAAGGGCCGAAGCTTCAGGAGAGGAGAACGCCTGAACTTGATTTAATGGGTTACAACATCTGAATCCGGTCTGAGTCTTCAATACAACTATGAAAGGAGAAGCGCCATTTGCTTCCCGGAGACTTTCCGGAAGTGTTGTGCGTGTAATCATAATATGTTTTCAATCATTAGCGGGAAGTACATCGCCGTTGAAGGTGTAATCGGTGTTGGAAAGACGACTCTTGTCAGAAACCTCTCTTTGAAATACTCGATACCGACTGTCCTGGAGGTAGTAGAGGAGAATCCTTTCTTGCCTAGCTTCTACGAAGACATGGACAGATGGGCCTTCCAGACACAGCTCTTTTTTCTTGTCAGTAGATTTGATCAACAATCCGCAGTGAAAAAGACGGCTGCCCAGGGGCAGGGAGTAGTTTCGGACTATACTTTTTATAAGGATCACCTCTTCGCTTCGCTTACTTTAAAAGGCGATCAGCTAGAGTTGTACGAAAAGATCTTCAAAGTTTTACAGGATCAGGTACCGACTCCGGATCTGGTGGTCTATCTCTATGCAGATGTCAACGTTCTAATGAACCGTATAGCTCTAAGGGACAGACCCTTCGAGAGGAGTATGGACCGGAACTATATCTCTATGCTCAGCGAGGCCTATGAGAAACACATGTGTTCTGAAAGAAACTTTCCGGTGTTGAGGATAGATACCTCCTCTATGGATTTCGTGAGGAATCAGAAAGACTTATATGAAATTTTCGAAAGAATCGAGGCGAGCTTATGATACTGGGAATTTGCGGAAACATCGGTGCTGGAAAGTCTTCGCTAACGGCTCTTCTAGAAGAGAGACTCGGTTTCAGGGGAGTGTACGAAGCGGTGGATGAAAACCCTTTTCTGAAAGACTTCTATTCCGATATGGGTCGCTGGGCCTTCCATTCCCAGCTATTCTTTCTTATAAAACGTTTCGACTTTCTCAAGAGGGTTAATACAGAAGGAGCTGTTGTCCTTCAGGATAGAACCATATACGAAGATGTGGAGATATTTGCAAGAAACCTTCACTTGATGGGCTATATAGACAACCGAGACTGGAAACTGTACCTGGATACTTTCAAGACGCTCTCAGACCACCTCAGCACTCCTACAGGACTAGTTTACATCAAGTGCTCAACTTCTGTGCTTATGAAGAGGATCAAGAAACGCGGCAGAGGCTTCGAAAGTGATATAAAAGAAGAGTACATAGAAAGGCTTAACAGACTGTACGACGAATGGATTAAAGGTGCCGAATTCTGCAGAAAACTGATTATAGACGGCGATAAATACGACTTTATGGAGAGCGATCAGGACAGGGAAGATGTTCTTCATCTAATTTCCAGATTCAACGCCGAGCTGGTGGCCGGCGTCCAGTCGAGACTCTTCTCTAGATAGAGAGAGGAGCTCGCTGCAATTTAATTGGTTGTAAACTTAAATTTCGTATGATCGGGAGGTTCACATGGAGTTTCTATCTGTTCCTTTGCCAGAGAAGATAGTGTCGTATGAGAGTGAAGGCGCTTTTGAAAAGGCAACACGCGAGATAGACTTTCAACTCTCCTTAAGCCTTCCTTCAATGCTCCGCGAAAGACTGCTCTGGGAAAGAGAGAGGTTGAGACGGATACGTGATAATTACATTTTCACCGTTGATAGAGCTTTCGAGATACTTGATTCGGAACTGTCAGACTTCACTCGCGGGGAGTTCGATGAATTGAAGAAAGGTGGCTATCTCGATTTCATGGTTATCGACGGCGAGGAGTTCTACGAAAAGAGGTTCGATAAAAATATGCTCTTTGCCAGAAATGAGTATGAAAAACGCTTGAAAGAGAAAGACACCGATCGTGACAAAAAAAAGGAACTGCTGCAGACTCAGATAGACCGTCTGATATCCGAGAGAGTACCGGCCACCTTCAGAATAAGAGCCCGTTCTTCCATCAATGCCAGGGTTCCGGTAGGAGACAAGGGCGAATACCTAAAATGTTGGCTGCCAATTGCACGGCCTGGCGATCAGGTCGCAAATGTAAAGATACTCGGTACCAGCCAGAAAAAGTACTTTCTAGCACCTTCCGATGCTCCGCAGAGAACTATATACATGGAAGCGCCTGTGGGGGAAGTCAATTTCTCGGTTGAGTTCGAGTACGAAATCTCGGAAATCTCGACCTCTATCGACCCCTTTTCGATCCGACCGGTTGATAGTGCCCGTTTCCATAACTATCTCTGTGAGCAAGCCCCACACATACTTTTCACACCCTTTCTCAAGAATCTGGCAAGCGAGATCGCAGGCAACGAGAGGAACCCTTACTACATCGCAAAAAGCTTTTACGACTGGATATGTGACAACATCAGATACTCCTTTATGAGCGAATACGCTCTCTATGGTAACTTGTCGGAATTCGCCGCCAGCAACATGAGAGGCGACTGTGGGCTGAAAGCCCTCCTCTTTATGACGCTGTGCAGGATCAAGGGGATACCTTCCAGGTGGCAATCGGGCTGGTATGCAACCCCGGTCGGAGCCAGTCCTCATGACTGGGCTTTCTTCTGGATCGAGCCTTATGGGTGGGTTCCAGTGGATGGCTCTTTCGGAGGCGCCCGAAAGGATATACCGGCTTACAGGGAGTTCTACTTCGGAAATCTGGACGCTTACAGAATGGTTGCCAACTCGGCCTTCATGGCTCCTCTAACACCGCCAAAGAGATTTTACAGGTTTGATCCATACGATAACCAAACCGGTGAGATAGAAACCAACTTGAGGCCGATCCGGAGCGGTGAAAAAGAGCACGCACTAGAGATACTGGACTTCGAAAGAATATAAACTTCATCGCGGGGATAAGAGGGATATGAAAGCAATAAGAGGAGCTACTTCAGTTGAGAAGAACGAACGCGAAGAGATCGCTGCAAGGACGATCGAATTGATCGAAAAGATTCTCACCAATAACGATATTTGGGAAATACACTCGGTGATCTTCACCGTAACCCGAGACATCACCGCCTTCAACCCGGCCACGGCCTTTAGGGAGAGATTTGATTATAACAATGTTGCACTGTTGTGTATCAATGAGGCGGACTTTCAGGGATCACCGAATGGAATTATAAGGGTTCTCATCCATTGTGAATCGACCTCGAAGAACTTCGTATACCTTCACAGGGCACGTAATCTCAGGCCCGATCTTGTTTTTAATGGTGAGGACAACCCATGAAGATTCTTATAATCGGTGGCGGATCGATCGGTGGGTCGATAGCTCTCAGACTTTGCGAAAAGGGTTACCGGGTCTCTGTCTTCGATACTTGCGAAAGTGTACTTTTAACGCTCTTTTACAGTGGAATTGAAACTGGCCCGCTTGATCTTCTAATATCAGGCAATGAAATAACCGTGATCGCGACTCCCATGAGTGCGGAACTGGAACTGCTCGAAAGTATGGAATTTAATGGTCCTGTAATGGATGTGGCAAGTGTCATGAGGCCCTTCCATGAAGTGGCTTCAAGAAGGAAAATGCGCTTCATAAACGGCCATCCGATGGCTGGCAATGAACGTTCTGGATCGGCTGGCTGGGATAGAAGAATGTTCGAAGGTCGCCTATTTTTCCTCTCTCCGTGCGAAACGGCCAGAAATGCAGACGTCAGCGCCGCCTTGAAGATAGTGAACGATCTGGGAGCCAAACCTGAGTTCATAGAACCAGCCGAACACGATGAGATACTTTCACGTATAAGCCAGGGAATTTTCTATCTGTCACGAGCCGCAATGAAACTGGGGAAGAATCATGAGAAATATGCCGGTCCGGGTTTTGCTTCTACAACAAGGCTTGGCAGGCAAAACATAGAAATGGCACTGGATATGGCCCGATTCAATGGAGATAATATCGCCGAAGCCCTTGAAAGAACCGAAGAGTACCTTCACAAAGTCAAAGAGGCAATAAGATCTAAAGATACGGTGAGGCTCGCCGAACTTATGGACCTTGAAGAGATATAGAAAAATACGCATATTGCAGACGGCACTACAGATAGTACCATGAAGCAGCCCAATTTGAGATTGTGACTGATTTATGTTTAAACATTCTGTAGTTCTCTAAAGAACTAGGTGATGCTTTTATCACCCTTTGCTTTCCCTTCTCGCAGATATACGAACCAGTAGATCGTAGCGACGAACAGCGCGCCACCTACGATGTTGCCGAGAGTCACAGGAATAAGGTTTTTTGTGAAGAGAGTTCCCCAATTCAAATTTGCGATCTGATCGCTCTTGACGCCCAGCGAGATGGCTGCCTGAACGAACCCTTCATTGGCTTTGGCGAGAATCCCTGCGGGGATATAATACATGTTTGCCACGCTGTGCTCAAAACCAGATGCTATGAACAACCAGATCGGAAAGAAAATGGCCAAAATCTTTCCGGCGATATCTCTGGCTGTGGAAGCCATCCACACAGCAATACAAACCAGCCAGTTACATAATATACCCATGTAGAAGGCATTTTCAAAGTTAAGCCCTGTCTTATAGACGGCAGTCTTGATAGTGAATCCACCCAGTAAATTCCCAGAAAAACCCAGCTGACCGGAATGCAGTATAAAATATACGACTAGAAGAGACCCTACAAAGTTTCCCGTATATACGAAAAACCAGTTCTTCAACATAGCCAGCCATCTTGACTTATTCTTCAAACACGAAATAACGATCAGACTGTTTCCCGTGAACAATTCGGCACCGGCAATAATCACCATCATCAAACCCGTGGTGAATATCACTCCAGCGAGGGCCTTTGCCAATCCGACAGAGCCTATTGTATGAATTGCAACATTGGATCCCTCCGCAGCAAAGGCAATGAATGCACCGCCCAAAATACCAAGTACAAATTCCTTTAAGGCCGTATAACTGGTTTTTTTGCACCCAGTTTCAATGAAACTCGCAGCGTTTTCTGAAGGACTCAGAAAAGACTTTTCCATATACACTCCCCCTGCGATTTATACGATAGGAATTTTCCAGCAAAACAGGTGACTTTGCAGATCGAAATTCATTTAGCAAACCTGACCAAATGTTACCACATTCTACGAAGAAAGGGTAGTCACAAATAGCTCAATTTGAATCTCCAAGGAGAAGAGTCAGGTCGTTCAAAAGAATAAATCCTTTATGAGTGAGGAAGATTATCCTTTGCCATATAATCTATTTACCCTTTCGCGGTTGCATATTTCTTGTTTCCCATATATCTACACTAAGTCAAGAAAGCCCAATCTCTTAAACTTCTTTCAATTGCGGATCATTTTCTTCTTTAATCAGTGTGCCTATGCGGTTGCCTTCCGCGTCAAGGATTGCATATCTGCCATCGGGAAGTACCTTGAATTGAGCTGCCCTTCTTTCAATTTCGGTTAGTTTTCCGGATTGTTTTTTTCTGTTTGTGTAAGATTCTTCCGTTTCCTCACCACCTTTAGCATTCCAGTCCAGCTTTTTCTGGATTGTCCATTCGTCGACGAAGTACCTTTTCCCTAGCTTAATGGCCTTCAAAGTCCCGTCGTTTATCCATTTCCGAATAGTCCAGGACGTACAATCCAAGATTTCTGCCACTTCCTTTGTGTCGTAGTATTTGTTACCCTTGATTTCTATCATTATTTCCCCTCCTCTTTAACATATTACCATGTTTTCTAATATATATCAATCTTATCTAATCCAAACATATTTATGATATTCTTCTTATTATCGGGCGAACAAGTTGAGTTCTCAGAGTGGTGATGCCTAAAAGCCTGTTTCGTCCTAAGGACAATCGCGATATATAATACAGCTAGCGATCTCCAGATACAGTGGAGGTGATCCGGTGAGGCAGATCAGGTCTATAATGGGAGTTTTAAGCGTCTATTTGCGCAGCTTTGTGGATACAATGTCCGATAGGAGCCTAATGAACAGATCGTTGTTTTCCAGCAATCTAAATGTTTACAGAGCGCTGAAATGGTTCAACATCGTCTTTTCATTTCTCCTATTCATACCGGTTTTTGCATCACTGGCGAGTTTCAACCTTCCGCACCTGCTAGGCTATTTGATCATGGCCTTTTTAGGTTATGCGACGTGGATCTTTCAAGGAATAACCGGCGTCCCAATCTTCGAAGAGATAAGGTTTCTGGTACTGTTACACCTAAATCTCCACAGTGTGTTCGGTATGTGGCTGGAATTCTACAACAGATTTGTTATATACGACGATATACTACACATTCACGGTGGTTTCCTGGGTGCAGTTGCTATCTTTCCCTTCGTTCTGGGATCATCTCTAGCCTGGTCGAATTTGCCCAAACGTGCCGTCAAGTGGAAGGTTTGGTTCTCAGCTCTTTCGATCGTGAATATGTTCGGCGTTTTCTGGGAGATCTTCGAATTCGTTTCGGACAAGATATTCGGAAGCTATCCGGGCTACAGGATGGCCCAAGAAAACAGTCTAAACGATACCATGCTTGATTTGATCTACAACAACGTTGGCGCATCGATAGGTATTCTGGTCTTCTGGTGGTATTTAAGGAAATCTAGAGACTTGAACGCCTTCATGGAGAAGATGGGTCGCAAGCTTGGAGAGTTCCTGGTTACAGGTAGAAAGAGAGCGAAGACGGGGAACTGAAAGCGAATTCCTGGTACGATTTGGAGGTGTTCTTTGTGGCATATATGACGGTAAACGGAGTGAATATCTACTACGAATTGGCAGGGAAAAAAGACGCAAAAGAGACAGTTGCATTTTTCAATGGCGTTATGGCATCAACTAACAGCTGGACATCGCAGAGAAAGTTGTTCGAAAAATTCGGCTTCAAGATTCTGCTCCACGACTTCAAAGGACAACTCCTTTCAGAGAAACCGGCCGGACCTTACTCCTTCTCCCAGCATGCATTAGAAGCCAAACTTCTGATGAAAGAGCTTGGGATTGAAAGGGTTCACATAATCGGCACCTCTTACGGCGGTGAGGTGGCTTTGAAATTCGCGATTGATTATCCCGAAATGGTTAATTCCATCTCGGTAATAGATTCAGTCAGCGAAATAGATGAAGTTTTAAAACTCTTTGTGAGAGGCTGGAGAGAAGCCGCAGGTCAAAGGGATGCAAAAAAGTTTTTCTGGAGTATGGTACCGACTATCTATCACAGTTCTTTCATAAGTGAAAACAAGAAAATGCTAGAGGAAAGAGCCCGTGTTCTAGAAAAAGTTCCAGAAGATTACTACGAAGGACAAATAGCTCTCTACGATACTTTCGTGAGCGATGTTCACATGACTGATGATCTACGCAAGATAAAAGCTCCAGCTCTGGTCGTTTGCGGGGAGGACGATATTCTCAAACCGCGTAAATTTTCAAAGATAATAGCCGACGCAATAACACGTTCCGAGTTCGCCGTTATTCCCGATTGCGGGCATGTCACCATTTTTGAAAAACCAGAAGTTCTAAACAGTCTTCTGCTTGGCTTTGTTATAAAAAATTCGAATTGATTTCATAGTTCTCGTATTTCAAGCTTCCAAGCCTTCAAGAACCGCCTTAAGTTCAATGAAATCTCTGGCTATCATGAAAGGGCCCTTACCGGGTTCAGCTTCGGGATTGATCCATATGAAGTCGATTCCTGCCTTCTGAGCGCCCGAAAAATCTGACTCCAGACTGTCTCCTATGTACACTGCTTCATCCTTTTGGACACCCGCTTTTTCCAGCGCAACCGCAAAGATCCGGGGGTCTGGTTTAGCGTAACCGGCCTCCTCCGAGGATAGTGAAAACTCGAAGAACCTATGCAGACTGGCAATGCGGAACTTATTGAGCTGCACACGATAAACACCGTTTGTTATTATCGCCATGCGCCTACCGGCATTTTTAAACTGGTGTAGAAACTCTTCGGCGCCTGGAAGGAAGTAAGCTCTATTGGAGAGTCCCATTAGGTACTCCTCGTTCAGATCATTTGCATCGAAGTTAATATCAATAAGTCTGCAGAACTCTTCGAATCTCTCCACAACAACCCTTTCCTTTGAGACAGCTCCTTTTTCCAGCATTGACCACCACTTCCTGTTTATCTGCCGGTAGCTTTCGACCTGAGAGGAACTCAGAGTTACTCCCCTGGATTTGAAAACCTCAATCAGGGCTTCGCTCTCGCTCCTTTCGAAATCGAGTATCGTGTGGTCTAGATCGAAGAAGTACATACGGTAGCGCGAGTCACTCATATACACTATCCAGCGATTCCCCGATATCCTGAATCAAATCTTCGGGATGTTCAAGGCCGGCCGAAATCCTCACCGTCCTTCCTGAGAATCCAAACCTGTGGAGCTTTTCTTCTGGATAATCCCTGTGCGTCATCATTGCCGGTACTTCTACCAGACTCTCAGCGTCTCCCAATGACACGGCCAGTTTTATAAGGCTAAGATGCTTCACGAACTCTTCGGCCATCGAGCGATCGCCTTTCAACTCGAAGCTCACGATTCCTCCGAAACCTTTCATCTGTTGTTTCGCAAGTTCGTGTCCTGGGTGTTCTTCGAGTTCGGGATAAAGGACTTTTTCAACTCCTCTATGATTTTTTAGAAATCTGGCGATCTTCGAAGCGTTCGAACAGTGACGTTCCATCCTAAGACCTAGAGTTTTCATACCCCTAATGAGGAGCCACGCGTTGAAGGGACTCATAACCCCTCCCAACTCACACATATAACTGAACTTTAGCCTCTGAACGTAATCGAAATCCCTCGATGTTGCAACACCTCCTACCACATCGCCATGGCCGGAGATATACTTAGTGACACTGTGGAGAACTACATCTGCGCCAAGTTCAAGCGGTCTTTGAAGAACGGGTGTAGCAAAAGTGTTGTCCACCACCACTTTTATTCCACGCTCGTGAGCCATTCTGGAAATGCCTGCGATATCTATTATCTCCAGGGATGGATTGGTAGGTGTTTCGAGGTACAAAATCCTAGTATCCGGAAGTATCGATTCCTCTACTCGATTCAGATCTGTCATATCTATGAAGTCGGTACGGACACCGTAATTCTCCAAGAGATTATTGAGAAAGCCGAAGGTAGATCCATAGAGGTTCCGGTGTGCCAGAACGTGATCGCCCGATTTCGTGAGTGACATCACCACAGAACTTATGGCAGCCATCCCGGAGGAGAAAGCCACACCATCCACTCCACCCTCTAAAGTGGAGAGTCTCTGTTCGAAGAGATTAACCGTGGGATTACCACCGCGCGTGTAAACGTATGCCCTTCTTTTAAAGGAAAAAGTGTCCTCGGCCTGCTGGAGATCCCTGAAAGTGAACGTAGAGGTCATATAAATGGGTGAGTTCAACGCCTGGTTTTGATCTTCCTGTTCGGCGGCGTGGATAGACAGCGTATCGAAACGATACTTTCTTTCTTCGTGCAAAGGAATCACCTCGCTTATTTTGCCCATTATAGAACATCAACGGAATTATTGCTGGTTGCATGGGTTTCGACGTTGTCTAGTTAATGTTAATATAGTTCTATAAAGCTCTTCAGATATATTCGAATTAACAAATAACCTGGAATTATAAGGCGATAAGAAATTCTAAAAATCGTGTTCGGAGCATGAATTAAAAAGCAAGTATCTCAACATGATCTTGAGCATATCAAGAGACAGGCAAAAAAACCATCCCGCGATGTTCTTATTCATGACCGGTTCTTATAAGCTCTTGCTTGATTCTTCTTCACATTTTCTATTGTTGTTTTCTTATTTTACTTTGAAATCTATAGCTTTAAGACTAAGAAGTACCACTGGCTGCTACCTCTACAATAATTCCATACTCTCTAACTCATCCCTCATATTTGACAATCCTTTGTTGCTGACATGCTTATGGCAAGGATCTTGGGATTTACGATCAGACCCTAGCCGATCATCGAAGATCATAAACCTGTTCTTCGAGTGATAGTAGCTAGATAATTCATACGATCGACTCGCAATTTTCATTACGAATTAGTTCTTGTAAGTTGTATACTTTCCAAGATACAATGGTGGGGGTGAGCATATGAAGAGAAAGATTACCTTAGCTATCAGTTTGATTGTCTTAGTCATGGTTTTAATGGTTTCCGGGTGCGTAAAGAACATAGATGTGCCGGGTTCGACTCCGGTTGATTGGTCATTGCAGGCTGTGGATGGTCAAGCGAGAGTGATCATAGGGTTCTCCGGTTTGCCCGACAAGGCTCTTATCAAGGCGTTCGGCGGTGAGATTTATGCTGAATTCGGCTTTATAAAGGCTTTATCTGCGAAGATACCCGTTGAGGCGATTGATGGGCTACTCAGAAATCCTCATATTTTGTATATTGAACCAAACATAGAACTTTATGCTCTTGAAGAGCAGTATCTGTGGGGAATGGACAGGGTCTTTGGAGACGAGTCCTTCGTGTTCTCAACATGGGACATATCGACTGGGGAAGGGGTTAAGGTAGCTATTCTGGACACGGGAATCGATGAAAGTCATCCAGACCTGGCGGGTAGAGTAGCTGGTGGGGAGGACTTCACCGGGATCGGTCCGTATTCCGATGACAATGGACACGGAACGCATGTATCGGGTACTGTTGCAGCGATTTACTCCAACAATATCGGAGTATACGGTGTCGCGCCCTCAGCATCTCTTTATGCAGTCAAGGTTCTAAGTTCTTCCGGAAGCGGGACTCTAGACTGGATTATCGCTGGAATTCAATGGGCAATAGATAACGATATTGACATCATCAACATGAGCCTGGGAACATCAAGCAATATGCAATCTCTTGAGGACGCCTGCAATGCTGCGTACGAGGCGGGTATATTGATCGTGGCTGCGGCAGGGAACAGCGGTAACAAACCTGGAAATAGAAATACCGTTGAGTATCCTGGAGGATATGCCTCTGTTATTGCTGTTGCGGCTTCTGATTCAAACGATGCACGAGCTACTTTCTCCAGCACCGGTCCGGATGTGGAACTGATCGCCCCCGGTGTGAGCATTCTGAGCACTGTTCCCGGCGGTGGTTATGCCTATTACAGCGGAACCTCAATGGCCTCGCCTCATGTCGCTGGAGTGGCAGCTCTTGTTCTTTCTGCAAACTCTACACTTACCAATGTTCAGGTAAGATCAATACTTCAGGGAACCGCTGAAAATCTCGGTTTGAAAATGGAGCATCAGGGATACGGACTGGTCAGAGCTGATCTAGCAGTTCAAGCGGCCTCTGGGAGTACTCCACCCGATCCGGATCCAGATCCCGAACCCGGTAAAATAACAGTCTCGAGTATAAGCTATTCATTGAGCAGAAATGCAAAGCATATTTATATTTCAGTCCAACTGGAGCCGGTTGTTGCTTCGGCTAGTGTGGCGATAGAGGTTTATAACGGTAGTTCCCCGTATTTCACCGGAACAGTAACTACAGATACTATCGGAGTTGCTAAGTTCACAGTTGTAAATGCACCCTCGGGGACTTATTCAACTGTGGTCACGGGTGTCACAGCAAGTGGTTATGAATGGGATGGTAAGTATCCAGAAAATAGTTTTGAGAAATAGAGAATGAAGCAATTCGAATTATAACAATGTACTTTTAAGGTGAAAACAAGTCCAATGAAAACTATGCTGAATGATCGATATTCAGATTAATAACAGATCGCACAGAAAGCCTCGCAATAAGAAGTGGCCGGATGGGGCGTGTAAAGTCCACAATAAGAGCTTTTCTGCTTTCTAGAAAGCGAGGTCCCCCTCAGGAGACAATTCAACTTACGTGAAAATTAACGTATTTCCACCAAATAGTCTCTGCTAAAGCGATTCTCCAAAACATAAAGCTGTTCATGTGGTAACGTTCGTGCGTCTTTTGATTTGCTAATCCAGCAGTGAAGTTAATTCCTGCATAAGTCAAACTTCATAGCTCACACTCACCGCAAATACTTGCTTTGTTTCTTAAAGCATAATACATAATAATGGAGAAGTCCAACTCAATCTTGTTATAAAACTATGGGTGATTCCAAACGAACTGGGAAGGCTTCAAGAAATAGCCTAAGGCTCTAGCATGTCTTCCACAGAAACCGGTTTCTTGAAGAATACCTTGAGTTGCTTCGGCAGAAAGGTTTAGACAGAATTCGGAGCGATTGAAAATGGTCTTGTAAAGAATTATGTCTTCAATTTCTCTTCTGATTTCTGCGGATTTTCAAGATTAAGAGAGACAAGAAATATCGATAGAGTATACTGATAATGAGTTAGCCGCGAGGTTTAATTGAACATTTCTGATATATGGATAGAGAATTCGAAGGCTGGACGTGTCTTACGGGATTTGCGTTCTTGCTGATCTTCGAAAGTAACTTATGCACGCACTGTTCTAAAGGAGTCGTTAATCCAGTTATTTTGATAGTAAAATTTGCTTTTTCAAACTTACCTGGATAGGAGGCGTAAATCTTGAAAATACTGCTGAACCATATTCCAAATACTTTGAATTATGGGTCTTCTATGATGGCGGAAAACCTTGTTTATTATCTTTCGAAAGAGCTTGGAGAAAACACAGCCTTTGTTTGTGATTCAAAGTCAGATGAGGATTTGCAGAGAATCAAAGAATCTACGAATATCAAAGAACTAAGTGTTGATAGACTCGCCGGGACCGAAATACCAGGAAGATCGGCACTTTCAAAGCTAGTTAACTACAGACGCTTTCTTGTTGAGAAGGTAAGAAAATATGAAAACATGGGAATTGTAGGAATGATTGTACTGGGTGGAGATGATCTATCAGAGTATTATGCGGGATCAAGAATTGCTTTGGAGCTTGTTAGGCTTAGGGTCTTTTCGAAGTACATGAGAGTATTCCTTGCAGGACAAACAGTTGGGCCATTTTCTTCTTGGCGTGTACCTTTGGCAAGACGGATGTTACGTGATTGCATAGTGTACACTCGTGATACTTTGACCAAGCACTATTTACTCAAAGATTTGAGACTTAAGAAAGTGTACGAATCTCGAGATCTCGCGTGGCTTGATTTGCCTATGCAGAATGACAAGAATATTGAAGATTCGATCTTAGCTAAATATGATCTTCGTCCGAATGAATACATCGTTCTTGTACCTTCAGGCTTTGCCGGCCAATTTACGAAAAACTGGGCTCGATACAACTTGCGATGGCTAGACATTGTAAATGGTCTAGGCACACTGGAATCATTGGCCAAGAAGAAAATCATTTTACTCGGTCATGTTGTTCAGTCAGATATCAACGATGATAGGAATGTTATTAGGCATATCGTCAATCAAAGTGAAGTTTCATCTAGACAAAGAATTATCCCGATATTTGACGAGATGCTTCCGGTTGAGGCAAGAATGATTCTTGGAAATGGATACTTTACTATTACTGGCAGAATGCACGCTGCAGTTTCCACTTCTCAGATGGGAAAGCCAGCGATTTCACTTTCATATAGTGTGAAGTACAAGGGAGTACTTGGTGAGGGTCTTGGTATGAAGGATCTCATCATTGAAGCTAGAGGAGACGATCTTTGGGAGTCAGGAAAGATTGTCATTCTAGTGATGGACAAGGTCGAGTATGTTCTAAGCAACTACGATTCTCTCGTTTCAAGGATAAGACCTGCAGTTGAGGAGAACAAGAAGCTTACTATGACGCAGATTGAGGACATAGCCAACAAACTCAAGGAAAAGTCTTATAGATGAGTTCCAGTCCTTACAGATCTCTTGGAAAGAACACATCAATATTCGCTATCGGAACATTTGGATCGAAGGTAATCTCTTTCTTCATGCTGCCTATTTTCACTCGTGTCCTGACGCAGGCTGACTACGGAAAGATAGATATAATAACGACCTCGATATCTCTACTACTCCCTTTATTGATCCTGAATATTGTTGAAGCTGTATTTCGTTTTACTCTCGACAAAGGAAGTCTAGAAGAGAAGCAAGCAATCTTCACCTCGGCACTAACTGTAGGAACCGTCGGATTCTTATTCCTTCTTTTCTTCATACCGATTTGCATCCCTTTTGGTCTATCGGGGCAACTTCTCGCGGCCTTCCCGGCTTTATTCTTGGTTGACATAATTCATGGAATAACCAAGGTCCTTATTCGTGCTGAACAAAGGTTAAGACTATATGCAGTGAGCGATATTATTAATATTGCCGTATTCGTAGTAATGGGTATTCTTTTGGTAGCATTCTTCAGGATGGGAGTCATCGGTTATTTGATCTCTCAAATGATAGGAGTAACAGTTTCTACAGCAGCTCTTTTCCTCTTCGGATCTGTCGGGAAGTACATTTTACCCTCAGCCTTAACGGTCGTACAGATCAAGGTAATGATCAAATATTCCCTCCCCTTAGTTCCGAATGCACTTGCATGGTGGATAATTACCGCTTCAGACAGGTATATGTTGGCCTTCTTCTTGGGTTTCTCTTCTACTGGGATCTACTCAGTTGCCCACAAGTTTCCCATGCTGCCAGTACTAAGGTGCATTTTATCAGGCATGGAAAATATCCTCGATAGATCGTTCAATAGCCCTGAGAGAAAGCAATTCTATTCGAACATCTTCAGAGTACTTTGTGTTCTAATGTTTCTAGGAACAATTGCCTTCGCAATAATACTAAGGCTTTTTATAATCATAATGACAGGAGAAGGTTTTCAGGAAGCCTGGAGGTTTGTTCCTTTTCTGATATTAGGCACTGTATTTCACTCGTTCTCACAGTTTCTTTGGTGTAGGTTATCTTACCGCAAAGAAGACTGGTGGGGCCTTCAGAACATCTGGTATTGGTGCAGCAGCAAATATTACTGTGAATCTTCTCTTGATTCCGTTAATCGGAATTCAAGCAGCCTCGATTTCTACTGCAATCGCATTTTTCTTAATGTGGATTGCCAGGCTGATTGAGACAAGAAAATACTTTTCAGTATTTATTGATTGGGTAAAAGTGTCTATTGAGATTTCCTTGGTTCTAGTTTCTCTTATACTGGTCAATTTTGGCCCAATAGGAACTCTGATTCAGATTGTTTGCCTGATCGTATTCATCACACTTGAAAGTAGATTAATAGGAGCCGTGTTGAAGAAAGTGCGGATTTCATTTTGTGGAAGACGGAAGAATAAGAAGGATTAGAGGTGATAGAATGAACATGCACTCCTACAGAGATCTGAAAGAAAAGGTAATTGATAACGGTTATTGCATCGGCTGCGGGGCTTGTTTATCGGCAGACGGTGTCAATGGTACGAATGAGCTTGACTCTTATGGTATGTTTAAGCCATCCTTCAATGACTTGGATGCTCCAATAAGCGATGTTTGTCCTTTCTTCACTTCACGAAATGAATCGGAATTGGGGGAAATGCTTTTCAGTGGTTTTGAGGGCATAAAACAGAATGAATTCCTTGGATATTACATTGAAACATATGCTGGCTATGTTCGAAAGGATGACTTTAGAAAGCGTGGTAGTTCTGGTGGATTCGTTACATGGATTCTTTCACGATTGCTCGAAGAGCGTCTAATCGATGCTGTTATTCATGTAAAGCCCTCAGGCAAGAAAGGAATTCTCTTTGAATATGGTATTTCAAGCGATCTTGAAGAACTGAGAAAAGGGGCGAAATCGAAATACTATCCAGTTGAATTCTCAGAAGTTCTTGCCGAAGTGAGAAAGACTCGAAAGAAATATGCTTTTGTAGGAGTTCCTTGCTTTGTGAAAGCGATGCGTCTTCTATGTATAAATGACAAGGAATTTGCGGATAGAGTATCTTCTTTTGTGGGTTTGGTTTGTGGTCATTTGAAATCATCGCGCTTCTCGGAAATGCTTGCCTGGCAAAAGGGCGTCAAACCTGAAGATCTTCGTGGCATTGATTTCAGGTGGAAATACCCATCAGGGCCCGCCAGTGAATACGGGATTAAGATTTCAGGAGAGAAGAATGGAGAGATGGTTACTATAACGGAAAAAGCCAATAGCTTCTATGGATATAATTGGGGCTATGGTTTCTTCAAGTACAAAGCATGTGACTACTGCGATGATGTGGTGAGTGAGACTGCCGACGTTTCAGTTGGTGATGCATGGCTGCCTGAATATTTGAATGATTCAGGCGGAACGAATGTTGTCATAGTACGTAACCCAGTCATTAAGAAGATTGTCGATCTAGGCATCAAGGAAAGTACTTTGAAGCTCGATGTTCTTGACCCGGAAGAGATTGTTAAATCTCAGGAGGGCGGCTTCAGACACCGTAAAGATTTACTTGTCTACAGAATTGCACTTCTGAAAAACCATGGAATTTGGTTTCCTCAAAAGAGAGTAGAACCTTCTCTAGATAACTTGGATATAAGATACAGAAAAATCACTTTTCTGAGAACACAGTTGGCAGAAAAGTCGCATCTGGCATTCAAAGAAGCGCTTAGGACGGATGATTTTGAAGTCTTCCAGGAGCAGATGCAGTCCTTAGTAGAAAAGTATGACTCTTTATACAAGAGATCTTTTGCCTCGAAAGCATTATCCAAGATCAAGCGGTTCTTTAGAAGCGAGTAGCAAGTTCTAGTTGAAGAAGAGTATTCTCGCGCGAAGTACTTCAAGTTCCTAGTGATGGCCATTTCACACACGCTGGTTTGCCCTTTTTGAGCTTCATTACGAGCAAAAACAGGTCAAAAGATATTAGAAGCAATCTGCATCTCAGCCACTCTTTGAATGAATTGGCCGCTCCACTCCCAAACCAAAAGTTTCTTAGTGAGCTTCTTATCGAAGAATTTCTTGAAATCTTTCGTAATGCTTTTTTATCATACCCATTGAACGCAAGATACTCAACTGTTGACGTAATTCGTGTAGGAATCACGTAATTCCTGACAATCCTGACCAACCGCCCATCAGGCAATTCTCTTTCCAAATATTTTGCAAGTCTGAAGTAAGTCGCAACATCTTCGAACCGTCTCAAATTTGCCACGTGAGATAGTGAACCTTCAACAATGATGTATCTAAACATCACATCACTTATTGAAGAAATTCTACGAGCCTTCGAGAACGCTTTGACAATGAACTCTCTGTCTTCCCCATGATTACATCCTGGAGTAAAACACAGATTACACTCAGTCAAGAACTCCTTCCTCAGTATTATTGAACCGATGCCTAAAGGAAGTCTTGAGAACAGCACTTCCGCTATCAGATGAAGATTATTGGAGAAGTTGTCATCGCGATTGTCTTCAGGGAAACAGTTGAAAACAGCTTGCGGAGTCTCTCTACCATTGAGCACGATTTCTTGGCCACAAACAACTATGTCAGAATCGTTTGTTTGAGCTTCATTAAGCATCTTTTCAACGAATTCCTCACGGATTTCATCATCGCTGTCAAGGAAATGAATAAACCTTCCTTTAGACAGGCGGATGCCAGAATTTCTGGCATTGCTTACTCCACCATTTTCCTGGCGATATACTCGCCATGGAAAATCCGCGCTTCTAAGCAACTCTCTTGCACGTGCCGCAGTTTCATCAGTTGAACCGTCATCTACAAGGAGCAGTTCAATGTTTCTGGATGTCTGTTTCAGAACAGAATTTATAGAGCGTGCCAGATGCTTTTCTGCGTTATACGCAGGAATAACTATGCTGAGTTCCGGAAAGGAGTTACTAATCATCAGGATCATACTCTTTCAAAATCTGTTTATAGGTATCGACTTCATTAATGACTGTGCTTTGCCAGCTCCATTTCTTCTTGAATTCATTGGTCGAGCAACTATAGCATAAATTACTAAGAAGATTGATTGTAGCTCTTGCCAGTTCACGTTCTACATCTTCAGACTGCTGCACAATGATTCCCTCATCTTCTACTGCTTCCGGTATCCCTCCCACATTGGTTCCTACTACTCTAGCTCCACAAGCTCTTGCTTCCAGAATTACCGTTCCAAGGCCCTCCTGCCTACTGGGCACAACAAGGACATCTATTGCATTCATGACTATTGGCATGAGTTCATATTCTACTCTGCCAGCAAAATGCACGTTCTTCGTCGGCATTTTTTCCCTCAGAAGTTTCATTAAAGGACCATCACCTACAATGATGAAGAAGACGTCTGATCTGAGGTCAATCAGCTCCCGCGCGATTGCCGGAAGTCTGTGGGCCCCTTTCACTTCAATCAGGTTACCAACAAAACCAACGATCTTTTTATCAAGTGGCAGGCCTATCTTCTTTCTTGCCTCTTCTCTATCTATAGGTTTGAATACGTTGGTATCTACCCCATTTGGAATGACAATCCCATTGGACTTGTCGTAACCCAGTTTCTCACATGCATCTTTCATCAAAGCCTTGCTCACAAAGATTACCTTTGCTGCCTTTTCAAGAACCTCTCTGACAGCAGTCTTATTGTTGTTTGAAATGGAATGAATCTCGCCACCATGAGCAGTAACTAAGTAAGGTAAATCATGCTTCTTGGACAGTAGCATAGCGGCATATCCTTCAGGAAAGACTCTGTGGGCATGAAAAAGACCGAATTCTTTCATATTCTTTCGTCTCTCAATAGTTTGAGCCATTCTTTCGGCATATTTGACCCACGAATCAGTTTTCTGTCTTAACAACCCTATACGATCCTTCAATCTAAGGGAGATGCTTATGACCGGAAACTGCTTATCTTCAACCTGGACGATGTCTATTGGCGCTGATGGAGTGATGCCTTTGAGTCTCTTCAATAATCTTATCAATAGGTTATCGAATGTGGAAACCGGAGCAAAATCAAACTCTACACCAAAACGAAGCAGTACTCTTAATCTTTCGATTACGAACACACCGCTCGACGAATTCTTAGGCTTGGGAAACATCTCTGAAAAAATAAGTACCTTTCTCCCTATGCCCTTCATAAACACCACCGTATTCTTAGTTATCCAATAAGACGATCAGCTTTTTTATATGGTAAAACGTTTCGCTAATCTTCCTGTGGACAATCCTGGAACAAGAAATATACTCTTCCACTCATCCAGTGTATAAAGATAATTTTGCTCAAGGAAAACTTTCAGAGCTAATTCCTGAGGCCAATATGACTCTCTTCTGAATTCAAGAGTTCCGTCGTTGAGAAGAAAGTACGAACCGGGTATATTATTGACCTTCAACTGAATGGGAGTTTTTACTCCGATGAAGGGTGAGATCTCGATTATCCAGTATTTTCCATTAGTATCTTTCATCATATCGATACCCAGCATGGCTTTTCCAATCGATCGATAAGTTTTTATAGCCACTTCTATAGCTTCTACTGGAAGATCTTCCTTTATTACTATTCCGCTACCGGAAGCTCTGAAATCTTTGCCTTTCGACTTTCTGAAATAACCGGTGATTACGTTCCCGGCAATATTCACCCTTGTGTCCAGCCTGTCTCCATCGATGAATTTCTGAAAGTAGACATAGTTTTTCTGGCGAAAATATGCATTGCTGGTTTTTTTCCCATAGAATGAGAAAACTCGTTTGGAAAAACTGGAGAGTCTTTTTGAATCTCTTAAGAGAGAAACTTCTCTTGAGCTTGCACCATGAAAACGCTTTGAAACGAGAGGATAGCTCAGGTTGTCTTTCATTGATTCAATTTCCCGGTAGTCGTTCGAAATGAATGTATCGGCTACAGGAAGGCCATTAAGTTTCAACAAGTATGTAGAAGTAACTTTATCATCACACAACAGGAGCGTTTCATAGTCAGGGAAACACTGCTTCCCTAACTTCTGTTCCAGTATGTAGATCTTTCTCTTTACCTCATCCAGTTCAGCCGGACCACTGTTAGGTGACCAGATTATCAAGTCGTAATTCTTTGCCACTTCCAGCCAATCAGAGCGGTGGTATTCATATATCTCAAATGGAAAATTGTTCTTATTTAGAAATCTCCTGTATTTAGTCCAGTGAGGATTTTCGTTTATATCACGCGTTAATCCGACAAGTGGTTTCTTTTTGTCTTGAGGCCAGTCCACTATTACATCGCCAGGGTTGTAAAGCTCAACATCATCTTCTTTTGGATTTCTTATATCGGGATTGCCCAGTATTCTTATCGAAGTGAACCTATTCAGTCTTTTAAGCAACTCGCACCTCTTTGTACCTGTTAATTTTATAGCTTAAGACGAATTCTATAACTTTCCTCGCTACTCAGCTATTCATAATAGTAGCTATGAAATCTACGAAATAATCCTCCTTTGAGTTATCCCACACAAATTTATCATAATATCTTCCGAGATTTTTCAGATAGCTATCATATGAGCCTGAAGCGTTTAGAATAAGAGATAGATCCTTATAGGGTTCTTTGGAAAGATCAAGAATCAAGCCGGTATTGGTTTCTTCAATTATCTTTTTCATAGATACAAATCTATTGTCAATAATAACAGGAGTTCCAGCTGCCAGAGAGTCGTAGAACTTGTTTGGCAATGAATAGATATCGTTTGGATACTGTGGATCGGATCTACTTTGAAAGGCCAATAGAGTGTATTTTACCTTCGATATTCTGTCCATCATGAGTTCGTAGTCCATGAATGGCAACTCCTCATCGACAATATCACAGTTTGTTCCAATTGAAATCAGTTTGAAGTTTTTCTTGAGTTCTTTGAGTAAGTTGCCATTTATCGTAATCTTTCGACTGGTCCCGCCAACAATGGCGATTTCCGCGTTTTTTACATTACGTCCGATCTGCATACCGGTTACTGCATAATTTGGAATAATCAAGAAGGGCTTAGTGATCCCCGTCTTCTCAAACATCATTTTCATAGCTTCATCTGATACTCCAATTACACCATCAACTAATGATAGTTGTGCTTTCAGTATTTGCCATAGAACTGGATTTAAAAAAGAGTATTTCTCAGGGAGGAATTGCACTGGCATTATTTCATGAAGATCATAAAGCAGTTTCTTTCCCCTTTTTTTTACTTCACGAAAGAGCTTAATAGGCTGAGAAGCTGGAAATGAGTGAAAATATGCCAGATCGTAATCAAGATCTTGTACCAGCCTCAGTATTTCCTGGTCTAGTCGGACTCGCTTGATAAGTCTGTGTCTTCCGGGCATTTCATCTCTGCTAAGCGGAAAACACTGAATGTCTCCTTTGGACTGAGCAATGGATAAATCATTGCTACCAGAGAACTGATAATATACCTTGCCCAATTTGGAGAAAATCTCGATTGTTCTCATCACTCTCTTGTCTTTCCAAGAGTGATCGTAGCCAACTACAAGTGTCTTCAAAATCCTTCACCTTTCCCGATTTCTTGCAGGCTACCCGTCACAGTGACCTATACAGTGTTAATAAACGATTTTCTATAGACTTCCATGAATACTTACTGGAAATCTCGATTGCATTTTCCCTCATATTGTTTCTGAGCTTTTTGTCTTTGATGAGGATCTCCATCTTTTCGGCTATATCAGAAGGTGAGTCGGGATCCACGAAAAGAGCACAAGGTTTTTCATCGAGTATTTCACGCCATTTTCTAAAGTCTGACGCAATTATCGGTAATCCAAGGCCCAGATACTCATACATCTTTAAAGGCGATGACATCTCTTTGCTCCGTCCTCTGTGCATTACCATCAGCCCAACATCGCTTTCTGAAACGATTTCCAGTGCATCGTTGTGAGCTAGAGTTCCACGATAGGCCAGTCCGTCTGTCTGGCTTTCTTTTTCAGTTATGTAGTTTCTCAGAGATTTGTCATGAATCGGTCCAAGCAAATCAAATCTTATGTGATATTTTTTTCGAAGCATAACGAAAGCCTCGATCATTTCGACAATAGATCTATCTATGTCAATAGAACCTGAATACACGAATTTGACATCTTCTCCATCCTTCTTCTTGTTTCGTATAGATTCAAGAAGCTGTGTGTCAGGAAAGTTGGGTAATATAGCGAATTTCTCTTTTCCAGAGAATCTTTCAAGCTGCTCAGGAACTACGACAACTATACCATCCATCAAATAAACAGCTCTTCGTTCGTAAGAATCAACCAGCCTAGCAACTACTTTTCTTAAATATCGCGGAACCCAGTTTTTCGAGAGAATCACCGACGGATATTCCTCATGAATGTCATATACCACTTTCTTTCCGCGTCGCTTTAGCTTTTTCCCTAGGCCTATCAATTCAGGATCGTGAAAGTGGTATATGTCCGCATTAACTTCTAGTGCTTGTTCAAGGGCTTCTCTTGAACCCTTGACTAACCTTATGATCCGTCCATGATATCTGGTTATCGGCCTGTATTCGACCTTATCTTTCCCGAACTTTCCTTTCTGTGCAATGTAGACAACATTGTAGCCAGCTTTAACCAGAGTCTCTAGTTCTTTGGATATTCTAATGTCATCTGGAGGATGTACGGTTGTTATTACGCATACTTTCATCATTTCTTCTCTCCAGACAGAAGTGAGAACAAACCAAGCAGAGAACCAACTCCATACGAAATATGTAGCACGAGATAGCTGACTATTGCAGCAAAGAGTAAATTCAGCTTCTTAGCTTCCAATGCATGAGAAAAAGAGAAGATAATCACTGTAACAAAATAAGTGACTAACAAGGATATATAGACAAATAGAAAATAAGTGACCACAAGAGAAATCAAAAAACCGAGTAGCAAGAAGAGAACGAACATTAGCGGAACCAGATGCCTTTTAGAGTAAGGCACTTCGGCATACTTCTTTGCGGCAATAACCCAGAAACCATTCTCAAAGTTGTTTTTCGACAGGTCCCTGCATGTTGATCTCGCATAGTAGGTTAGTTCTATATCGGGAAACAAAATGATTTTCCCTCCGGCACGTTTTAGCCTTAAGTTGAATTCAATATCCTGATTTCTGACTAGCTTTTCATTGAAATAGCCAATTCTGTCAAAAACTTCTCTCTTATAGCATCCAAAGGGAACAGTATCTACTTCTATAGGCTTGGTGACGCCTGTTCGAAACTTGGCTCCCCCTACACCCAGTGGGCTAGAAAGAACCTTCGAAATCGCAATCCCGACGGTCGAACTGATTCTTGGTTCAGTTTTCATAATCCCACCGACATTGTCTGCGCCTGTCTCCAGTGCATGCCGTATGCATTTTGAGATGTAATCTGATCGCATCTCGCTGTGAGCTCCACTGAAAAAGATGTATTCACCTTTCGAAGCCTTTACACCGAGGTTCATTGCTACAGGTGTGATTTTTTTTTCGTTATTTACAAGCAGAACTCTTATGTCTCTTTCAGAGAGCTCTCTAACGATCTTTCTGGTTCCATCCTCGCTCATCCCATCTACTACAATAACCTCTATGAGTTCTTTGGGGTAGTCGCAAGTCAGGAATGACTCGATGCATTTCTCTATAAACTTCTCTTCGTTTCTCGCAGGTATAATTACCGAGACTTTCGGCAATTCCAAATTACTCACCACATTTCAGCATCCTGGAGAAAAGGCTGCATTCTTTGAACTCGAAAGATCACACAGAATAAAAAACCTGTTCCTAGAACTTCACAAGAATGCCTTCTTTGGCTGACTTATATATTCCCAGGATGATCTCTACGGACTTCTTTCCTTCTTCTCCGTTGACGAAAGGTTCGCGATCTTCGATTATCGCCCTGGCGAAGTCTTCAAAGGCTGCGATATGACCAGAGCCATAAACCGTTTCCGGATCTGGAAGATTCATGAATGGGTGTGAGTCCTCCCCTTCGAACCTCCATGTCTGGATTTTATTTACTGCCAGGCCTCCCAGAACGACGGTTCCTTTCTCACCGAAAACGGAGAGAGTCTCTTCGAGATTCCTCGGATATACGTTAGCCGTCCCTTCGATTATACCAATCGAACCGTTCTTGAATCTAACAATCGCGGCTCCGAAGTCCTCGGTTTCTATATAAGGGTGATTGTAGTTTTCTGTCATTGCAAATACTTCCTGCACTTTTCCTCCAAGCATCCATTGAAGTAGATCGATATTGTGAGCACACTGGTTCATGATCGTACCGCCGTCCATCGCCCATGTTCCTCGCCAGCTAGCCTGTTTATAATACTCTTCGTTTCTGTTCCATAGAATTCGTGCAGTTGCTGTAAAGACTCTTCCAAATTTACCGGAATCGATCGCCTTTCTCAGTTCCTGAACGGGAGGATTGAACCTGTTCTGAACGCAGACAGCAAGTTTCAAGCTATTCTTTCTTGAAAGGGCTATCATCTCATCCATGTGATCTGTGGACAGAGCCATCGGTTTTTCGACGAGGACGTGTTTGCCAGAAGAGAGAAAGTCGATCGTGTTCCTGTAATGGTTCCCGCTCTCGGTGGCGATTGTGACGAAATCGATCTGAGACGAGAAGAGCTCTCTATAGTCGGAGATTACGCGTGGACGCTGGAGATTAGGCTCGGGCGCCTGAGAGGAAGAGAAGCTGTTCTGGTCATTCTCGGTCTCGTTTTTCTCTCTTATTCTCTCTTTTTCTCCGCTAGCAAGCGATATCTCTCTTCTCCTCATGTATTCTTCTGCAGCTCTCTCTGCCTTTTCATGTACGAGGTCGCAGACTGCAACGAGATCGATCAAATCACTGTTGGCGGCAAAAGCCTCTATATGTTTCTTCGTTCCTATTCTTCCGCAACCTATAAGTGCGGCTGTCAGTTTTTTCATGTGGTCACTCCTATCGTTGTGAGGTCTAGGGTATAGGGTTTGGGGTCTAGGGTATGGTACGACCTTATACCTGAGGTCATCGGACTCTATCTTTCTTGATAGCTCTTATTAATGCTCTAAGCATCTTGTTTATTGTTGTGCATTTCTCTGTTATCAACAAACTCTGTTCGCTGCTTATATAGTCCAGTCTTCTTGCCAGTTCAGTTTGGGTTATCAGTTCTAGAAGAGACCCGAGGGCGATATATAGGAAGTTTATGTACTCTCTTGAGTGCTGTCTGCCATTTCCTTCTGCAATATTTGACGGAATGGAAATCGATGCTCTTCTCATTTGATCTATAAGCCCAAACATCTCTGATTTGGGAAGTGCCTTCGTGACTTTATACACGTCTTCAACCAAATCCATGCTGAGATTCCACACATCCAGATCGCGAAAATCCATTGAAGTCACCTCTCGAACACTGAATATCGTGTGTTAGTTGGAACAAAGATCAGTGCATCCATACCCCAGACCCCACACTCTATACCCAGCGCTTCCCCTTCAAAGTACTTCAACATTTTCGCCTGCGATGCCCATTTTGCTGAGGACGTTCTTGGCGTCGAAGATGTATTTCGCGTTCTCGACTATCATTTTGTAGTCTATGTTTTTCTTGTGAGCGGTCGTGATTATTACTGCATCGGCCTGCTTTATGAGGTCTTCCGTGAGAGGGGCTGTTTTCATTTTCTCTCCTTCCCACATAAACTCTCGAACGTATGGATCGACGACCGAAACATGCGCCAGGTTCTTTTCCAGGTGTTCGAGCACTTTGAGCGCGGGCGACTCTCTCATATCTTCGATCTCTTCTTTGTAGGCTATTCCCAGCATGACTACTTTCGCTCCGTTCATGCATTTGCCCTGCTCGTTCAATGCTTTCATGACTCGGGTTACTACGTATTCTGGCATCGAGTCGTTTATCTCTCCCGAGAGTTCTATCAGTCTTGTATGGTAGTCGTACTTTCTCGCTATGTATGTGAGATAGAAGGGATCGATAGGTATGCAGTGGCCGCCGACCCCCGGGCCGGGAAAGAAGGGCATGAAGCCGAACGGTTTGGTCGAGGCCGCGTTTATGACTTCCCAGATGTTTATGCCCATTTTGTCGGCAACGACTGCCATTTCGTTTATCAGGGCTATGTTGACTATCCTGAAGGTGTTCTCCAGTATCTTGGTCATCTCGGCCTCTTTCGGAGACGAGACGACGAAGACTTCGGCCTCGAGAACGGATTCATACAGGAGCTTTGCGACTTCAGTCGATTCCGGGCCAACTCCTCCGACGACTTTCGGTGTGTTTTTAGTCTTGAATCTCAAGTTTCCCGGATCGACTCTCTCGGGGCTGAATGCGAGATAGAAGTCTTTGCCACATACCAATCCCGTCTCCTCCAGTATCGGTTTCATAACGTCTTCCGTCGTTCCGGGATAAGTCGTCGATTCGAGTACGACAAGCATGTCTTTGTGGAGTCTCTTTGCGACATCTTTTGTCGAGTTGATTACATAAGTCAAATCCGGTTGCTTGTATATGTCCAGCGGCGTGGGAACACAGATGGCCACCACATCGCAATCGGATAGTTCATCGAAATCAGCTGTCGCCCTTAGATGACCGTCTGAAACGATCTTTTCCAGATCCGCGTTCACCACATCACCGATGTAGTTATGGCCTTCATTTACCATTTTCACTTTACTTTCCTGGATATCGAAACCTATCACTTTGAATCCGGCCTTGGCCTTCTCAACAGCTAGGGGCAGACCAACGTAGCCTAACCCAATGACTCCTATTATTGCCGACTTGTCTTGAATTCTCTCTTTGAGCATGGAAACCTCCCGTATTTGAGACGAGATAACGAAGGATCTTGGAGATGGACGAGATTACAGAATCAAATTGAGAAAGTGGGATCTAGAGAAGGATTCATCAGAACGTCCCTTGTTGTACTCTCTCTTCCTCTCGATGTTCTTCTCTCGTTATTCTCGATTGTCAAAGTATTCCTGTTCTTCAATCAATTGCTCTTGTGGCACTTCTCTTATGTATCTTGCCGGGACTCCGGCGTAAATCTTTCTTGGAGCCAGGTCCCTTGTCACAACGCTCCCTGCTGCTACTAGCGCATCCTCACCAATAGTGATTCCGGGGAGAATCGTTGCATTCGCTCCAATTCTTGCCCCTCTTTTCAATGTTGGACCTTTGAAATGCTTTTTTCTTTCTTCTGTTCTTCCTAGAAAGTTGTCGTTTGTGAATGTAACCTCAGGGGCGATAAAGCAGTAGTCTTCTATAGTTGAAAAGGCGGTTATGTATGCTCCGGTTTCAATCTTCACTCTCTTTCCGACTGAGGTTCCATTTTCGACAGTGGCTCCCTTTCCCACTATTGTCTTTTCTCCGATTTTCGTTTTCTCTCGAATAGTCGCGAGATCACCGACAAAGCACTTTTCTCCGAGTGATGCTCCCTTGTAGATGACACAAGAGGCGCCGATTGTAGTTCCATTGCCGACTGCTAAAGGCTGGAGCACTTCAGTGCTCGTGGTGGCGCTTGTGCTGGCTGCATATGGTTCCTTCCCAAGCACAGTGTTGTCACCTATTGTTACGTAGTCTCCAATGACTACTCCTTTGTGAATCACCACGTTGTGACCTATTACACAATTCTCGCCAATCTCTGCGCCATCTTCGATTACTGTGTTTCTTCCTTTCTGGATGTCAGGCATGGGAATACCTCCAGATGAGGTTGTTAGTTGTGGGTTGTTGGTTGTAGGTTATAAGACACGAGAAAGAGGTTGTCGAGAAGCTCGCAAAGGGAGCGATACGTATCTGCGATACGAGAGATTTGAGAGAACCAAAGAGACTATGTAGTATTTCGCTCGCACCTTCTAGAAATGAATGCAAGAGCAAGAATCTCCAAAAAATGGCAAGTGCAGACATTCCAAGCTTCTTTACACAAATACCCAGTGCCTTCTCGTTCCCCAACAAGCCACAACACCTCGGTCATATTTTCAGAGTATTTTTGTTGTCAGTCTTTTTTCTAAAGATCATTTCTCCTGCGCGAAGCGCACTCTCGTCAATGATCTTTCTCTCTTATCTCTCGTTCTTCACAAATTCACCGATCTTCTCGACTACGTACTCAATCTCTTCGTCCGTCATCTCAGGGAATATTGGCAAAGCAAGAGTCTCTTCACAGGCTTTTTCCGTTTCCGGAAGGCTGCCTGTGGGAACTCCTAAATACTCAAAGCACTTCTGCTGGTGAAGGCCCATTGGATAGTAGATAGATGTGCCGATACCTCTACTGGCCAGATGATCTCTCAGTCTGTCTCTCTCTTCTCTGCTGAAGCCTTCAAATCTCACCACGTACTGATGGAAGACGTGAGGATAGTAACAGTCGTGGATATGGGGTATCGGGTATAGGGTTTGGCCGGGTTTCTTTACATCTTTCTCTTCAGAAACCAGACCCGAGACCCCAGACCCCAAACCCGCTCTTTCGAAGTGCTCCGCGTACTTCTCGGCTATTTCTCTTCTTCTTTTCTGGTATTCTTCAAGGTGCCTGAGCTTTATGTTCAGCACTATCGCCTGGAGTTCGTCGAGCCTTGAATTGATCCCTATCATATCGTGAATGTACTTGACGGGAGAACCATGGACTCTGTAGCTTCTGCAGAAGGCGGCTATTTCATCGTTATCCGTTGCGATCATTCCCCCGTCGCCGTATCCTCCGAGGTTCTTTGTCGGGAAGAATGAGAAGGTCGAAATATCTCCTATCGAGCCGGTCATTTTGACAGTTCCGTCGCTGTATTTCCAGTTTGCTCCTATCGATTGGGCGCAGTCTTCGATTATCTTTATCCCGTATTTCACTTTGATCTCTTCGAGTCTCTCGAGGTCGATGGCCTGACCGAAGAGATGAACGGGAATGAAGGCCTTTATCCTTTCTCTTTCCGGGTGGGTTCTGAGTATCTCTTCTACTTTGTCGAGGTCGATGTTGTAAGTTACCGGGTCGATATCTGCAAAGAGCGGCGTCGCTCCGTTTCTCGTTATGCAGCTGACTGTCGCGAAGAAGGTATAGGGAGTTGTGATCACATAGTCTCCCGGGCCTATTCCCAGAGCAGCCACTGCTATGAGAAGAGCGTCCGATCCGTTGGCGACACCGATAGCGTGTTTCACCTCTACAAGCTCGGCAATGTTCTTCTCGAGTTCTCTGACTGCCTCTCCAAGGATTACTCTTCCACTAGATAGAGCCTCGTCTATCTTCTGGAGAACCTCTTCTCTTAACTCATCGTATTGCCTTGTCAGATCGAATAATGGAATCTTCATAAGACCTCCGGTTTTCCAAGGGTCTGGGGTTTGGGGTATAGGGTATAGAAATCAGGATTAACGATTGTTAAAGATTTTCTGTAACTGTTTGATTATGTTTTGCCAGACCCTTAACCCTATGAACCACACCCTGCTCTAATCTACTTGCTCGAGTTCCACTTTTCCCGTTCGCGATATTGTGAATACCATGACGTTTTTCATTCCGTTTTCTCTTGCGTTTTTGACTATGTTTTCTGCGTGCCTGAACGAAGCGACGATTACTGCCGTATCTTCATTGCACGTGACTTCTTCAGGAGAGAAGACGTGTAGATCGTGAAAAGTGCCGTTTTGTTTTGCTATCGAGTCGTCGATGAAGCCTATTATCTTCATTCCCTCGGTTCTCAATACATCTGCCAGGATACCACCGATTATGCCCGCTCCGTAAAGATAGAAACTCTGGTGCTCGCTCTCCTTTAGAGTGTCAAGGACCTCGCCGAATATCTCTCTAGATTCGGTGTACAGTTTTGCCGCCTCTTTAAGATAGAGAATCGTTAAATACTGGAGCCTGAACTTTCCGGCCTCAGTGAGTACGTATCTCATGTTTCTCCTGTTATCACCCTCTTTGCTTATGAGGCAGGAGTCTTCGAAGTCTTTTATGTATTTGTTCACCATACTGGGAACGATTCCTGCAATTCGGGCAAGCCTTTCTTGAGAGACTGAAGAGCTCTCGGTGAGAGCCTTGAGAATGCTCATCTCCCTGAAGTTCGGTGACGGATTGAAAAACGAATACTCGGAAAGATCCATAAGGCCCCCTAGTTTCATTCATTCACTGAGAGAATTATATCAGAGATTCAATTTAGCAGTCAAGCAAAAGAAGGTACATAATGGATAAAGCAAATTGTGAGAGATAATCAAATTTCAAAGACATACCGCTGACATGAGTCAGCGGTTTTGTTCTGCCTTTGAAACATAATTTCCCATTTGGTTTGGAAGTTCAATGCGGTCTATAAACGGATCTATTTGCTATTGTATACCTCTTCTCCTTCAATAAAGACCATTTCAACTCTTGAAGAGAACTGGAAAGGATGTCCCGACCATACCGCTATGTCGGCATCTTTTCCTACCTCGAGTGAGCCAACTCTGTCGTCGATTTCGAGTATCTTTGCAGGATTTATTGTCACCATTTTCAACAGATCTTCCTCTTTTGAACCGTATCTGAGGGCAACACCGAGTTGTATGTTCGTACTCTCGAGCGGGATCACAGGGTGATCGCACATAAAGGCCGCCAGAACGCCTTTTTCATTCATTATTCTCGGTGAATCGTACGTCATGTCCTTCAGTTCCAGTTTCGTTCTGAAGCCGAAGATGGGTCCAATAACCACAGGTACGTTGTTTTCTTTTAAGTAATCGACAATTTTATAACCTTCGGTTGCGTGTTCAATCACAAGCTTGAAATCGAATTCTTTTGAAAGCCTTACAGCCGTGAGAATGTCGTCCAACCTATGGGCGTGAATCCTGGCGGGGATCTCCTTGCGTAACACTTTTTCACCGATTTCGAGCTTTGGATCTATGTCCGTGAAAGGCTTTCCCTCTTTAGTAACTAAAGCCTTTTTTTCCATGTAACCTTGCACTTTCTGGAAGTATCCCCGTATAACCGCAGCCGTTCCAAGACGCGTTCCTGGAGTCTTTTTGAAGCCTTCGCCATAGACTCTCTTCGGATTTTCACCGGTGGCCATTTTTAAACCTGCTGGCGCTCTGACGACCATGTCATCGACTATCATCGTATTCTTAAACTTGAATATCGCTCCCTGGCCACCTATAGGGTTGGCACTTCCTGGAACGACCATGACTGTTGTAACCCCTCCCGAGAGAGCTCTCTTTATCGCTGCATCCTGTGGACTGAAGGCATCAACCACAGAGACATCCGGTGTCAGAGGGTCGGTCATCTCGTTTCCGTCTTGGTAGTACCCTCCTACGCCTTCTTCGAATAGTCCTATATGTGAGTGAGCGTCTATGAATCCTGGTAAGATATACTTACCGGATACATCTATAACTTCGGCACCTTCACATTTGAGGTCTACTCCGATTGACTCGATCTTTCCCTTGCTAACAAGTATGTCTCCCGTGAATGGTTTCGAGGTGATAGGATAGATTGATCCGTTTTTCAAAAGTATCGACATGGTTACCCCCTTTGGAAATCTATTGTTGAATGTATTTTATCAAAAATGGTTCTTATTACAAACTATAAGAATGATTTCGGAAGAGCTGGAGAAAAAATGCTAGAAGACAGTGCGGCGAATTATTACAGTGCGTTAGATGTCGACAGGAACTGCTCCGAGGCTTTGATCTATGGTGCGAACGACGAGTTCTTACTTGATCTTCCATTAGAAGCTTTGAGGATGATGGGGCCTTTTGGTGGGGGAATGAGTATCGAAAGTATTTGTGGCGCAATAACGGGTGCTCTGGCGGTGATAGGTATTCTTTATAATAGAGACGATCCAACAGACAGAGACAGAATGAAGAAAATCGCGGAACGATTCTTGAGAGAGTTCAGAAGTAGGTATGGCTGTCTGGACTGTGCGTGTTTGAAGGATAAATACAGAGACGAATGGAAAAAATGTGAGCCAGTAGTCAGGATGTCGGCGAGACTTCTTGAGGAGATAATAAAAGCAGAAGAAAGCAGAAGACCATTTGGAAAGGAATAGATTCTCTTCGACATGTAAGTTCGGATCGTTAATGATCAAAACTTTAATCGCACTATGAAAGTCTTATACAAATGAATGAATTTACTCACGGCCCAGATTCAATACCATGGATAATTCTGATAATATAGATGTGAAAAGTAAAACTATTACGATGGAAGAAATGATATCCCACTTTGGTGGAGTTTATGGAACAAAGGTTTTTGAAGAAAGCATAGATATTTCACGAAAAGTTTAATTCCGAATATTGCGCGGCTATCCCGACAACTTCTGGTTCACACATAAGGAGGCGATGAGGTGGAAATAGGGATTTTCGGTCTGCCGCTGAGCGGCAAGAGTACTCTTTTTTCACTATTGACTGGGGTTGAACCGCACGCAACTCACAAAAACGAAGCCAATACGGCAGTTGCAAAGGTCTACGATAAAAGGGTAGAGGAGCTTTCTAAGATTTTCAATCCAAAGAAAACCATCTATGCCACCGTCACTTTTGTAGATATCCCAGGTTATGACCTCTCTTCTGGTCAGAAAGAAAAGAGCAGGATACTCCAGTTCATTCAGAATTCCGATGCCATAGTAGCAGTAGTGAGAGCCTTCAAAGAAGCTTCCGTTCCCTGGCCAACCGGTGCGAGCAGTCCTTTAAAGCAACTGGAAACAATAGAGACTGAGCTACTGGTTCGCGATATGGAAGTAGTGGAGAACCGTATCTCGAGGCTGGACGAAGCGAGAAAGAAAAGAAAGCTGTCAAAAGAAGAAGAACGCGAACTGGAACTTCTTAGAGAGATAGAAAAAGGTTTTGAAGAGAACAGGTTCGTTTCAGTTATGGGCTTTTCCGAAGAGGATCTTAAGCTTCTGGGCTCGCTTGCCCTTTTCACCGCAAAGCCGATCATAGTTGCGGTGAACGTGGATGAAGATCAGTTCACATCGAAAGAGTATCCGGAAAAGGCAGCGATCACAGCCCGTGTAGCGGAAAGTAGATTCGCCTATTTAGAAATCTCTGGAAAAATCGAAGTCGAGCTCAACGAGTTACCGGAAGAGGACAGAGGTATGTTCATGGAGGAGCTGGGTATCTCTGAAAGCGGCATACAACGTTTATCGAGAGTTGCATATGAACATCTGGGGTTGATCTCATTTTTGACCGTCGGTGAAGACGAAGTCAGAGCATGGACGATAAAAAAAGATACTCCGGCAAAAGCGGCAGCAGGGAAGATTCATACAGATCTTGAGAAGAATTTCATCAAGGCCGAAGTGATACCTTATGAAGAGTTCATGACTGTGAAAAGTATGCACGAAGCCAAGAACAAAGGAATGATAAAACTCGTGGGAAAGGAAGAGATCGTTAGGGACGGTGATATCTTCCATGTCAGGGCAAACGCCTGATAATATACGTCTTGAACTGGTGGATACCCACGCACATATTTCCTTTCCACAGTTCGATCACGACAGGGATATAATCAAAGCCCAATTAGAGAGTGGCGAACTGTCTATGCTGATAGAAGTCGGAACGACTGTTGAGGATTCTCTAAGGGCAGTTGAGGTTTTCAAGGATTTCAAGAAAGTCTTATTATCGGTTGGGGTCCATCCCCACGAGAGCGATGGTCTCGATGACAGGGGTTTGGAAACTTTGAAATCGCTGTTGAAAGACAGAAAAGTCGTTGCAGTAGGCGAAATCGGTCTGGATTTTTTCAGAGATCTCTCCCCCAGAGAAGTGCAAAAGCGCGTTTTCGTTAAGCAACTTGAGATTGCTTCATCTTTTTCGCTTCCTGTAGTGGTACATGTGAGAGATGCATATGAAGAAGTTTACGAAATACTCCGTCAATTCATGGGACTCAGAGGAGTGATACATGCCTTTTCGGGAGGTCCGGCAATAGCAAGTAGATTTCTGGAGCTGGGTTATTACCTTGGAATAGGTGGGCCAGTTACGTACAGAAAGAACGACGGGTTAAGAGAAGTTGTAAGATTGACGCCTATGGAAAAGCTTCTAAGCGAGACGGACTGTCCATATCTTCCACCGGTTCCATTCAGGGGAAAGAGAAATGAACCACTTTATGTAAAATACGTTGTCGAAGAGATAGCCCGCCAGAAAGAGATGGATATCTATATCTGTTCGAAACGACTTATGGATAACGCGATAGAGCTATTTACTCCTAACCTCTGAAGGAGGTGTAGTCTTGGGAGGATTTGAAGAATTCAAAAGTTTTCGAGAAAAGATGAACGGAAGGATACTGGAAACTGGAAGTATCAACACTAGGAGGTTCTTCTCCCTTGATGGTGCAGTCTATAAAGATGGCGCTCTCAATACTAGAACTAAGGAACTGATGGGTTTGGTTGCCTCAACGGTGCTGAGATGCGATGACTGCATTTCCTACCATATAATTCAGTGTAAATCGCTCGGAATAACTCGACAGGAAATTATGGAGGCCCTTGACGTCGCTCTCATCGTTGGTGGATCGATAGTGATACCCCACCTTCGGCGAGCCGTAGCACTGATCGACGAACTAGAAGAGAGAGGAGCCGGGTGATGGCTGGTAGATTGTTTCTCTTCGACGGAACCGCCATCTTCTACAGAGGATACTACGGTATTGACGTTTCCCTAACCAACTCAAAAGGCGAGCCGACCAACGCTCTCTTTGGTCTGGCCAGGATGCTTTCTAAATTTACCCGTGAACGTATGGAAGAAGGCGATTACGCACTGTTTGCTTTCGACAGAAAGGAATTGACCCACAGGCACAAAATGTTCGAAGCCTACAAAGCGACTAGAGAAGCGATGCCGGAGGCTCTTTTAGCCCAGCTGAAAGATGTTCCCGAGCTAGTTGAGGCTTTCGGAGTGAAGTATTTATCTATCGCCGGGCTCGAGGCAGACGATATAATCGCCACGGCTACAAAGGAATTCAGAGACAGTGTCGAGAAGATCTTCATTATTTCAGGTGACAAAGATATTCTGCAACTTGTCGATGATAAAGTCCATGTCCTGCGTTTCGTTACAGGTCTTACAGATCTAGAACTATACGATAGGCAGGCAGTGATCGATAAATTCGAGCTGGAACCGGAGAGACTTCATTCTCTTCTAACTCTTGCCGGCGACCAATCCGATAACATTCCCGGTATTCCAGGAATCGGTGTAAAAACAGCACAGAAATTACTTAAGGAGTATGGGGACATAGAAGGGATCTACGAAAACATAAGACAGCTTTCACAGAGTCTAAAGCAGAAGTTGATCGACGGTAAGAGATCGATGGAACTTTCCAGAGAACTAGTTAAACTTATAACTGATGAAAATCTAGATCTTACCCTTGATGAACTGGAATATCATGGATATAGGAAAGAAAATCTAAGAGAAATACTGCTAAGACTTGAGTTCTCTTCCATGATAGATGAGTACAGTCTGACCTGCGAAGCTGAAGCCAAGTTGTCCGATATAGATGGATATACTTTGATTACTAGTGATGAAGAGTTGCGAAATCTCCTGGAAAAGGTCAGGAGCAATCCCGTTGTCTCACTGGACCTCGAGACTTCTTCTCTCGATCCACTCAGCGCCAGAATAGTCGGTGTTTCGATATCTCTCGAGGAGAAAAGCGGATACTACATACCTGTCGGTCATGAAACGCAGAGGTGGCAGGCCGATTGTAGATGGTTGCTTTCACAACTGCGGGAGATACTCGAGAATCCCGGTACCAGGATCATTGGGCAGAATCTGAAATTCGATTATTCTATCCTTAACCTGAACGATATCCATCCTGTGATACCGGAATTTGATACCATGATTGCAGCTTATCTACTCTCTCCTGATTCGAGACGCTTCAACCTGGATGAACTCGCACTGAAGTTTCTCGGCTACAAGACAGTTACCTTCGAAGATCTAATGAAACGCAATCAATTGGGTGATGACTTCACAAAGGTACCTCTTGAAGAGGCCGCCAGATATTCGGTCGAAGATGCAGATATAGCGTTGCAGCTCTCTACCGTCCTCAGGAAAAAGATATATGAGCAGAAGCTAGAGAAGGTCTTCAAGGAGATAGAACTGTCTTTGATCCCTGTTCTATCGGATTTAGAGCTGAAAGGTGTTTACTTCGATATCCAATCACTTGAAAGGCTCTCGAGCGATTACGGCAAAAAAATAGATTTCATACTGGGTGAGCTCTTCGAATTAACTGGCGAGCAATTCAACCCTAACTCACCGGCGCAGGTAGGAAGGGTTCTCTTCGACAAACTAGGTCTGGCCCCTTCCAGGAAGACCAGAGGGGGGTCTTTCTCAACGAGTGCCGATGCCCTTGAAGAACTCTCTGGAGAGCATCCGGCAGTTCAGAAACTCCTCGACTATCGCAAATACCAGAAGCTTAAATCTACTTATCTGGATGCCTTACCTACGCTGGTAAATCCCATAACAGGAAGGATTCATACGAGCTATCATCAGACAGGAACAGGCACCGGCCGCCTTTCAAGCAGCAATCCAAACTTGCAGAATTTACCGATAAAGGATGAAGAAGGAAAAGAGATACGCAAGTGTGTTGTACCCCAGAAAGATGGGTGGAAGATAGTTAGCGCCGATTACTCTCAGATCGAACTGCGTATCCTTGCCCATTTGAGTGGTGATAGGGAGTTGCTGGAAGCCTTCAGAACGGGTAGGGACGTTCACAGTCTCACGGCGTCGAGATTGTACGGCATACCTGAGGAAGAGGTCGACGAGGATCAGAGACGGGTTGGTAAGATGATCAATTTCTCGATTATTTACGGAGTCTCTCCTTATGGATTGGCCAACAGGCTTAAAATAAAACTTTCACAGGCCGAAGAGATGATCTCGAATTACTTCAAAGCCTATCCAGAAGTGCGAACCTTCATTTCCAGCACAATAACAGGTGCGAAGGAGACAGGAGTCGTCAGGACCATGTTCGGGCGAAAGCGCGATATTCCCCAGTTCAAGACCAGGAATAGAAACATAATACAAGAAGGGGAGAGAATAGCCATAAACACTCCAATCCAGGGAACGGCGGCCGATATAATGAAGCTAGCGATGATAAAGGTTCACGATCTCCTCAAAAGTGAAAGAATGAAAAGCTACGCAATACTTCAAGTCCACGACGAACTGGTCTTTGAAGCACCTGAGGAGGAGCTTTCAAGATTGAAGGAGATAGTCGAAGAGGGTATGTCGAGAGTGGTGATGCTCGATATTCCACTTGATATAGAGATATCTACAGGAGATTACTGGTGTTGATACCGGGCGGAAGATTCCGGAACATGTTGAGATGAGCAGAAAAAAAACAAATTGGGGGGCTATATCCTCTCTCTACCAATTTGCGATTATAATAATAACGAACATACTTGTTTCGGGAGGAATAGGATACCTTCTGTACAGGTTTGCCTGTATGGCGAAGATCTGGATCTCTTTTTTTCTGCTTTTTGGAGCTTTTTCCGGTATTTACAACGGGATAAAATATCTACTGAAAGAGGCAGAGCGTTATGATAGAAACAAGAACCTTGACGATAAAGATAGCGGTAATAATGGCGCTTCTGACGCTGGTTGAGAGTGCGTTTCTTTCCTTTTTGCCTTTAGGAGGAGCCGAGTATGGTGTTTTTTATGGAACGACATTCTCGTTGCTCGCTTTTTTACTCATAGTGAGTGATGCCGGTCTTCTGATGATGGAAGGCAGGCGTTTCATCTGGGGATTCGCCTTGAGGTACGTTATCTTCGGTATATGCCTTGCCAGTTCGGCGATGTATTCGACCGGTTTCTTTTTTGGAAGTTTCGTTGGACTCATGAATCTGAAGATATCTGCCATGATTTTCGGGAGGTGGCTCTGTGAAAATTAGTCTTACCAAGACTGATAAGATCTTTCTCGGAACGGTATTCGCAGGTTATATATCTGTAATGATTTATATGCTGGTTACCGGTTATAAGTTCCAGCTTGAGGGTGTTGGCCAACGCTGGATCTACCAGCTTCCCTTCGGCGAAGGACCGATGAGCAGAATCAACCCTTTGACGGTGATAATGACCTGGGTCATTATGGCACTGATCATTTTTATTTCTACCAGGGTAAAGGTTTTTAAGATAATCCCGGGAAGGAAGCAGAGCCTTTTGGAAGTCGTAATGGAGTACGTATACGACCTTGTAGAGGATTCTGTAAGCAAGAAGGAATTTGTCAGACCCATATTCAATATAGCAGCCTCCATATTTCTGTTCGTGCTTTTATCGAATATCGTTGGCAGCTTTCCGGGAATAAATGCAATACCAACTGATGGAGGTGGATTCAAGATCACAATTCTTTCCGATACGTGGTACGCACCTACCTCTGATCTGAACATGAACCTGATGCTGGCGGGTTTTGTATTTGTGATGAGCCATGCTTTTTCGATAAAGGCTAAGGGTTTCAAGAGCTGGGCTAAGAGCTTCTTTGAACCGGCCTGGCCTATGTTCCCCATGAATGTGATAGGAGAGATCGCAAAGCCAGTTTCGCACTCTTTGAGGCTCTTCGGGAACATAATGGGCGGTGGAATTCTCATACTTATAATTGGCTATCTTGCCAAGTACTTCATAGTTCCCGCGGCTCTGTGGGGGATTTTTGGACTGTTCTTCGGGGCGATACAGGCTTTGATCTTTACGATACTTACAATAGCTTACATCAGCTCGTTGATAGATTGATTACAGAGGAGGTATTGACTGTGGAAATTGGAGAAGGACTCATGATGCTTGGAAAGTACATAGGAGCGGGACTGGCCATGGGAATCGGTGCCATAGGTCCTGGAATCGGAGAAGGTAGGATCGGAGCCAGCGCCATGGAAGCTATGGCCAGGCAGCCGGAGATGATAGGTACGCTCACTACCAGGATGATTCTGGCCGACGCTATCGCAGAAACCACCGGCATCTATTCGCTGGTTATAGCCTTCATGATCCTGCTGGTCGTGTAAGCACTACCCCAAAAAGGGGAGGGGTGATAACTTGATCGAGATCAATTTGACTGCGGTTCTATCGATTCTGAACTTTTTGCTGTTGTATTTTGTGTTGAAAAAGGTCCTGTTCGACAAGTTTTTCGACATAATCAAGCAACGAAAAGAAAAGATCAAGGGAGAGATAGCGCAAGCCGAAAAGCTGAGGAAAGAAGCAAACGCTCTCAAAGAGGAATACACTCGAAAGATGGATGAAGCCAGAACTGCCTCCGACGAAATGCTATCCAGGGCCGAAAGGCAGTCTGAAGAGATCGTGCGCCAGGCTCGTGAAAAGGCCCAACAGGAAATACAGAGAATGTATCAGGCTGCCGAAATTCAAATCAACCAGGAACGAGAAAAGGCAATGGAAGATGTAAAGGGAGCCGTAGTGGCTTCGGCCGTGACTATGGTTGGACGTTTCCTACAAAAGGAAATGGATGAAACCGCAAGAAAACAGTACGCCAGAAGAATCCTTGAAAGTCTCGGTGATCAAGAGTGAAAAGAAGCCTTTCTCTGGCTGCAAAATATGCGCGGGCTCTTATAGAGAGTATCTCCCACGAGAAGTTGGAAGGAGTCCGGAGAGATTTGAAGACTCTTTCTACCGTTATCTCTTCGGAGGAACTGGGGAAGTTCATCTTCGACCCTACTGTAGCGGGTGAAAGAAAGGAAGCCATGTTGTTGAGCTTTCTCTCCAATCCAGTTGATGAGACAACGCTTCTTGTGAAACTTCTGGTCAATGTGAAGAAGATCTGGCTTTTTCCCGATATCCTGCTCTCATTCGAAGAAATGATACTGGAACGATCGAACCGGGTGCTGGTGGAAGTGATTTCGGCTATACCGCTGAGCGATGAAGAGAAGATAGAAATAATAGAAAAGGTTCGAAAAATGACCGGTTATGAAGGTTTACTGGAATCAAGAGTGGATGAATCACTAATAGCCGGTTACGTAATAAAGTTCCACGATGAAGTGATAGATGCCAGTCTGTCTGGACGTCTTAAGAGAGTCGGCATGGAATTGGGTAACACTGGCTCTCAGGAGGTGATTTAGTGAGGATCAGCCCATCTGAAATTACCAAGGTCATACAGGATCAACTTCAGAAGACTGATATAGAGTTTGATTATTTCGAGGCCGGTAAAGTCATTCAGATAGGTGACGGCATTGCAAGGGCGTACGGTCTGAAAGGCGTTATGGCAAACGAGCTTGTGAAATTCGAGAACGGTGTTTTCGGTCTAGCCCTTAACCTCGAAGAAGATAATGTGGGTGTCGTAATACTTGGTTCTTACAAAGATATAAAAGAGGGAGACCTCATAAGAAGAACCGGCCGAATCATGGAGGTTCCAACCGGAAACGCACTGCTTGGACGGGTAGTAAACCCCCTTGGCATACCGCTGGACGGTAAGGGTCCAATAGAGAGTGACAGTTACAGGCCTATCGAAGTCAAGGCTACAGGTGTAGTCATGAGGAAACCTGTCGATACGCCTCTTCAGACCGGTATAAAGGCGATAGACGCTACGATACCAATAGGTAGAGGTCAGAGAGAACTGATAATTGGCGACAGGCAGACTGGGAAGACGGCGATAGCGATCGATACGATTATCAACCAGAAAGATCAAAACGTGAAATGTATATATGTGGCTATCGGTCAGAAAACGGCGGCGTTGGCCAAGATACTTGACAGACTTAACCAATTCGGTGCAATGGAGTACACAACCATCGTTTTTGCTTCTGCTTCCGATACCGCCGCACTTTCTTATCTTGCTCCGTATGCCGGTGCGGCCATGGGCGAGAGTTTCATGTTTCAGGGACAGGATGCGCTGGTGATTTACGACGATCTTTCAAAGCACGCCTCGGCCTATAGAGAACTATCACTCCTTCTGCGCAGACCACCCGGTCGTGAAGCCTACCCCGGAGATGTTTTCTACCTGCACTCAAGATTGCTGGAGAGAGCGGCCAGGTTGAACGAGAGCTTTGGAGGAGGTTCGATGACGGCTCTTCCAATAATCGAAACACAGGCCAACGATGTTTCGGCTTATATACCGACCAATGTTATCTCGATCACTGATGGGCAAATTTATCTCGATCCAAACCTATTCTACGCCGGTAACCGCCCAGCCGTGAACGTGGGGCTTTCGGTTTCGAGAGTCGGTGGAGCGGCCCAAATAAAGGCCATGAAAAAGATAGCCGGAAGCCTGAGAATCGAGCTGGCACAGTACAGGGAATTGCTCTCTTTTGCGCAATTCGCTACCGAACTCGACAAGGCTACGCGTGACCAGCTAATCCGGGGAGAGAAACTCACCGAACTTTTGAAACAAAACCAGTATGTACCGATGCCAGTTCAGGAGCAAGTTGCAATCCTGTACGCCGGTGTAAAAGGATATTTGGACGATATCGATACGGAAAGAATAAGCCAGTTCGAATCCTCATTATTGAAAAATCTGAGGAGTGAATACGCGGATGTTCTCGATTCAATAAAAGTAAAGAAAGTTATCGAAGACGAGATAGAAAAGAGGCTTATTGAGGCTATTAAGACAACCAAAAAGCTTTTCGTTCGATGAGGATGATCTGAAATGAGTAAGGGAAAACTGAGGGCAATAAAGAAGCGTATTGAATCCACCAACTCCACGATGCAGATAACAAGGGCAATGGAGATGGTAGCACGGGCCAAAATAAACAAAGTCCAGAAGGGACTCAAGTTCGTAAGACAGTACGAGCAGTCGATGGAACGTGTCCTGAAGCGGGCGTATTTCGGTCTTGAGAACCGGCCCCAACCCAGCGGTGAAGGCGACTTGCTGCTGGTAGTAACGGCCGATATGGGATTGGCTGGGGCCTTCAACGCTGAAATACTCAAGCTTGCGGAACTGGAATTGAAGAAGCAGAACGTGAAACGACTTGTCACCGTTGGGTTGAAAGCCGAAAGTTATTTCAAAAGGCATGGTGTCGAACTCTCGGCTTTCAGTCATTTCTATGACATTCCAGATCTTGATGAAGCCGCGATTATCGTAGATGATATCATGGACACCATGGAGGCTAATAACCTAGGCGGTTTAAGCATGGTTTACAGCAACTTCAAAACGCCTCTTGCACAGATACCAAAAGTAGTGAAGATACTGCCCCTGAAACCCTTCGAAAGAACTGAGAATGATCTCTACGATTTCGAACCTCACATAGAACTTCTGTACTCCGATGTTCTGTATTCATGGATAGTGTCGATCGTGCTTCGAGGTCTTTTCGAAACCAAGGTAGGCGAGCTGTATGCCAGACAGAACGCCATGAAGAATGCCACGGAGAATGCCAGTAATATGATCGAAAGACTCACGCTCGTGAGAAACAAACTTCGCCAGTCGAACATAACCCAGGAAATCATAGAGGTTGTGAATGGTGCCGAAGCTCTTAACGGGTAATCTGGAGGTGTAAGTGTGCCCGATAAAAAAACAACTAACGCGGGTAAAATAGTCGCCATAACGGGTCCGGTAGTGGATGTCTCATTTGAAGGTGCTGCTCTTCCCGATATACTGAACGCTCTGGAAGTGGAAAACAAATTCCTTAAAAAAAAGATAGTACTCGAAGTGTCGCAACTTATAGGTGACAACAGTGTAAGGGCGATTGCCATGGACAGCACTGACGGTCTTGTGAGAGGACAGGAAGTCATAGATACAGGCAAACAGATTACTGTGCCCGTGGGCGAAGAGATATTGGGAAGAATGTTTAACCTTCTGGGAGAACCGATAGACGAACTTGGCGATATGGAGTACAAAGACAGATGGCAAATACACAGAGAGGCTCCGCCAGTTACTGAACAGCAGACGGAGATCGAAATACTGGAGACCGGTATTAAGGTTATAGACCTATTGGCACCTTTCAGCAAGGGCGGAAAAATAGGCTTTTCAGGCGGCGCCGGAGTGGGGAAGACCGTTCTTGTCATGGAACTTATCCGAAACTTCGCCATAGAGCAGAAAGGACTCTCCGTATTTGCCGGGGTTGGAGAACGGACGAGAGAAGGGAACGATCTCTGGCTGGACATGAAAGAGGCTGGCGTCATCGAAAATACCGCTTTGGTTTTTGGACAAATGAACGAACCTCCGGGAGCGCGTTTCAGGATAGGACTCTCCGCCATAACCATGGCCGAGTATTTCAGGGACGTTCAGAAGAAGGATGTTCTGGTTTTCATAGACAACATATTCAGGTTCGTTCAAGCCGGTTCGGAAGTTTCG
The DNA here is from genome assembly GCF_900157305.1 of Mesotoga infera. Taxonomy (NCBI): domain Bacteria; kingdom Thermotogati; phylum Thermotogota; class Thermotogae; order Kosmotogales; family Kosmotogaceae; genus Mesotoga; species Mesotoga infera. The sequence goes on from NZ_LS974202.1 coordinate 2,371,255, forward strand.
GCTTTGCTGGGGAGAATGCCATCGGCGGTTGGTTACCAGCCAACACTGGCCACAGAAATGGGAAAGCTTCAGGAAAGGATAACTTCGACTAGAAGTGGTTCGATTACCTCCGTTCAGGCGATATACGTTCCGGCCGACGACTTCACAGATCCGGCGCCGGCAACTACATTCAGCCATCTAGATGCTACCGTCAACCTTTCAAGGTCGATCGCGGAGCAGGGTCTCTACCCGGCCGTAGATCCACTTGATTCAACATCTAAAAACCTAGATCCGGTCGTAGTTGGAAGCGAGCATTATGAAGTTGCAAGAAAGGTTCAGGAAGTTCTCCAGAGATACAAAGACCTTCAGGACATCATTGCGATACTTGGAATGGAAGAACTCTCGGAGGAGGACCAGCTAACTGTACAGAGAGCCAGGAAGATACAGCGTTTCCTCACACAGCCTTTCTTCGTTGCCGAGAAGTTCAGCAATATTCAGGGTAAATATGTTCCGATAGCCGAGACCGTGAGAGGTTTCAAGGAGATTCTTGATGGTAAGCATGATGATTTACCGGAACAGGCTTTCATGATGGTCGGAACCATAGAGGAAGCCGTGGAAAAGGCGAAAATGCTTACAGTGGGAGAATGATATGTTGTTTAAGACAAAAATAGTGACGCCTTACGGCATTGTTTGGGAGGGAGAGGCCGAATACATATCTTTCAAGTCTGTAGAGGGTGAAATCGGTTTCCTACCAGAAAGGGCACCGGCGGTAATGAAGCTTGTCGTCGATGTGGTAGAGATAAGAGCTGCAGGCGTAGTTCATACCTTCGCGGTTCACGGTGGATACATACTTCAAGAGAGAGACATGACGACTATCATTACTGACGCGGCGGAAAGGCCGGAAGAGATCAATGTAGAGCGCGCTAGGCAACGATTAAAAAGGGCTGAAGAGCTTCTAGAGATAAGCGACTCCAGAAGAGAAAGAGCCAGGAATCAGGCTAAATTGCAGAGACATATGCTCCGTATAAAGTTAGGCTCTGAGAGATGGCAATAACTAGAAATATAGACTGATTTTATTATCACCGGGGATATGTTGGAAGTATCTCCGGTTTTTTTATATTTATAGACCTTCTGGCATTGATTTGCATAAACAATTTTCAAACTCAAAAATTAACCGGAAGAAGGGACAGATATGCTGAAACAGGATCACACCGGGGATGGGATTTTGGATCAGGCGATAAAACTCAAAAGTGTACTTGAAAGTTTTCCTGATCCATCGGCCATTATCTCTTCAACGGGAAGAATCCTGCGTGGTAACTCTCATTGGGAGAGACTGGCTTCCTCTCTCACTATGGAATCAGCTGCCTTTATGGAGTGTGGTAAAGAACTCAGGGGATTGGTGAAAAGGTTTACAGAAGATAAAAATATTGAAGAATTTAACGATCTTCTCTCGGGGAGAAAAAACTCTCTCAGTCTTGAACTTAACCTCTCGGAGATTTCTGAGGGGAAAGGCCTTTCATTGTTCGTTTCGCGCATCACTCTTGAAGACATGCCTATATTTCTCGCTATCATTAAAGACGGTACCGAAATAAATAACCTCCGCAGCTTACTCAAGGAAATCATATACCACGATAACCTAACGGGACTTGGAAACGAAAGTTATTTCAATCTCTATCTATCACGCAAAATCCTTCGTGCGATGGATGATGGCAGTTCTCTCTTCGTTCTATATATAGAGATTAGCAATATAAAAGAGATAATGGCTATGTTCGGAAAACGTATCTCTAATTCCCTTGTGGTTAGGACTTTTAGAAGATTGAAAGAGAACCTAGGAGGTAAAGAGTTTTTCAGAGTTCAGCATGATGCCTTCGCAGTAGTTTTGGAGTCGATTGACAGGGGGGTTCTATATCTTGAGCTGAGTTCTCTTATAGTCAAACTAGAGAAGAAAATAATCTGCGAAAACCTAGAACTATTCCCCGATATTCTGGTTGGCGTTTGCGAATTCCCCGTCGATGGAAAAAGTGTTGATGATATTATGAGTAATTGTCTTGGCGCACTTTTTAGGGCAAAAAGAGAGAATCTTAAGTGGAGCTTCTATAGTTGAGCTTTTATTTGAAGCGAAGGGTTATGATATCGAAATCTCCCCTATTGGTTGGTATATCACCATCTTCTGATGCTGTGTAGCCGGTTACTGCGAAACCATCGGTACACAGAGTGATCGATGTGGCGACATCTCCGAGAGTCCCTCCATAGCAATCACTCCAGAGCATTTCTCCAGTACGACTAACCTGGAAGATCCACATATCGCTATAGGTAAGGCCCAACTTATCAAGCTTTCCCTCATGGAAACTCCCCAGTATAGTTTCGTTTGATTCGGTGAAACCCACCGTGATGGCTCCGCCTGAGCCAGTAATGACCATATCGGTTAGATGATCGTTCGAACGGCCTCCATAAATTTCCTTCCAGATTAATTCCCCATCACCGTCGAGTTTTATTATGAAGCCGTCGTAGTCTCTACTTTTCCTTTTGAAATCTCCATTCTGCGAATTAGTTGAACCGCATATATAGATCTCGCCGGCTGGACAGATTTCAACTGTGGCCGGTGAGTCCTCTCCGGTTCCTCCAAAGACTTTCGTCCATAGAACTCTACCACTGCCGTCAATTCTTAGAACTAATACCGAAGAACTCTCAATCTTGATCCCGTTTACTTTCAAGACTCCCGCAACATTACCGCTAGAATCACCGTCTATGGAAGTGGTTTCGGCTACCACAACTATATCCCCGTTTTCGGCTATAGCCATATCTATCGCCCGCTCATAGGAACTACCTCCGTATCTCTTCTCCCAGACAGGTTTACCGTTGAGATCTAGCTTGATAAGCACAACATCGCCACAAGATATTTTCTCTGAACCGGCCGCCGTTCCAAGTATTAAAAAGCCATCATCTAGCTTTGCCAGGGAGACTTTAGAGCTGACGGTTCGCCCGAGCTCGGTCTTCCATTTCACATTGGTGAATCTGTCGAGACGGACCAGCAACAGGTTCGATGGTAATTCGCTTTTGAAACCATTCTCTGTCGAACTTCTGCCGGCCAGAAGGAAGCCTCCATCCTCAGTCGCAATGATTGCTGATATTTCGGTCCAGCCAAATTCCAGTAACTTCTGCCAGGCGAAGTAGCCATTACTATCCAGCTTGACTACCCAACCGCTTCTGAATACATCTTCCTCCGACTTTCCATTGGATATTTCGGGAGATTCCGTCCAACCGGTAATAGCGAATGTGCCATCTGCTAGTGCTTCGAGCGAATTAGCCGAATCACTGCCACTCCCTCCCAGAAGACGCTTCCAGACGATGGAGGGAATCTCTTTCGTAGAAAAACTCCAAAGCGGTCCTTGAACTTCTCCACCCCTTCCGTCTCTTGCGTCGATTCTCCAGGAGTATTCGCGTCCCGCCTCTATAGAGGAGATTTTAAACTCGTTTTTATCAATGTTTTTCGCGAGAAGTTCCAATCTCCCTTTCTCTCCAAAAAAGACATCGTAAAAGAGGTCGTCACCATCTGGATCTTCCGCGTTCCACAGGAGCGTGACTTCTCTAAAAAAATCGACTGTTCCATCGGCCGGGAAGGGATTTCCCGGTTTCCCAGGCAAGTTGTTTACGTCCATTACTATTACGGAAAATGTTGTACACTGCCACTCCCCCTGTCCATCCATCGCTTTTATCGTGACACGATGTGCGGTAGGTGCCTCTTTAGATCCGGGAAGATAAGAATACACCCCTTTATCTATACTGCCAACTCCGCTAACCAGTTCGTAAGTCACATCACTGGAGTCGGTTGAAGTGAAATCTGGAAGGTTTATGATCAGAGTTTCACCTTCGTAAACTTTCCGGTTGCCGATTTCTATCGAGGGAGCCTTTGGATCATTTACGATCTCTATGTTTATTGTGATGACTGCCTCGCTTTTTCCCGCCTCCACCTCTATCTGGACCATATCTTCGCAATCTTCCGGTCCCCGGGGAGAAACTGTGTAGATACTTCCCTCTATCTTTCCGCTGCCTTTGATGATTTTAAAATTGACAGGTCCATTTGGGCCGGAGATAAAATCTGACAGATTTACTCTCAGCTCTTCTCCTATCTTCACACTCAGTGAAGGCGTATCTAGAACCTTAATCTCGGTGTTTTTTTTAAGAGCAAAGGTTATTACTACTACCGATGTGATAGCTACCAGGCCTATGAGAAAAAACCTCCGCATGGTCTCACATCAGCCTTACTTTTCGCTTCTTCTTTCTTATGAAAGAAGATCTAAATATAAGCAAAAGAAGGATAGCTATCGCTGCAACCGCAACCAACACAAGCAGCCAGTTAGTTTTTTTCTCGTCCATGGCCGGAGCTGCCAGTCTTATGGTTTTTTCAGAAGTGTTGCCTTCAAGATCTCTGGCAACGACTCTGTACTCGCCGTAATCTCCCACAATAACGAACATCTCTTTTTCTTTGAGATCCACCGGATATCTCTTCTCGGAGACTTCTACTTCAAGCACCTTTATATCGTCACTCACCTTGAAGTTCAGCATCTTTTCCTTATTGGCATCAGCGTATTGTACATCTTCGGCCTCTATAATCGGACTCTCGGTGATGATTTTCGTCTCGGTCAGTACATCTTTTTCGACCCAGCCATATTCTTTAACGAAGAAAGAATTTTCCCCCTCGGCCGTAACGGTTACTTCCTGACCGCGTCTGAGATTTCCTTGATCCCTTTCAACCCAGAAGGTTTTTGCGTTTGCATACAACGAAAAGGTGGCCCAGGCTTCGTTGCCCTCGTTATCTATAGCTGCCACACGGTATTCGCCAGTTCCAGCGACCTTGATTCTAATATTCTCGTGCGGAGAGTTCACAGATACCTCATCGCGTTTTTCGTCGGGTCCGATAACGATTACCGTTTTGACCTCATTGTTGTCGGTCACGACGAAATTAAGATGCTTTTCGTGGCCTATCATAACCTGTTGAGACGTTTGGCCTGTTATCTGGGGAGGTTCTATATCAGGTGCGATATCGGAAAAAAACTCACGCGAAAGCCATTCGCCGTTTACCAGAAGATCCATATCTTTGCGGTCGCTCACGACCACTTGATCGCCCCGCCTGTACGGTCCAACATTGTCTATCACATACATCTTGGTCTCTTCAAACTGAACTTCTAGTATTTTTTCATCGAAATTTCCTATTGAATCGAAAGCTTTGATGGTTAATGCACCGGCCGAGGTTGTTCTGAAGGTCACTTTGCCTGACTCTCCGATGGGGATTTCCTCATCGTTCACGGTGACTCTCACAACGGGCTGTGAAACAACGAAGGTCAAATCGGTATTATCAATAGTAATGGATTGTGGAGATTGAACGTATATTCTCGGGAGTTTATCTAGCTGGAGCAATAGACTTGACAACTCTGTTCCCTGCTGATTGGGCTGCTTCCCAGAAGAAGTTTTGACACGCGATGCGCCTTTACTCGAAGCAACCCAGTTACCATCGCCGTTGTAGGAAAAGTATTCCCCGTCTCCGAAGCCTATCAAGGTACCGAGAGCCACTCCTTTATCAACGTCCCATATCTTTACAGTACCGTCGCTCGAGCCAGAGTAAATTATGCTGGAATCACCCGATAGAACAATCGAAGAAACATCCCAAGTATGTCCCGTTATCATTTTTACCAGAGAGCCAAGCGGTAGAGAAAGTATCTTCACTGTTCTATCACGTGAGGAGGTGAATATCAAGTCCCCTCTTATGATTATCGCCGTTACCTCCGCGTTGTGAGCCTTTACTATTCTCAGTGCTGACCAGGTTTTTACATCGTAGAATTTCAACGGGCCATCTTTAGATCCAACTACCAGAATACTCCTTTTCTCATCCATATTGACAGACGAAAGAGCCCCAATTTCAGCCTTAATAACCTTCACCTGTTGACCTGTAGAAGTATCCCATATTCTCAATGTACCATCATCAGACACCGAGTATAGACGGTTTTGTTCTGGCCAGTGGACTATTGAATTTACCGGTCCCGAGTGGCCTCTCAACGATCTTATGAAAGCTAGTTCAGACAGAGACCAGACTTTTACTGTTCCATCGGAACCGGCCGAATAAAGTGTCTTACCGTCTTCCGTGACCAGTAAATAATTCACTGAACTCGTATGACTGCTAAGTGATTTTAAAGGTTTGCCAGTTTCCATCTCCCAAACTATTATCATGCCATCATCGTATCCAGCAATGCCAAGTCTTCCATCAGGTGATACTGCTAACGAAGTAACCCAGGAGCTGTGGAGTGAGAGGTTCATAGATAGCTTTCCATCAAGTAAGTTCCAGACCTTTACCGTGTTATCTATATAGCCGGCTAAAAGGCTTTTTCCATCAGTTGATAGTGCGATGCAGTTTATGCTGAAAGCCGTCTCGTCGGGAAAGTACTCCACGGAAAAAACGGCAGTCAAGCTAAGAAAAACGATAAAAAGAACAAGTAATAATTTTCTCAAATCCATCACCTTGGAAGGAATATTCATTCAATTCTATCATTTGATGATTTCGTGCACTATATAACCTGTTAATCAAGAAACTTCTGGATCTCAACTCTATAGCCTTCGGGATCTTTGAGAAAAAAGTGATAGATTCCAAATTTCTCGTTTATCGAAGGTCTATCCGGTGCCATTCCTAACTTAATAGCTTTTTCGTGAAAATCATCCACGAATTCCGTTAGAAAAGTCATTATTGGCGAGAGCGTGCCTGCCTCGACTGGAAGGTGTTCACAAAAACCTATCATACCTCCGGACGGCACTGAGTAAATTCTACAATTTCTCTGATCCCTAAATAGCTCCAAACCTAAAAAGCCTTGATAAAACTCGTTAATCTTTTCTAGGGAATGACAACCAAGGAAAAATATCACCCCATTAATTTTCATTAAACCACACTCCTTTCTATACAGTAAAGGTCCGATCTAAGATCGGACCTTTTCCGGTTGATAGTTCACACTTAATACGGAGTTGCTATGAGGAGAAGTCGCACTTAAAAAGGGTGTTGACATGCATTTTCGGTCTCTTTCAGCTCCCCAATATTTAAGACAGCGAGAAAGGAATCAAAGTTCAGGATGCTGTGTACCGATTATATTTTCTTTAAATTGCATATATGTTTAATTATGCGAAATAATTCCAGGAAACGTTCACCGTCCTTTTGAAATTACCTATGTAATAGCAGAGTTCAGAGATCACGGATAAGAGAAATGAAGGTTCGAAATACCAGATCGCCTTTAGTGACGTAATAAGCTGGCATGATAGGAGTACTTCAGGTAAGCTGTGTGTATCTGTGAAAGTTTGTATAAATGTATTTTCATATAAAACCCGCCTAATGGGAGTTCTTACTGTCATAATTAGCTGTAGCTGGTTATAGAAAGCTATAATTGTCTTTGGAATTGTATTGACTATTATCTATAATTTTATTTGTACAACTACCTGTAAAGGGGGAGAAGATTTATGAAAAAGGCTTTTGTAATTCTTTTCATCGTTTCGCTGTTGTTATCTGTAACAGTATTTGCGACAGATGTCAAAAGAGGAGGTACTCTCAGAATTACCTCTATGAAGCAGGGAATTCTAATCGAGAATTTCAATCCCTTCTCGCCAAATACCAATGAGATAGCGATTGGAGGTTTCTATGAAACCCTTATCTACTTCAATCCTATGACGGGAAGGATCATGAACTGGCTTGCAGAAAGCTATCAGTGGTCAGAAGACCTGCTTGAACTGACTTTCAATCTGAGAGAAAACGTCTTTTGGAACGATGGAACACCTTTCACTGAGAAAGATGTTCTCTTCACAGTTGGATTGGGAAAAGAAAACAGGGCGCTCGATGTCGCAAGCCTCTGGTCAACGGGTATCACGGGCGTTCGCTCGGATAAGCCGATGACTGTTACATTTACCTTCTCTGATGTCAACACGACTATTATCCAGAGGTTTTCCAGTGTCTTCATAGTTCCAGAACATATCTGGTCGAAAGTCGAAGATCCCCTTACTTGGATAGGAGAGGGAATTCCCGTAGGCACAGGACCATTCATACTGAAGGAAGGTTCCTTCAGTGAGCAGTCGTTCATTGTGGTTAGAAATCCAAATTACTGGCAGATCGGCGAAGATGGCAAACCTCTTCCTTACATAGACGAAGTCCTCACGCTTACCACCACCAACGAACAAGTGCCTCTCAGACTCGCCAGAGGCGAATTTGATTGGGCCGGTTATTTCGTAGCCAACATCGATGAAGTCTTCGTCAAGGCTGATCCCGAACATTTCAAGTATTGGCTGCCCGAAGGAAACCTGGTCTTCTTGAACCTCAACAACCTTAAGTGGCCTTTCGATAACTATAACTTGAGGGCAGCAGTGGCTGCAGCAATTGATCCGGTGGAGATAACCAGAATAATGGCTAGCGGAGCAGTGCCGGCTTCTTTAGCAGGGGTGAAGGCGAGTTATCTCAGGCTTGCAAAAAAGGGTCTAGATGAATACGGCATCGAATACGATCCTGATTATGCAAGGTATCTTATAGAGAAAGAAGGATATAAACTTGGCAGAAACGGCATCTATGAGAAGAATGGCAAAGCCCTTTCTCTAAATCTTTATGTTCCAACGGGATGGACCGACTGGATCATGGGAGCAGAAGAAGTGTCAAGACAGCTGAAAGAGATCGGAATTGAGGCTATCGTTACTCTGGCTGCCTGGCCATCTCCTTACAAAGACATGATATTCAATGGTAATTACGAAATGCTCTTTGGAATATCCGTCACCGGCACAAGTCCTTATTATCAGTTTGACAACTGGGTACATTCCAAACACTGGGCCCCGATCGGTGAAAATGCCGGTAACTATTACGGGATGCGTTACAAAAACGATAGAATCGACGAACTCCTCGACAGCTATAAAAAGTTGACCGATCCTCAGGCTCAGGATGAGATAATGGAAGAGGTTATAAGTATCTTTCTAAGAGATCTTCCTTCCGTACCTATGTTCTTCAACCCGGTATGGTTCGAATACAGTACCCGAAACTTCATAGGCTGGCCTAGCGCCGAAAATCCTTATGCAGAGCCGAGACCGACCGGTATGGACAAGATGCCTATCATGCTTTCTATCCATCTGAGATAACTCTTCTAAAGTAAACTTGCGGGCGTTCTCGCCCGCAAGTTTCATTCTTAAGTGCGAGAGGAGGTAAGGAGGTCCGCTTTCCAAAATGAAAAAGGGCTTTCTGGATAAACGTGGCTTACTTCGCTAGAAAGATCGGATTGTTGTTTTTTGCTTTGCTTGTGGCAGTCACGCTCAATTTTTTTATTCCCAGGATGATGCCGGGCGATCCCGCACAGGATCTGATGGACAAAATGCAGGGTATTCCATTGGAATCTCTTGAAGCTATAAGGGTCGCCTTTGGTGTTGACTCTTCCGACCCTATGATACTTCAATATGGGAAGTATCTTTTAAATCTTCTGAAGGGTGATCTTGGAATCTCTATTTCCAGGTTTCCGACACCGGTCTGGAGAGTTTTGCAGATAGCCATTCCCTGGACAGTTGGACTAATGGGCACCGCAACGATAATAAGTTTCTTTCTGGGTACTGTGATTGGAATAGGCGTAGCCTGGAAACGAAACACGAGGCTTGCCTCCTTCACTGTCGGGCTTTTCATTTTCGTGCGTTCCTTTCCCTACTTTTGGCTAGGATTACTGCTAATTTACTTTCTGGCTTTCAAGCTGCCGATATTCCCGCTGGGTAGCGCCTATACTCCGCAGCTTCAGAGAGGAACAATGGAATTCTTTTTGTCGGTTTTTAGGCACGCCATACTTCCGGCTCTGACCATAGTGATCTCATCTATGGGAGCCTGGATACTGACGATGAGGAACAATATGATTAATGTACTTGCCGAGGAGTACATTACTGTTGCTCAAGCCAAGGGACTTCCTCTTCGAAGGATCAAAACTTTGTACGCAGCAAAGAATGCAATACTTCCATCTATTACAGGCTTTGCCATGTCCCTGGGGTTTGTTGTCGGTGGGGGTTTGCTAACGGAAATGGTTTTTTCTTATCCGGGAGTAGGACTGATGCTTTATCAAGCCGTTCAAAGTAAGGATTATCCGCTTATGCAGGCGATCTTTCTCTTTATTTCGGTAGCTGTCCTACTGGCTAACTTCATCGCAGATATCGCGATCCTGATTCTCGATCCCCGTGTCCGGGATGGTGGTAAGTGATGTTGAAGGATACTTTTTCTCTCTTCATAGAGAATAGAAAGGCATTATTGGGGCTAATTATACTTATCTTTTTCTCCGGAGTGGCGATCTTCGCACCGATCATTGCACCTTACGATCCAAAGACGAACAAGGTCGATGTAATGAAGATAGTGAACGAAGAAATCGGCAGAACTACAACTATTGAAAGAGAACAGATCGACGAATTGACAGAAAGAAGGGTCTATACTCAGTCGATCACAACAACATATGAAAAAGTCACAACCAGGCTACCACTGAACGCCAAGCCTTCCAATCAACATTTGCTGGGAACCACGAAAGCAGGTCAGGATCTCTTTTCTCAGATGGTTTACGGAACAAGAATCACGCTTACGGTCGGACTGGTGACGGGGCTTTTTACAACGTTTCTTGCATTGTCGCTGGCACTTGCGGCAGGCTACTTCGGGGGTATAGTGGACGATGTTATATCTCTTTTCACGAACGTTTTTCTGGTTATTCCGAGCCTTCCCCTTATGATAGTTATCGCCGCTTATATAACCGTAAAGGGTGTGATTCCGATCGTTCTAATTCTGGGTTTAACCAGCTGGCCCTGGCCTACGAGGATACTTCGCTCGCAGGTAGTGAGCCTCAAGAACAGAGACTTCGTGAAAGTGGCTAGAAACTTAGGTGAAAGGCCTCTTTATATTGTCTTCAAGGAGATACTTCCGAATATGATCTCCCTGGTAATGGCCTCTTTTTTTTCGTCGACTATGGCTGCCATCATGGGAGAGGCTACGCTCGAGTTCCTTGGACTTGGCAACGTATCGGTGGTAAGCTGGGGTACAATCCTGTACTGGGCTCAGAACAGTGGAGCGCTTTTGTCGGGTGCATGGTGGTGGTTCCTTCCTCCGGGCATTTGTATAGCCCTGATCGGTACGTCTTTCGCCCTAATGAATTTTGCCATTGACGAAATCTCCAATCCAAAACTTAGAAAGAGATGATTTCAATGGATAAATACGATGTGACGCCGATACTGCAATGCAAAAAGCTTGTGGCCGGTTACAAGATGAAAAGCGGTTTCGTTCACGCTGTGGACGATGTCTCTTTTGATCTCGAAAAAGGCGGTTTTCTAGGAATAGCTGGTGAATCGGGGTGCGGCAAATCCACATTAGCCTTTGCCATTATGAGGCTTCTCAAAGATAACGCCAAAATAGAAAGTGGTGAAATAATCTTCAAGGGAAGGGATCTTGCTAGACTTAAAGACAATGAGATGAAAAAGATTCGCTGGGTCGATATATCGATGGTCTTTCAGTCGGCAATGAATGCCCTAAATCCCGTTCTTTCCATCGGAGAACAACTTACCGATGCGGTACATGCACACAGTGAAGTGACACAGAGCGAGGCGCATGATAAGGCAATCGAAGTGCTCAAACTGGTCGATATCTCTCAAGACAGATTCAATTCATATCCTCACCAGTTGTCGGGGGGAATGAAACAGAGAGTCATGATAGCGATGGCCCTTATTCTTAATCCCACACTCGTCATAATGGACGAACCGACGACGGCACTGGATGTTGTTGTGCAACGTACGATAATTGAAAAGATACAGGAGCTCAGGAATGCGCTGGGCTTTTCGGTGATATTTATCACTCATGACCTCTCTCTTTTAGTAGAGATCAGCGATACTTTGGCCATTATGTATGCAGGAAAGATAGTAGAGTACGGTTCCGCCCAGGCTCTTTTCAATCATCCTTTGCACCCATATACAATTGGGCTTATGAACTCTTTCCCCTCTCTCACCGGTAAGATAAGCAGAATGGGAGGTATTGAGGGAAAGCCACCGAATCTGCTCGATCCGCCTGAAGGCTGCAGATTCAGCCCGCGCTGTCCTCAAGCTATGAGCATCTGTAGAAAGTCTTATCCATCGCTGGAAAATAAAGGTGAAAATCATAGCGTTGCCTGTTTTCTTCACGAAGGAGTTGATAAGCCATGAATAACGACATACTGCTTCTTGAAAGAGTTTCGAAACATTTTCCGGTAAACTCCCTCAGAAGAGGCGGTAAGTATGTACATGCCATGGATGAGATCTCTTTCTCTCTAAAAAGGGGAGAAGTTCTAGCGATAGTTGGAGAATCGGGGAGTGGAAAGACCACCACGGCAAATGTTATAGCCAGAATTTACAAACAAACTTCCGGCAGCGTAACCTTCGAAGGCAGAGAAATAAGCAAAAATATGTCGCGCGAAGATGAATTGAGATACCACAAAAAAGTCCAGATGATTTTTCAGGATCCCTTTGGAGCTCTCAACCCAACACGAACTGTCGAAGGAATATTGGAGCGACCTTTCCTGATTCACAAAATCGCCAGCAAGAGAAAAGACGTAAAAGACAGGATAGATGAGATACTCACCCAGGTTGGTCTTGAACCTCCTGAACAGTTCACCAGAAAGTTTCCCCATGAACTATCTGGAGGACAAAGGCAAAGGGTAAATATTGCAAGGGCCTTCGCTGTCGAGCCTGAACTGATTCTGGCCGACGAACCTACTTCGATGCTCGATGTTTCGAACAGAATGAGTATTATGAATATGATGCTTTACCTTAAAGAAAGTCACGGTGTATCCTTCATATACATAACCCACGATCTTGCCGGTGCCCGCTATATGAGCGACAGAATAATAGTCATGTACGCGGGCATGATCATGGAGATTGGCACGGCCGAAAAGATTATTAACGACTCTTTTCATCCATACACAAAACTGTTAAAAACGGCTGCCCCCTCTCCAGAGATTGGGTTGAAGCGGAAGAAGCTAATTACGAGTGGAGATATTCCGTCGCTGATCGATCCTCCAGATGGTTGTCGTTTTCATCCCAGATGTCCTTTCGCAAGCGATATTTGTTCTCTGGAGATGCCGGTAATGAAGAAGATCGACGAAGATCATTATGCGAGATGTTTTCTCAGATAAATCTTCGGTTAAACCCTTGGGTTCAGGGGATCCCATATAAGTCTTAAAGAAAAGATTATGGGGATTGCCAAAGTATTCGCCGCGATGAGCCATTACAAAACCCACAGTGTAGAACACGGCGCAGGAATGACCCTGAAAGAAATAAGCGACAATTCCAGCAGATTCGACAGTGATTTGGTAGATGCCTATTTCCATTGCTTCAAAAGAGACTCCAAAATTTGATCGTTCTTCCACGCAGCGGTATAAACTATGAGAGGAATCAATTGCTGTTCAATTCTTCGACCTGTGCTTAATTCTGTTAGTATGAATTATATGTGGTTCATATATTCCGGATATTTCTATACGACACTATTCAAAGGTGTGGAATGGCCAGCCAAATGTATATAATTATACTTTACGAGAATGGAGGAGGATGAGAAGAGCTATGAGAAACAGATCTCCGGATCTTAACTACAAATCTTTTGTAAGAAACAGACTGACGATGTTCGAGTACAGGAGAAAGCCATTGCTAGATCAGCTTGAGAGAATTAAAAGCGATATGGAGAAACTCAAGCCTCAAGATGATGGTGAAAAACTCCAAAGACCCAGCTGGGCTAAGTCGGTGAACTCTGAGAAGGTTCCTTCTTTAAGCAAAATAAGTTCATTCGATGAAAGGAGATACAACGATCTTCATAAAAGAATGATAGAAGTGGAAGAAAAACTGGAGACACTGGACATCGAAGAGGAAGATATTGAATTGGAAGCGATTGCGGACGTGATATGCCCCCAAAAGTGAGACAAGTATAAAGAGAAAGAGTTGCATAAAGAGTGTCTCAATAGTGATGATTCACAGTGAATCATCACTCGCGAATCAGTAACTGAGAATATGGAATCTGATCGGTGTTTCATAAGCGATGCTCGAATGTGGTCTTTGACAATTATACTCTTTGATCCAGCCATAGATAGCCTGCTTAATCTCTTTCAAGGGCATTAGGTTGAGATCGAGCATTCTGAGGCATTCATCCTCGAATCTGGCGTTGAATGACTCGCTGAAGCCATTCTGTTGTGGCTTGCCCTTCTCTATGAATTCATGCCTTATCCTGGCATTGGAGAGGAACCTGTTAAGTCTCCACTCTTTGAACTCGGAGCCATTGTCAGTTCTGAAGATTCTTGGTCTTGAATAGAGGGCTATTGACTTTTCAATGACCAGCAACACTCTGGATGCGGGGATGGAGAAATCTACCAGTGTTCCAACGACGAGCCTTGAGAAATCGTCGATCACAATAAGGATTCTGAGCTTTCTACCTCTCAGGTACAACTCAAGGAAGTCAGCGGACCATACATGAGCCGGATACTCTGGAGTGGCGAGATGTATAGGTTTGCTGCACTTGAGCTTTCTCGAGGCTTTGACTGGTTTCTGCAGAGAGAGCTGCGAGCAGATCCTGTAGACCTTCTTGTGATTGACCTTAATGCCTTCTCTCTTGAGGAGAACGTGAATCCTTCTGTAACCATACTCCGGGTGTTTGTAAGCGATCGCCGCCATTGTGGATGATAATGGATCTATCTTTGAAGGGGCCAGCAACCTGTAGAGCTTGGCCTTGGATATTGAGAAGCCTTCACAGATGACCCTGGCTGGCAAACCGAACTCCTTCAAGAACATCACCGCATCTCTCAAGACTCGTTTTTTTTAATGAACTCCCTGAGAGCCTGGTTTTCCAGCTCCTTCTCAACTACAAGCTTTCTTAGGGATTCGTTCTCCTCCTTGAGGACAGCCATTTCTTTTGCCTGATTTGAAGATAGACCGCTGTAGTTGTCTTGCCAGCGATAGTATGTGCTTGTGCATATGTTGTACTTTCTGCAAACGGCAGTCACTGAGGTCATCTTTGCTTCCGAGAGGATCTGGATTATCTTCTCGATTGAGTACTTTTTCCCTTTCATTTTGGTTCGCCTCCCTTAGTAAGTCTATCATTTACTTTGTCTCGTTTTAGGGGAGCAGACCAGACGAAGTCAGGCGCTTCGATACACTACAAAGGGAATATCTCGAATCACTGGAGAAGGCTAGGAAAGAATTCGAAGTCGAATGGGATCTGACCAGCATAGAACTCAAGTATTCGGAAAAAAACTATATTCATCAATTGATGTCGAAACTCGAATCTCTACGCAGCAGACAGAATGAAATCAACAACCGAAAGATACAACGTGAGCTAAAAAAGAAACAGGAAACGACAGGCGCAACCATGGGGACCAGAACTGTAAATATCGGAGAGGATCAGACAGCTTCTGATGCAGGACGGGCTGCACAAAAACCGGCAGGCAAAGAAAACCCCAGGCAGCCGGAGACAGGAGAATCACAAAAAATAATTAGAAGAAGAGGAGGCGGGCAAATCAAGGATGACCAATGATACCCGCATGACGGAAAGGGAGTAAGACTGTCATCCAATAGTGCTACTTGCTATCTCGTCCTTCTCGTCCGTTTCCTCCTCTCTAAGTAACCGCAACAGAGACTAGGGGTAACGGGTCAGAGGTTAGAAAGTCAAGATCTTCACGCTCTTCACACCTCTACCCTCTGACCCCCAGTCTTATCAGGAACCTGGACACACATCATCGAAACTAAGAACCGCTCTTCCTACGTTCTTTTTAACTTACACCTGTATCCGCTTTCCTCATCTCTCTCTTTTTTTTAACCAGGAAAGATGCAACATGTATTCCCTTGGTTCCTCTGCCAAAGCCTGCATCCATGCCGCATTCTACGGCCAGTTCATTGGTTATTTGCGTACCTCCCGAGACGAGTATGAGTTTGTCCCTAACACCCTTCTCGATCGAGAGCTCCGAAATCTTCTTCATATTATCAATGTGAACATCGTTGTGGGTGATTATAGTGGAGACTAGTATGGCGTCGGCTCCAGTCTCAATGGCCGCATCGATAAACTTCTCAGGATTCACACTCGTACCGAGATATGTGTATTTAAAACCATATTTCTCTATGCCGCCATGTTTGATATCGAGTATCTCCCTTATGCCAACCGAGTGCTCATCGTTTCCGACGGTACCGGCTACCACTTTCATGGGAACCTCTTTCAGGTAGCCGTTTATCTCTTCTGGCTCCAACAGGTCGGGCTTTTTTGGCAATTCCAGGCTTTCTCTTTCAATTTTGAAAGGCACTCTGGCTTTCAGTTCTAGGTACGTTCCTTCGACCGGGTGAAGAACGGTCTTGCTTATTACAGTAGCCTCCTGCAGACCCATTCTTCTTGCAATTTCCAGAGCCGCGGCCTCTGCATGATCCAGATCGTCTGGTATTGTGAGATCTAACTGTACCCAACCGTCACTCCACCATTCCACTTCCGGTCCTATCAGCCCGGCCTTTCTATCCTCAAGCTGCGTAGTGATTCTCAGATTCACATTGTCACTTTCGTCTAGCTCATCTATATACTTGATCTTACTCCTATCTTCTAGAGTACACATACCTATCGGTTCATCGGGTCTATTCAAGCCCTCTGGTATGTTATTATACCCAAAGTGTTCGCAGACGGGCGCGTAATAATCATCCTCTCTTGCCACGACGGTACCGGCTCCGATGCCGCCTTCTTTCATCCTGGCTATCCCGTCTCCATTTCGTTCGGGGTACTGTCCGTTGTCAACGAAGAAGCCTTGCTCTACGGCTTCGAAGTAGCCTCCCGATTCTATTATCTCCTCCATCATAAGGATGGCTCGCATCTTCATTTCTCTTATCTGAGGTCTTACAGCCTCTTCATTTACCTTTACGAGGTCCTTTATACCATCCAGGGCCAGAAGAGTATGTTTCGCTGTTTCTATACCCCTTATTGAGTTTATGTGCCAGGGCACGTTTCTGCCTTCATCGGGGGTTATCGTGGATTGTATATCGGCTTTGGTCAGACGAGATATCAGTGTATCCAGAACATGGATACGTGTCGCGTCCAGAAGGTCCGATTCAATGTAACGGGTGTTCATCTGGGCTCTGAAACGATATTCTTTAAAGAGTTCTCTCAACGTCAGTGCATAAATGAAGTTCAGTCTGAATTCCGGGGCCGGAGCCGTAACTGGCGGCACCGTTGAGAGGGCGATCAGATCCTTTTTCATTCCGACTCTGATCGAGAAGGCGCAATTTATGGCATGCTGGACTAGAAGTTCCGGCATGACTTTCCAGGCACTCTTTGAAGAGGCATTCGCGTTGTGCGCTCCATCGATTTGGAGCATATCGACACTGGCCATGATCTTCTTCGCTACGGCCGCGTCCACAAAAGATCTTATGGGGTTGATTCCCCTGTAGAGAACATTGTACTGGGGGTCCTGGTGGGCACCGTTGACTCCCTCTTCGGCGAAGAGAACGGCTATCTCTGGACCGGCCACACCGCTGACGTAAGAGTGGAAGTTTATCGGACGGCCCACTTCGTCTTCGATAATATCGAGTGCCTTTCGGGTCGCCCGAAGCTGTTTTCTGGTGATCGGGATGCCTCCGATTCCCTCGGGCGTTCCCTCGATCAAACCATCTATGTGGCTCTGACCGAGCGTTCTTATAACCATTATGTGATCAGCCCCATGCCAGGCAGCCATCCTCATTCTTCGAATGTCGTCCTCGAAGCGTCCTGAAGCGATTTCCGAGGTGATCACCGGATCGGGCTGGGGATCGATATTTTCGAAATAATGTGCCGCAGGGAGTCCTATACCGTTTTTCAGAGGTTCGCTGATTTGATTGTAGGTGAAGCCATCGACTCGTGTGCCAGCAGGAAGTTGCTTTCGCCATGCCCAGCCTTTTCTTCGCGGAGAGTATTTTTCAAGGTCCTTCAGGATCTCTTCGACTCTCAATTTTTCATTCGGCAACAGCATTTTCCTTCCTCCTCTTGAAAATCTCGATAAGCTCTTCCCAGCCCCGGCCTTGGGCAAGTTCTTTCGCGGATTCTTCTACGCTTTTACCAGTGTATTGAGAGTATCTCAATACCAAGTGACCAGCTCCTTTTCCTAGCAGACCCAGTTCCAAGGCTTTTGAAACGATCGCCCCGGCTTGAAAGCTGTCCATCCCCATTCTCAGGAGTACCGAACGTTCGATCGAAGGGCTTGTGTGCGTTCTTGCGAGTTCGACGAGAGGATCGACTATCTTTCCGGCCAGTTCCCAGAACAGTCTGTCGAGCTGCTCGTCGTTTAGACGCTGTAAATGTTCACTTCTCCGGTCGAAATCATCAGGTCGCTGTATTGCCATTACCGACTTACCTCCTTTATGAGCCGAGCCGTCTCATCAGTTGTGAGTCTGAGTTCCTGTGCAAGATAATCCAGGTCTCTTTCCGAGGGGAGTATCTGACGTTTGATCAGCTCTCTTATATAGGACTCTCTCAGTCTATCCAGTCCAAGTTCTGTGTACATTATCTGTGAGGGATTTTCCGGAATTGCGATCACTTTGCCCGGTACATCGTCAGTTAAGGGATCGCCCCTGATTACTTTCACACCGTTTTTCCTCGCAAAGGTCAACTGGGCCGATGGAGCCTTTCCCGCGCCGGTGTACTCCGTTTCCTGAACCACTATGGTTGAGTCTTTCGGCAGTTCTTTGGCCAGCGCTATCGCAGCGGTCAAACTGGTGTTCCCGGCCGGCCCCCTCTGGAGACCTTCTAGACGTGCCAGCATTTCTGTGACGTAGAAGACTTCTCCCTGCTTGACCAACAGATAACGGTCCATATATCTGAGAGGTCTTGCGGCATTTCTGGGTACATCGCTCCTGTCAGGGAAGACGGCGAAAGGTATTCCGAACCCGGTGTGTCCTGTAGTGAAGGATTTCCTGTTGAAATCTCTGTCGCTGGCCATGTGAAGACCTGATAGATCTACGCTCACACCTATCACGCCGGTTTTATCGGCCCCAGCCTTGATCAAGCCCCTGGCAGTTCCGGTGAGATTTCCTCCGCCGGCGTGTGTCGCGAGAACGAAGTCGGGATCTTTGCCGATCACTCTTCTGGACTGCTGGGCTATTTCGAAGCCGAGCGACTCGATTCCGGCTATCGCAAAGGGTGTGTAAAGCGAGGCATTGAAATACCCTGTCTCTTCAAGCAGGATCAAAAAGTAATAGAAGAGTTCGGGACCTACAGTGAGCTGAGCAACCTCGGCGCCATAGGCCTCGCAGGCCCTGGCCTTCTCCAGTATCTCGGGTTGACCGGTACCGGTGCTGTCGTAACACTCTTGAATGACTATGCATTTGAGACCCCTCTTCATTGCCTGCGAAGCGACAGCCGCCCCGTAGTTGCCGCTGGTCGCCGCGATTACACCTCTGTAACCGAGCTCCTTAGCCCTGGCGACGCTTATAGAAGCCCTCCTGTCTTTGAAACTTCCAGAGGGGTTGGCAGCCTCGTCCTTGAGAAAGATCCTGGCACCCTTACCCGGTTCGCTGATTTCCCTCACTAATCTTGTAATGTTCTTGAGCTCGACCAGAGGGGTATTTCCAACGCCTGTTTCACGCTGTATAGCAGTTATTTCTTCCATATGGTAAACAGTGTCGCTCATCAAACCTTCGTAGTCGAATCCGATACCTTCTAGCTCATATTTGTCGTATTCGATACCTATCGAAGCCCGCATGATTTCAGTCTTTCTTGACATCACCGATTCATAACTCATACTCATTTTCATCACCACCGGCCAGCCAGGCGGTCAATTCGTCACCGGCCTGAGAAAGTTCGGGGATATAATCGCCAAAATCGTGTACATGTCGCGGTTCTATTATCTCGAGAGTTCCTTCCAGCGTTCTTCCGGCAGCCGTTCGAATCCTGACGACCTGACCGATGGAAGCCACCTCATCCTGTAAAAAACCCCTGACTCTCAATTCCAGTGGAACGTTTGCGGTATCGGAAGGAGCTGATGGAGCACGCTCTCCAGCTTTCAATAAAATGCTGTGAATCTGCACCCACTGTCCTCTTCTAGCCGTCATTTCTAGATCTCCTTAATGTCGTCCATCAAGCATTTTGGAACGGGCAATTCACTCATGTTAAGTAATCCAGGTGCTGCGTTTATTACTTCCGGTATCATATTGGTCGCCAGCGCTATGGTACCCTTTCCGCCGGGTATCTCCGGTTTTATCGAAAGATGTATATCGGGCTCACCGTAGATATCTATATAGTCGCCGGTTTCGATACCCTCTATCGCAGGCAGTATCTGTTGCGGATGTATAAGCTCTATCTTCAATTCGTCACCGCAGAAACCTCTGCCTGTATGCCTGCAACCCGCTACCATACCAGGCTTTACGTGGGCAACAGCAGTTTTGCGTTCTGTAATTGAGATTATCGGTTCTCTGGTTTCCTCGATTCTGTCGATTCTCCAGCCGACGGCGTTGCCTATCATAGCTATCGATTGCTGAAAGCCTATGTGTCCCACTATCTCTCCCTTTTCTAGACCTCGTTTGAACTCCTCTGGAGTGGTTCCCACGCCTTGGGTCTCCATGACGGTCTTGCCAAAAGGCGAGAGGTCATTTATCCTGCTGGCTTTTATTCTATCGATTTTGAGACAGGCCCCGGTCATGGCTATTATCAGAAAATCTAGAACGAAACCAGGATTAATTCCCGTTCCAAGTATGGAGATTCCGTATTTACAAGCGAGGTTTTCCAGAATTTTAGACTCTTCGGGATTTGACTCGTAAGGATAAGCCATTTCCTCCGCAATGGTAAGTACGTTTACGTTATTCTTCGCCGCTAGTTCTATTTTCGGCATAACTTCGTTAACGAAGGAGTTCGTTGCAATTATAACTATGTCGGGCCTCGTCTCCAGAATCGCCTTTTCCGGTTCGGAGTAAACTCTGCGACCACTTCTTTCCAGACCTAGAACTTCACCGAGATCCCTGTCGATCTTCGATGGATCTCTCTCGATGGCACCTACCAACTGGAGCTCTTTCTTTCTTAGAACGTTTTTCGCGATGCCACTTCCCATGGCACCAAGACCCCATACAAGCACTCTGTATGCCATAAATAACCTCCCTGTTCGATTTTCTTGTATTCCTCCATTTAAAATCCTACCATCGAAATCAGGGCCAGGCTATTTGGGCAATTATCGGCTAACGGCGATAAAAGCCGAATATTCGAATCTTATTCGATTATGTTTGAGTATGCGTGAGTATAGAGTGTAACCGAATCAGATTTCTATGGCGACTCTCTTTATCTCCTCGATCGAAGTCACTCCGTCTATAACTTTCTGGACTCCATCGGTGTAGAGCGTTCTCATACCACCGGAAATTGCAACCGCGGAGATCTCTCTTTCCGACGCGTTTTCGGCAATGAGCTGTCTCAACTTGTTATCCACAATGAGAACCTCGTGGATACCGGTTCTTCCACGGTAACCCATTCCGCGGCATTCTGGGCAGCCGTTTCCCGGAATGTATTCGACGAAATCATCTCTGTTGGGATATATTTGACTCGCTACTCTCTTAACTTCCTCCCTCATCGGAATCTTTATTTTACAGTTGTTACAAAGCTTTCTCACCAGCCTCTGACCGACAACGCCGATAAGCGAGGTGCCAAGTAGGAAGGGATCGACTCCTATATTAACGAGTCTAGCCACGGCTCCCGAAGCGCTGTTTGTGTGTATCGTCGAGAAGACGAGATGACCGGTGAGCGAGGCTTCGATTGCCAGCTGGGCCGTTTCTCTGTCACGGATCTCTCCTACCATTATGATGTCCGGATCTTGCCTGAGGAATGATCTTAAATACCGGGCGAAAGTCAGACCTATCTCCGAGTTGACCTGGCATTGAGCGATACCCTCGATCGTGTACTCGACGGGGTCTTCGGCAGTTAGTACGTTGACCTTGTCGGAAGTGACCTGGTTCAAGACCGCCACAAGCGTGGTTGATTTACCGCTTCCAGTCGGTCCCGAGACCAGTATTATGCCATAAGGAGAGTATATGATGCTTTCAAAACGTTCTCTGTTGTAATCGGAGAGCCCGAGGTCTTCGAGTCTTTTCTTTGCGTTTGAAACCCTTAAAATCCTTAAAACTACCTTCTCTCCGAAGATGGTAGGCATGGTGGAGACTCTAAGGTCAAATTGTTCGCCACCGCGTCTTATGTAAAACTTTCCATCCTGAGGGAATCTTCTATCGGAGATATCCATATTGCACATGACTTTGATTCTAGATACTACTGAATTATGGGCTTTTCTCGGATAACTCAACACTTTCCTAAGAACACCGTCTATCCTGAGCCGGGCTACAGCCATCTTTTCGTAAGGTTCTAGATGAACGTCACTGGCATCGCTCCTTATACCGTTGTCTAGAAGGGAGTTTATGAATTTCGCGACCGGTGTGTCTTCGCTATCCTGGACTTTTTCTTCATCTATTCCGATCTCGGAGTCCTCTATGTTGAAAGTATGCTCTATGATCTCGCTGGAAGCTGATTCTTCGTAAGAAGACTTGTAGAGGGCGTCGAAGATAGGTGGAGGAACGAGCAACGTATTCACACGACTTCCGGTCAAAAACGAAAGTTCCCTGTCTATCTGCGGAACTTTCAGAACATCGGTCGTGACGACCCTTATCGTGTTTGTTTCCGGCAGGTATTCTATGGGAATAACTTTGAGTCTATCGGCAACAGGCTTGGGAATCATCCGGAGAATCTCCGGAGAGAGCAAGTTGGGAACCTCTTCAAGGACCTTGAGACCGTACTGCCTCGAAAGGGCACCGTAGATATCCTCCCAGGAGATCACTCCCATTCCTACCAGAGTCTCTCCGAGGGGTTTCCCGACTTTTTTTTGGATAGCGACGGCCTGCTTAAGATCGTCTTCACTCAGGAGACCGTGTTCGACGAGCATCTCCCCGAGCCTTTTATAGACCTTCAATGACTATTCCTCCTCGTTGATATCCAGTCCAAATCTGTAAATAGCCGGGATGTCGGAAGCGTCTCCCATGAGCTCTCCTTCGTCCAGTTCCAGGCCTGCGGCTATTAGAGTTATGTTCAATTCATCGTTGCTCATTTCGGGATCGACGATCAAACCCAGTTTGACATCGGCGTCTTCACTGCAGTTCTGCCTGACTATCGCCGCGGCTATGTTCATCTCTCTGAGCGTGATATTCTTGGCCGAGACGTTCAGGATGATACCTGTGGCGTTGTCGATCGGCTTTTCGAGGAGTCTGCTTTCCAAGGCTCTTCTGGCAGCCTCTTCGGCCCTTCTCTCTCCCGAACCGACACCGATACCGAGCATCGCGGTTCCTGCGTTTCTGAGAACCGATTCTACATCGGCGAAATCGAGATTAATGTAACCTCTTTTAGTTATCAACTCGGAGATACCTTTGATTCCATGGTGAAGCGTCTCGTCGGCCTTGGCAAAGGCATCAACGATCGAAGTGTTCGGAGGGAGCTCCTGGAGAAGTTTGTTGTTGGATATTCTGATCAGGGTGTCCACCGAGTTCTTCAGCTTTCTCAAACCCTCATGTCCGGTCCTCAGTCTGGTGTTACCTTCGAAGAAGAAAGGCGTTGTGACGACAGCAACCGTTAATATTCCCATTTCTCTGGCGATCGACGCCACGATCGGCGCTGCTCCGGTACCTGTACCGCCGCCCATTCCTGCTGTTATAAAAAGCAGATCCGTGTCTTCGAGGAAAGTTCCTATCTCATCGACACTCTCCTCGGCGGCTCGCTCTCCAACATTTGGATTTCCACCGGCCCCCAGACCCCTTGTGAGTTCGGTGCCTAGCTGGATCTTCAGTTCGGCTTTGTTGCTTTCTAGAACCTGGATATCGGTGTTGGCTGCTATAAAAGTGACTCCATGTATTCCTTCAGAAATCATTCTGTTAACGGCGTTTCCGCCGGCACCTCCTACCCCTATTACCTTTATGGAAGGAAGCCGGATTTCTGTCTTGCTTTTCTTACCCGTGTCAAGCTCAAAGCTCATCATCGACACCTCCAAAGAAGAGGGATTTTATGAATGATCCAAAACCTTTTTTAGGTCTTTCGACTGCACTTTCCAAGATCTCTCCCTGTACTTCTTCGGGGGATACGAGATTGCCAAGACAGGAGCTGAATATCGGATCGTTGGAGACATCGTGGCTGTTCTCTATACGTCGATTGAAACTGGTTTCGTAGGTTCCGATCCTTACAGGCATTTTCAGAGATTCAACCCCAACATCGGTTAGCCCTCTCAATTTCGAACCGCCACCGGTGAAGACCACTCCACCAGGAATCCTCTCTTCAGAGTACTCGGGATTATTTATCACAAAAAGCTGAATTTCCTTTCTGATCTTATTCAACAGTTCTTTCACTCTTGCATATATGACTGTCGAGAGTCTCCTGACAGAGACGTTCTTTCTCGTTCTTTCATCGAGTCCGAAGTATTCTACTACATCTTCGGGATCGGGTGGATACATACTGCAGTGGCCGTAATTCACGAGCAGTCTTTCGGCCTCGTCGACCGAAGTTCCAAGCACTCTAGCCACGTCTAGAACTATATGTCTTATCCCGAGGGGTATTCGAGATATATAGACCGGGAGATTTTCCTTGTATATCACTATCTCGGAAAAACTGTGCCCAAGAACCACACAGACGACACCGTGTTGCTTTTCGGTATCTGTTAAAACCGCTTCTGAAGCCGATATCAGTGCTGGAGATATCAGGAAGTCCCCGCGGCCGAAAAGTTCTTCAAATAGTCTGCGGAAGATCTCGACGGATTTCCCTTCACTTGATACGAAGACCATTTCCACATCGAGTTTTCGAGCGTACATCTCTACAGGATTGAAAACCACTTTGTCGGCATCAAGTATGTATTTTCTGATATAACTCCTGTGTATGTTGGTGTTACCGGTCTTCATTTTCTCGGTCTTGAGACGACTAATGAGGTTCTGTATAGTCTTCTCAGTAACCATAACCTGCTTCTCTTCGGAAAGAATCTCCTCAATATTTTCGGAAAAAACCGAATAGTCGCCGTCAGTGAAACTAATTCTGAAGTCTGCTTCGACATCCTTCTTTCCCATTTGTCCAGTAAGTTCTTCAATAAGCTTTTGTATCGATTGCTTTAGGGCAACAGCATCCTTCACTTCGCCCTTGTCGAGTCCCACGGTCTTAACGCTCCCATAGGCCTCCAAAACCATTTGTCCCGTCTGTTCCCTACTGACCACCACGCCTTTCAGTGTGTTGGTGCCAACATCGAGAGAAACTGTATAGTCTTTCCCCCTGGCCATCTAGTGTCACCTCGCTCTCAACAGTTTACCATCGCTCAAAAAGATGTATTCGCTTCTGTCTGAGGCGTTTTCAAGCTGAAGAAGCAATTCTTTGCTCGCGCTAAGTTTCTCCCAGTCAAGTACTTTGATCGTTATTCCCCGTCTGAGAAACAACGTGTTGTTCCTGTAATCAAAGTAAGCTACCAATCTGGAGATCCTTCTTTCAGCGAGGATACCCTCAACCGCCCCGGTAAAATCATCTATATTGTTATCGATAGCTTTATAGACGCCTTCCACCAAAACAAAGTTTAATCCGCCAACCACGGGAAAACTGGTGATTTCGTCCATCGAAGCGTGATCTACAATGACGAAATCCTCCGAAACCCAGTAATAGGAATCATCATAAAACACGATGTACTTCCCGGGTTTCAAAAAGACTCTATTCCCCGAAACATCAACAGTTGCCGGTGGGTAAATTATATCAGTTTTCCACCTTCTTCTGAATGCCAGCGGAAATTCTATAACGGTTTCCTCGGGATTGACTATCTTTGTAAACTGGGCTAGAGGAACCGTAAAAAAAGACTCAACGATAAAATTGATTATTGCAACGAACCATATGGCAATTATAGCTACCATACAGATCGCCGCTCTCAAAGAAAGACTCATACGTCAAGATTGGAAATGCTCAAAGCGTGTCGCTCAATGAACGACCTTCTCTCCTCCACCTCGCTACCCATAAGAATTGTGAAAACTCTATCGGCTTCTTCCGCATCTTCCATCGTTATCTGGACTAGTTTTCTATCGGTTGGGTTCATTGTTGTCTCCCAGAGTTGCTCGGGATTCATCTCACCAAGTCCTTTGAATCTAGAGTAGTTCAGCTTTTTATCGGGATATTTCTCGACAAAGGCATTCAATTCCTCGTCACTGTAGAAGTAATGCTTTTGTCGGTTCATCTCTATTTTATAAAGCGGTGCTTGAGCGACGAAGACTTTCCCAGCGATTATGAGCGGTTTCATATATCTGTAGAAGAGTGTGAGAAGCAGCGTAGTTATATGGGCACCATCAACATCGGCATCGGTCATTATTATGATCTTACCGTATCTAAGGCCTGTGATTTCGAAGTCCTCGCCAATACCGGTACCAAGAGCCACGACTATATTGCTTATCGTCTCGCTCTTGAGCATTTTGTCGAAGCTGGCCTTTTCAACGTTCAAAATCTTACCCCTGAGCGGCAAAATCGCCTGTGTATCCCTTGAACGAGCCATTTTTGCCGAGCCTCCGGCCGAATCGCCCTCTACTATGAAGATTTCCGTCTCTTCGATGTTCTCGGATATACAGTCGGCCAATTTTCCAGGTAATGTCGTGTTCTCGAGTACGTTCTTTCTCCTGACCATCTCCCTGGCCTTCTTGGCCGCAAGTCTAGCCCGGGCAGCCTCTAACGCTTTGGTCAGTATGAGCTTGAGGTCCTTCTGGTTGTAATCGAAGAACTCTTCCATCTTTTCTTTGACGACTTTTATCACGGCCTCGTACGCTTCTTCATTTCCGAGCTTGGCTTTCGTTTGACCTTCGAACTGTGGCTCTTTAACGAAGACGCTCAGTATCGCAGTCAGGCCTTCTCTCACATCTTCACCCTGAAGGTTCTGGTCCTTCTCCTTGAGTATGTTGTGCTTTCTGCCAAGATCGTTCATCGTCTTCGTCAGGACCGTCTTGAAACCGGTGAGATGAGTGCCGCCCTCCACGGTTTTTATGTTGTTGACAAACGTTAACGTTTCCTCTTCGTAAGCGGTCGTGTACTGCATCGCGAGCTGGATTTTAACATCGTTGAAGGAGCCCTCGAGGTAGATCGGGTCTTTGTGGATCGGCTTCTTGCTCTTATTGAGGGCTCTGATGAATTCGACGATCCCGCCTTCGAAATGATAGCTCCTGCTTTCATCTATCCTTCTGTCCTCGAAATTCAATCTCAGGCCTCCATTGAGATAGGCCAGCTCCTTGAAGCGCGATTCGAGAATATCGAAATCGAAATCCGTAACTGCGAAGATCAGCGGGTCGGGTTTGAACGTGGTCACAGTACCGTGCAAATCCGTCTCACCGACTATCTCCACCGGTGTAACTGCCTTTCCCCGTTCGTACTTCTGTCTATAGATCTTTCCGTCTGTCATGACCCTCACTTCCATCCACTCGGAAAGAGCGTTCACGACAGAAGCACCGACACCATGAAGACCTCCACTGATCTTGTACGAATCTTTCGAGAACTTTCCTCCGGCATGTAGGGTGGTCATGACGACCTCCAGCGCGCTGGTGCCTGTGTCGGGATGAGTATCGACTGGAATACCTCTCCCATTGTCACTGACCATGACCGATCCATCTTCTAGTATCGTGATATCGATCCGGTCGCAAAAGCCACCCATCGCCTCGTCTATGCTGTTATCGACAATTTCATACACCAGATGATGAAGACCGGATTTTCCAGTAGACCCTATGTACATTCCCGGTCTCTTTCTAACAGGGTCAAGACCTTTAAGTATCTTAATATTCTGAGCGTTGTATAGTTCAGACATTCAGCACCTCCAATTTCTATCCTACTCTGAATCTGATTCTCTTCACAGCTTCGCTTCCAACAGCTTCATTTATTTTCTCGATAAAGGCTCTCTCTCGCAACTTCAACTCGTGTAACCACATACCGTCAGTGACGGACACGGTAAGCAACCCGTCTGAATAATCGGCGATTGACGAGTGTCTGGCTATTGATTCGCCGACTATTACAGCCCAGTCCCTGTTCAGGTCCAGTACTCTGAGCTTCCTGAAGAGTCCGGATCTGCGGGCCAGTTCTTCAAATATCTGCCCTATAGTCTGATGGTTCCACTTCATCTAGGCCACTCCAATTGCTGTCCTCAGTCATTATATAATCCTCGAAGTTGTCCAGTAACAATCGGGTCATTCCGTCGGTGAAGTCTTCTATCAAAATTTTCTCTTCGAGTTTCCGGATCGGTACGATCCCGACACTCGTGTGGGTAAGAAAGAGCTCGTCGGCTGAGAACATCTCCCAGGCAGCGACTGGCCTCTCCACAACGTTGATTTCGATGCTTCTGCACAGCCCTATAAGGTTATCCCGGGTTATTCCGGGTAGCACTCCGGAACCGATATCGGGGGTTATCACCCGGCCGTCTTTTACAAGAAAGACGTTGCTGAAAGAACCTTCGCAAACATTACCCTTTTCATTCAATATGATCATATCGTAATTATCACCCAGATTCTTCCTGGTTCTGATGTTCCAGCTAGCTCCCGGTATCTTCAACCTCGGATCGACGATAGCTCCCGAGGGTTTTGTGTAAGGGGAGATAGCAATCTTAACTCCCAGCTCATATATATCCTTGGAGACCGATGGTAGTAGAGCGTAAATGACTGCAGGCAACACATTTTCTCCATTGCCAAAAAGAACTATCCTGATCCTTAAATCGCCGCTTGGGGAGGGTCGGTTTTTATCTATCCCCTCCAGTATTATTGAGTTCAACTCCTTGCACGTGAAGGGGACTTCCATTGACATAAGCGCTGCCGATCTTTTCAATCTGTCGAAATGCTTTCTGAAGGCGAACGGAAGTCCGTTGTACGTTCTTACCACTTCGTAAACCGATTCACCGTTCAGAACTCCCGTTATCAGCGCGCTGATGAGGGAGTCGTCTTCATCGTACCACCGACCTGCAATATAGTTCTGCATCGGAACCCTCCTTATGCGTTTCCAGACTGACTACGGTCGAATCGACGAAACCGTCGTATCGACCGGCTATACGATGGGGAATATAATACTCATCGTAACCGACACTCTCTTTTCGATGGACCCTTTCAACGAGAACCGTGTTGGTCATGCCTATATGTCCGGAGAGGTACGCTCTCCTAGATTCTTTGGCTGCGCTGGCGACCTGAAGCGCTCTCTTCTTTTTCAGGGACGACTCCACCTGGCTTTTCATAGAGGCTGCTTCAGTATCCGGCCTGCTGGAATATCTGAAAACATGTACTTTCAGAAAACCGACCGTCGCTAATGTCTGAAGCGTCGCTTCAAAATCAGAATCATCTTCTCCCGGGAAACCGACTATAACATCGGTGGTGAGGGAGAACCTCGAATCCATAGATCTCACTTTATCCACCGCTTTCAAATAGTCTTTCATTTCGTACTTCCTTTTCATCAGACGAAGCACCCTGTCCGAGCCGCTCTGAAGAGAGAGGTGAAGATGCCTGGCAATATGTTTTGTATCGAATATTACGTTCAGAAGATCGTTGTCTATCCTGTCGGGATCGAGCGAACCCAGTCTGATTCTCCATTCGCCGGGCACGGTGTCGAGTTCCCTCAAAAGCCTTGCAAGATTGCTGCCCGTTTCAAAACCGTAGTAACCTATATTTATACCGGTCAAGACTATCTCGCGATAGCCGTTTTCTATGAGCCCTACGAACTCGCTTTTGATGATATCTATTGGCTTACTTATTATCTTGCTACCCCTGGCCAGGCGTATTCTGCAATAAGTACAGTTATTCAAGCAACCATCTTCGATTCCTAGAAAGGCTCTCGTTCGTCCCTCAGGGCTGGAGGTGACCGTTAGAAAATCGTCCCTGGTCACTTCAACACTTTCGCTACCGTCTTTCAAAAGCTCCGAGACATACCTCTCTATTTCACCTTTGGCCCGCACTCCTAGAACGGCGTGGGCTCCGATTTTCTTCAGCTCTTCACCGGCAAGCTCCGAGTAACATCCGACTACAACGATTTTGGAGTCGGGGTTAAGGGCCAAGAGACGTCTGAAAAGTTGCCTCAACTTTCTTTCGGCTTCTGAAGTGACTGTACAGGAGTTCAGCACGAAAAGATCCGACTTCTCTTCCGAGAAACGAACATCGTAACGCTGTAGTCTTTCGGCCATGGCTTGAGATTCATACTGGTTCATTTTACAGCCGAAAGTGAAAATCGATACGGTTTTCTTCATCTATCGATCTTGCCCTGAGCCGCAGCGTGAATCAAGAAGATTCTGTTGACTATCCCTATCAGTCTTCTCTCTTCGTCTATCACAGGCAAAATCTTCAAATTGTTCTTTATGAGTAAATCGGCCGCATAGATGACGGTATCGTCCAGCTTGACGCACGTCACCCTCTTGACCATGTGCAACGACACTTTGTCGCTCTTTATTTTTTCCAATCTCTGCACAAACTGGTGAGTATCGGGAATGAACGAGGCCGATTGGAGGAGACTGAAGTAACTTGGCAAAGCGCTTCTTATAACGTCGCTCTCGCTCAAGAAGCCGACGACTTTGAACTCGTCATCGACCACCGGCAGACCCGATTTGTTCTGTCTCAAGCAACTTACGATGAAATCTTCGATAGTTTCGTCTTCAAATATCGCGGAGACATCCCTGATCATCGCTTCTCTTACTTTCACCCTTTATCACTCCAGCCTGCGAATCTCGAAGGATTCGAGGTTTTCCTCGATATCTTTCGGTGTTATGAGCTCCTTGCTTATAAAACCGGCCTCCGCTATAGCGGCGGCCATGCCCTTTCGGGCTGCTTGAAAGAAGTCTCGCTCGTCGTTCATTATAGAGTAGACCATTCCGGCCATGAAAGCGTCCCCCGTGCCGAGAAGGTGAGATTTCTCTATATGGCTTTTTGCCCTGAAAAGCCATACGCCTTCTCTGGTCGCTATTACGTCGCCCTCTATAGCATAGGAGAGAACCGAAAGCCTGGAACCCCTGGAGATCATATATTTGGCCGCATCTATGTAGTCCCTAAGCTCGACCAGGGTTTGGCCAAAAAGTATCTTCCTGCTTCTGAGGTCGGGCCTTGAAACAGTAACCAGACCGGCATCCACGGCGTTCTCGAAGGTCGGGCCTATAGCTTCGACGAAGGAGAACTTGCCGGCCTCTATCGTTTTCCTGCATATAAGCGAATAGAAATCGTTTTCTATACCTCTGGGGATGCTCCCGGAAACTACAACATGATGTACCCTTGATAGGGCCACGTCGAATCTTCTGAGAAACATCCTCAAATCGTCGGGTTTTATCAGAGGACCGGAGGAGTTGATCTCGGTTATTGTATCCATTATCGGATCGACAATAGCTATATTTTCTCTGGTCTCTTCTTCAACATAAATAAAATTCGTGGTTATCAAGTCGCTCATGGTTCTCAATTTCTCTTCTACGACCTTGCCTATATAACCGCCCAGAAAACCCATCGCTACGTTTCTCACACCTATCCCCGAGAGAATAATCGAAACGTTTATTCCCTTTCCGCCCGGGTCCATCTTTGAATAAAAGGGGTTTTTGACCCGGTGAAAGTCGTTAATCGTGAAATTCTCAACAACTATCTCCCTGTCAAGGGCAGGGTTCAGAGTGACGGTTAGGACGTCCACAATTCACCTCCGATAAATTTATAATCAGCGGTTCTGAAGAACGAAAACCTCTGGACTTCCTACATAAGAGATTTTACCACTTTCCAGCACTATCAACAAATCGGAAATGTCTAGAAGCCTGAGAGAAAACCTGGAAGAGATGATCAAAGTGCGGTTTTTCTGCGTGTCGAGGAGTATATTTTTCACCTCAGTGCATGCCGAATCGTCCAGGTGGTCCAAAACGTTGTCCAGCATTATTACTTCCGGTCGTCTGAAAAGAGTCGAAAAGATCAGAAGTGAGAGCCTTTTGGAAAGAGAGATGGAGCTCAGATAAGACCTGTTCTTGTTAGCCAGTATATCCAGCAGGTTGAGATCTTCAAGTAGATCGAGCTCCTCCTCCGAAAAGTCTTCGAACTTAAACCACTTTCCCTTTAAAAATCTGAAAAACTCTAAAAGGGTGAAGTTGCTGAGAGCCTCAAGAAAAGAAGTATCCACGTAAGCCACTTTTTGCCTGACTCTTTTCCGATCGAGTTCTGATACATCTTCTCCAAAAAGGCGGATATAACCTGAGAAGGAGACATTGTCGAAGAGCTCTTCGTTGAGATGGATGAAACTTCTCATCAACGCAGACTTCCCGCTACCTCTGACCCCTTGCACTAGCGCTATACTTCCGCTTGGAATGTCGAGAGTTATGTTTTCGAGTACGTTTTCGCCGGATACGGAAAGTGTGAAGCCCTTCAAAGAAAGAGCAGTCTCACTCACGAGACTGCCCTTCTTCCGATGTTCTATTATTCAACCTATCAATAATCTCCTTGCTGGCGCTCGTATCACCGTTTTTCGCCATTCTTAAGAGGTCAATCTGAGAAAGAATACGGGGACTGGTTGTGACTGGTCTAGCGATCTTTTTTTCAGCCAAGTTCTCACGCCCCTTTTTACCGGTAAATAATTATAAACACATCCTCTTTTCCCGTTTATGATACTTAAATTAAGGTGCTGTAATTTGTGGGATGTAAATTCACTCCCGTTTGGAGCTATTAAGCATACCGAGAAGTGCTTTAAGTTGCTTGCTTCGAGAGGGATGACGCAACTTTCTTAGGGCCTTCACCTCTATCTGTCGAATCCTCTCGCGTGTAACATTGAAGAACTGGCCCACCTCTTCCAAGGTCTTCGTCTTACCGTCAAGCAGACCGTACCGCATCTTCAAAACCATGGCCTCCCTCGGGGAGAGCGTATCGAGTATTTGGTCGATCTGTTCTCTGAGCAGCATTTTCATCGCAGCCTCTTCGGGTTGCTCTAAAGAATCATCGTGTATGAAGTCGCCCATGGTAGATTCCTCGTCGCCACTAATAGGAGATTCCAAAGATACTGTCTCCTTTGAAGCCGCCAGAATCTCTTCAATCTTTTCCGGGGTCTTTCCAGTGATCCTTCCCAGTTCCTCCACGGTAGGATATTCGCCATAATCCTGCAGATGCTCTCTGATCACTTTGTTCAACTTGTTGATGGTCTCGACCATGTGCACGGGCACCCTTATTGTTCTTGCCTGGTCGGCGATCGCTCTGGTTATTGCCTGCCTGATCCACCAGGTGGCATAAGTGCTGAATTTGTACCCCTTCTTCCAATCGAACTTTTCTACGGCCTTTATGAGACCAATGTTGCCCTCCTGGATGAGATCTAGAAAAGTCAGGCCACGACCTATATATCTTTTAGCGATTGATACGACGAGCCTCAGGTTGGCCGTTATTAGCTCTTCTTTTGCCTTAGGATCGCCCTTCTGAGCCCTCCTGGCCAGTTCTCTCTCCCTGCTGGGGGTTAGCAGTGAAATCTTTCCTATCTCCTTTAGGTACATCTTGATCGGATCCTTCAACGATATATTGTCGTACATCTCAGGCGAGGTCTCGAGAATCGATACGAGCTCTTCACTGCTCTCGTTGTCTATTTCATCGTCTTCCTCTACAGGTTCCTTTTCGACGATGCTGATCTTGTTCTTTTCGAACTCCTCGTAGATTGATTCCACGAGTGTAGAGTCGAATCCTTCATAGTCTGGAGGGAAAGCACTGTCAATATCTTCGTAAGTGATGTATCCTTTCTTCTTGCCCTGCTTAAGAAGCTTCTTTATCCTTTTTTCAATTTCCTCTTTTGTAACAGGTGCTTCTCTCTCTTCGTTTTCCCCGCTTTCTTCGTTACTGCCATCTTCTTTTACCGTTTCCTCTTCGTCGTCATCTATCACTTTTTCCGCCAGAGATTGGATCTTTTCCTCCAGATCTTCGACCTCCGACTTGGTTTTCTTTTTATTATTTTCCATTTCAGTCGCCACCCCTCTTTCTTTTAACGAGCAGTCTGCGTAGCTCTATCCTCCTGATCAACAAGGCTGCTTTCGCTTCCTCGTCTTCCAGTGTAGATAATCGCCGATCTATTTCGGCGATCTGTTCTTCGACTAATCTTTTATTTGTGTATTCTCCGGTGCTGTCTAAAATCTTGAGAGCTGTACTCTCATCTATGCAACTGGATGCCAGCTCAATCAGCTCTCTTCCGAGTTCCACGTCAACCAGATCGAGAAGTTCCTCGAGCTCCAGCCCCTTCTTCATGCCTCTCAAAAGCTCCCTGAATTCCTTCCTCTGCTCAAGGAGCTCCAGTTGCCTTGCGGCACGACTACGCAGGATCGGGTATTGGAGGTAGACGCGTAGAATATCTTTGTTCCTGAGATTTATAGGCGTCTTTTGGTCAAGTTGATCCAGCTCCCTGGATTCCTTTCTGGTGAACCTTACCAGTTCGTCTTCGGAAAAACCGGTCTTCTCCGAAAGTGCCCTTAAGGTCATCTCTCTGGCAGAAAAATTACCACTCGAACCAAAAGCCTCGATGTAAGGCTTGAGATATTCGATCAGATGTTTTTTCGCCTGTGAAAGTGAAAGATCTAGCTTCCTCGAGTAAAACTCTACTCTGAAAATCGACCCAGGAATCGACATCGAAAGGGCATCACTGATCCCCTGAGAACCCTTCAGGGCGAAGAGCTCGGCAGGATCCTTCGCCCCCTTAACCATTGCCACAGCCGTCGAGAAATCCATTTTTTCAGCGATGTCTATCGAGCGTAAAGATGCAGATTGGCCGGCCGAATCGGAATCGAGAAAGAAAAGAAGGTTCTTCGTGTAATTCCCTAAAATGCGTAGATGCCCTTCGGTCAGTGCGGTGCCGAGAAGGCCGACTACGTTGACTACTCCGGCCTGGTAAAGAGCCATGACGTCGAAATAGCCTTCCACTATCACCGCATAATCGAGCTCCTTGATCACACCCCTGGCCCTGGAAAGATTGAACAACAAGCGGTTCTTCTGAAAATATCTGGTTTCCGGAGAGTTTATGTATTTCGATCCCTGGCCGCCAGAAGTGAGCCTTCCTCCGAAACCGACTATACGTCCAGATTCGTTGCTGATCGGCACTATTAGCCTTCCTTCGAATCTATCCTTCAGCGATCCTCCTCTACGGTACGCGATTCCCATATCGATCATAGTCTTTTCATCTACTGAGAGTTTCGACGCCAAAAAGGTACCAAAGGTTCCATTGTTGGGCGAATAACCCAGCTGGAACTCCCTGATCGTGCTCTCGGAGATCTTGCGTTCGTTGACCAGATACTCCAGGATACTCGAATTACGGCTTTCGAAGAGCTCACACGAATATAGCCCGGAGAGTCTTGTCAACACAGAGGTATAGCGGTCATATTCAGACTCGCCGTTATCGATTTTGATCTGTACTCCGGCAAGGTCCGCAAGCCTCCTGATCGCTTCCGAGAATGATATACTCTCTATCTTCTGATAGAAAGAGATCAGATCACCCTTCTCGCCGCAACCGAAGCAGTGATAGAAGCCTCTCTGGGGGTGGACGTAAAATGAAGGATCGTTATCGTTGTGAAATGGGCACAATCCCCTGTAAGAGCTTCCGGCCTTCTGCAGGTTCACGTACCGACCAATGAAATCGACGATATTTATGGCTTTTTTGATCTCGTCGAGTTCTTCTTTAGTGAACACTGAATCACCACCGGCAAAAAATGGGCCCATACTCTCTCAGGTACGGGCCCAGCTTATGTAAGAGTAATTAACGTTTGGAGAATTGAGGAGCTCTTCTTGCTTTCTTCAAACCATACTTTTTTCTTTCGACTTCTCTGGAATCCCTTGATAGAAGCCCGTTCTGTCTTAGAAGACCCTTCAGATCTGGGCTGAACTTGACCAAGGCTCTCGCTATACCCAGACTTATTGCGCCGGCTTGACCGGCCAAACCGCCTCCGTCAACCCTGATAAGCATATCGAATCTGCCGATGGTGTTGGTCATAACGACTGGCTTTAAAGCGTGGCGCACCCAGGCGTCGTTACTGAGGTATCCTTTGAGATCCCCGTATTCCTTGCCGTTTATCAGATACTTTCCACTGCCCGGTCTTAAATGAACTCTGGCCACGGCAGTCTTTCTTCTTCCAGTTCCGTAATAATCCACAAAATCAGCCATACGTCAACCCCCTCATTTCACCAGTACTACAAGCTCGGGCTTCTGCGCTTGATGGTCGTGTTCGGGACCCGCATAGACCTTCAGCTTCTTCAACATCTTGTCTCCAAGAGCCTTCTTGGGAAGCATCCTCTTCACGGCCAGTCTTATGACTCTGTCGGGAGCCTTCTCCATCATCTGCCTGGCCGTTCTCTCCTTGATACCACCCGGATAACCGGAGTGTCTGTAATAAATTTTTTGATCCAGCTTCTTGCCGGTCAGTTTAACCTTGTCGGCATTTACTACGATGACAAAGTCACCGGTATCGATGTGGGGGGTGTAGAGAGGTTTGTTCTTTCCCATAAGGACCATGGCTACCTGCCCTGCGAGTCTTCCTAGAGGGACATCGGTGGCATCGATTAGGTACCATTTTCTCTCTATCTTGTTTCCATTATGATCAACGAGGTAACCGAGAGTCTTCTCGATCTCGCCTTTTCTCTTCGTTTGCACCTTTGAGTGGGTAACTGCCCATCTGCACAAAGGTGTTTTCTGTATTTTCATAAGACACAATCCTCCTTAACAGAACAGCTCACTCGCTGTAGACACTGGCGTACTTACGGTTGTTTCTGAGCTCGAAATGAACCTTTCCATCGACTAGAGCGAAGAGAGTGTGATCTCTTCCAAGTCCTACATTGTTTCCGGCATGGATCTTAGTACCCCTCTGTCTGACTATTATCGTTCCAGCTTTTACGAGAGAAGCCTCGCCTCTCTTAATACCGAGGTACTTCGGGTTACTGTCTCTACCGTTGGATCTTCCCGCGCTCTTTCGGGCCATATCACTTCACCCCCAGTTCGATCTTCTCGATCGTAACCTCTGTGAACCACTGCCTGTGGCCGTTGACTCTGTCGAAGTTCTTACGCGGCCCGAATTTCACAACCAGTACTTTTTTGCCTCTACCGTGTGAAACAACTTTGCCTACAACCTTTGCGCCGTCCACGTAAGGCTTGCCAACTTTCGTTCCTTCCCCGTCGCGGACAAGTAAAACCTTGTCGAAGACGATCTCGTCTCCATTACCTAGACCATTCTGCCTTTCGGTGAAGAGAGTCATACCTTCCTGGACTCTGTACTGTCTTCCCGAGGCCTCAATGATGGCATACACCTAAGAGCCACCTCCTCATGCACTAAAGATGTGCTGAAACAAGGTACCCACAGGGATTTTTGACCCGTTTCATGCACAGAAAAACTGCTCGCGATCAAAATTTTATCATAACTAGTCACTCAAGCAAACTCCACCGGTAACTTTTTCTTTACGAAACCAACAGGATCCTCTCTCCTAAAAAAGGGGCGATCACCTTTAGGGAGCGTGTTGACACTCTTACAGACCGTGATATAATCAAATACGACAACGGAGGCGTATCCTAATTGGCTAAGGAGCCGGTCTCGAAAATCGGTGGGGTTGACGCCCCTTGTGGGTTCGAGTCCCACCGCCTCCGCCAGTGGCTCAATCGTTGAAAGATG
Organism: Mesotoga infera; assembly: GCF_900157305.1. Classification (NCBI taxonomy): domain Bacteria; kingdom Thermotogati; phylum Thermotogota; class Thermotogae; order Kosmotogales; family Kosmotogaceae; genus Mesotoga; species Mesotoga infera. Next base: position 2,408,850 of record NZ_LS974202.1, read on the forward strand.
GTTGAGTCTTTTTTTATTGAAATGGTCTTTCAATTTTGGGAGAGTTCGCACCGGGAAGTTGGTCAGGCCCGGAAGGTGGTAAAATCGTTGAGAGAAAGTGAAACACTCCGAAAGAGAATATGTTGGCTTTGACTGATGGATCTTAACTGAAACGGCACAGATCTTACAGTTTCTGGCCCGGGCGGTTGGAAGTATCTTGACAATGAACGGAGGGCGTTTTTCGCCCTCGTTTTTTGGAGGTGATAAAGTGTACCTTGAGAGAGTGGCGGCTCATCTTAAGGAGAAACGAGGGAAGATAGACTACTCTGTACCCCGTGAATGGCTACCCGCAAATTACACCGGCACGGTGAAGCTAAAAGATCGCTATATATTCGTCGATCCCTCGGAGTTCGGTCATAGCATAGTGGATGGGATTTTGAAAAAGAAGCGATCAGACGTTGACTATTCAAAGTCTCTCGGAAGAATCCGGGGAGAAAGCGACAACTCCTGGCTGAAATCAGCGATAGTGTACGGTGCCTTCGTCAGATCGACGACGGCGTACCCGCATTTCGACCCGGAATTGTTCTCCGATCTCCAGTCGCCAGAATACTCTGAATCGGGGACCTTTTACAAAATGATCCTCATGCTTCCCTACCTTTCTGGGATGGGTTTCGACACGCTATACTTCCTACCTGTTACACGTTACAGCGACGCTTTCAAGAAGGGGACGCTGGGGTCGCCTTATTCGGTTAAGGACTTCTTCAACATTGACGAAAGGTACCACGATAGACTTCTTGGTAACATGAGGGTTGATGAAGAGTTCAAGGCTTTCGTTGAGGCTGCACACATTATGGGAATGAGGATAATTCTCGACTTCATTCCACGGACATCGGCCCGCGATTCCGACCTTATATTCGATCATCCTGACTGGTTCTACTGGATAGACGCAACCGGCCTGAAAGAATATGGCCCTCCAAAAATAGAAGGGCTTGGCTTTGCGCAGGCAAGCGTTGAAAATCTCGAAAAGATCTACAATTCGTCACAGGTAAAGAAGCACCTTTCGCTTTTCAGACCTTCTCCGGAAAGGATCGCTCCTGAAAGATGGATCAACTTTGTGAAGGCCAACAGAGGCAAAAAAGAATTTCTCGAAGACCTGGTGGCGGAATTCGGCGTGATAACTCCTCCGGGCTTTTCCGACTGGATAAACGACAACCAGCCGACTTGGGACGATATAACCTTCCTGAGACTCTACAGGGATCATCCCGTTCAGTCGAAGAAGTATGTCTCAGGCAACCAGCCGCCATACGTACTATTCGACGTGATTAAGTCCTCCTTCTTCCCTGGCGCTGAACCGGCCGAGGATCTCTGGGAAAGTATAGAGTCAATCATGCCCTTCTACAACGAGAATTTCGGCGTCGATGGAGCAAGGTTGGACATGGGACACGCCCTGCCGCGTGAGCTGGAGTTGAGAATCATAGAAAAGGCGAAGTCGACCGATCCCTCTTTTGCGATAATCGCCGAAGAGCTTGTTATGGGAAACGACAGGAAGGCCGCCGATTCCGGTTACGATTGCATACTCGGAAACACCTGGTGGATGGAACCTCGTGTGGCAGAAGGAAGGCTGAAGGAACTGGTCTATAAGGTTCTTCCGGGTTTGAGGATAAAAACGCTAGCGAGTGTCGAAACGCCGGACACTCCTAGAGCCGTTGCTCGCGAAAACGGCAAGGCTTTCTCTCGGTTTGCGACAGTGCTCAACTTCTTTCTACCCAATACGATTACTTATATCAACTCCGGGCAGGAAATTTTCGAGATACAGCCCATGAATCTCGGATTGGACAACAACGAGGAAGGTCGCTACGTTTTGAAACCTAACGATCCTTTCTATGGGAAACTGGCCTTCTTCGACCATTATGTGCTTCACTGGAATTCTGACGCCGATATGATCGACCTTATCACTTCATTATCGGTTCTGCGAAGAGAAAATCAGTCCCTTTTGGAAAGTGAATACCTGAAGCTCATGTGGGAAGAGGATCACCTGTCTATCGGTCTCTTCTACTGGAACGGAACAAAAGGCTTACTTATAGCGGGAAACGGCGATTTTTCTAATATGAAGGATTTATATGTCGATCTTGGCTACCATACCTGGAGGGGAGAACATAGAATCCACTGGAAGTTGAAAGACTCCTGTACCTCTTCGCATTGGAACGTTGGAGGCAATTTTCATCTGTCGCTAGGTCCCGGTGAAATCGTCGTAGCAACCGTAGAATAATGATCAGGCCCCTCACGGGGCCTGATCTTTTTATCGCCTCATTTCTTAGGTTCAACGAAAAATCTTACGGCCGTTCTCACTTCACCGTCGATTTCCACATCTGAAAAAGTAGGAATACACACTAGGTCGATTCCGCTTGGTGCCACATATCCCCTGGCTATTGCTATGGCCTTTATAGCCTGGTTCACCGCACCAGCACCTATTGCCTGAATCTCTGCGACGCCCTTCTCTCTCAAAACACCAGCCAGGGCACCAGCGACTGCGTTTGGCTTTGAGTTCGTTGCGACTTTTAGAATCTCCATGATTGCTACCTCCTTTTTGCCACTTTCAAGCTATTGGGAGGATGGTATGGTGCGCCCGGCAGGATTTGAACCCGCAACCATCGGAGCCGAAATCCGATGCTCTATCCGTTGAGCCACGGGCGCATTCCGAAGGAATAAAGAAAAGTGGGGTGGCTGGCGGGGTTCGAACCCGCGGCCGCCTGATCCACAGTCAGGCGCTCTTCCAGCTGAGCTACAACCACCATGAATAATCAGAGGATATGGCGCGCCCGGCAGGACTCGAACCTGCAACCCTCGGATTAGAAGTCCAATGCTCTATCCATTGAGCCACGGGCGCTGGAGCGGCCGACGGGAGTCGAACCCGCAACATTCGCCTTGGAAGGGCGATACTCTACCAATTGAGCTACAGCCGCATATACAGCTTGGTCGGGAAGACAGGATTTGAACCTGCGACCTCCTGTGCCCAAGACAGGCGCGCTTCCATCTGCGCTACTCCCCGTTCACGAATCCAAATATATCAGATTTTGGTCTTATCGTCAATAGTACAGAATCGTGATGTCACTTCGTATTTTACGGAGAGCAGCCTATTAACCATCACTCCCAATAGGCATGTCAAAGATCTAGGCTGATATTTAGACGTTTATTGTATAAAGCGGTTCATGGCCATCACCATGCGTGGGGACGATTGATGACGTTGTAGTAAAATAAGTATCGAGGTGGTTTATTTTGGAGGCAATATACGCCAGCGAACTTGTAAAGAAATTTGGAGAGCTACGGGCACTGGACGGCCTCTCGATAGAGATAGAAAAGGGGGACCTTTTCTATCTTCTCGGCCCGAACGGAGCGGGTAAATCGACTTTCATAAGGATCGTATCGGGATTGATGAAACCCACTTCAGGCCTTGTAAGAGTCGCAGGTATGGATTTGACAGCTTCACTTTCAAAGGTGCGTCAAAAGGTCTCTCTTGTAAGCGAAAAGGCGATACTCTACGACAACCTCTCACCCGTGGAGAATCTGCTCTTCTTCGCATCTATGAGCGGAATAGGGAGGAAGGCGGCTCTGAGAAAAATCTTTGAGCTTCTGGAAAGGGTTGATATGCTCGACTGGAAAGACAAACCGGTGAGAGTCTTCTCAACAGGTATGCGCCAGAGGATCAATTTTGTGAGGGCTCTGATAAACGAACCTGAGATAATTTTTATGGATGAGCCGACTCTCGGCCTCGATCCCCGTACTACAATCACCATAAGGGGGATGGTTGGGGAAATCAACCGCTCGGGAACGACCGTCGTTCTTACCACCCATATGATGAGAGAGGCCGAGGGGATGGCCAAGCACATAGGCATAATGCACAAGGGAAGGTTGCTCGCCTCGGGTGATCTCGAAAGTCTGAGAAGGATTATCGGGGGCGATTTAGTGCGTTTCAAGCTCTCCGGAGAGAGTGTCGGCGATCTCACCGATATCGAAGGCTATATAAGTGACAGAAAGCTCGACGGGTACCGATTGCTGGAGGTAAAACCTTCGACCAGTATAGAAAAGGTCGTCTTTTCTCTGTCTAGCAGGGGTGCCAGGCTGTTCGATATCGAGCATGTGAGACCGACTCTGGAAGAGGTCTTCATCGAGCTGACCGGTGAGGAAGGATTTTCAGACAGACCGAAGAACCAACGATCCGCCGCAACGAATACCTAGACTAACTCGTAGAAAGGATGTGCAAAACATGACCGATATCAAGCGAAACGATACTGAGATAATAAGGGTTTCCAAGAGAGAGTTCAAAGGCCACGAATTTCTGGATCTTAGGATCTACTACGAGGGCGACGACGGGCAGTACAAACCCACCAAGAAGGGCATAACGCTCAATCCAAAACTCGTCGGTGAACTCATAGAGGCCCTGAACAAAGAGAAGGATTCCGAACCGGAAAGAGAGTGAAAGAACCTTCGAACCGTAGGAGGATTTGAATATACGATCTTCGTAATATATAACGAAAAAAACGTGTAACCTGTAGTTTGAAACCTACCGGCGTAAAATCCGGAGTCCGTGTCTAAGTTCCGCCCGGACTCGGGATTATTCTCAAGTTCGCCGGAAACTTTTCCATTATGCACCCCCGATGACGGCTCCCTTCCTTTTGTGTACTCTTCTAAGCTGCAAGAGGGAAAGGTTGACAACGGCCGCTATCACACCCATGGCAAAGTAAACCGGAACCGTTCCGATCCCATCAAGACAGGCGCCTATCAGGGGTGAGAAGATCGAGAAGGAAAGGTTGGCGCTCAAACTCACTATAGAAAGCTTAGTAGCCCTGAAACTGTCTTCCACTTGGTTGTTAACGTAGAATCTCATCACCGGTGTGTACATGCCTCTTACCAGCTGCCCGGGCAGGAGAAGGACTATGGAAAAGAAACCACGGAAGAGGAGAGGTAGAAGGTATGCTCCGGAGATCATGAATCCCATTGTCATAAGAACTTTCCTGGGTCTCACACTTCCCATGGTTTTGACCATGTACCTCGAAGAGAAAGCGCTCACAAGATTGAAAATGGCGAAGACAACCCCATAAAAGGCTATATCGAGATTTATCAGTTTGAAATAAGGCTCATAAAGCCAGAAAGTTGCCCTGAGCATCACACCCATCAAAGCCGCGAAGTACATCGCCCAACGTACTCTTGGCTTTTGAAAAGCCGTACCGAAAACCCTTGCAACGTGAACAAGGTAGGACTGTTTGGGTTTCATTCTTTCCGGCGGCTCGACGAACATGAGCGAAAAGATTCCCGATAAGAATAGCATCGCCACAGAGATCCAAAAAGGTATATATGGGGAGAGAGAATAGAGAAAACCGCTCGCGACGGAGCCTGCAGCCTGACCTGCGAATATCTGTGACATTGATACAGCCTCTATATTGCTGTACTCGCCCTTTCTGCCGATTCTTGACAGGCTCTCGTAAAGTATTGCAGAATCGGCTCCCGAGCTGAAAGTGAGTCCGAGACCGAACAGGACTTCAGCAATCGCGAAGGCTGCAAAACCCTTCATAAATATGTACATGGACAGTCCGATCCCCATTATCAAAGAGGAGATAACTAATGAAAACTTTCTCGAGACCCTGTCAGCGATAGAACCTGTTGGTACTTCGAAAAGCACGACGGAAACGGCCGAGATTGATTGTAAAAGCATGATCTCCGAATAGGAGAGTCCTTTGAAGATCATGTAAGGAACGAGTACCGGTCCTATTATTAGCATATTCTGTGAAAACCGAAAACGTTTGTAAACGCGAACGTTGCGTTCCATTTTCTCTCTCATGATAAGAATCTCCCGTATAAAAAAGGTGGCCTTCCGGCCACCAGTTATCGTTTACTGATAATACTCTCTAAAGCCGGTACTTCCTTAACAAATCGTCGAGAGCCTCCCTCAAGAGCGAAGACTCGGTTCGACCGAGAAGAGCGGTCAACTTCGTCAGTCCATCAAGTTGGGATTTGAGGTAGTAGTTCGACTTGAGTACCATCTTCGACTCCCTTTCAAGAGGGGCGAAGATGACCTGTCCCCTCCCTCCAATCTTAGCTTTCCTCATACCCTCAGATAGAAGGTTGAGAAGCTTCTCGACGGTTGAGGCGTTCCTGGGAAATTCTCCAACCGAGCCACTCACGGTGAATCTGACAATCTTACCCCTGCATTCGAAAGAGAGATTGGCGATAGTTTGCTTCAGATCCTGCATCTCCATAAACAGAGTTTCAAGAGTATACTCGCTGCTATAAATGAAGAATTCGTCTCCAAACCTCACATACGAAAGTTTATCGGGGAGGTTTTCTCTTAAAGTCCTATCGAGTATCTCAAAGACCCTATCACCGCAATCCCTGCCGAATTCACTGTTGATCTCCGCAAACTTGTCGATATCAATATCTGCGATTGCAAATGGTCCTTCTTTCGCGAGCTGTTCAAGTCTGCTCTTCCATTCATCGAAACTCATATATACCTCCATATATATATATTTATAAACAGATATTACACACAATATATTTCATTATCTTTTAGCCGATCTTAAATCTTCACGCCCAAGCCTGATAGAATAGTGAGAATGATATCTGAATTCATGGGAGTGATTCGATTGAAATTTCGGGGGAAGATACTGCTGATTTATCTTTTTTGTCTGGTAGGGACTTTCGTGGCTGGCTTCGATATCCAAGGCCACAGGGGCTGCCGGGGACTGATGCCGGAAAACTCTTTTCTGGCCTTTGAGTATGCTCTGGAACTGGGTGTTGATACGATAGAACTGGATACGGTCGTAACTGCCGATGGCGTGGTGGTGGTCTATCACGATTTTTTCCTAAGCCCCGAAAGGGTTCGCGAAAATGGACAATTCATAACTGAAAGAGTTCTAATCAAGGATCTGACACTTTCCCGTCTGAGAGAATACGATATCGGAAGCATAGCCGAACCCGAAAAATGGCCAGATCAACTCCAGGCAAATGGTCAAGTCATTCCCACTCTCGAAGAAGTCATTCGAATGGTGGAAGCTTATAACACGTTTTCGGAAAAGAAGGTTCGCCTGAACATTGAGATAAAAGCCTCCCCAATAGAACCGGAGTTGACGGTCGATCTGCGTCAGCATGTGGAGAGTGTAATGGATCTGGTCGAGCGGTATGGGATAGGCGAATTCGTTATTATTCAGTCCTTCTTCTGGAAAGCCTTAAAAATAGTCGATGAAATAGACGGAAATGTACTCACTGCGGCTCTAGTATCTTCGACCAACCTCGATAAGACTGCCTGGACCGATGGATTGAAACTGTGGCAATTCGGTTTTGACATTGGCAAAATGCTCGCAAGTATAGGAGTTGATATAGTAGCTCCCAGTTACACAATCATGGCAGATGGCTGGATACAAAGCGCACACGATGCAGGGCTTGATATAATTCCCTGGACGGTCAATGACACTTCCGAGATGGAGAGACTTATTGAGTTGGGCATCGATGGGATGATCACAGATTATCCCGACAGATTGATAAAGCTACTCAGGTGATCGGATATCGCCTAATAAAAAAACTTCGTCGTTATCCGCAAGATCGAGAAACCATTCAAAACATGAAGATATGAACGATACAAACACATAAACCGCAAATGAAAGGACTTATGAAATATGTATATACATAAAGCCGTTTAGAGTGCAACTCGGATCAAGAAATCGCCTTTCTTTTCCGGTATATTCTTCCCGGGAGGGATCGTTATGTATGAATGGCACGAGAACGTTCAGCAGATCATAGAGTTTATAGAGCGGAATCTGGATAATAGCCCATCGCTTTCTGAAGTAAGCGAGAGCCTTTTCTATTCGCCTTTCTATTGCACCAAGAAATTCCACGCTCTCACTGGAATGAGACTGAGGGATTATATCAGGCTTCGAAAGATCTGCAAGGCTGCACTGGAGTTACGGGACACCAAAAAATCGATAGCCGAGATAGCCCTCGATGGAGGCTTCTCCTCGCAAGCATCATTCAGTAGATCGTTCAAGAAAGCTTATTCGGTTTCTCCGAAGGAGTACAGATCCTCTCCAAGACCGATCCCCCTTCTGTTGAAAAGAATTGTCTATGATCCCTATGTTCTCGGTTTAAAAAGGAGGTGCAATTTGATCGAGAAAGAACTAGAAAAGATCAAAATGAAGGTCGAGGTGAAGTTCGAAAAACTGCCCGCACACAAGTTTATCGGGATCAGAAACATTGAAGCAAAGGGATATTTCCACTTCTGGGAGCTTCAGGAAAGCATTCCCGGTCAGGATTGCCAAACAGTTACAGGTCTGCTGGAGAGCATCCCGAGTCTTCGCGGCCAGGTCGGCGGCTGGTATTTTGAAGGTGGTAAGCATGGCTACTTGTATGGGATCGAAGTGCCGATCGATTACAAAGGAGAAGTTCCAGAAGGTATGGAGTGCTCTATTATTTCAGAGAGTGAATACATTGTCTTTTACTACCCACCATATGTATATGAGGAGAACAACGACGTAGTTATGTCAACAGTGAACGATCTTGCATGGAGCTGGAATCCAGCAGATTCCGGCTGCGAATGGAACGCTGAAAATCCGATCTACCAAAGAAGCGATCCAGAAAAATATGGCTACGCCGTTTGCCGTCCCGTGAGACCTCTGAAAAAGTGGAAATAGAAGTTGTAATGAAACCCCTGACTTCAGGGGTTTCTGATTCTTACACTTGATGATAGGTAATTCCCTCCATTTGCTGCTTTCTGAAAAAGGATTCATGAACATAGATAATATCGTTCGGAGTCTATGATTAGTAAAGACTTAACCGAAATCAAGAGTGGCCGAAAGGAGAGAATTAAGATGATAAGGGGAAAGCAAGACGATTATCCTACACTGTCGGAGATACTCCAATCATACAGCGCACTCCAGAACAAGGTTGAAAATTTTGTCAACATGAAGCCAGGCTTCTTTTTTGTGTTTTCGGCCGAAAAAATAGAGGGAAGTCGCGGGCCGTACTACATCTGCACCGTTGGAGACTCTAGGATTAGGATCGAGTCCAAGGCATGGATAGGAGACTCTGGAGTTATTGAACCGCGTGCTGGACATATAGCGCTTGCCGATTATATGCACGACGAGAAGTACGGACTCAGTATAAAGGTGAAGCGAAATTTCACGCCCGATGAAATGGAGGCTTATAGTGCGGGCTCTATCACCAAGCTCATACCGGTCATTAGCAATATCGCCGCTCTCAGATCCGAAATACAACGGCTGATCGAGAGTGTGAAAAATGAGTTTTTGAGAGAATTACTCGATAGTTTGCTGGGAAAAAATGGATCCTGCCAAGAATTTTTCGACTCTCCAGCAGCCAAGACTTATCACCACGCCCTAATAGGTGGTCTCGCCAGTCACAGTCTGCAAGTAGCCAGGTATGCCCTGGGTATATACGAGCTCTCGCCTTCGCGAGATAGTATCGACAGGGATATTCTGGTTGTCGCCGCGCTTCTGCACGATATAGGAAAGGTAAAAACCTATTCAACCGACGATTATGCCTTCGAATACACCGATCGCGGTCAGCTCGAGGAACATATAGCGATAGGAATAAGGATTCTTGAGAGAGCGATCGTGAAGATCGACGGCTTTCCCGAGACTCTGGCCAGCGAGCTGATCCACGCGATTATAAGCCATCACGGTGAATTACAGTACGGTTCTCCCGTCACACCCAAGACCAGAGAGGCGTTCATTCTAGCGCTGTGCGACAACCTCGACGCAAGGCTCGATCATTTCGAGTCCATGGCCGCCGTGACACAGGAAGATTCTTCCTGGACCGAGTATTCGCGAATGTTCCAGAGCAGACTATACAAAGGAAACCACTAAGATGTATGAACCTTTGTCTTAATGGACGACGATTCTTTTTCTTCGTAATCACTACAATTTCGCGGGAGGTTAAAACTACCGCGACCATAGCATGTTACAATTCTTCTTGATCGGTGGGAGGGAATTTCATGTTTGGTAGAGATCTGATAAGAAACATATCGATTATCGCCCATATCGACCACGGAAAGACGACGCTGGTTGACCGTTTTCTAGATATAACAGGCACTGTCGAGCACCGGCGCATGAAGGATCAGTTCATGGATTCGATGGACATCGAGCGTGAGAGAGGAATAACGATCAAGTCCAAACCCGTAAAACTTAATTACACGGCCCGCGACGGGAAGACTTACGAGATAAATATAATAGACACGCCCGGTCACGTTGATTTCAATTACGAAGTTTCGAGGAGTCTGGCAGCCTGCGAGGGGGCGATTCTCCTTGTGGACGCCTCTCAAGGCGTTGAGGCCCAAACGGTGGGAAACACTTATCTGGCAATAGAGAACGACCTCGAGCTGATACCGGTTCTGAACAAGATAGATATTCCTAATGCAAACATCGAGGAAACATTGGCCGAAATAGTCGATCTGATAGGCTACAAAGCCGAAGAATGTCTACTGGCGAGCGCCAAAACGGGAGAAGGTGTCGTGGAGATACTCGAAGCGGTGATTGAGCGCATTCCGCCGCCCTCGGGGGATATTTTGGCTCCGCTCAAGGCATTGATCTTCGATGCGGTTTACGATAAGTACAGGGGCGTGGTTGTTCATGTCAGAGTTTTCGAAGGTTCGGTCAGGGGCGGAGACAGAATCATGATGATGTCCTCTCGCGAAATCTTCGAGGTTATAGAGGTCGGCTACTTCCTTCCGCAGATGGTTCCCACCGATTCTATCGACGCTGGGGAGGTTGGTTACATCATAGCCGTAATAAAAGAAGTGGCAAGCGCCAAAATCGGCGATACAATTACAGGCGCTACTAACTCCACTCCCGAGGCCCTTCCCGGTTATAGAGTCGCCAAACCCATGGTTTACGCTGGTATGTTTCCCGGTATGCCCGAGTACTACGAAGAGCTGCGAAAGGCTCTTGACAAGTTCAAATTGAACGATGCAGCCTTGGTCTTTGAACCTGAGAGCTCGCCGGCGCTGGGCTTCGGTTTCAGGGTGGGCTTTCTCGGCTTGCTCCATATGGATGTGGTCAGGGAGAGACTCGAAAGGGAGTTCGAGATAACCTGCATATTAACGGCGCCGAACGTAGTTTACAGGGTAACCATGAACGACGGGACTGTTCGTGAGATTACTAACCCGGCCAGTTTTCCCGAGCCGGGAGAGTTCGCAAAGGTCGAAGAGCCCTTCGTAGAGCTGTCTATAATCACTCCATCCGATTACATGGGCAACCTAATCGGCTTCATAACCACCGAAAAGAGGGGCGAGTTCAAAGCCGTTGAGAACGCTGGCAAAAACAGAGTGGTCATGAAGTTCGTGACACCACTTTCGGAGATAATGTTCGACTTCTTCGACAGGATGAAGGCACTCTCGAGGGGATATGCCTCGATGGATTACGATATCATCGGTTACAGAGAATCGAACCTGGTCAAGGTGACCATACTCGTCAACAAGGAAACCGTGGATTCACTGTCTTTCATAGTTCATGTGGATAAAGAGTACGCGGTAGCCAAAAAGGTTGTGGACAAACTGAGCGAACTAATACCCCAGCATCAGTTCCAGATACCGATACAGGCCAAGGCCCGTGGCAGGATAATTGCTCGTAGCGATATAAAGGCCCTCAGGAAGGATGTTCTTGCCAAGTGCTATGGAGGGGACGTTACTAGAAAGATGAAACTGCTGGAGAAACAGAAAGAAGGAAAGAAGAGAATGAGAGAGATAGGTCAGGTAACGATTCCTCAGAACGCTTTCCTTGCAATTTTGCGGATCGGCGATGAGGAATGAAAGCGCGGAGTGATATCATGATAAAGCTGGGTGCGCATATGTCTACTTCGAAGGGCTTCGATAAAGTCCCCGAAGACACAATAAAGATAGGCGGAAACACTTTCCAGATCTTTCCACACAGTCCCAGGATGTGGAGAGCCTCTCTACCCGAAGATAAAGTTACCCGGATCTTCAAGAGCGAGATGAAAGACAAAGGCATTGATCCTTATTCCTGCATGGTCCACTCGGGTTATCTCATAAACCTAGCCTCGTCCAACGAGGAGGTCTGGGAAAAGTCGGTAGCGTTGCTTTCGATCGAGATGAAGATCACGGCCTCTCTGGGGCTTAAGTTTTTAAACTTCCATCCGGGGAGTCACCTGGGAGACGGTCTCCAGACCGGAATAGACAGGATTGTGAGGGGAATCGATATCGTTCTGAGCGAAAATCTGGATAGCGATGTGATGCTTCTTCTAGAGAACGTCGCTGCCAAGGGCAACCATATAGGTAGCAGTTTCGAGGAACTGAAGAGCATTATAGATGGATCGTCTGAGCCTTCGAGAATAGGTGTAACCTACGATACCTGTCACGGTTTCGACTCTGGTTTTGATATCAGGACTGTCGATGGGACGGAGTTTCTTATAGAGAGTATCGACTCCACAGTCGGCTACGGGAAATTGAAGATGATACATCTCAACGACAGCAAATTTCCTTTGGGCGCCGGCAAGGACAGACATGAAGTCATAGGCAAAGGTTATATAGGCATGGACGGGGGATTCAGGGAGTTTCTCTCCCGTGAAGAGATACAGCAAAAGCCCTGGCTTCTGGAAACTCCCGGCGGAGACGCCGACCATGAAGAAGAGATCAAGTACATAAAAGAACTATTGAATAGTCGGGAGAACAGTTTATGAAGAAGAAGTATGTGGTAGTGACGGGAGGAGTGCTCAGCGGAATCGGAAAGGGAATACTTTCGGCCTCCATAGCCCGTGTTATGAAGGAGTGCGGGGTGGAGGTTAACACCCTGAAGATAGATCCATACCTCAATATAGATGCCGGTACGATGAATCCAAATCAACACGGTGAAGTTTTCGTAACGGAGGACGGCTACGAGGCCGATTTAGACCTAGGCCATTATGAGAGGTTCCTTGGAAAGGATATGCGACGCGAGAATAACATGACGGCCGGCCAGATCTTCAAAACCATAATTGACAAAGAAAGAGAAGGGAGCTTCCTGGGGGCAACCGTCCAGATGGTACCCCACGTGACCGAGGAGATAAAGGGCAGAATAAGAAGGATACCTGGTGAGCTGATCATGATAGAGATCGGCGGAACCGTGGGCGATATCGAGGGTGAGATCTTTCTCGAGGCTATCAGGGAACTCTGGGTTGAGGAGGGTTCCGAGAACTTTCTCTTCGTTCACGTAACCTACGTACCCTACCTAAGGGTCACGAGTGAGTTCAAAACTAAACCCACTCAACAGTCGGTGCAGCTCTTGAGGAGAATAGGCATACAACCGCAGATGATCGCGGTGAGATCGGAGGAGCCTGTCGAGGAGAACGAGCTGAGAAAGATAGCCCTTTTCGGCGGCGTAGAGAGGGAGATGGTTTTCAATCTGCCAGACTCGAAGAACGTTTACGATGTCCCCTCGATTGTTTACTCTTACGGCATCCACAGAAAGATAGCCACCAGACTTAACCTCGAGATAGAGGAGAGGTTCGAATGGGACTACCCGAGAAACTTCATCCCTTCGAAGATCGCCATAGTCGGTAAGTATCTTGGAACGGATGACGCTTACAAAAGCATATCCGAGAGCATCTGCCTGTGCGGCGCCAGTAAACCGGATGTTCTCGACTCGCAGATCTTTGAGGACATGACGCAGGAGCAGATCAAAAACACCCTGGCCGAATACGAAGGTTTAATAATTCCCGGGGGTTTCGGAAAAAGAGGTATAGAAGGAAAGATAGCTGTGATAAGATACGCTCGAGAGAACAATGTACCCATTATGGGCATCTGTCTGGGTATGCAGCTAATGGTTATAGAGTATGCCAGAAACGTTGCCGGCCTTGTAGGAGCTAACTCCACCGAATTCGATCCGGCGACGCCATATCCGGTGATCGATATAATGGAGGAACAGAAAAAAATACTCAAACTTGGCGGGACCATGAGACTGGGGGCACAGGAAACTCCAATAAAGGAGGGAACTCTTCTCATGGAGGCTTACCGAACCAGTCTGGTTCATGAGAGGCACAGGCACAGATACGAAGTTAACTACGAAGACTTCCGCGATCTCTTCAACGAGCCGGGTGAGGACCTTTCCGGCAGAATGGTGATCTCGTCCAAGGCCACTTTCGTAGAGGCCATAGAGTTGCCAGACAAAGATTTCTTCCTTGGAATTCAGTACCACCCGGAGTTCGGCTCGAAAGTCGGCCGCCCCAGTCCGCTATTCAGACTCTTCGTTGAAAAAATCAGGGGGCGAAAAAGGGATTGACGGTTATGGATTTCAGAAACGGTAGAACGTTGGACCTCTCCTCACCAGTGATAATGGGTATAATCAATACTACACCCGATTCCTTCTACCCCGGAAGCAGGGTCCCCGATACACGAACCGCCGTGAAAAGGGCGATGGAAATGCTCGACAGCGGCGCTTCTATAATCGATATAGGCGGTGAATCTTCAAGACCCGGGGCCGAAGCCATAGACTGGCAGGAGGAAGTCCGCCGAGTCGTTCCTGTCGTTAGGGGCATCAGGGAGCTAAGACCTGAGGCGATCATCTCTGTCGATACATACAATCGCAATACTGCTTTGCAGGCACTTTCGGAGGGAGCCGACATCGTCAACGATATAACAGGGTTGATTGATCCCGCTATGATAGAGGTGGTGGCGAAGAACGAGGCCGCGGTCATAATAATGCATATGAAAGGTACGCCCTCGACTATGAACCAGCTAACCAATTACTCCGATGTAGTATCTCAGGTTAAGGAGCAACTGCTTGAACGTTGCGAAAAGGCCGTGGCGGGAGGAGTGAGGGAGGAAGCAATAATTCTCGATCCCGGCATTGGTTTCGCAAAGAACGCCCTGCAGAGTCTCGAGATTCTCAGGAAAATCACGGATTTCACCTGTTTGAAGTACCCGGTGCTGGTGGGCCATTCCAGAAAAAGCTTCATAGGATACGTCTCCGGCCTGCCCGTAGAGGAAAGGCTCGAGGAAACTCTCGCCGTCTCCACTTATCTCTATCTGAAGGGAGTGAAGATATTGAGAGTCCACGACGTTGAAGAGCACCGGAGAATCTTTGATATACTGAAGTTGATTGATAAATCCACCGGATAATGAATGGGAGGTAAGGTTTTGTCTTACAACAGGCAATCGAAAAAATACTGGAGAGAGACCTGGAAAGCCTATCTGTTTCTCCTTCCTTCACTGGTGATCCTTGGTGTCTTCACTTTATGGCCGATAGTCTTCTCTCTTGTCTTGAGCTTTTTCAAATGGGATTACACTTCGGCCTCGCGCTACTTCATAGGTCTGGATAACTACAAGGAACTCTTCAGAATCTCGTACCCCGTTCAGATGAATCTGTTTTACTCGATCATCAATATGGCCGTCTATGTGGTTACGACTCTGGTTCTGGTTCAGATTGTCCATTACTTTCTCTGCAGTGTGAGTAAATACGATAAGCCGAAAAAAGGCCACGCGACTCTTTATATACTGTTTGCGTCAATTCTTGCCGGTTATGTGATTTTGAGAAATTTGTCTGCCGGTTTGACAGTTGCCGGGATACTTTATGGACTGGCGATGGTTGCCTTCGGCCTTGCGCTATTATTTAAACGCAGAGGTTCGATACAGAGCTTTAAGATGAAGTCGAGCCAGTGGGTAACGCTCATGCTTTTCATAGGGATATACTACCTTCTCTCAAGGGTTCTATTGAAAGAGAGCATAGACTTTTTACAGTACTTCGTGCTGGCCAAAGAGAGCTCGGATTTCTTGAAGTCAATCTTCAACACCATCTATTATGTTGTACTTTCTGTTCCGACACAGATAGCGCTGGCCCTCCTGATAGCCGTACTGCTCAACAAGAACATTAAGCTCCGCTCGCTCTTCAGAACGGCGTATTTCATACCTTTTGTGACATCAGTAGTCGCCGTTTCACTGGTCTGGCAGTGGATGTTTAACGACCAGTTTGGCCTTCTGAACTACATTCTGTCGTGGTTCAACCTGCCGAAGATCGCATGGCTCAAAGAGGAGGTCTGGACGATACCTACAATCGCCATAGTCTCAGTCTGGCAGCACGTGGGCTACACAGCCGTGATCTTTCTGGCCGGTCTTCAAAACATTGACAGATCCTACTACGAGGCGGCCGATGTGGATGGAGCCAGTTCCTGGCAAAAATTCAAGTTCATCACATGGCCTCTTTTATCGGGAACGACCTTCTTCATAATGATAATAACTATGATCGGAGCCTTCAAAGTCTTCTCCCAGATATTCATTCTGTATCAGGGCTTACCCGGCCCGGTCAACAAGAGCGGACTCACACTGGTTTACTATGTCTTCGACGCCTTCTACAATCAGCAGAGGATGGGAGTGGCCAGTGCGGCCGCCTATATTCTCTTTATGATAATCCTTCTTCTCACGATGGTGCAACTATACGTCGGGAAGAAGCGTGTACACTACGAGGGATGAGGTGTCGCTGTGAATACATCATCTGCAAGGAGTATTTCGAAGATTTTCGTATATGTTCTCATCATTGGGGGGGCCTTCCTGATGCTGGTACCATTCGCATGGATGGTTGATACGTCTTTCAAAGCACCGAGCGAAGTGTCTTCCTGGCCGCCTGTATGGACGACCAAAAACGCTGCAAGTTCATTCCAGTTCAATACCAGAATCAGGCAGAAGAGCTCCTCGACGTCCGTGGATCTTTCAACGCTCAGTCTGAGTGAATTCAGAAACTTCGCGGCCCTTCTGGAGAGCGTGGGTAGTTTCGATACGCTCACGGTTAATCTCGACGATGACCCGATCGTGCGCGGCGAGATTGAAATACTGCTTCTCTCGAACAACGGTTCGCCAGCCTCATACGCGGTTAATCTCGACATGGCTCGCTACGGAGAGCTTGTCGGGAAGTTTCTCTCTCTGAAAGGTTCATTTCCACAGACCTTTTCCGGCGAGCTCGAAAAGCTAAGCACGGATGATCCGGGAGCTTTCTTCGACGGCTTTTTCGGGATTTCCATCTATCAGGATAATGGCTTCATCAGGAGAGTCGTACTGGTAAACTCCATGAAATCCCTTTATTCATCCACGATCGATAGACTCCTTCAATCTGCCGAGACAACATTCAAAGACCTCCCGATTGACAATGACTCCACCAAACAGTTGAAGGCCGAACTCCGCGAAGAGATCCGTGATATCTTTAACGATACGGTGTCTGCATTTGAGGCGGCTATGACCGGACTGGATTCCTATAGGACGGGTACTTCGGGTGTGACGTCTCTGCCCGAGCTGGCGACAATAATACGACTCATGCGCGAGAACATCTCGAAGTTAGAAGTGGACGCACAGGAGTCGCTCTCTCTGGCCAGATCGAAAGCATCTTCGGATCCGAGGTTAACAATGCTTGTGAACCAGTTTGAACGCTCCCTGGAAAGCGTCTCCGACGGGCTGATTAGCTGGGCTGACCTCATGGATTTCTACGTAGAGGCAAGAAACTTCTACGATAGTGTTCAGACAGCATCGCTCTCGAGCGGTTCGATAGTGGGGAGGATAAGGACCGATAAACAGGTCCACGGACTGGTGATAAAGGCCCTCGACACCTGGAAGGCCGATCCGGCAACGAAGGAGTATCTAAAGTCAACTCTGACGCCGTCGAACATAAGGAACGCCGTCACCATACTTCTTACTTACCTGGATGAGAATTACAGGAACAGTCTGGCGGGCCACTTTTCCAATCCCCGAGCCGTACTGGAAGCGGTCAACGAAGCCATGAACTTCCTGAGAACGTCGCTCCTTGTGGCCGCCGATCCCTCGCTCGAGGAGAGAGTTCGACAGATCATGACCTCGGAGAGCTCCTATCAGGAGCTGGAATCGATTGTAAGAGAAGTTGCAACTACGGCAGGGCAGAGTATAACTTATGGCAAAGTCTCGGCCGGACTCTCCAGATTTGCCGGCGAGAGCGATCCCGAAATCTTCGCCAGATTCATAAGAAGAAGGTGGGAAGAGACCGAAATGGTTGGCAGTTTCTCGAAGATGCACTCGGACATCTTCACCGAGCTCGACCTCGTTTCTAAACCCGACGAGGTCGAAAAGGTCTTTCTTAGAGGTTTGATTTCCCCCTCCGGTTCAAAATCCTTCGATATAAAGCTTAAAGGTATCCCGGCCGTCTGGTTCAAGGACGATGTCTCCTCGGCGAAAGCGAACTTCACGTTCGCCGAGACAATAAGTAACTTTTTCCAGAACTACGTCACTGCATGGAACGCCGCACCATTCGGAACGTATTACTTCAACACCGTCTTCGTGGCGATAGTCACCACTTTTGCCGAGATAATATTCGCTGCAATGGCAGCCTTCGCCTTCGCAAAAATGGAGTTCTTCGGCAAGAATCTTATCTTCACACTCTTCCTTGCAACGATGATGGTTCCCGGAGAAGTTCTCCTGGTACCGAATTACATAACCCTCACCGCTCTGGGTTGGATCGATTCATATTACGCGCTCATAGTACCCTGGGTCGTCAGCGTCTTCGCCATCTTTCTATTGAGGCAACATTTCATGACGATACCGAACGAGCTTTACGATGCCGCGATGATAGACGGACTCACCAAATGGAGGTTCTTGTGGACAGTCATGGTTCCTCTATCCAAACCGGCCGTGATTACGGGTGCGTTGCTCAAGTTCGTCGGGAGCTGGAACTCTTTCCTCTGGGTGTTGATCGTTACCAAAAGCCCGGAGATCAGAACGCTGCCGGTAGGACTTCAAAACTTCAGTTCAGCCACCGGTAGCGACTACCATCTCCTGATGGCGGCCGCGACTTTCTCGGTTATACCGGTCGTTATTCTCTTCCTGCTGACCCAGAAGTATTTCATAGCGGGAATAGCCAGGAGTGGTTTGAAATAGCCAGGGTAAAGCGCAAGAAAATCTTTCCGCTGGGGATTTTTATCTTCCTGGTTCTTTTGCTTTCACTCCTTCTCATCACTAACTACAACGCGATAGCGAAGCTAAAAGAGGAGAAACATAAGCTGGAGATCATGGAGAAGCTATACAACGAACTGGAGAAACAGATACAGATAAGAGAGGCCGAGCTGGAATTGTTGAGGAAATTGATGCAGGAGAAAGGCACGGGTGTCTATTGATGAATTATATAGTTACAACTTCGTACAAACCTTCGAGGGAGGAAGTGACAAAGGCCAGAGATCTGGCCGAAGAGATGGGGGTCAAATACGTATCACGCAGCAGGTTGAAGGAGTACGAAAAGGAGAAAGTTCTGGACTTCTACTACGTCTTCGACAAGAATGGCCAGCTCGTAATACGCTCGGGTGAGGAAGTCTTTTTCTTCCATCCTGGAATGTCCAAAGTCAG
Source organism: Mesotoga infera (assembly GCF_900157305.1). Taxonomy (NCBI): domain Bacteria; kingdom Thermotogati; phylum Thermotogota; class Thermotogae; order Kosmotogales; family Kosmotogaceae; genus Mesotoga; species Mesotoga infera. Next base: position 2,428,171 of record NZ_LS974202.1, read on the forward strand.
ACTGAAAAATATCAAGTTGCAGGATTCCGATTATCTGATCAAAAGCATGGAACTCGCGGGAACTGAACTGGTTCTCGATACCACATTTGGTCTGGGAAACGAAGCCCTTCTGATCGCCAATTTTCTTCCCGACGGAAAAGTCGTGGGGCTTGAGGCTTCAGAACACATCTTCAGGGTTGTTTCGCACGGCTTGAAAAATTACCCCTACGAAGACGACTGGACGAGGGAAGCCGCTGGCAGGATAGAACTGTACAACAGGGACCTGAGAGAATTCGTAAGGAGCTGTGGAGAAGGTTCTTATGATATAGTTTACTGTGATCCAATGTTCGACAGACCTCAGTACAGCTCACACTCGATAAATCCGTTGAGGCCTTTCGCGGTGTATGACAGAATAAACAGAGATGATGTTGACTGGATGATCAGGGCAGCTCGCCGAAAATTCATACTTAAAAGCCGAACCAGGGACACTCTCTTCCAAGAGCTCGGGATCGAATTCGACCGTTTATGGGGAAGCAAGAAGAGCGGCGTGCTATACGGGGTTGTCGATAAGAGATGATACCTGTTATCCTCGGGCCAACGGCCGTAGGAAAGACAGCCCTCCTACTGAAGTTAGCCATGAGACTTCCCATAGAGGTCGTATCGGTTGACTCAAGACAGATCTACCGCCACATGGACGTGGGAACGGCCAAACCTACGAAAAGCGAACGGGAAAGTCTCAGACACTGGCTGATAGATATAAGGGACCCGGATGAGGATTTCGACGTAAAGACATTTAGAGAACTGGCGCTGGAGGCGATCGAAGATATCACATCCAGGGGGAAAATACCGGTCTTGGCCGGTGGTACCGGTCTGTACGCCGAGGTTCTTATGAAAGGACTGGCCAACGTTCCCGGACGTAACGAGAGCGTTCGCGAGGCCCTTGCCGAACTCGAAAGGGCCAGCCCCGGCTCATTGCGTAAGATACTGAAGGCTATCGACAGCAAGGCCTACGGGCGCCTTCACGAGAACGATTTGAAGAGATCTATAAGGTATCTCGAGGCCTTTTTCCTGACAGGAAGGGCACTGAGCGAAGTGCAGAACGAGAAAGTAATTTCAGACAGGTTCAAAGTGATCGTCCTGAACCGATCCCGGAGTGAGCTACATCGGAGAATCGAATCGCGAGTCGAAGAGATGTACAGGCAGGGTCTGATGGAAGAGACGCGGGAACTTTTAGCCATGGGTTACACTGCAAATATCAATGCGTTGAAGACAATAGGCTACGCCGAAATGGTACAATGTATTAGGGGTTTGATTTCTTCACAAGAAGCTCTGGAGAAGATAAAATGTAATACAAGGAGATACGCGCGGCGTCAGATAATCTGGTTCAGAAGGTATTCGGGTCTTGAAATCGATCTTTCGAATCTTACTGAGTCCTGTGCTGTATCGACACTTGAAAGAACAATTCTCTTAGTTTGGGGGGGTAATTATGGCTGAAAAGTTCAATCTGCAGGACCGTTTTTTAAACCTGCTGAGGGTCAACAAGGTTGAAGTGAAGATGTATTTGGAAGGTGGTTTTCAAACTAAAGGTATGGTCAAGTCCTTCGATAATTTCACGGTCCTTCTCGAAGATGGGCAGGAGCAGACGCTTGTTTACAAGCACGCCATAAAGATGATGGTTCCTCAGAAATACGTGAGACTGACCAATACGACCGGCAAGAAGGAGGATTGAAAAAAGCATAGACGCACTGCTTATAGCTGTTTTTTCTCCAGGTGAACAGGAAATCAGGTCGGAAATCGTCGGCGAGCTCAATGAACTAGCGCGGACGGCCAACTACAATATTGTCGAAACGGTGATACAGAATCTCGATTATCCCGACCCCAGGCATTATCTCGGCAAAGGAAAGGTCGATTTTGCCAAGAGAATGTTGGAATCTTGTGGTGCCAAAACCGTTATCACCCGTCACGAACTCTCTCCTTCTCAAGCTTTCAACCTCGAGAAGCATCTAGGCGCTAAAGTAATAGACAGAACCCAGTTGATCCTGAAGATATTCGCGGACCATGCCACAACTAAAGAGGGGAAACTCGAGGTCGAACTCGCCAGTCTTAAGTATCAGTTGCCGAGACTGAAGGGTTACGGTAAAATACTATCGCAGACTGGTGGAGGAATCGGTACCAGAGGACCGGGTGAGAAGAAACTCGAAATCGACAGGCGGCTAGCCCAGGACAGGATAACACGTCTTAAACGTGAGCTCGAGGAATTGAAACGACAGCGAGAAGTCTCCCGAAAAAGACGGGTCGATTCCACCAGTCCCCTTGTTTCCTTCGTGGGTTACACCAACGTGGGAAAGTCTTCCCTAGTCTCTCTCCTGAGCGGGGAGAATCTGCTGATTCAGGACAAGCTCTTCGCCACTCTCGACACTAGAGTCAGGAGAGTAAGATTGACTTCGGGTTTGCAGATACTCGTTTCCGATACGGTGGGTTTCATACGAGAACTTCCGCACGAATTGATGGAGAGTTTCAGGGCAACCCTCGACGAAGTCAGGTTTTCAGATCTGCTAGTGATTGTCTCAGACGCTTCTGACACGGCCGTCAGGGAAAAGCTCGCGGTCGTCGGAAAGACGCTCGAAGAGATCGGCAGTGGAGAGATAGAGAGTATCCATGTGCTCAACAAGATAGACAGATGCACGGCCGAAAGATTGATGGAGCTGCGATGCATCTTCCCAGAGTCAGTTATGGTCAGCGCACTCAAAGGAGAGAATATCGACGAACTCGTCGTGGCCATTCAAAGGGCTCTCGGCGTGGAGAAAAAGATATGGACTCTCAGATTGAAACCAGATGGTTTGGTTTGCTTCATGAAATTCAGAGATTCTCTCGAAATTATATCGCAGGAGTACAGAGAAGATGTGATTGAGATACAGTACTTATCCTCCGATGAGATACATGAAAGGATGATTTCTTCTATTTGTGAGGAGGGAAAATGCTTATGATGAAAAAACTGTTGGCGGTTCTGATAGTTACTCTGGTGGCCGGTCTATCGCTCTCGGCGATCTTGCCCTTTCCTCTCAAAAGAACTCCCGAGATTACCGGATACTTTGGAGAGTTCAGGGGCAATTCGAGAAACATCAATTATCCGGAACACTTCCACATGGGCCTGGATTACTCTACAGGAAGTATAGTCGGCCTCGATCTAGTATCTCCGGACGATTCTTATGTAAACGTTATCTACATCAATCACCCGATATACGGAATGGGCATCGCGATTACCCTGCCGAACGTGACGAACGTTCTCACCAACGAAAAGGGTATAAACGTTATTTACGCCCACCTCAACGAGATCGGAGACACCTCTTCACTGACGGGAAGAAAGTTGAACGATTTATACCACCAGCTCTCTTCTGAATTCGGCGACCAGTACGTAGAGGTGGTTTTCGATCCGAGAGAACTGCCCTTCAAGCGCAACGAAGTGGTGGCCAAATCCGGCAACAGTGGAAATGTTGCTCCGCACCTCCATATTGAAGTCAGGGACAGCACGATGAAGACCATTATCAATCCCGGGCTCTATTTCGATACGGGTCAGCCGTCCTCTGCGATCGAGATACTCGATTTGAGAGTCGGTGGAAAGATATATAGTTTCTCTTCGGGTAAACCGACCGTTGAAATGACCGCATTGACCCCGATAGATCTCCACACCAAAGTGCAACTCAGACATCCTGTCAGCCCCAGAAGTATAGAGCTCTACGTCGAAAACAGTTTGATCTATCAGATAGATTTTATGTTTTTTGACGAGGATGAGGCCACTAGAGTCTATGAAATCTACTCCTCACCCTCGAACGAATCGGATTATTGGTTCAACCTCAACTCCAAAAAATCGTTGAGCGTACTACCCGTGAACATCTGGGACGATATCGACTGGAGCAACCCCAGGGATGCGAAAATCGTGGTACGCGATCACTGGGGGAATGAGGCTTCAAAAGAGTTCAGGATAGTCATGAGGAGGTAGTTGAAATGTTTTTCAAAAAGAAAGAGAGAGATGTTTCGAAAAATCCTTTCTATGACAGCGGCAACACGGTTGTGGTGCATTTTCAGTGCGGGAAATGCGGAGAGAAATTCAGGAGTCATTTACGAAAATACTATGACATAAGTGTGAATTACGGAAAGGGAAAAGGCGCTTACAGACTGGACAAAGAGTTCATTGGGGGCAATTGTCAGAATAAGATCCAGATTTACGCCGACTTTAACAGAGCCTTCAAGCCGCTCTCCTTTGATATAATTGGTGGTAAATTCCTTTCTAAAGAAGAGTACGAAGAATAGATTCAGCTATAAGGAGGCAATTAGATGAAAACTTGGTTGTTCACCAGTGAAAGCGTCACGGAAGGCCATCCCGATAAAATGGCAGATCAGATATCCGATGCGATACTCGACGCGATGCTGACGCAGGACGAGAATTCCAGGGTGGCTGTGGAAACGCTTCTGGCGACGGGAGTAGCAGTGGTAGCTGGGGAAGTCAGCACCAAAGCATATGTAGATATTCCAAGGGTAGTAAGGGATACGATTCTTGAAATCGGCTACAACAGGGCGAAGTTCGGTTTCGACGGTGAGACGTGCGCCGTTCTTACAAGTATAGACGAGCAGTCGCCAGATATCGCTCTGGGAGTCAATAAATCACTCGAAGCCAAAAAGGACGATTCAGATAGATACAATACCATAGGAGCCGGTGATCAGGGTATGATGTTCGGCTACGCGACGAATGAAACTCCAGAGATGATGCCTCTTCCAATCGTGCTTGCCCACAGGCTTGCCCTCAGGCTGGCTCATGTGAGAAAAGAGGGAATAGTGAAGGGCTTCAGACCCGACGGAAAGACACAAGTGACCGTGAAGTACTCCGACGGTCGGCCGGTAGGAGTAACCGCCGTTGTCGTCTCTACCCAGCACGATCCCGACCTGACCAGAGAAGAGATCGAGAGTCTGGTAGTGGAGAATGTTATTTCACCCGTGATAGACGACGAGTTACTTCTGGAAGGGGTAGAGATCTTCGTCAATCCAACCGGTCGCTTTGTCAGGGGTGGCCCAGCGGCCGATACAGGTCTTACCGGAAGAAAGATCATAGTCGATACATACGGCGGATGGATTCCTCATGGTGGGGGAGCCTTCAGTGGAAAGGATCCGACCAAGGTCGATAGATCGGCCCACTACATGGCCAGGTATGCCGCCAAGAACATAGTGGCTGCCGGACTGGCAGAGAAAATAACCCTGCAACTGGCTTACGCCATAGGAGTTGCCAGACCTGTTTCTTTCATGATCGATACATACGGCACCGAGAAAGTCGATCTTGAGAAATTGAGAAAGGCCGTTTTGAAGACCTTCGATTTCCGACCCGGTGCTATCATAGATAAACTCGACCTCAGAAGACCTATATACAGACAAACGGCAGCTTACGGCCATTTTGGAAGGATGGATATCGATCTGCCCTGGGAAAAAGTCGATATGGTCGAGCAATTGAAGAAAGCCTTAGATTAATGATAAAATAATCTGTAAATCCCGAAAGGAGGAGAAGTGCTAAGTGCCTAACAATGCTTCAGCAAAGAAGAGAGTGAGACAGACTGCCAAGAAGACTATGATCAACAAGGCCGTCAAAACCAAGTTCAGAAACGCTTCAAAAAAGCTTTACAAAGCCATCGAGCAGGGCGAGGACGTTTCCTCGGTCGCTACGATGTTGAGTGAAGTATATTCCACCCTCGATAAGGCTGCAAAAGTGGGAACGATCCACAAAAATACAGCTTCACGAAAGAAGGCCAGACTTACCGCAACGGTTAAATCTTACGTGCAAGCCAAGCAGTAATCCGGGAAGAAAAAAAGGTGGCGCAAGCCACCTTTTTTTATGAATAAAACTTCTTCAAACTTTCGGTTGTGCGCTTTCGTGCGTTCCGGCCAGTACATTCTCCTCGGTTTCTGGATCGAAGACATGGAGCATGGTCATGTCGAACACGAGATCGATCATTTGTCCGGCCGCAGCCCTGCTTTTGGGATCGACCTTGGCCACGATGTCGTCCCCGTGGATATTGGCGTGTATCAGCGTTTCGCTTCCCAGTGGCTCAACAACGTCGACATTCCCCTTAACTGTGAACTCGTCTTTCGGAGCCACCGCGTACATCTTGTCGTAGATATCCTCGGGTCTGATGCCGAAAGTGATGTCCTTACCAACCAGATCCTTCAATTTCGCCGCTTTGTCGGTTGGCACGAGTACCTTCATATCCTCTTTTACAACCCAGGTCTTTCCGCCTTCGGAGACCAGCTTTGCGCTTATGAAGTTCATGGCGGGGGTACCGATGAAGCCGGCGACAAATTTGTTTTTCGGCTCGAAGTAAACCGAATATGGATCACCGATCTGCTGAATTATTCCATCCTTCATAATGACGATCTTGTCGGCCATCGTCATGGCTTCTACCTGATCGTGGGTAACGTAGATGATCGTTGCCTGCAGGTTCTGGTGGAGTCTCTTCAACTCTGCTCTCATCTGGACTCTCAACTTGGCGTCGAGGTTGGAAAGCGGTTCGTCGAAGAGGAAGACTTTCGGATTCCTGACTATCGCTCTTCCGACGGCAACCCTTTGTCTCTGACCGCCTGAGAGTTGCTTGGGCTTTCTGTCAAGAAGTTGCTCGATGCCAAGGATTCTGGCCGCTTCCTTCACCCTCTGCTCGATCTCGGGTTTTGGGGTCTTTCTGAGTTTCAAACCGAAGGCCATGTTCTCGTAAACCGTCATGTGGGGATATAGAGCGTAGTTCTGGAAGACCATCGCTATGTCTCTGTCCTTTGGTTCCACGTCGTTTACGACTTTTCCACCGATCTTGATTGTTCCCTCCGTGATCTCCTCCAGACCGGCTATCATTCTTAGAGTGGTGGTCTTTCCACACCCAGAAGGGCCGAGCAGAACCACGAATTCTTTGTCGTCAACTTTCAGATTTGCATCGAGAACGGCCTTGAAACCGTTCGGATAAGTCTTTCCAACTTTCTCAAGGATGACTTCTGCCATAGTTCACCTCCATCATTCATCGTCAACTTCTACAATTAAATCCCTTATCTCAACGTTCATTGCTTCATCGCCGGCATCCATAAGATACAGGTCGTAGACCCTTTCCAAAAACTTGTTCAGCAGCACGTACTTTCCATAGTCCATGAGAACTGCCTTGGGGACTCCATTTTTTGTTATAATTATATCGGCTTCCTCGCAATCATCAACGACTCTGGAAAAATGTGCTTTTGCTTCTGCCAGTGAATAGAAAGAGAGTTCATGCAATCTGGACAAATGAACCACCCCGTTATGATTATACAGTATGACCATAATTATAGTCAAGCATAGCTTTCGGAGGTGCCAAGTATGCAAAAGAAGTTTTTCCAAAAGCAACCCATGATGCGAAAGGTTATTTATTCACTGATTCCCATACTGATCTTCGCAATAGGGAACTTTGGCTGGATTGTCCTCTTAAAAACCTTTCTCTCAACTTTCACGGCGGTATTTATCGAATGGCTTTTCGAAAGAAAGAAGGGAAAACCCGTCAGCGAAGCAGTCATTGTTACGGGTCTTCTGGTCGGGCTCATTCTTCCGCCAGCCGTTCCCTTCTGGATAGTCATCGTGTCAAGTTCCTTCGGTGTCGTCTTTGCAAAGATGGCTTTTGGGGGATTTGCAAAAAACCTGTACAACCCCGCAATGGTTGGAAGGGCTTTCGTTTATGTTAGTTTCCCCGCGGCCGTTCAGCAAAGCTGGACTCCGGCCGTCAGTACGTGGGGACAGGGCTTCGGTCGCTGGATCGCCTCGGACGTAGTCACTATGGCCACACCTCTCAACGTTATAAGGGGTGGGGGTGATATGTCTATGTGGAAGATGTTCTTCGGAAACGTGTCTGGAGCATCCGGCGAGACAGCCAAGTGGCTTATCATAGCGGCTGCGGTATATCTAATAATTACCAAGACTGCGTCCTGGAAGATAATACTCTCAACGATCGCTTCGGCCTTCGTTGTATCGGGATTAATCTTCCTCTTCGATCCGACCCGCCTCAATCCACTGGCGTGGATATTCGGAGGCAGTATCCTCTTCGGAGCGGTATTTATGGCCACCGATCCAATAAGCGCTCCCAAGAGGGAACGTTCGAAGTGGATCTATGGAGGATTGATAGGGACGCTATCGGTCGTTATAGGAACCTTTTCGCTATTTGGTGCCGGATTCATGTTCGCCCTGCTAATTGCCAATACCTTTGCCTCCCTTATCGACTATCTCGACACTCCGGAGAAGGTGAATAAATCATGAAAGACAAGCTGTATTCGGTGTTTTTTGCCTTTGCTCTCACACTCGTCTTCACACTGATTCTGGCCAGTATAAACGCTCTGGCCACCGGTACGATCGAAGTCAACGAGAAACTGGACTTCCAGAAATCCCTCCTTTATGTCTTTGGATTTGTCCAGAAAGACGACAAGCTTTCAAGCAAAGAGATACAGGAGCTCTACGGAGAGAAGATCGTCGAGCTTCGTGGCGAGGTAGATGTTTACCGTGCGCAAGTCGAAGGAGAGACGGGTTATGCCTTCACCGTTCAGAGCCCCGGCCTGTGGGGGACGATCACCGGCCTGATAGCTATAAACGCCAGCGGGACGAGGATGCTGGGGATCGACTTTGTGGAACACTCTGAAACTCCCGGTCTAGGAGGCAGAATCGACGAAAAAGCTTTCCAGCAACAGTTCAGGAACGAAAAGATCTCTAGTGGTCCTTCGGGCAGAATCGCAGTGGTCTCGGGGCAGGACACATCCTCCAGTGAGGATTCGAAGGTAGATGCCATAACCGGTGCTACGAGGACTTCCGAAGCTATCCAGAAGCTGATTGACAAGGCGATGAACGAAGTCTTCCCGAAGGTTCTGAAGGTGGTGAACTGATATGGGTGAATCGAAAAAAGAGACATTCATGGCAAACATCTGGAAAAACAACCCGGTCATCGTACAGATACTTGGAATCTGTTCGGCCCTGGCTGTGACTAATAACATGACTAATACCCTGATTATGGGTATCGGTCTGACATTTGCGACTGGTTTCTCTTCGCTCACGATCTCTGCCCTGCGCAATTACATACCCAAAAACGTCCGCATGATGGTACAGGTGTTAATAATCGCCACATACGTCATTATTCTCGATATTGTACTCAAGGCCTATCTGCCCTCAATAAGTAAAGCACTCGGCCCTTATGTCGGCCTCATAATAACCAACTGTATAATAATGGGTAGGGCCGAGGCCTATGCGCAGTCCCACGGGCCGGCGCTCTCCTTCATAGATGGCATCTCAGCAGGAATCGGCTATTCGCTGATCCTTCTCCTGATAGCCTTTATCAGAGAGCTGCTGGGTTTTGGTAGTATCTTCGGCATGAGAATCCTTCCCGATAGTTTCACGCCATGGGTAATAATGATAACAGCTCCCAGCGCGTTCTTCATCATAGGCACCATAATATGGATTGCCAGATCGCCGCTGGTTAAGAAGAAGTGAAGGGGGGAGTCGTAAATGGGTGTTCCGCTCAATCCTTTTGTCATAATGGTGGCTGCCGCGCTGACCAGCAATATGGTACTGAGCAACTTTCTCGGAATGTGTTCCTTCATATCGGTCTCAAAAGACATTAAGACCGCGAATGGATTGGGGATGGCCGTAACTTTCGTTCTCACTTTGACCTCCGTCCTCAACCACCTGGTTTATTACTACATTCTGGTGCCGCTGGAGCTGGTTTACCTGCGGTACATAGTTTTCATAGTAGTGATCGCGGCCTTCGTCCAGTTTCTGGAGATGGTTATCGACCGGTTCTCTCCATCGCTCTATATGAACCTTGGGATCTTCCTTCCCCTGATTACTGTCAATTGTGCGATCCTTGGTGGTGTTCTTTTCATGATAATACGCGATTACAACCTCATACAGTCACTCTTCTTCGGCTTCGGCTCGGGTGCAGGCTGGTGGCTGGCAATAGTAGCGCTATCGACAATGAGGATGCGTTTACGCGAAAAAGATATCCCACCACAGCTCGTGGGACCGGGCTTGACTATGATAATAATAGGCATAATGGCACTCGCCTTCCTCGGGTTCTCCGGCATGGTACCGGTACAGTGAGGAGGTGGCGCAGTTGCAAATACTTATAACGGCTCTCGTATTGGGTGGAATATCGGCCGTTCTTGCGGCGATTATTTCGGTTGCCGATGCCGTGCTCAACAACTACGGCGATGTAAAACTTACGGTCAACGGTTCGAAAACTTACACGGTTAAGGGTGGCAGCACGTTGTTAACTACTCTAGCTGGCGAAAAGATTTTCATTCCATCGGCCTGCGGCGGGAAAGGCAGTTGCGGGCTCTGTAAAGTCAAAGTTCTCTCGAATATCGGTCCAATTCTTCCGACAGAACTTCCTTACCTCGCAGCCAGGGAGAAGAGCGAAAACATACGTCTTTCCTGTCAGGTAAAGGTTAAGGGAGATATATCGATAGAGATTCCCGATGAGCTTTTTAACATAAGGGAGTATGTATCTACAGTCTCTACCATAAGAGATCTGACGCACGATATAAAAGAAGTCTTCTTCAGTTTCGACGACGAGATAAACTTTAAAGCCGGTCAGTACGTCCAATTGATAGTACCGCCCTACGGGGAGATTAAGGAGAGTACTATGAGGGCCTATTCCATGTCATCGCAGCCTTCGATAAAGAATGGTGTCGAACTTTTAGTAAGGCTTGTGCCAAACGGGATAGTCACGACGTACGTTCACAAGTACCTGAAGGAGAAGGACGAGGTCAGACTTCTGGGACCTTTTGGTGACTTTTTCCTGAGGAATACGGATACCGACATCATTTTTATAGCCGGTGGTTCCGGGATGGCGCCGATCAAGTCTATAATACTGGACATGAAAGAAAAGGGTATAAAGAGAAACGCTTATTACTTCTTCGGAGCCAGAAGCAAAAAGGATCTTTTCTACCTTGATTTGATGGAAGAGATCGAAAGAGAGATGCCGAACTTCCATTTCATACCGGCTCTCTCCAATGCTCTTCCCGAGGATAACTGGGAAGGCGAGTCCGGGCTTATTACCGACGTGGTTGATAGGTACCTGGCACGGCAGGGTGAGATAGAACGGGAAGGTTATCTCTGTGGAAGCCCGGGCATGATAAATGCCTGCATAACCGTACTTGGAAAACACGGAATACCAGAAAACAAGATCTATTTCGACAAATTTGGATAAATCGCGGGGGTGTGATTTCATGAAACAGACTCCAGACCTCGGAAAAGTTCAGGAAAACATGAAAGCCGGACAGATAACCGGTCCAGGCTTCCTAGGCAGTGACGAGAGAAACCTGATAGATATAATTCGGGAAGACGAACAAAAGATCAGCGAATTGGGACTGAGCAACGAAATAATAGCAGACAAACTCGAAATGTTGATGCGGCAGGGTGAAAAGGGTTTTGGCTCCCCGATTATCGTGGACAACCGCTTTGTCGTGATAGTTGACGAGAGCAGGGGGTACGTTCCATGTCCCTTCAGGCACGGGCATCTCTCCAAGAAAGTCAACGTCAACGTACGGAGCATGGCCCTTAAAAAGGAGATTGACTATACGCCCATATCGATCCATCTTATAAGAGAGCACGGCTTCTACCAGGGTAAGGGATCGCTTTACAGACTCGATCCTGAAGAGGTGGCTAAGTTTCTCGAATTGATTTGATTTATCCAACGTCCATCGTGAGAAAGTGAAACGAATTGAGCAAATAACTCTCGACTTTCTCGCTTCCAGCTTCAAACCACTTATCTTCAATTCTCGAAGGGGCTGTGAACGGATACATGGAGGGTACTATTTTGAAGAGAAGACTTCCGAATAAGGCGATATTCACCTTCGTCTTCATAGTCGTGCTGATTTCTTTTGTGGTTTATTTCGCCTTAAAATACGATGTGAATGTGGCCGTTCCAGCCGATGTGTCTCTGGATGAACTGCGCTTTGATGTAGAGCATTTCTCATTTCTCGGGGAAGCCGAGTATCCACCCGACCAGGGATTGGCCAACGGAATCGCTTACGAAGATGGAGATGGAGTAATTCATCAGGTAACTTACCCGGACTACGATAATTCGGTTCGTGGGTATCTTCTCAACTTGAATTCGAGTTCGAGCGTCATCAAGGTTTTTGTATGGAAAAGCGATAGCGTAACACAGGCCAAAGAGACCTGGGAACGTCTTTTCATGATAGAAGGCTCCGTAATGACCAGAGAGAGAGGTAGAATCAAGAAAACCGGGTACTTTTATGCCCGCATAATAAGGTTCGGCGGAAAGGACGAGACACTTCTGTGGCAAAAGGGCAATTGGGTGATTTTGGTAAAGTCGCCGGTGGTTCTAGAAAGAAAGACTGAAGAGATGATTCTGACCGGGCTCTTCGATCCTAAAGCAAGAAATTGATCTCGGATTCCGGATAAACTTCGATACCGTTCTTCAAGAGAAGCTCCGCGGTTATTCCCATTCCGTCTATCGTCACACCGCTGAAGGTACCGTCGTAGATCCCCCTGCATCCGCACGAAGGGCTTTTCGATTTCAGGATTGCCATGCCGGCGCCGCAAAGCCTCGCTATCTTCAGAACCTCTTCGGCGCCCCTGTGAAAGTGAGCGGTTACATCGTGACCGAACTGGTCGACAACTATTTTTCTTGCGGTCCAGTCGTTTGAAACGGTGATCTCAGCCATAGGCCTGGGTGTGGGGAGCCCACCCAGCTGTTCGGGACAAACCGGGAATAAAATAAACCTGTCCACGAGCCTTAGAAGCTCAAGAGACAGGTTGTTATCTCCGCGATAGGTACAGTTTATTCCGACCAGACAGGCACTTACGATTATCCTGTTCATTTGCCTCCCGCTGCTATTCCGTCGTCCTCTCTCCTTATAACGTACATGAGGTCGCGGGTGGGCAACATGGAAAGCGGATCTAGGGTATTCATCTTCGGGTCCTTTACCTCGAAGTGAACATGCGGACCGGTTGACACTCCCGTGCTTCCGACTCTTCCTATCAGAGAGCCGGCATCTACCCTTTGTCCCACATAAACACATATTTTGCTCATGTGCCCGTAGCGGGTGACATAACCGTTATCGTGCTGTATATCCACGGCGTTACCGTATCCTCCGTTGACACCGGCTGCGATGACAACACCTTTTGAAGCTGCAAATATAGGCGTTCCCTGCGGAGCGGCTATGTCCAGCCCGCTATGGAAGGAGGCTCCACCATTCACCGGGTGAGTCCGCCAGCCGTAAGAGGAAGAAATAACCCCGTAAACTGGCCATCTATACGGGGTGCTTTGCGGAACGTATTGATACATGTTTATTAGAGACATAGGAATAAAAACTCGCTGTCCCGGATTTATAAGCGAACTGGAACTGAGGTTGTTCGCCGATAGAAGCTCCTTGACAGGAGCGAAGAAGAGCTTTGCGATACCGTCTATGGTATCTCCCGATTGAACTTCGTAGATTAAACCGTCGGGTTGAGGCAATTTCAACCTGTCGCCGGCTTTGATGTTGTTGGGATCGCTCAGATCGTTGAAATCGATTATAGTTGACATACTCACTCCGAGTTCCCTGGAGATAGTGTGAATCGAATCGCCCGATCTCACCACATAAGTGACGAGAAAATAAGCAAAGCTACGAGTCACCAAAAGCAAAGACACAAAAAGAAAAATTAGAATGACCCGACGGTTCATTCCTTGCCACCTCCAACTCTAAAAAGGCCAAAAGAAAAGAAGAAAACCACAATTATTATACCAAAAAGAATACCAACGGCAAAATGCAAGTCAAAAATTTCTTTGATCAGAATTGACAGGCCTATAAGTACCGACATAGCCGATCCCATGAGGACTATCGAAGCTGCCACGTCCTTCAGGACCTTTACACGTTCATCGTAATACGGGTGAAGAATATCCGCGATCTTTTCTATGACTGTGTTTACGGCTTCCAGTATTACAACCATAAATGTGCAGAACAACAACCACAGGAAATCCTGTCTCTCCAGTTCGATCAGTACTCCGATCGATAGAACGGCGGCTCCGAAGACCAGTTGTATTCTGAAGTTTCTCTCTTTCAGCAAATAACACAGGCCATTTGCCGCGTGGTGCAAACTTTTGAAAAACTTCCTCATTCAAATCCCCGGCCCACAGAGTCGATTCTCTCGCTTCTGAGGTTGTAAGATCTCTCTATAAGCGAATAACCGAAATCTATAGCCTGGGAATTCATATCGACATACTTGGCCTTTATATGTTTTGACATGGCCGTCTTTAGAGCCTGAGTGGTAACAAAATTTCCAGCCTTTGCAATCAATCCAAGCCCAACCATGTTGGCCGGAAGGGATGTTCCGAATTTACTTTCTGTGAGTTCGGTAACAGGTTTGGAAATGATCTTCCTAGTCATCCTCATTCCCTCTTTGGGGATCGACTTGACCTGAGTAGAGTCGATTATCAATATCCCATTCATGTGCAGCAGGGGAACATGCGCGTTGACAGCCATCTGGTGCATCGAATATATGACTTCGAAGGAGTGGGCTTTGGGGTAGTCAATCGGTTCGGTACTGAAAAGAACGTCGCAGTAGGATAGACCACCTCGCACCTGGGCACCGAAAGACTGAGTCTGTACTACCCAACTTCCCTGATCGAGAAGAGCTTCCGCCAGAATAATGCCCATGAGTACGTTACCCTGGCCTCCTATTCCTGAAATTCTTACGGTATGAGGTTGAGAAAATGTCTTCTTCATTCTCTTTCACCTCCCTCGGCAGCGAGCGCTTTCTCTCTCATCTTTTCGTACCTGTCTATATACGTTTCAGTGTCTATGTTCACGAATTCGCCGGCAACGATTTTATCACCTATCTCTTCCGGACTCATGGTTTTGGCTTTGCTGAGCTGTATCGTGTTGGTCTTGAAATAATTCAGAATATCTTGGGGTTTTGAGAGGTTGTTGTACCTTCCGTAATAAGTGTGGCAGTTCGTCATTATTTCGATAACTGCCATTCCCTTGTGTTTCAATCCGTTCCGTATGAACTGAACTGCCTGCGCGTAGTGAAAAACTGTTGAGCGGGCTACATAAGTTGCCCCGGCGGCTATTGCAACTTTTACAAGGTCAAAGGAGTTTTCGACATTCCCATAAGGCGAAGTAGAGGCGATCTTCTCCGTAGGCGTAGTTGGAGAGTACTGACCACCAGTCATTCCGTAGATATTGTTGTTGAATACTATGGTCGTTATATCCATATTTCTCCTACAGGCGTGTATGAAGTGATTTCCGCCTATAGCCATCATATCTCCGTCACCACCCATGACGATAACGTTGAATTCAGGTCTGGCCAGTTTCACACCCGTAGCAAAGGCAATAGCTCTGCCGTGCAGCGTATGCATCGTATTGAAGTTCAGATAACCGGTTACTCTTGAAGAACAACCTATTCCCGAAACGACTGCGATTCTATCGGGGTCGAGCGACTCTCTGTCCACCGCATCGACGAATGCCTTCATTATGACACCATTTCCGCACCCTGGGCACCACACATGGGGCATTCTATCCTGCCTTAAATACTTCGTAAGTCTGGAGATAGCCATGATTTCCTCCCTTTCACATTGAGTAATTTATCATTATTACTCCTGTCCTATCGAACATGAATTCCGTGAGCGGATCGGGGTATCCTTCCGCGAAGACCACTCTCTTTATGCCTGCGTTGATTATCAGTCTTGCGCAGATCGAGCAGGGCCTATGTGTAACGTATATGGTAGAACCGTTGGTGGCTATGCCGAATCGTGCCGCCTGCGAGAGGGCATTCTGCTCGGCGTGAGCGGCGTAGCATAACTCCTGATTCTGCCCGGACGGTATTTTTAGAGCGTCTCTTATACATTCGGTCTCGTCACAGTGAGGAAACCCCGACGGGGGCTGGTTGTAACCCGTTGCCAGTATCCTGTTCTCACGCACTATCAGGGCGCCCACTTTTCTGTGATGGCAGCTCGACCTTTCCCTCACTTGGTAGGCGAGCTTCATGAAATACGCATCCCAGCTTTCCGAAGGTGTTTTCGGTTCATGTGTTTTGAAGTCGTTAAGAAATTTCTCGAGTTCTTCACCAGTCATTGATTCAGCCCTTTCGGTGACGTTAAACATTTTACTTCTCGACTGTCTATTTTCAGGGGAAGAGGGACTCCATCTCTTCCATTATACCGACCAATCTCTCGAAAGCGAGTCTCGACATATCCAGTCCGTAATCGTTCAATTTGATACTGTACCCTTCAATAACCAGAAACTCCCCCAGGACCGATCGGATCCTTTCAACACTTCTTTCCAGAAGGTCGGCCGGAAAGATCTCCGAAGATAGCGTCAATCCTTCGATCAATCTCAATCCCATGAACAGAGTTTCAAAGAGCTCTTCAAGTTGTGTATTCTCCCGTATATAGGCCAAAGGCCGCTTTCCGGCGGCAATGGAGTCGATGTATTGACCAAGAGAGTCGAAGTTCACACTCCTGGTCGCACCTTCGTGACTTCCCGCAGAGACTCCAAACCCTTTGTAGTCTCCGTTTTTCCAGTATTTCAAATTATGTAACGAAATCCTGTCTTTTGACCACGAAGATATTTCGTATCTGGTAAACCCAAGCTCTTTCAGAGATAGAACGATAAAATCATGCAGCTTCTCTACTGTATCTTTATCGGGCAACTCTATGATACCATTCTTGACCGATGCCATCAAATCGGTCTCATGGTCACTGTCGAACATATAATACGAAATATGCGCCGGCTTCAGCCTTTCAATCAATTTAAGATTGTTTTCTACATTTATGCGGTTCTCTCCGGGCAATCCCAGTATGAAATCTAAGTTCACATTATCGAAGAAATCGACCGCTCTTTCAAGTCTTTCAACCAGATCGGGTGGCATCGGTCTATTTACTTTTTTCAGGATCTCTCCGTCGCTCGACTGGAGACCGATCGAAAGTCTGTTCACCCCGAGTTTTTTCCACCTCTCCAGTCTTTCAAGCGTCAATTCCCAAGGGTTGGCTTCAAGCGTGCACTCGCGCAACTCTAGTCTGAACCTTGAATGGAGAGTAAAAAACAACTCCTGCAACAGGTCGAGCGGATAGAGTGAGGGAGAACCGCCGCCGAAATAAAGCGTATCGACTTTGGCGCCATTGGAAAAGAGTTCTATCTCTTTTTTTAAGACTACGTGGTACTTTTTCAGGGAGGTCTCGTCCAGTCGAAACGTGCAAAAATCGCAATAGGTACACCGTCTGGTACAGAAAGGAAGATGGATATACACCCCTGCATGCATCAGAATATGAGCCTCATAAAAACTCCGTTGAGTTTAAAATTAGTGATCGAGATGCCGGCGTACACCGAGTCGTCGCTTCCCAGTTTAGATATCAGCAACTGGGCATCTATCCCTCTGAGGCTGACCATGATCATTGGGGAGAGAACCAGCTTCAAATCACCTGCCGGAACGATGAAATTCCCAGAAAAGGCTGCGCCCAGATCGAAGCTCATGTAATTCATTCCCACTCCAAAACCGTAGCCCATCTCGCCCAACGAATCGCTCGTCTTCAGATCAACGGTCACTACTACGTTAGTTTCAGCGTTTCGAAGGCGGAAGCTTCTTTCGAATTCCTTCGCGTAGAGATAGAGTCCGATATCGTTGAATGCGAAATCGTCGACCCTGTATATAAAAGTGCTGAGACCGCCATTTATCTGGCCCAAAGGTAGTCTGAACCAGTTACGGACCAGATACCTCCTGTCCCCAAGTGATGAGAGCTCGAGTTCCAGAAGACTATGTGAAAAGACAGGGATCTGGTTGGTGTTGGAGACGTATCGCGCCGCCATGTACAATCCTTCGTGGCTGGCGAGGATCGAACCGCGAAAATCACCGTCTCTAATTTTCATTTTAAAGAAACCGCCCGAGAACTCCTCCCAGTGATCTTTGTATGTGATTCCGACGTACGGTATTCCAGAAGCCAGCGCGAGCGTCAGGTGATAGTTCTCGTAAGCTTTTATGTCCGTAGAAAGGTTCCATCCCCTGTTGGTGAACTGTATCTGTGTCTGTGCGAGCGATATTGAGTATATCAGTATCACAATAAGGAAACAAACCGTCTTTTTCAATCTTTGAGCAACCTCCTCGCTATTTCGTTTACCCTCGCGGGGTTGGCTTTTCCCCGGGTCGCCTTCATAACCGCGCCAACGAAGTAACCGAGAACGCCCTCTTTGCCTTCCCTGAACTGCTGAACAGCCTTTGGGTTGCTTTTCATGGCTTCTCTAATTGCCTTTTCGATAATACTGTCGTCGTTTATCTGCTCGAGCCCCTTTTCTTTGACTATAAAAGCTGGCGAACGCTTTCTCTCGATCACCTCGGGGAGTATTTCTTTGGCGACGCTGTTGGATATAATGCCGGAATCGATCATCTCGAAAAGCTCCTTGAAGTGTTCCGGTTTCAGTCCAAGATTCTCGATCGATAGGTCCCTCTCGTTCATTATTCTCATTACTTCGCCCATTATCCAGTTTGAACTCTCTTTGGGCTTTCCGGTGACCAGCGCCACTTCTTCGTAGAAGGAGGCCACATCTCCGCTGGAAGAAAGGACAGAGGCGTCGTATTTGGGCAGTCCATACTGTTCCATGAACCTGCGCACCTTCTGCCAGGGTAGTTCCGGCAGAGATTTTCTGAGCTGTTCAACTCTTTCCTGCGTTATCTTAAGGACCGGGAGGTCAGGCTCTGGGAAGTAACGGTAGTCGTTCTCTTCCTCTTTAGAGCGCATCGAAAAGGTCTCCTTGGTAGCGAAATTCCAGGAACGTGTCTCTTTGGCCACATTGCCGCCGGCATCGAGTACGGCCGATATTCTCTCCTGCTCGGATTCCAGGGCCTTTTCGACGAACTTGAAGGAATTTATGTTTTTGACCTCCACTCTGTTGGAACTCACACCGGAAGCGTCATCTCTCATCGAAATGTTGGCATCGCATCTCAACGCACCCTTCTCCATGTCTCCCGAGCAGATACCCAGAGCCCTCAACGTATCTCTTAGCAATTCCACGAAGACTCTCGCCTGGGCCGGCGTCTCGAGGTCGGGTTCGGTGACTATTTCGATCAGGGGCACTCCACACCTGTTGAGATCGAGGTAGCTGCCTGTAGAGCCGGTTATCGAGTCGGTCCCCTGATGGATCATCTTACCTGCGTCTTCCTCTATGTGGATTCGCCTTATCCTCACTCTTTTTCCGACACCCCCGGCTTCTATATCGAGATAACCGTTTTCGGCAATCGGGAAGAAATACTGGGTAATCTGGTAGCCCTTGGGAAGGTCTGGGTAAAAGTAATTCTTACGGTCGAAGATCGACCGTTCATTGAGGGTGCAATTTAAGGCCAGTCCAGCCATGATCGCATAATTAACCACATTTTCATTGAGAACGGGAAGCGCACCCGGTTGGCCGGTGCAGACGGGACAGATGGCCGTGTTGGGTTCGAGTTCGAATACATCGGCCGGGCAACTGCAAAAAGCCTTTGTCTTTGTTTGTAGTTGCGCATGTATCTCTAATCCAATAACGGTTCTATACATCATTCAACCCACCTTTCGGCAATTCTGGTCAAACCATCTTCGTACGCGGGAGAAAAACCTTCGATGAAGCTGGCCGCCTCCAAAAGTTTAACATCGCTGAACCGCCTCCCAGTAAGAAGCATGCCTGTGGGTAAACCGTCAACAGGGGCTATCGGAACGGATATCGAAGGAAGGCCGGCGACGTTTGCAGGGATCGTATATATATCCATTAAATAGTACGAAAGGGGATCACTTATTTCACCGATCACAGGTGCGACAACTGGAGATGAGGGATTCAATATGAAATCGAACTCCGTAAGCACGGCCTTCAACTCGTTAGCCATCAATTTCCTTGTTCTGAGCGCCTTACGGTAATAAGCATCGTAATAAGCGGCGCTGAGTGTAAAGGTTCCTAGCAATATTCTCCTTTTGACCTCCCTGCCAAAACCCATGTCTCTATTTCTGCTGACCAGCTCGTCATAATTCGTGGCCTCGTGCCTGGGTCCAAACCTGATCCCGTCGAATCTCGAAAGGTTAGAACTGGCCTCGGCCGGTGCGATCAGATAGTAAGTCGCGACGGCGTACTTGACTGAAGGAATTGAGATCTTCTCGATCACGGCGCCAGCCCTTTTCAACTCTTCTACCGCATCCATGAAGGAGGCCTTTACTCCGTCTTCGAGACCGCGGTAATCTAGCATCTCCTCTGGAACGGCCATTTTCAATCCTTTGACCTCACCCTTCAGATCTATATTGAAGGAAAGAGAACTCTTCACAGTCGTCGAATCTTTCACATCGTGACCACTAATAATACTCATAACGTCGGCTGCGTCCTGTACGCACCTTGTCATTGGACCGATTTGATCTAGTGAGGAGGCGAAGGCTACGAGACCGTATCTAGATACTAAACCATAGGTGGGTTTGAAACCAACAATTCCGCACATCGACGCCGGTTGCCTCACAGAACCACCCGTATCGCTACCCAGCGCAAAAGGCGTTAAACCCGCAGCAACGGCCGCCGCACTCCCACCACTGCTTCCTCCGGGTATCCTCGAAAGGTCCCAGGGGTTTCTAGAAGTGAAGAAGGCTGAATTCTCAGTCGAGGAACCCATTGCGAACTCGTCAAGATTCGTCTTGCCGAGTAAATGCCCGCCACTCTCTTTTAACTTACAAGTAACGGTCGCATCGTAGGGAGATTCGTAGTTCTCCAGAATCCTGCTGGAACATGTGGTTCGGGTTCCCAGCGCAAGGATATTGTCCTTGAGGGAGAAGGGAAAGGAACGCTCGGTCTCCTCCGCCGAGGATTGTAGCACCTGGAGAAAGGCCTTCAGATCTTTATCGAACCTTTCTATACGATCCCTGTAAAAGGAAAATGCTCCACGCAAGCCCCTCATCTCTGAAAGTCTCAATTTTAAAGGATTGATATTCAAATCAGCCACCTCTTATAATCGTGATTGGTACCATTTATTCGGTTTGAATCATGCTTGTTTATATAGATAATTCTAGCATCTCCAGGTCCGTAATGACAGTTCGAAGGAACGAAGTAAGAGGTGTTTCTCATTATAGTGCACAGTGTAAGCAGCACTTTCCAGGCAACTCGGCATAGTTTTGCATTATAATAACAATAACCAGTACGTTTTACAGGCTGGAGGGTTTTCTTATGTCTATCCATTCAGGCAAATTGATTTCCAGTATCGAAAAAATAAGCTCTTTGCCGATTCTGGAAGGTGAAGAAATCAACGTGGCCATGGAGATTCTGTCGCTCGCCGGTAGATCAATATCGGCCGACTGTCTTTACTTTTACCGGACAGGGTACATCGAGAAAGGGGAAAAAACCGACTTCCCTTTAGTCGAATGGATCAGCCCATCGATATCGGAGATATGTTCGAGCTTGAGAAAGACTCACGAATATACTGAAGAAGACATTGAAACTCTTTCACGTCTGGAAAAGGGGGAGATTGTTTTCAGCCAGTTGGGATCGCGTGTATCGATACCGGTTATGAAGGACCGTTTTTATGGCGTGATCTGTTGCGAAGATTATTCCGAGAACAGGATATGGTCAGACGATGAAATTGCATTTCTGAGGATAGTTGGTCATTCAGTTGCTTCCCTCTTCATTTTTCACTCGCTGACATCTGCAGAGGACTCCAAAGACTTGCAACTACTGAAGGACACGGAATATCAGCTTATATTACGCGATAGCGTTATTGGGACGATAAACGAAATATCCATGCTATCCCTGAAAGCCAAGACATTGGAGGAGGCGGCTGGGATAATCATCGCAGAAATATCCGGAAAGCCTGGCGTTTACAGATGCCGGCTATCAATTTCAAGGAAGATAAATAATAACATCGATGTTTCAAGCGACGAGAGCTTCGGCATTCCTTCCAGCGTAGGACAGATAGAAGACCAAACAATAGAAGTGGACGGACCGGGATATCTTCTTTCAAGATATCTAAAAAATGGTGCCGCCTACAGAAAACTCTGCATATCTATGGAGCTGGACAGTGACAGCACGGGAACGCTGGAAGTGATCTTCGACGGATCGGGTAAGCTGGATGGCAGTATTAGCTGTCTCCTCGGTTTAGTCGGCAATTTCTTGAAACTCGCGCTCAACAGAGTGAAGTATCTCAGCGAAAACGAAAGGTCCAGAAAGATCTCAGAATCGCTGCGCCGCTCCACGGAGATCATCACCAAGAGTCTCAGAATGGAAAGAACGATAAAAATTATAGTAAAGGAGCTCAGCAAGGTCATCCCCTTCTACAGTGCCTCATTACAGCTTCTTGATGGAAACGAATTGGTGGTGGTAGGTGGTAAGTGGCCAAATCAGCTGGACTTCACCGGAAGGCATTTCAAAATAGAAGAGGGCAGTCCCGGATACGATGTGTTATACAGGTCCAAAGCGATTCTTTCGACACAGGCGCAGAAGGATTACCCGCAATTCAACATCCCCGACTTTCGCTTCATCAAATCGTGGATGGGCGTGCCCTTAATCATTAAAGAGAAACCTATCGGCATTATAGCTGTCGACAGCGATCGCGAAAATGCCTTCGATTGTCTCCACCTTGAAGCACTGAAAGCCTTCGCCGATATCGCGTCTATCGGGATCAACAATTCCAGGCTTCACGAAGAAGTCGAGCAACAGGCGATAAGGGACTATCTGACAGGCATATACAATAGAAGAGGCCTATTCGAGCTGGGAGAGAGTGAGCTAAAAAAGGCTCAAAGGTATCACACCGATACTGGACTCATCATGTTCGATATAGATAACTTCAAAAAACTGAACGACAAATACGGTCATCTGGCTGGTGATTTTGTTTTAAAGGCCGCTACAAAGATATGTGGTTCCGAACTGAGATCGGCCGATATATTTGCCAGATACGGCGGCGACGAGTTCGTGGTGATCCTGCCGATGACGGACCTCGCTAGGACGCGAGAAGCAGCGAAAAGATTATGCAACGCTCTATGTTCCAACACTTTGGAATATAATGAAACTACGTTTAATATATGTGCCAGCTTCGGGGTAACCTCTTACCAGCGCGAAGATACCCTCGAAGGAATGATCAAGAGGGCAGATAGATCGCTGTATATTTCCAAGAATGCAGGTGGAAACCGGGTTAGTGAAGGAGAAAGCAGTGATTGAAAACACCGGAAAGCATTTGGAAATTGATTTTACGGACCGCGACTTCGAGGAACTCATCTGGGAGTACGATCTGGCAAACGGAGTAGTTTCCTTCAACCAGGGATGGCAAAAGCGGCTTGGATACTTAACAGAAGAGATAAAACCGACCATAGACAATTGGAAAAATCTAATTCACCCGGACGATCGTGAACGAACGATCAAATCCCTTACGGATTTTTTTGAAGGGAGATCGAAAAAGTACGAAGCCATATACAGAATGAAGGCAAGCGATGGAAGCGACGTATGGGTTCTATCTTTGGGGAGAGCTCTCCGAACAGATAAGTCCGGTAAGATCTTGAAAGTAGGCGGTATTCAACGGTTGATATCGGACATTGAGACGGTCGAGCTGGACTTACGCGAGAGAAAGAAGGAACTGGAATTCTTCTTCGCTTTTTCGAAATTGATCGACGATTGTGGAGATTCTATTGAAGAAATATGCGCCGGGTTGACCGAACTCTTGCCGAAAGCCTTTTTTGATACCGAACACACAGGTGTCGAGATAGTCTATCGGGACGGAGTGTACAGCTCTAAAAACCTGCTCAAAGACTCAAGATTAATCAGGAAACCTCTCAAGAGAGGGGCCGAGAAAATTGGATCGATCAGCGTCTATTACTCCGGTTACAGAGATGTCCGATTCCTCAGCGAAGAGGATAAGGTTATTTCATCCGTAGCCGAAAGACTCGGGAAGATAGCGATAAGAATCGAGAATTCGAAGGCTTTGAAAAAGAGCGAAGAACTCTTCAGGGTTACTCTCGCGAGTGTGGGGGACGCCGTTCTGGCGATGGATGCGTTTGGAATAGTCACTTTCGTGAACGATACGGCCTGTAAAATGCTCGGTCTGGAAATGCAAAAGATCCTTGGGCAACAAGTGAACTCGGTGATGCATATCTTCAACGAACTCACGGGAGAGCCGGCCGAAATACCCATAGATCTCGTACTCAGCTCCGGTAAGAAAGTCGGACTCGCAAATCACACCTGCCTCAAATCACGAAACGGGAAAATCTACTTCATAGCCGATGCGGCATCCCCTATAGTTATGAAGAACGGCGAAATCGCAGGCGTCGTGATGAACTTCAGGGACGTAACCTCCGAAAAAGAGAGAGAAAGACGTATGCTCGAAAGTGAAGAGAAATTCAGACACCTCATCGAAAACATGATCGGTGGAATGATTATCCTGTACAGCGACAACGGCGGGAAGACTTTTAAGATAAGGGATATCAAGTCGGGAATTAGCGGTCTTCACTTCGACAGAGAATCGCTCGAGGGAAAGGATATCGTGGAAGTCTTACCCGCCATTTCATCAACTCCTCTGCTGGCGGCCATCGAGAGCGTATGGGAAAGCGGCAAACCCATATCCCTGGATCCAATCTATTACGACGATGGTGTATTGAAAGGCTGGTTGGAGAACTACATCTACCGGCTCCCCTTCGGAGACGTAGCGACCCTCAACTACGATGTAACTGAAAGGAAAGAGCTGGAGGAGTTCCAGAGAATCTCACACAGCAAACTGGTCGAATTGTCCAACTCCGTTGCGTCGGGAAACTTTGACATACAGTCTTTCATGGAGAAGGCCGTTGAGACTGTTGGCAGAATTCTAAAGGTTGATCGGGCCGGCATATATATGCTCAACGAAAACAACGAGTTCGATATAAGACTCCTATATGAAGCATCGACCGGTAAAATCTCCTCCAACGCCGGAAGGGCTATGGATCAGAAGTTGGCCGAAAAGTATCTCAACCATATCACAGGTAGAAGAGTTCTTTCTATAGAGAACGTTTTAGGGGAAAATATCGATGATCCTTTCATACTAAGCCTCATAGACGTTCATGTTTACGGAATACTTGACATACCTCTGAACATCAAGGGGGAGGTCGTTGGTTCGCTCTATTGCGACATGCGAAGACCTAGGAATTGGTCATACGAAGAGATATCTTTCGCCGCTTCCGTCGGCGACATACTCACGATGGCCTTCGAAGAGAACAGGCTCGTTAAAAGCGAAATACGTTACCGCAACATGTTTGAAGCAAGCAGTGCCATGATGGTTCTCATCGATCCAGATAGCGGTAGAATAGTCGATTCCAATCCCGTAGCGTGCAACTTTTATGGATATGGCAGAGAAGAGATGAAGCAGCATTACATTTCTCACATAGGGCTCGGAGATCTTGAAATGATGAGAGATCTTAAGAACGGCCGTTCGAGACGTTTCACAACTAGGCATCTCCTCACAGGTGGCGAAGTACGCGACCTGGAAATCTTCGTCGGCCCGGTCGAGATCGATGAAAAGATACTGCTAAACTGCATCGTAAACGACATAACCGATAGAGTCAACGCCGAGAACAAAGTCAGAGAAACCATGGTAGAACTAGAACGTTCCCTGAAAGATACGGTGCTGCTTATAAGCAAAATAGTGGAAGCTCGCGATCCATACACGGCAGGTCACCAGTCGAACGTTAGCAGGCTTGCCGGCGAAATAGCCGAAAAGATGCGGCTGGACAAAAAGAGGGTCCAATGGGTAAAGACGGCCGGAATGTTGCATGATATTGGGAAGGTATCGATACCTGCCGAGATACTTTCCAAGCCAGGAAAGCTGAACGAACTCGAATGGTCGCTCATAAAGAATCATCCTCTGCTGGGCAGAGAGATTCTGAGCGAGGTTCACCTCGGAGGTCCCATCTCAGAGATAGTCCTTCAACACCACGAAAAGATTAATGGATCAGGTTATCCTAACGGTCTTAAAGGTGATGAAATACTCCTGGAAGCCCGTATAATAGCGGTGGCCGATGTTATCGAAGCTATGAGTTCACACAGGCCTTATCGTGCATCGCGCGGGCTCGAGGAAGCTATACGAGAGATAGAGATGAACTCTGGCAAACTGTACGATCCCGCGGTCGTGAAGACCTGCATCAAGATCCTCGAATCGGGATTCGATCTTTCGGGCAAATGAAAAATTGAAAGGAGTGTTCCAGATGTTGCTGACGATTATCGTGATATTCCTGGGGCTCGTGTTTCTGGGTCTGGCGATAAAGCTCGCCTTTTTCGCTCTCACAGTTATCTTCGGACTGGCCGCGTTGGGCTTCGTGGTCTTCGGCGTTTTCTGGTTACTGACCAGAGTACTGTCGATCTTCTGAGGATCAAAAGTCCAACGTACAAAACGACAACGGGGCAATGCTATCGCTGTTGCATGCCACGAGTCCGATGATTCTCTCTGTGATGTTCCGGTTCAGATTTTAAATTTAGGTTGAAACCCCCTCTCGAAAGGCGCGAAGGCCTTTTTGCTTTGCAGTTAACCCAATACTATCTCTTTGAAATTCGGGAGTCTACCGGCCTCTTCATCGCTTCTGACAAGCGTTTCGTAGCCAGTGACTCCTATTATCTCGCCTGCCGGTATGGCCTGCCCTTTGGGAATTATCGGTGAGTCTCCTTGTCTCTATACTGTCTGAATACAGCACCTTTCCCTCCAGGACTACCGCGAAGGAACCGGCGATTTCTTCAAGATCGTAGATTTCGTGCAAGGATATTATCATAGTTTTGTTCCGCTGGAGAACGTAGTCTCTCAACTCACCCATCACCTCTTGTCTGATCAGCGGGTCGAGATTCTGAGTGGGCTCGTCGAGAATGAGCAGGTCGGCTCCGCTGGCGACCGTAAGGGCTATATGAAGAGCGTTTCATTCCAATCGAATGCGTTTCCACCCTCTCGTTGAGATCGACCTGTAATGCACTGCGAGACTGGTGAAGACCTTTTCCTGCCAGCCGGGGTAAAGTATTCTCCACATTCTTGTGTTCGTCCAAGAGCATGTACCCGTCCTTCGTAAGAGCGGAGCCAACAACTGCTCCTATAAGGATCTAAGGCGACTGGTATTGCGAAAGGATTTAGGTTTTGGAGAACCCGTTGCCCTCTAGAAGGTGTATCCCTCTTCGATGAGCTCTATGAGTGCCGAGACCACCGCCGGGTCGTACAGCTTTCCTGAATTTTTCTTTATTTCCTTGAGAGCTTCTTCCAATCCCTGAGCGGGTCGATAAGGCCTGTGGGATGTCATAGCCTCTACCACATCGGCAACCGCTATAATTCTGGCCTCCAAAATGATCTCATCACCGGATAGACCACGTGGATAACCGCTGCCGTCGAGCCTCTCGTGATGCTGGTATATGATCTCGGCGACTGGCCAGGGAAACTCGATGCCTTCGAATAGAGCATGCCCGGCGCCGGGGTGCATCTTTATCATTTCATATTCGAGGGCACTAAGTCTTCTGGGAGAGCTCAATATTTCAGCCGGCACCTGGATCTTCCCCACATCGTGAACCGACGCCGCCAGACGTAATCCGTTGATCGTTTCGCTGTTTAGGTTCATTCTTTCGGCTATGGCCACGGCCAGTGCTGTCACGCGTCGCTGGTGGCCAGACGTGTAAGGATCGCGAAGGTCCACAGCCGAGGCCAGCGCTCTGACCGAACCTTCCATGGTCCGGGTGAGTTTATCCAAACTAGTTTGCAGGTCTTCCGTCCTCTGCTGGACCTCTCTTTGGAGACGATAACTGCGGTTGTTGAGCGAACCGACCACCACTGTCAGAAACAGCGAGATAATCGCTCCGATAGCCAGTGTCATCCAACCTTGCTGAAGAGGATATAACCTTTCGTAATCGAAGCTTGGATGTACAACGATCATAAAGACCTTCCCGAACTCAAAGATCGGCATAACCACGTTCATTTCATCCGAGTGATAGTGACGCAACTCGCTCACCGAGTTGTATATTTCATCGTGTTCACTGGCCGTCGATGCGAGAAAAACCGGTCTGCCTTCATCATCGAGCAAGTAGATACCCACCACGGTCATTCCATCGTTCATAGAGATCGACTCTATCAATTTCATGAAAACTTCGGGCCGGAAAAAAGCCAGCGTGAACCCATGGAAAGCGTCAGAAATTCCTTTGTAGGAGGGATTCAGAATCAAGACTCCCTTTACCTCGCTCGTACTCTCAAATGGAGTCGTAGGATCGGAAGCCGTCATGTAACCGGTTTCAACCGCCTCTTCGATAACCGCCTTCGTTATAGCGTTCGAACCTAAATCGAATCCCAACAATTCTCGTTTATCTTCTAGCGGTTCCAGATAAAGAATCGGATAGTAAAGATCCCTCTCACCGGCTCTGACATGCTTTCCTTGGCCGTCCGTTTCCCAGATCTCGAAACTGCCAGAGAGCTCCGTGGAGACTTTCGACTCGAATTCATATCTTTCAGCGGAAGTGATAGCCGGTACCCAGCCCCAGATGGTCATATCACCCCTAGAAATGATGGGATGCACGAAGGTTTCAAACTCATAGCGCTCAACACTTTCGCTGGACTCGAAAAGCAACGAGAGGCTCTCGAGCTCGTAGGCGCGCATATCGCGAAACGCCTGCAAGACAAAAGTCGCCTTGCTTATCGCCAGGCTTTCGAAGGTTTCATTTCTCGAGCTTTTCTGGCTTTCGTTCACTGAAAAAGCGGCCATAAAGGTTATTGTCAGAGAGATGAAAAAAACCGTTATAGCGTCAAGGTATCTGGCGAAACGACCCTTACGCCTCTCCTGGGGAAGAGCCTTCTTCCACCACATAAGTAAAAGACCGATTACTGAAAGAAGCAGGAGCAGTACAGAGAGAATTACCATAGGGAGAGTCTTTTCCATTATAATGCCGTTCCAATTCTTTATATCCATATCTATACCAAGCGCTGCGATGACCTTGTCGGAGAGTCTGTCAAAAACTGGAATCATCGCGTTTGCCCACGTCCCCCAACTGTCTTTAATTGGTGAAACGATTGTCGATCTTTTCTGCCAAAAGACATTTCGATCGTTTTCCGTGGCCTCCCAATACGGGTCTCCCGGTAGAGATTCATCGGGTGATCCCGGAAGCTCCGAATCCACAAAAAAGAAAACTTCTCCATCCGTTCTTATTCCCATGAGGTAGATGAAACGGTACTGAGGAAAAATCTTTTTGACCTGAATCAGCTGTTGCTTCAACCTCAGATAGGCGGGATTGGCAAGATCGTCGATAGTGCCGTGTAGAGATTCAAGGTGAGCTTTGTTCAACGCAGCTTCTAGAAGCTTGGCCTCGTTCAGCAATTTGTCGCTAAGGCTTTTCCTGGCGCTTTCAGCAGTTATAAAACACAGAGAAATTCCGACAGATGAAACGACCAGAACGATCATGATCATTGTCAAGATTCTTCCGGTTTTCTTTCGAAAAGTCACACTTTCACTCCTGCTAAGACTATTGGAACTGCTCATGGCCAACCGTCCCTTTTTATAGCCCCACAATGTATGATTTTATCATGCCGCCATCGGTCAATTGTATCCTGAATCGATCTGTTCCTCCAGAGCGGTTCAAATGAGACATTTAGAACGATCGAAAAGTTGAGAAAACTGGCAACGCGATGAGGTGAAAATGAATGGAAGTAGAAGACCGATCTGTATCTTCATATGTATGGAGTGTTTTGAAACGATCATCTTCATATCGGGAATTTGGGTATAATTTTCTGGAAGGGAGATGATAACGATGAGTATATCTACCATGACGGGCGACGGGGGTCAGACGAGTCTCTGGAGTGGTGAACGCGTGGATAAGGACAGTCTGAGAGTGGAGGCTTACGGTACTGTCGATGAGCTGAATTCATTTCTTGGAGAGGCAAAACACTACACCAGTGAAGAGGTGAGCCAGCTCATACTTTCTGTGCAGAGGTTCCTTTTCAGAGTCGGAGGTCAGCTGGCATCCAAGGACGTTCAATACATCGAGCCTGTGAGCGAAGAGGATGTTGAAAAGCTTACGGAAGGCGTCCATCGCTTCGAGGAGATCGTTGGCCTCAAAGGATTCGTGATTCCAGGGAGCACGGTCGCCTCTGCGAAGCTGGACATATGCAGAACGATAGCCAGGAGAGCCGAGAGAAGGATAATAGCGCTCTCCAGACTTGAAAAGGTCCCAGATCCAGTCAGAAAGTACATCAACAGACTATCGGATTTCCTTTATATCCTGGCCAGGTACGAGGAATTTAAAGAGAAGAAACTCCTTTATAAGAACGATATAGATTAAAAGAGCAAAAACCGCTTCAAGCATTTCGCAGTTAAAAATGGCCGATCAGTTTCTTGAAATTGATTATAGCCCTTCGAAAGGTTATTCGGCGCGGTTACCTGTAGCTGATTTTGGGTATGCCGTCCTTCATACATGAACCGAAACTGTAAGCTACCGAATCGGTATTCATTCCGGGTAGAAAGAAAACGGTTATCATCTCGTCCACATCTTGACCGTTTTCTTCCCATAGTTGAAGTGTGATATTCTTCAGTTCCTCTTCGGTGACAGAAGGTTTCTTGAGCATTACTCTGGCTGTGCGCCGTTTCCAGGCCTTTCCGAAATCGCGCATCACAACTACAGAATAGTTTCCATCTCGTTCGACTGCCATGATACTCCCTCCATCGTATCAATGCATATATAATACATCATGTTACAAAAAAATTCCAAGAGCCATTAATACTTAATTAATTAAGTAGAGATCAATCTTAGTAAGATATGGAAATTATAATCGTTCCGTTTGTCGCCGACTGAAGAGATAATTATTTCTTCCTTTTCAGTCATTTATTACGAAGATAGCTAAACGAACTATATCAGAATCGGTCAATTCTATACTGACTATGCGTGGCTGCAAATAGGAACTATAAAGTTAATATGTTAAAGAAACTATGTATTACACATGGGGAAGCGAAGCAACAAGAAATCTCAGGCGAGCAGTTGGGAGCGGGAAGAGTCGTCCCTGGTTGTTTCTTTCCAGTTCATGGACCCGTCCTTGGGGACCTGAGGCTAGAGGTAAGAGGCGGGAGGTGTGAAGATCTTGATCTTCTTACCTCTGACCTCATACCTCTTACCTCTGTTTAGAGACGGACGAGAAGAGCGAGATCCCGTATAAAACCATTATGGGATGACAGTCTTACTCCCTTCCCGTCATGCCGGACCACGATCAGGCATTGCGATCTTTTCCACAAACTTACTACAAAATTACTCGACAGTAGTCTGACCATATGAAGCAGCTGTCATTATGAAAGACACTTTCTCTTTCGGTATTAAGGTCAATTTCCCTGACAACATTATTCAAGCACGTGATCTATAAACCTTCATCTTCGTTGAAAAAACATTTAACATATACTGTACTATTTCGTGATAATAATACCGTGTGATATACAGTATAATCATATCAACACAATACCGAGGTGATGATATGGATATAGGAAAGCTTGCCACGGAAATGAACAGGGGATTCATCCAGTTGCTGATGATGGTCATGCTCGATGAGCCGATGTACGGGTACGAAATCGTGAGAACACTTCAGGAACGCAACTTCATCATAGACGAGAACACTCTTTACCCTCTATTAAGACGCCTGGAGGAGAAAGAGATACTGGCGAGCGAGTGGAGAGTCGAGGAAAATAAACCGAGGAAGTACTATTCAATCTCTGATGCTGGTAGAAAAGTTAGAGAGGACTTACTGAAGATCTGGCAAGAGCAGGATAGACTGATAAAAAGCTTCGTTGGGGAGGAATGAAAATGGAAAGACTGAAAAAGTACCTGGACAACATTAGGACTTTTCTACCGGGGAGGCAGCCGGAAAAAGTCGATGAGATCTTGAGAGAGATAGAGAGCCATATACTGGAAAAAGCCGAGCGCGAACGCGGAGAGATAAACGATACCAGCCTCGCAATCGCGATAAAGGAGTACGGTTCACCCGAGCAGGTCGCTGCCAGGTATTACGAGGATGGCCCTATAATAGCCCCTCATCTTAAGAATTATCTATTCATGTACACTGGAATAATCTTCGCGATCCACATTGGACTACATCTTTTGAGCCTGATCTTCGGAGAGAACGGTGCAATCTTCAGATTCAGCAACACTGATTTGCTGGGTGTCCTGTCACAGCTTCCGGTAACTTTTATCTTCGATTTCGGTTTGGTCAGTCTTGTCCTTTACTTTGTCACCAAGGCGGGTGCCACGTCGAGACTCCCGTACTTCACATGGTTTCTGAAGAACGAGAAGGTCCCCTCGCTGGCCCAGAGAATAGCCACTCTTGTGGCATCGATAGTAGGAGTCGCGATCACATATCTGGGCTTCACTTACGGACCGGTTTATTTCGTTGACGGTCAGATGAATACGCTGGCTATCGCAGCGCTCGACACTATGAAATACGGACTTTTCCTCGGCTTTGGAATATTGACGATCTCGTCGATCTTCAACTTTATAAACGTGTTCAACTACTCAAGGATTGTGAAAATAGCCTCCGACATCGCCGGGCTGATTTTTCTTCTGATCGTAGTCTCACCCGATTACTCCGGAAGAATAGCCGATTTCCTCGGCATATCTCCGGAGAGCACTGGCCACCCTCTCCTGATCGGAATACTCGTCTTCATAACTTTGGTGACCATAGTAGAGCTTGTTATCGAGACAATAAGATTCTGGGCAAGTAGGATAGTTGCATCCACCAACACGTAAGAACCCTATTGCCGATAACCTATAGTTTGAGGGTTTCTAACTCTTGCTTCTAATTCTCTCTCTCGAGAGGAAATTAGGAGCAAGAGATGCTGTTAAGTAACAATCGATTTTCGGGAATCACCGTCTCAATCTCTCTTCAACGCTTCCATCGGGAAGAACGAATTCGTAAGAGTAATCGCTGAGGTCTTCGAGCTGAAATCTTTCGCAATCTTTCCATCTATCGTGACAATACATATTGATCCATTCGCTGTCTATCTTTCCCTGTTCGTAAGCCTTCACTATGGGACACTCATGATAATTACTGCAACTGTCGCTTTCCACTAAGGGGACACCTCCACTGAATATTCATTATTAATGTTATCACATGGGGCGGGAAAAACAAGTATCTTAACCTTCTGGCCTGTTTATTTCCTTATGCAATGGCTTTATCTCGTTATAGAATATATCGAATGGGAGACAATAACTTGGGGGTGATTGGATGTCCAGAAGGATTTTTCTGGCGATAATTTTTGTACTCTTACTGATAGCGCTTTCAGGCTGTATCAATATTTTGAAGAGATATCAGGTGACTATCACCAGCACGCCTTTGCTTGAGAGTGTAACCGTGGGAAAGAGGGAGAGAGAGCTTCCCTACCGGACTACTGCCAAGAGAGGTGACAGGATACTTATTAAGGCTCCCCTCGTCCCCGGATACGACTTTGCAGGATGGCTAGTGAACAACGTTCTCAATGAAGAAGCCAACGTTGAGATAGTAATCGAAGAGAACACGGCTATTAAAGCTATCTATATTCCTAAGCTGGTAAATGAAATCACTCTGGGCGGAAATGGTGACGAAACCGGTTTCGGTCTGATAGTGGAGAGTACTTCGAGCCTGGTGTCCGGCGTTACATCCGACTCGACTGATAGTAATCTTATAGTCGGCAACAACGGCGGATTCGACTTCTGGGTTCCTCCACTGGAATATATTTCAAACAGTTTTCTGGTCTCGCCTCGAAAGGCTCACGGCGGTTCGGGCGATGATTTTATCTCAGATACGACTCGAATAACCGGTGGTACCGTTTCGGTCGGCTGGACAGATTCGGAAGATATACCTTTCACAGGTAGTGGCTATCCCTACCATGGAGGAACAGATGCTTATGCGATCATGCTGTTGAATGATGGCACGATTGGCTGGCAGACATACATAGGCGGTAGCGGCGACGATTATGCACATTCGGTGAACGTAACCGTCGGTGAACGTTTGATCCTTACCGGATCGACTGGTTCGAACGATTCCAATTTCGAAGGAACCGGTCAACACGGCGATATAGATGGTTGGGCGTCGATAATGAGTTCTTACGGGACTCTCGTATCGAATTTGAGAAAGTCCTTCGGCGGCAGTGGTACAGATGAACTTTTCTATGGCGTCCAGACACGCGACGGCGGTTATCTTCTCTGCGGCTATTCCAAATCCAGCGACGGCGATCTGAAAAATATCGACCGTTCTCAAGGCGAGGATCTCTGGATTCTCAAGGTCGATAGTGAACTCAACATCCTCTGGCAGGACCTCCTCGGTGGTACGGCAGACGAGAGAGCACATGTGGTTAAAGAGGTCAGTGACGGTTTGATCGTAGCCGGTTACACGGCCTCCACCGGAAGAGATGTGAATGACCATAAGGGTGGAAAAGACATCTGGGTCTTGAAATTCAAGGACAACGGAGAGTTGCTATGGAGCAAAACGTACGGCGGTACGAACGATGAAGAGGCCTTCGATATCATAGAAACTGCCGACGGAGGCTACGCTGTTTGCGGTTATACTAAATCTACCAACCGCGACGTGAGAGCCAACAAAGGTATGAGCGACGTCTGGGTGATAAAGCTAGGAATGGATGGCTACCTAGAATGGGAAGCCACTTTCGGGGGCACTCAGAACGACAGCGGCAGGAGAATCGGGGAGACGGAAAAGAGAGAGCTGATAGTGATCGGCACTACTTCCTCAAACGACAGAGACGTTCTCAGCGGCCTCCATGGCGGAACAGATGCCTGGCTTCTGCGGTTGGGCAAATGAGTGATCGAAGGGGGACAGAGTTGAGAGTAGAAACCGTGGTTGAAAGCGAAGTTGTAGAGCTTTTCGCAGGAACCGGTACCTGTCCAGTCTGTTCGGCCCGTTCAAAAGCCGTGGACGGTTGGATTTACGGTGCCTTCTATAATCTTCTTCACAATGAAGATGCCAGGTTCAGATTGAAATCGGGAGGACTGTGTCGAGAACACTCCAGACGGATCGTGGAAATAGCAAGAGAGAAATCCGATATCGGCAGTCTCCCGGTCTCGGTTGTCTTCAAAGAGTTGCTCATCGGACAGCTCGATTTGATCGGCCAGGGTGAGAGAAAGCTCTTCAAAAAAGCGCCATCATCCAGAAGCACCGGTAGCTGCCATCTCTGCGAAGTATCCAGAGAGAGCGGAAAGAGGTATGTGATAGCCATAGCGAAGTTCTTCGATTCGGAGAAGATCAGAAAGCTATATGAAGAGTCCTCTTCCATTCTGTGTATTGACCACGCAAGAGAAATTGTCGTTTCCATGAGAACGGCCACTGCCGAATGGTTTGTGGCTCTTCAGAAAAGCAAGGTCGAATCGGTGGTCAAAATGCTCGAAAGGTACATCGGTAAACATGACTACAGGAACACTTCGCCCATAGGCGATGATAGAAACGCCTGGCTCACCGCATCCAGGATAATCGGAGAGGCGCGGGTCACTGGACATAACGAATAACGTATTCGCCCGTATTTACCAGTTCGAAGATCAGGAGATCCAGATATACCTTCTCAGAGATGGCCACACCCAGATATGGCTGGTCTTTGAGCATGGACACGAGGTTCTCTTCTAGAAACCTCAGCTCCTCCGGAAGTTTTTTCTCGTTGTCGGAATCATAAAATCTCAACCCGATATCTCTGTAATAAAGCAACCGTTCCCCATCGATTACGATCGGTGAGAAATACGAGTCGCGATGAACGAGTCTCTTTTCCGGTATATAGTACAGGGAGAGGAGTCTTGGTTCGGGAGCCGTTCCTGTGTCTATAATCAAGACATCTTTCCACAGACCCATGAAGAAGTTAGGGCCGTCCTCCACGACTAAGATCGGTCTGGAAAAGAATCCGATTTTGAGCCCTGTGGTGGGGCCGGTCTGGACGACCTTCACCTCAAAACCCGCCATGTCAGTTTGCATGAGTTCGTACACCACATAGTCGGAAAAGACGTGAGCACGCAGGAAACGCCAATCCGAGAATGACTCTGGCACATGCGAGCCGACAACAAGTGCCATTGAAAAGGAAACGAAAAATACCGTTATCGCCACAGTGGATATGACTTTTTTCAAGAGAGACACCCCCTTTTTTTGATTCAGAAAATAGACGCTCAAAACTGGTAATTAGTTCTCTGAAAGAAATTGAGAAGGCCCCTTGCGGGGCCGTAGAAGAAAGGTCTTAATATGAAGTGTCCGGGGTGTTCAAGAAGATTATTGCATTCCGTTCAGGGTGATATCTCCGTTGGATGTTCTGAGAGATAGGTCCAGATCCCCCCAGCTATTTATTTCGGCTCTCAGATCGTTCTTGTCGATCTTTTTGAAAGAAACCGATCTGAAACCCTGAACATCAACGTTTCCGTTGGATGTAGTGGCTGTCAAAAAGGCTCCAGCGGTCCAGGGGAACTTGAAATCTATCTTTCCGTTGCTTGTGTAGATCTCCAGTCTTCCGGTCGGAGCGGTGAGCAACTTAACGGCTACCGATCCGTTGCTCGTTTTGAAATGATTGTTACCATACAATCTGCAATGACTGATCTTATAACCACCGTTCGAAGTCACTGAATGGATGCTGCCCTCGAAACCGGTGATGTTTATATTGCCGTTGCTCGACTCTATGACGCATTCTCCGGATATCCCCGAAATACTCACAGAACCGTTAGAAGTCTTATAAAAGTGAGATTCGTACAGTTCCCTCGGAACATAAACGGTCATTGAAACTCCGTAATTTATTCCGTTGGGTCGATCTGTTCTACTGAGCCCTATCTCGAGGGTCTCTCCCAGATTGCTCCAAATAACGTCGAGTGAGTTGTTGAAGGCCTTTACTTGCGAACTGCTCAATCCTGACACGAACTTCGTCCCAGTCACTCTTACATAGTCCTTCTCCCAGACCAGAATGGTGAGCGAGCCATTTATACCGATGACTCTAATGGCTTTCGTCTCAAGGATATCGATTTCCTTCTCGTACTGGCTGCTGATTCTCGTCGTGAAAATCAACGAGCAGCCCGTTGAAAGAAATATCAAAAAAACCAGTGGAATCAAAACCAGCGTTTTCTTCATCGATCTACCTCATATTCCCATAGTAATTCTGTACATCTTCGAATGAATATCGAAAGTAATTTTATCTAAACTCTCGTAATTGCGGAAATTACTCCTCTTTTTCATAATAATCCTCTCCTTTTTTGGTTTTATTTTCGAATCATTGATAATATAATTCATAATATTCAATT
Organism: Mesotoga infera; assembly: GCF_900157305.1. Classification (NCBI taxonomy): domain Bacteria; kingdom Thermotogati; phylum Thermotogota; class Thermotogae; order Kosmotogales; family Kosmotogaceae; genus Mesotoga; species Mesotoga infera. The sequence continues at coordinate 2,465,365 of NZ_LS974202.1, forward strand.
TGTCAACCCTAGTATTCATATTTATTTTTTTGTAGCCAAATAATTCTAATCTATGTGTGTATAGTTTGAAGAAGACCTATGAAAATGAAAGATCGCAATCGAGAGGTTCACTACGCTTTCGATATGACGAGAATCGTCTTAAGGGTTTCTGTGAGTCATGAGTAGTGGGTTGTGCGTTTTATTTTCATGGCGAAAACACGTGCGAAAGATCGTATTCGATAGTTCGCTACGCTTACTAGTAAGCAAAATTGAAAATTGAGAGTGATGACTCTCCTCACGCCTGCCTATTTTTCGCGTGTCTCCGTTTCTCTCCTCTTCTCGCTCTTTCCAAGGACGGTTTCACGCTCCTGGGCGAAGGGCTAAGGACGGCTCTCTCTTCCGAGAAGCCAGATATAGAGCAGTACTACGGGAAGAACCAGCAATCCCGTTATTCCCAGGGCGATGGTAGTTGAACTCAAAGCTATCAGGCCGATTATCGGGCCTCCGATTATCTGGCCGAGCGAATCGAACTGTCTGGCCACGGAGATGACTGTCGCTCTTACGCCAGAAATTTCTATCTGTCTGTTGGTAAAACTGGCGTAGAGAGGATAATCGTTGCGCCTTGCTACGAAGCCAGCCCAGTAAAAGGCCAATGCCAGCGGGAAGTTATCGCTGAGGGCGAATCCGATGAAAGCCACGGCCAGAATGGTGTTCAAGATGACCAAGTAGGATAGCAGGAGCTTTGAAGAGTTGCGGGAAGACAGTCTTTTAAGGAAAGATAGAACGGCGATGCTTAAAACCAACGCACCGGAGTTTATCACCCCGAACCACAGCACGTAGCGTAATCCAAATTCCTCGGTTATCCTCAGATCTGCAAGAAACTTCAGTATCCAGAGTCTGTCGAACCCTTCGCTGTAGAGACCTATCCCCAGACTGATGAAGAGGATTATTATAAGGTTCGCTGAAGCCCTTACCTGTCCAAGACCGTCGGCAAGAGTGGAAAGAAAGTCTTTAAAAGGCTTACCAAAGTGCCTAGGACTGAACTTGTCCTCCTTCATTATTCGTCTCAGGATCAGTGCGAGGAAGAACATGGAAACTCCCGAAAGAACTATGGGAAAGTTCAGTGCAAACAGTCCGAGGAGAACGCTGGCCCATATTCCCGCTAGCGAACCGATCTGTTCGAACTGGACTCCTTTCAAAAGCACTGGATCCAGGTTTTTCGTTTCGCTTTCGTCGGCGACCCAAGCAATGTCGGCACCACTCAGGAACGTATATCCGGCGCCGGCGATTATCTGTGCCAGAAGGATGATCCAGAAAAATGGTAGGCTCCCCTCGAGGATGAAGCTGACACCAAGTATGGTCAGCCCTATGATAATCGACTTTCTCCTGCCATACATATCGGCGAAGACACCCGTGGGTATTTCGAAGAGAAGTGCCGAGGTTTCGACCACAGTTCCAACGAGAACCAGCTGGAGAGGATTGAGCCCTACCGATTCGACGAAGTAGATACCGTTGATGGTGAATACTAAATTGAAGAAAAAATATACGGAACCGCTGTACAGATAATATAATTTTTCTGGCTTCATCGAACCACCGGTCTCTGGGAAATCAGCCGTGAAAGATCCTCAGAGAATTCAGAACTGCGAGTAGTGCCACACCAACATCTGCGAAGACTGCTCCCCACATATTGACCAGCCCGAAAGCTCCAAGAATTATAAAAAGCGCCTTTGTTCCTATGGCCAAACTTATGTTCTGGAAAACTATACTCCGTGTTCTCCTGGCAATAGCTATCGCCCTCGATACCTGCAGGGGCGAATCGTCGGAGATCACTATATCGGCCGTTTCTATCGCCGCGTCGGAGCCTGCCCTCCCCATCGCTATACCTACGTCAGATCTGACTATGACTGGTGCGTCGTTTATACCGTCCCCCACGAACGCTATCTTACAGCCCGCACTGGATGATTTCTCAAGTATTTCGAGCTTCCCTTCAGGACTCAGTCCTCCCTGGTACCAGTCCAGACCAAGCTCGCTCGAAATTGCTGCAGCTACATCGGGGGAATCACCGGTGAGCATTGCGATGCTTGCCAAGCCCTGTCCACGGAGAGATTCGATTGCCTTTTTTGAGTCTTCTTTCAATTTATCGGAGATGTCTATCGTTCCCGACAGCTTTCCGCCAACTGTAAGATAAATCTTCGACCTACCCTTCGGAGACGAGGAAAGTGACAGACCTCTAAGTATTCTTTCATTTCCAAGCGCTACCTCGTTACCCTCGACGATTGCGTAAACTCCCTCACCCGGTATCTCCCTGTAGTTTCTAACGGCGAGAAAATCTTCTTTTTTGAAACCGATCGAGAAAGCGTAATCGACAATCGATCTGGCGATCGGGTGATTAGAGTTGCTCTCCACACTCGCCGCTATCAATATCGCTTCTGCCTGTGCCATTCCGTTGTGGCCGGAGATTTCGCTTATCCCAAATTTGCCCTCTGTGAGAGTGCCCGTCTTGTCGAAAAGGACCATGTCTATCCCTGCCAGTACCTCCAGATAGTTGCTTCCTTTTATCAACACGCCGGTTCTTGAAGCCTTTCCGATACCGGCAAAATACCCGAGCGGCACCGATATAACCAGGGCACACGGACAGGAAATAACGAGCAGTATAAGAGCTCTGTGGAGCCATTCGCTATAATTGCCTCCGGTGAAAAAGGGCGGTACCGTGGCAAGAAAGACGGCGATCAAAACTACTATGGGCGTGTAGATCCGCGAGAATTTCGTGATGAAGCGTTCGGTTCTGGATTTTCTGGAAGAGGCCTCTTCGACCATCTGGAGCATTCTGCTGGTGTATGACCGTTCTAGAATGGCAGTGGCCTCCACCTCTATAAGGCCGGTACTATTGATTGTCCCGGCGACTACTCTATAACCTTCGCCGGCCTTCACCGGTTTGCTCTCACCAGTTAGAAGCGAAAGGTCGAGCCAGGTCTCCCCGGAAACGATTGAACCGTCCAGGGGGATCCTCTCACCCGATTTCACGATAAACCTCTCTCCTACGGTCATGGACGACGCCGGAACTGTCACGATCCCTTCTGGAGCGATTTTGTTTACCGTCTCGGCCTTTAGGTTGACTAGCGAAGAAATCGATTTTCTCGATCTTGCTAGCGCCATTCCCTCAAGAATCTCTCCAGCGTTGTAGAAAAGCATTACGGCCACGGCTTCCGGTAGCTCGTGAATCAGAAAAGCCCCAACGGTGGCCAGGGTCATGAGAAAGTTTTCATCGAAGAACCTTCCATGAAGAATGTTTTTTCCTGCTTTCAGAAGCACGCCATTTCCTGCCAAAATATAGGCCAGTATGTATATTCCGTACTCGAGCGGTTCATAACTTCCATGAAGATACCGGCCGGTGATCAGTGCAAAAATATAGACGATACAGGATAATAAAAGAATTTTTAGTTTTCTCCCAACCGGCGAAACATTTGAATTTTCTGCGATTCCGGCACCCGGCTCGACACTAGAAATGATTCTGTTTATCTCTTCAATGTCACCATCTTCAATTATCAGCGATTGTGAGGGGAGATCTATTCTTGCATTGTAACCCATCTTCTTTATCCTGTCCTCGATTTTTGCTGCGCAGACAGGACAGTCGAGTCCCTTGATTCTATGTCTTGTCTTCAACGCTACACCTCTTCGAAATGTTCTCTCGCCGTCTTGACAAGTATAAGTATATGTTCATCGGCCAATGCATAGTAAACGACTTTTCCCTCTCTTCTGCTCCTTACCAGTCTCATTTCCTTCAGAAGCTTAAGGTGGTGGGAGATCGTGGGTAACGTAAGATTTAGGACCCTGGCCAGGTCGCAGGTGCAGAGTTCGGTGATCGACAAGAGATGCACGATCCTGGTTCTGGTTTCGTCTCCCAATATCTTGAACAGCTTCGAAAGTCCGGAGACTTCACTTGCCTTGAGCCTAAAAAAAGCCGTATCTGTTTTAGTTTCATGTTCAAAGCAACAATCAACCATAGAATTTATTCCTTTCAATTAGATATTTATCTAATCGATTATAGTCTCTCTTACCACCAGCCGTCAAGCCGACCCTCACGTAAATCGGTTGTATAATCGTATTGATTGGGAAGGGAGGTAATATCGATGGGTGAAAACGGGAACAGAGTCGAAGGTTTTATCGAAGTAGAAGGTGGAAAAATCTGGTACTATGTCGAAGGGGCCGATAAGAGCGGAATACCTCTAATAACTCTACATGGAGGCCCCGGTGTACCTCATGATTACCTTGAACCGCTTTCGATTTTGTCTGATGAAAGGCCGGTTGTCTTCTACGATCAGCTAGGTTGCGGAAGGTCCGACAGGCCTTCAGATAAAGGTCTCTGGACCGTGGAACGTTTCGTCCGTGAGTTGAATCTGCTTAAAGAACGTTTAGGGATGGGGAAAGTACATATCTTGGGCCAATCATGGGGAACTATCTTGGCCTGCGAATACTTTTTCTCCAAACCTGAAGATGTAGTCAGCATGGTACTGTCCGGACCGGCTATGAGCATTCCACAATTCGAAAAGGACGTTAGAAAACTGCTTGCCTTCCTGCCTAAAGAAAAACAAAACGCCATACACAGGGCCGAAGCGAGTGGTCGCTTCGACTCTCGTGAATACGCCGACGCGATGAGGACCTTTTATAGCCGCCATGTTTGCCGCCTAGATCCGTGGCCCGATTGCTTGAACAGGGCTCTCGAAGGCATGGGCACGGCCGTTTATGAACACATGTACGGGCCGAGCGAGTTCACGGTCACGGGTACGCTTAGAAATTATAGTTGCGTTCACAGATTGCGGGAAATAGATGTTCCTGTCCTCCTGACATGTGGCAGATTCGACGAAGCGACACCCGCCACGACAGAACTTTACCGTAGAGAGATAGTCAACTGTGAAATGAAAATCATCGAAGATGCTTCTCACGAACACCACCTGGAAAAACCCGAAGAATACATGGAGATCGTAAGAAATTTTCTGAAAAAAGTCGAGGGGCACGGGCCGAGAAAATACTTCGAATGAAGAAATACAATTGACCATACCAGTCGGGAGACACTGAACTTCTCCATTGACTAGAAACGAATGGTGAAAGGTTGCCGGTCTCAGTTTTCCTCAGTTGGCTAAGAAGCAAAAAAAGGGCGGATCTCTCCGCCCTTTTTCGGTTTCGAGCTCACATCACCGGCACTTCTTCGAGCGCTGGTTTATAGATGATAATTTTCGTTCCGGCGGGGATTCTCTCGACCCTCTTCAAATCGGGGTTGTATTTCATGATATCAGAAGCGTCGATTCCGTACATTTCCGAGATCGTCCTGAGCGTTTCATTCCAGCCGACTGTGTGGATGAAACCGGTGCCCACCGACCAGTTGTGATCGAGAGTGGCACTAACGGCTACTCTTTCAAGTACATAATTGGCGATTATTTCGGAAACTTCGAGCATTACCTCCCTTACGACCGGTTTCCCCTGGAACATGGTATATCCGCCGCCGCCACCGGCACGGTAGTTGTTCAGAACTACTTCGTATTCGCCATCCATTTCCAGAGGTTTTCCCATGAAACGGATGCTCAACACCCTCTCTCCAACGGGTCTATCAGCGGCCACTATGTACTCTATACCTTCCCACATGTCGTAGTTGTAATGCAAGGGCTTTGGATTGATCCAGCTGTTTGTGACCACTATCTCGCCGTCTTCATAGGTGAAGTATTCGGCGCTCTTTTCGAGCGCGGCCTTGATATCTGCTCCGGTGACCTTTATTACCTTCAGAGTGTTCGGATAGATATAAACCGCGTTTATATCCCTTATCGTTATAGGCCCGGTCTTCCATCCCTTTATATCGTTTGTGAAGAGCGCGACGGAAGATATCGGAGCCCCGGTTACGGAGCTCTGAACCCTGTTTACGAACTCTATCAACGTGTTGTCGGCCAGTCTGGCGACGAGCGGGTCGTCGATGTAGAAGTCGCCTATCGCTATACCGACAGGCTGGTCAAGCCATTTCTGTACACGGTCTTCAAAGCTCTGGAACATTGCCATTAATGCAGAATCAGCCTCGTAACCGGCCATAGAAACCTGGACAATGCTTCTATCCACTATTTCCCATTTCCCATTATTCTTTTCTAGTACGAGATCTATCTTACCTGCGACCTTTCCCCAGTTGGAAGGCTGAGAGATCACAGTGCCATCGATAACCTCGGCGATAGTCCTGTGCTGGTGGCCGGTGAGAAGTACATCGATGCCTTTCACTTCTTTTAGAATCTGATAACCTACATTCTCTCCAAGCAGTTCCTCGGTTGGTGCACCGGTCTTCAGATCTCTTTCGAAGCCGCCATGATAGGCAACCACTAGAACATCTACCTTCTCCCTGAGCTGGGGAACGTATTCTAAAGCGGTTGACACGGGATCCAGAAAGCTCAGCCCGGCTATGTTCTTGGGTTCCTCCCAGTTGGGGATGAAGCTAGTCGTAAGACCGAGAACCCCGACCCTGACTGTGTCGCCTTCAACTGGCACTTCCACGATTATGTATGGCGTGAAAGCGGCCTCACCGCTGCTTTCGAAGACTATGTTAGCGCTCAACACAGGGAAATCGGCTTCATCGATGGCCCTTTCGAGTATCGAAGGACCGTAGTTGAATTCATGATTTCCTATCACGCTTGCGATGAAACCCATATGGTTCAATGCCGCTATCATTGGATTTTCGCCAGAGCTATCCACTTTCGCATAGTAATATGCTAACGGTGTACCCTGAATAAGATCTCCAGTATCTATGGCGAGTGTGTAGGGATTGCTTTTTCTCATTTCTTTCAGAAGTGTCGATACTTTCGCAAGACCGACGGCTGAAGACTTGCCGGTCGCATAGTCCACCGGGAAGACATTGCCGTGAATATCGCTCGTATGCATAATAGACAGATTTACTTGCGTGGCCAAAACCAGAACGGCTAAGGATATCACCACAAGGACCGTCAGAAACAACTTGCGCATCGCTAACCCCTCCTCTCAGTTGAACTTGTTTATCTAACTCATCAAAAAATGGGGATGTCGTCAAACAACATCCCCGGTGTTTTTTATCTCTCTCCCAGTTTGGAATCGATCATCATTATTCCATTAGCTTGATCGCCCACCTTTTTAAGGAGCTTGACGATGTCCCTGAAGTTTCTCTCTTCCTCGACCTGTTCTTTAACGTACCACTGAAGGAAATCGTTAGTGGCGTAATCGCCTTCTTCGTCGGAAACGGTCACGAGGTTGTGAATCCTCGATGTTATGTACTTCTCGTGCTCGAGGCCCTTCTCGAAAATATCCAGCAGAGACTTAAACTCTCCTTCGGGTTTTTCGAGTCCGGGGATCTCTATAGTTCCATCCACATCCTTCAGGTAATCGACAAACTTCATTGCGTGTTCTTCCTCTTCTTTTGCCTGTTTCCACATGAAATTCGCCGTCCCGTAATACGCATTCTTGTGAGCCCAGGCAGCCATGGCCATATAGATGAAGGCCGATTCGTACTCAGCCTTTATCTGGGCGTTCAGTTCCTTTTCCATTCTCGTAGTTATCATAGACTGGACCTCCTTAGTTATTGTGATATGTACTTCCAGAATATTTTACCACCGGTATAACACCAGTCAAAGAATAGATATGACTGTTAAACAAGCGGTAGTATAATGTTCCTGTACCTCTGTTCGTATGTCTTGAGCACAGCGGGTGGAGGTTTTTTCGTTTAGAGACGCTTTTTCGAATTTTGGATAAGCGATAGTGTAAGGGTATAATTCTTACATCGGAAGAACCAACTTCTCACAAAGGGGGTAAGACAGTGAAAAGATTCCTGTTCATTCTCACGCTCTTGCTAGTTACTACCGCAATGCTTGCCGCTCCACTCAAGGTTGCCTTCGTTTTTGTTGCACCGATTGGAGACGGTGGCTGGAGCTTCATGCACAATCAGGGAAGACTATATCTGGAGAAAGTCTTTGGTAGCGATATTGTAACGGACTTCATCGAAAACGTACCCGAGGGCGCCGAGGCCGAAAGTGTTTTCAGAGGCTATGCCCAAAGAGGTTACGATATCGTTTTCGGAACAAGTTTCGGCTACATGGACAGCATGGTGAAGGTATCCAAATCCTTCCCGAAGACCACTTTCATGCATTGTTCCGGTTACCAGGTTACGGATAACCTTGGGACCTATTTCGGGAGAATGTACGAACCTAGGTTCCTCAGTGGTCTGGTGGCCGGTGCAATGACCAAGACAAACATCATCGGTTATGTTGCCGCCTTCCCAATTCCCGAAGTTATAAGGGGAATAAACGCCTTCGCGATGGGTGTTCAGTACGTGAATCCACAGGCAAAAGTACACGTTGTCTGGTCGAACACCTGGTTTGATCCGGCAAGAGAGAAGGAAGCTGCGGTGTCTCTGCTCGACATCGGAGCCGACGTGATCGCACAGCATCAGGATTCCCCAGCACCACAACAGGCGGCCCAGGACAGGGGTGTCTATTCGATCGGTTACAACAGCGATATGAGTGCCTTCGCTCCAAAGGCCTTCCTTGCGGCACCGGTTTGGAACTGGGGCCCCTACTACGAAAAAGTTGTGAGAAGTGTCATGGAAGGCACCTGGACTAACGCGCAGTACTGGGGTGGCATAAAAGACGGAACCGTCGATATTGTTCTCAGCGATCTGGTTCCAAGTGGTGTTGCCAAGCTCGTGATGTCTATGAGAATCGCAATCATCAAAGGTGACATGCATCCATTCGTCGGACCCATATACGACCAGGCCGGCAATTTGAAATATGCCGAGGGCGAAATACCTTCCGATGGCGATCTTCTTAGTATGGACTGGTTCATAAACAATGTAGTAGGTAAGATACAGTAATCTCCGGGGGCCGTTAGGCCCCCTTATTTCCTCTCGCTGGAGTGATTTCCTTGGAAGACTTTCCCGTTCTTGAGATGAAACATATTTCCAAATCCTTTCCCGGAGTTGTGGCCAACGACGACATATCTCTGCAGTTGAAGAAGGGAGAGGTTCATGCCCTCCTGGGCGAAAACGGTGCCGGCAAGACTACCTTGATGAATATTCTCTTCGGCATCTACCATGCCGACCGGGGCGAAGTTTTCATAAACAATAGCAAAGTGTCTATCGCATCGCCCAGTCACGCACTCAAACACGGTATCGGTATGGTTCAACAGCACTTTACCCTGGTTCCATCGTTTACAGTGGCTGAAAATGTGATTCTCGGTTTGAAGGATTTCGGGTTTGTCATAAAGACGAAAACGGTAGAATCGAAAATAAATGAACTTTCGGAGGCCTATGGACTTCCGGTGAACCCGCGCGCACGGGTCTGGACGCTCTCCGTCGGTGAAAGACAGCGAATCGAAATCCTGAAGCTGTTGTACACTGGCGCCAGTATAATCATACTCGACGAGCCGACGGCAGTTTTAACTCCTCAAGAGAGCGATACGCTTTTCAAGGCCATTAGGAAACTCGTAAGCGAAGGCTCCTCAGTGATTTTCATAAGCCATAAACTTGACGAAGTTCTCTCGATAAGCGACAGGATAACCGTCCTGCGTGGCGGTAAAGTGGTTGGTACAGTCGAAAGAGAAAATATAGACCGACGCGGTCTGATAAGAATGATGGTCGGTAGAGATGTGCTCCTCGATCAGGAAAAACCGGTGGTGGAAACGGGTAGAGTTATTCTCAAGATAGAGAATCTCAATGTCAAAAACGACAAAGATCTCATGTCGGTCAGGAATCTCAGTCTGGAGGTCAGATCGGGCGAAATTCTCGGAATAGCCGGTGTTGCCGGTAACGGTCAGCGCGAATTGGCTGAAGCGATCTATGGCCTCAGGAAGAAGGTTTCCGGAAGGATAGAACTCGATGGGCATGAGCTGAAGCAAGGCAATGTGGCTGAAAGGATCAGAGCCGGCCTTAGTTTCATCCCCCAGGACAGGAAGACCGTGGCCACGTGCCCTAACCTGTCGGTGATGAGCAATCTCTTCATGAAGAACTCGATCTGTGAACTGGTACACTGCTCACCTTGGAAACTCGACGGCAGACGTATGCACTCGAAGGCCGACGAGCTGATCGACGAATTCTCTATATCGACACCTTCGGCGAAAACCGAGGTCAGGTATCTTTCCGGTGGAAATTTGCAAAAGGTCGTTCTGGCCAGAGAGCTTTCAGCCGAGCCCAAAGTTATTATTGCAGAGCACCCCACTCGAGGCCTGGATATAGGTGCTATGGAGTTCGTTTACAAATCTTTGCTCCTGCAAAAGAAAAGAGGAGCGGCTATACTCCTTCTGGCCGGAGAACTTTACGAAATCTTCAGACTTTCTGACAGAGTGGCGGTGATTTATGAAGGACAGATAATGGGCTACACTCCACCTGATCCTTCATACATCGAGGAGATAGGCTTCATGATGGCCGGCACGAGACAGGAGGATCACTAAGATGAAGATCAGAATAGAGAAGAGACTCGAGATACCCCGATACGCTGGGATTGTAGTGCCTGTAATATCCGTGGCGTTCGCCCTATTGATAATGGGAGTCATACTTCTTGTTTTCTTTATGGGCCGCCTGGGAAATTTATCATCGGCCTTCAGGGAAACTTTCGAGGCTTACAAGGAGATGCTGACCTGGCCTTTTGCAAATAGATATGGATTGTTTAGTACGTTCATGAGGATGGTGCCCCTCGCTTTTGTGGCGTTAGGTCTGTCTTTTGCCTACAGGATGAAGATCTGGAACATAGGCGGTGAAGGTCAGTTGTACATGGGTGCGTTGGCTTCTACCTGGGGCGCTCTTTTCCTTTTCAAAGACGTGAAATCCCCTTTGATGATGATTGTCTTGCTTTCGATCATTGGCGCCGCGGCAGGAGCTGTGTGGGCGTTGATACCGGCGCTCATGAAGGCCTTTGCCCGAACCGACGAAATAGTTGTAACTCTCATGCTGAACTATGTAGCCATCTTCTGGGTCGATTACCTCGTTTACGGCCCCTGGAAAGATCCGAAAGGATATGGCTTCCCCGGAACGGCGCCTTTCCCCAGCCAGGCAAGACTTCCCTCTTTTTTTGACGATGAATTCCATATAGGGATCTTCATCGCTCTGGCCGTCGCTTTATTGCTTCAATACATATACAAAAAGACCGGTTGGGGTTTCAATTCTCAAATAGTCGGCGACAACCTACTGGCCGCGAGGTATTCGGGGATAAATGTCAGGAACTACACCATAATCGCCCTGGTGGTAAGTGGCGCGATAGCAGGTCTCGGAGGTGCGGTGCAAATGATGGGGGTTCAGCACAGGCTACAGCATGGATTCTCTCCAGGTTATGGATACACTGCCATAATAGTCGCCTGGCTGGCCAAATTGAATCCACTCGCCATATTATTGGTCTCTTTTCTCTTTGGAGGCCTTCTAGTCGGCAATGACCAGCTCCAGATGTTCTACAAACTTCCGATGGCTCTCATCTCCGTCTTTCAGGGCCTGGTGCTCTTCTGTCTTCTCGGCGGAGAGGCCGTATTCAAATACAGGCTTGCGATCGTCAAGGAGGTGCCGGAAAGTGAATGATCTACCCTCCTTTGTAATATCCACTTTACAGGCAACAGTAAGGGCAGGAACGCCTCTTCTCTTTGCCGTTCTGGGTACGATCTTCACCGAGAGGTCTGGCGTGATGAATCTCGGCCTTGAAGGTCTGATGTTGGTTGGAGCGATAGGAGGTTTTATGGCGTCCTACAATACGTCGAGCCTGGTCGTGGCCATTCTGGTGGCCATGCTGGCCGGCGCCGTGCTTGGATTCATACATGCCTTTTTCACGGTTACACTCAAGATCAACCAGATCGTGAGCGGACTGGCAATCACAATGCTTGGCACCGGAATCAGCGGACTGTGGGGTAAGGACTACATAGGAGTTATAGCCAGAAGGTTCGAACCCGTAAAGATTCCACTGCTTTCAGACATTCCTTATATAGGCAGGATATTTTTCGAGCATGATCTGCTTGTCTATATAAGCTTCCTACTCGTCCCGGTCATGTGGTTCGTGATATACAAAACAAGAGCCGGTATGACGCTCAGGGCGGTCGGAGAATCGCCTGATGCCGCCGATGCCAAAGGAATCAACGTTTTTGCAGTCAGATACCTTTTCACGATTCTCGGAGCCTCTATAACGGCAATCGGTGGTGCCTATCTGTCTCTGGCCTACAACTCGATGTGGATAGAAAACATGACGGCCGGAAGAGGATGGATTGCCATCGCACTGGTGCTGTTCGCCACCTGGGATCCCTTCAAGTCTCTAATCGGTGCTTATCTCTTCGGTGGTATAACAGCCCTGGGGCTGAGGCTCCAGGCCATCGGCGCCCATATCTCTCCCGATTTCTTGAAGATGTTGCCTTACCTCCTCACGATAGCAGTTCTCTTCTTCACCTCTACCGACACTTTAAAAAGAAAGGTCGGCGCTCCAGCTTCACTTGGGATACCTTATTCTAGGGAGGATAGAACGTAATGGAAAGAATAATTTTATTTACTGCATTGATCTGTAACATTGTTTTATGGTATAAAATATCAAACGAAGTTTTTGGAGGTTAACAGTGATGGCTCGGGCAACCCTGGTAAGCTTTGCATACGCTTATTGGTTTAGGAGGAACGTCCTTTCTACGGACTCCTCCAGTGTGTGCTTGAGTTAAAATACACGAAGGAGAGAAGAGAGAGAGGACGTTGAGAGACGTCCTCTCTCTTTTTTTATATCAGGAGGGATGTAGAATGAAGCGGGTTCTTGTATGTGTGGTACTACTTTTAGGTGTTCTTGGATTATCGTTGCAAACGGTGGCGATCACGGCGATAGTGGAGCATCCGGCTTTGGATGCAGTCAGGGAGGGAATCATCGATGTTTTGATCGAAAACGGCTTCAAGGATGGGGAGAACATCAAGATCGATTTCCAAAGCGCTCAGGGTTCAGTTTCTACGGCAGTAGCTATTGCGAAGCAGTTTATCTCCCTAAACCCTGCGGTGATGATAGGAATAGCGACACCTTCCGCCCAGGCTCTAGTTAACGCAACAAAAACGATTCCCATTGTCTTCAGTGCAGTGACCGATCCAGTAAGTGCAAACCTCGTACCTTCCTTCGGAAAAAATCCCGGTAATGTGGTAGGAATAAGCGATATGACTCCCGTGAAGACGCAGATTCAACTCTTGAAACTTGCCATTCCCGACGTCAAGACGATTGGCATCATCTATAACTCGGGAGAGGCCAACTCTGTGACAATTAGGCAGTTTGCAAAAGAGGCCTGTGATGCTCTTGGATTGAACATCATAGATATAACCGGGTCAACAACTGTCGAAATGATTGCCTCGCTAAACGCCCAAATAAAAGATGTAGATGCAATATACATAGGAACAGACAACACAGCTGCATCCAGTATGGAGTCGATCTCCACCGTCGCACTGAGAGAAAAAGTTGCCATAGTCGCCGCAGACATCGATATAGCGAGAACCGGAGGATTGATCGGTTTTGGTTTCAATTACTATCAGATAGGCAGATCTACCGGAGACCTCGTGGTTCAGATTCTGAACGGCGTCAGCCCGTCGGAACTTGAGACCAAGATTCTCGGACAGGAATCGCTTATACTTTTCGTCAATACAGACATAGCCGAACAGCTTGCGATAAACATTCCACAATCAATACTTGACAGGGCAGACCTGGTAGTTGAAGACGGCGTAGAAAAAACAAGGTGATCTGATGGCGATATTGGAACAGGGACTGATTATTGGCCTCATGGCCCTGGGAGTCTATATCTCTTTCAGAATAGTTGATCTTCCCGACTTGACGACAGACGGCTCTTTCGCCCTCGGAGCCGCCGTCGCCGTTAGAGCTTTGGTTACCGGAATACCCGCCTGGTTAGCGATTACGCTGGCGGCTATATTTGGAGCGGTGGCTGGAAGTATTACGGGAATGATACATAGGAAGTTCAAGGTCAACGTTCTGCTGGCCGGAATCCTAGTCATGACAATGCTTTATTCGGTGAATCTCAGGGTCATGGGAGGCCCTAATCTCCCCGTTCCAAGAGTAGTAGCGGAAAAAAGCACACAGAGTTTCGAAGAGATGAGTGGCGGCACCGGTCTTGAAGATCTGTTCGGAGAGTTAGAAATCAAAACGCAGGAACGCGCCCTCAAGACCGGTTCTGTTGTCAAAAACATCTTCAACAACGATCTGAACGGTTCAGATTTGCTTCTCATAATTCTTATAATATCGACCGTGATAATACTCCTTACGATTATCCTCAGATCCGACCCGGGAATGTTGCTAAGGGCTTTCGGCAGTAACCCATCGGGAATAGTAGCGTTTGGCGTTTCCCAGGATACACTTGCCGTGGTAGGTCTGACCATGTCAAACTTTATCGTTGGATTGAGCGGTGGACTTTTCGCCCTGTACAGTGGTTTCTCAGATGCAACGATCGGCCAGGGCATGGTCGTAACGGGACTGGCGTCGGTTATTATGGGTGAGATACTTCTGGGTAGGGTAAAGTTTTTCTATGGTCTTCTCTCGCCCATAATCGGCGGAGTAATATATCAGATGCTTCTTTCACTGGCGATGAGGTACGGTTACAGGATCGGATTCCTGGCAAGCGATATGAAGCTTCTGACTGCCGTATTCATAATAGTTGTAATAGGTGTGCGTCAGATATCCACATCTGATGGAAAAAGGAAAGTGAAACAGGAGGTGAAAAGATTATGGTCGAATTCAAAAATCTCACAGTGACATACAACCAGGGCCTGGAAAATCAGAAAGTTGCTCTTGAAGAAGTGAATATGAAGATACTCGAAGGCCAGTTCATAACGATTGTAGGACCCAACGGGGCCGGAAAATCGACTCTCCTCAAAGTCATACTTGGCGAAGTCAAACCGACGGAAGGTCTCTATATGATAGACGGCAAAGTAATGAACAACATGAAACCGCACAAACTGGCCTGCTTCATAGGGAGAGTCTATCAGGATCCGAATACCGGTATCTTTCCGGCTCTGACAATAGCGGAGAATCTCATAATAGCTTCTAAAAAGGGTGGGCGTTCTATGAAGTTCAGCAAAGTGAAGGAAGAGGCCATCTCCCTTCTTGCAAATCTTGGTCTGGGACTTGAAACGCGCCTCAAGACAAAGGCCGGTGAGCTGTCGGGTGGCCAGAAACAATCTTTGGCAATGGTAATGGCGATCCTGTCACGACCGAGATTGCTTCTTCTGGATGAACACACGGCCGCCCTGGATCCGGTAAGCGCGCAGAAGGTAATGGAGCTGACCCAGAGGATAAACAGAGAGTACGACGTCACGATAGTGATGATAACCCATAATATGGAGTTCGCCAACGCCTACGGTGAAAGGCTTTTAAGGCTGATCGACGGAAGAGTTGCCCAGGATGGTGTCAGAGATCTCAAAACGAAGGCCGTCGCCGCGTTATGTTGATCTTTGGTGTATTCCGCCGGTGAAAAAGCTCTTGAAAACCAAAAGGGATACATTTTCCGCGTACCGGGAAATGTAATTCATGAAAATCCTGGCTGAACGCCTGCTCTTGAGAAGAAGAACGTTTTTCTGAAGGTCGGCGTGAAACCGTCTTCTAAAGGAATCTGCGATCTGGAGATGCTTCACGATCGGGTATAACCTCTCCAGATATCTTTGACCGGCGGTCTTACCTTTGATTCCGTCTTCCACGATCGACAAGGCGGCCTGTCTTCCAGAATCGAGGGCGAAATCTATCCCCTCACCCGTCCAGTTATCTACAAGACCCGCACTGTCACCTGCAAAGAAAAGTCCCTCGAAAGCTTTGTTCAGCTCGAGAACCTTCTCCATCTTGAAAAGCGGTATAGGGGTGCCGGTAAGCTCTACGTCTTCGTCGAAGGTTCTTTTTATAAGCATCTCCATCTCTTCGTAAGCCGGTACATTCTGTGCATCTGGATATACACCGCCACCGATAGAGTCGAAGGATTCTCCTGGAAACTTCCAGAGGTAGCCATCCTGCACAAAAGTTATGGAGGCACTTCCTGTAGGCGAACTGTAACCGTGATAGACTATCCCGTATGCCGGAGGTTCCAGATTTGCCAGCTTTGCTCCGAACACACCTCCTGCAACGATAACGAACTTACTTTCGATCTCGAGGTTTTCGCCTTTGACTAGAAAACCACCATCAGTTTTTTCAATTTCGCGGACCTTGGAGACGGCAAAATTCCCTCCCCTATCTATCACTGATTTTAGAAGAGAGTGATCTAACTCTTTGCGATCAACCGTAAAAAACAAAGGACGCTTCGAAATATATGTCACTAAATCTCTGGCCACGCCCTCGTCGACGTTTCTAAACGAAATCTCTCTCGTTTCGAAGCCTCCTGGCTCGATCTCAGGGAAGATCTCTCCGAGAACTCTAATAGAGCGTGGAGTCAGACCTCCTCCGCAGCCTTTGTAACGGGGAAAGGACTTCGAATCGATAAGAATGAAGTCGACGCCTTCCCTGCCAAGAATCCTCGCGGCGGCCAAGCCGGCCGGTCCGGCACCCACGACGGTTACCGTTCTAGTCATTGGTCTTCACCTTCAATCTCATTATCATCAATGCCACAACTATCTCCAGCGCTATCAGTGCAAGTATGAATATTATACCTGCGTACATACCGAAGATCTGTCCGAGAAAACCTACCAAGTAGTTTGCCATGGCACCACCGAGTGAAGAGGCAACCGTAAAAAGGCCAAGCGCGAAAGCTATTCCGTTCTTCATACGTGATATGAGAATAGCCTGCAGGGTCGGGAAAGTGCCGGAAAAACCGAATCCAGCTAAGACCACGGCCACTCCGATCCACAAAGCAGATTTCATTGCCAACGCAGCACCGAATGATAGAAACGCGATAACTGTCATAAACAAAAGAGAGAGCTCATATCCAAGTTTTTCGACCACTATGCCGGCGACCAATCGCCCTACCAGTATGCCGGTCCATAGAAGTGCCGGAAAGATACTGGCATACCTCAACTCGATACCTTTCGACTCGAACACGAAACTCGAAAGCCAGGAGGTGAAACCTATCTCGTAGGCAACATACAGAAAAACCCCGGCCAGGATGAGCCAGAAGATCTTCTGCGAAAAGAGCTCCTTTTTATGGCGCGAGATCTTTTCATCCGTTCCCGTATAAGGGATCCTGTACAGCATCGGAGTGAAAAAGAGTAAAGGAATGGCCGCAAAAAGGGCAACGAAAAAGGGCTTCCACCAGGAATTGTAATCTACGAGAAAACCGGCGACAATGAAGGGAGAAATGATAGAACCGACGGCAAACAGCGAATGCATGAGATTCAAAGCACTTCCAGGTTTCCTGTACTTAAGACCGGAGACGCCGATACCGATCGAAGTTTCCGTGGCACCCGTCCCGAAGCTAAGAGTCATGCTGCCTATGAGCAACAGTAAAAAACTCCTTCCGATCGAGAGTAGGACCAGCGAACCAGTGATGAAAGAAATACCCATCGTAAGCAACTTGAAAGGCCCCACACGGTTTGCAAGAGTACTCACCACGATCGCCGAAAGCATGAACGCGATTGTCGGAAGTGAAAGCAGAACTCCAGCTATCTGGTGATCTATGCCGAAGCTCTTCTCGATCGCGGGAAGTGCACTTCCGAGTATTATCGAAGTGAACCCGAATAGAAAAAAACCGTACGACGAAATCGAGCTGAAAACCCTCTTAATATCCATGATTGAATTTTATCACGTCGCTGCAACGGATTGAAGGGGAAACAACGCCGCTCGATCTCTAGGGCGTTGTAGAATTGAAAGCTCTGAAAAGAGGGTTAGAACCGTCTTTCGAAAAAGTAGAAGTTCTGTAATAGACTTGCCGCACGAAGCGTGGCTGGCCAAGCCTCCATATTCTTCAATAGCGTCTGGCGCGAACGAGGGATGCCATTTTTTCATTGACAGACAGATAATGATAAAATTGTCAATAGAAAAGGAAAGGAGGGGTTTGCGTGTCTCTTAATTCCATCATTGGAGAGGCGATGACGATAAAGCTGGACGATCATCTTCCGCCGGAGCTTTTCTTCGAGCCATCTATAAGGAGGGCTCCGAAGAGGGAGTTAAATCTCAACCGGGCCGAAATCGAACTGGCCCTCAAGAACGCTCTCAGGTACATTCCTGACGAACTCCATGAAAGGTTGGCTCCGGAATTCCTGCAGGAGCTGTTGACACGGGGCAGGATTTATGGTTATAGATATAGACCGCAGGGCAGGATAAAAGGAAGACCCATAGAGGAATACAGGGGCAACTGCATAGAAGGGAAGGCTTTCCAGGTGATGATAGACAACAACCTGGACTTCGATGTCGCGCTCTATCCGTATGAACTCGTCACTTACGGAGAGACCGGCCAGGTTTGCCAGAACTGGATGCAATACAGACTTATAAAGAGATACCTGGAGGAGCTGACCGACGAGCAGACGCTTGTGGTCATGTCGGGTCACCCTCTTGGTCTCTTCAAGTCTCACCGGTACAGCCCAAGGGTCATTATCACCAACGCCCTTATGGTCGGGATGTTTGACAATCAGCAAGAATGGATACGGGCGCAGGCACTGGGTGTGGCCAATTACGGACAGATGACGGCCGGCGGCTGGATGTACATAGGTCCTCAAGGGATCGTCCACGGCACTTTCAACACCATTCTCAACGCCGGGAGAATGAAGCTGGGCATACCCGAAGATGGCGACTTGAAAGGCCACCTCTTTGTGTCGTCGGGTTTGGGTGGCATGAGCGGCGCGCAGGGGAAGGCAGTGCGTATCGCCGGAGGAGTCGGTATTATTGCGGAGGTCGATATCTCGAGGATAAAAACACGTCTCGAGCAGGGTTGGATCGATTCTCTCGCCTGGAGTCCAAAAGAGTCCTTCAGGATCGCAGCCGAAAAACTGGCTTCCGGTGAGAGCCACGCGGTGGCTTTCCATGGAAACATCGTGGATCTTCTGCAGTACGCGGTGGATGAAAAGATACCCGTAGAACTGCTCTCGGATCAGACTTCCTGTCACGTGCCGTACGATGGCGGCTACTGCCCTCAGGGGCTGAGTTTCGAGGAGCGGACGGAGATGCTGGCCTCCGACAAAAAGAGATTCAGAAGGCTTGTGGACGATTCTCTCAGAAAACACTTCGACCTCATAAAGACGTTGGTAGAGAGGGGGACATATTTCTTCGATTACGGCAATTCCTTCATGAAGGCCGTCTTCGATGCGGGTGTAAAAGAGATAGCAAGGAACGGCCGCGATACTTCCGAAGGCTTCATTTTCCCCTCTTACGTCGAGGATATAATGGGACCTATGCTCTTCGATTACGGGTATGGTCCATTCAGATGGGTCTGCCTGAGTGGCTTGAGGGAAGACCTTCTAAAGACCGACCGGGCTGCCATGGAGTGCATAGATCCTAACAGGCGCGGTCAGGACAGGGACAATTATATTTGGATCAGAGACGCCGACAGAAATGGGTTGGTGGTCGGGACGCAGGCCAGGATTCTCTACCAGGACGCCGAAGGCCGGAAGAAAATAGCGCTCAAGTTCAACGAAATGGTCAGAAAGGGGGAGATAGGACCGGTGATGCTGGGCAGAGACCATCACGATACCGGAGGAACCGACTCGCCCTTCAGAGAAACCTCCAATATAAAGGACGGAAGCAATATTATGGCCGACATGGCGACCCAGTGCTTCGCCGGAAACGCCGCCAGGGGAATGAGTCTGATCGCCCTCCACAACGGAGGCGGCGTAGGGATAGGCAAGGCCATAAACGGTGGATTTGGCCTGGTGCTGGATGGTAGCGAGAGAGTCGATGAGATAATCTCGACGTCCATGCCCTGGGACGTGATGGGCGGCGTCGCCCGGAGGGCATGGGCCAGGAACAAGAATGCCATCGAGACATCAATCGAGTTCAACAGGTCTGCCGGGGGAAAATCACACATAACTCTGCCTTACATGGTCGAGCAGGAACTCATAGACAGAGTATTGAAATCGGTAAAGGAGTGAATGGAATGGTCATCTATTTCAAAAAAAGCGACGAAGAAACGACGAAAACACTTCTGGAACACATTTTCGCAAGCGCGCTGAAACGGAACATTAGGGATATCGTTTTGCCTTCAACACTCGGCAATGTGGCTAAACTCGCCTTCGAGACTGTTCCTTCTTCTTTAAGACTGGTGATAGTGACTCACTCGGTCGGTTTCAAAAAACCCGACCACGACGAATTCGATCCACAGGTGAGAAAGATGTACTATGGTTCGCGTCACGCTATCCTGACGGCAACGCACCTCTTCAGGGGTCTTGATGGCGCCTTCTACAAGAGCAGCGGCGGAACTTACCCGCCCCAGATCTTCGCCACCGCTCTCAGACTCTTCGGCCAGGGGACCAAGGTAGCCATTGAGATCGCTATGATGGCCGCCGATTCGGGCCTGGTGAGCGTGAACGACTGGATAATCTCGGCCGGGGGAACTGGCCACGGAATAGATACGGCCTACATTTTGAAGACCTGTCACTCGAGTGATCTGGGCACATTCAAATTTGGCGAATTGCTGGGAATTCCCTCGACGCTCGAATTAACCGATTCGTGATTGAATTCTCGTTAAATTCAGGCTATAATTCATCTGTCGTGGGGCCGTAGCACAGCTGGGAGCGCGCCGCCTTCGCAAGGCGGAGGCCGGGGGTTCGAATCCCCTCGGCTCCACCAGGGGGAGAGTTTTCTCCCCTTTTTTAATTGTCCGATTATTGCATTCGGTCCTTAAGTTTAATCAACTTTTCCAATTCCTGGCTCTACCGCATTTCAACTAATAGAAGATACTTGAAAGAATTAAGAACGGAAAGTGCGTCTGAGATGTTTGGAAATGTTGTTCAACAAGCTCAAGAAACAGAATTGCATGCAAAAACGTCTGAAAGTTTCTAATAGAGGTGAACCGTTAAAAAGTATTTCCCCGAATAAGGTTCTTGCCCGTGTGGCAAACGAAGACACACAGGAAGCTATGAATATCCACAGGCTCTTGCAGAGAATTATGTAGTATTTTTCCATCTCCACTGGACCTGAGCAAAAAACATAGGTAGTACAAGTTCCAATTGACGTAGATGGTTTCATGACCTTAAGTGCATTATTTGATGATTTTATGTTTTCTTATACATAAAGTATTGATTACTATGACAAGTTTTGGTTGTTAAACCGCCGTTTTTTCAGCCATTTCGGTTGTTGGAAGCGGAATGTCGCGATTCATTATTTAATAATAAAACTGTGATTGGATTCATGATTTCGCCTTAAATTGAACCGTAGAAAAGAATAGTGCATTCGTGACAGAGGATTTTTTGCACTAACAACGACAGGTTATCGTATAGTTATGAAGAGCTCACTCATTTAGATGCATAAGAACTTACCCAAAGCATTTTGTTGTTCTCATAGGGCTGATTCATAGGCTAAATGCGGGCGAAAAGTTGTTCAAGGTCTATATGTTTCTTTTTCAGATAGAGTGAGGAGGCTATTTATGTTTTCAAAGAAGCTATTAATGATTTGGCTGGTATTGTTGACACTGTTCTCAATTGTTTACTCATATCAGCAAGAGCTCACAACTGACCCTTCTGAGGCAAGCTCGCTGGCTAAAGATGCGTATATTTTCGCTTACCCGATGCTTGAGAATTACAGAACTATGTATGTAGAAGCAGTGAGCCCGGGAAATTTCAACACATTCAAACATGTAAAAACTTTATTTGGCCCTGAAAGTAAAACCGTAGTCCGTCCGAACAACGATACTATCTACTCAACCGCCTGGCTCGATTTGAAGACAGAACCGATTGTGATAACTCTTCCAGAAATTCCTGACAGATATTTCTCTTTGCAACTCGTGGATATGTACACACATAATTTCGCATATGCAGGCACAAGAACGACTGGAAGCGGCTCTGTAAAAGTAATGGTTGCATGTCCTTACTGGGAAGGAGAGATACCTTCGGGAATAGATTATGTCTTCTACAGTGAGGGAAACTATGTCTACTGTGTAGTGAGAATGGCTATTAATAGTGAGAAGCTGGGAGATTTGCAGAGGGTCTTTGAAATTCAGCATCAGTGTTCACTGCAGACTCTCAGCAAATATACCGGAACTCTTTCTCCAGAACCGATTCAAACGCAAAACTTTCCTTCTTTTGATCAGACAATTGCCGATTCGGTTGGATTTATTCGATACTTCAATTTCCTTCTCGGTCAACTGAGAATACATCCTTCTGAAACTGCTCTTATCCAGAGCTTCTCGAAGATTGGGGTTGGCCCGGATAAATCATTTGATGAGGCCGAGCTTTCCGAACCCGTGCGAGAAGCAATAAAATCAGCATTAGTTGAGGCCCGTCAGGAAATCTTCCATCCGGGTACGGCAATGGGGAGTATCACAAATGGCTGGTCTCTGCCAGGAAGAATCTTCGGAAACAGAGATAGAATGCAGGACCGATATCTGATCAGAGCTGCCGCCGCACATCTAGGACTGTATGGAAACGATCTCGAAGAGGCCTATTATCCAAGCTGTTTCTTTGATAGCGATGGAGAGATACTTGATGCTTCGAAGTACAATTATTATATCTCTTTTAGCAAGGAGCAGTTACCTCCTGTGGATCCCAAAGGTTTCTGGTCAATTACAATGTACGATGAAAACCAATTCATGGTAGAAAATGCGCTGAACAGATACTCGATAGGTGACAGGTCAGACCTCACATACAACGAAGACGGTTCATTGATGCTGTACCTTCAAAATGAATCTCCCGGTCAATCGAAAGAGTCCAACTGGCTCCCTGCACCCGACGGGAAATTCACCATGACTATGCGAATCTATATTCCGTTGCAGGAAGGACTGGATCCTCTATACTGTCCACCGGTAGTTAGAAAAGCGGGAGCAATCGAATAAAAATTGAAAGGGGCACTTACCTCAATTTATGAGTTTTGAGAAAAAACGACGTACGAATGCGAAACCTCGCTTTAGCCAGCATCGCTCATAACAGTTGCCCGGTGGATTTTCGTACTTCACGATTTTCTGTCCTCCGATCTCGACAGCTCGCAACGTCTCACAGTAAAGTCTCAAGAACATGACTCAACGGATCGGGGCTCTTCATGATGAGGAAATTGTCATTTCGTAGCGCTCATATTCGGGACCTCTTCGTACATTCCTAAGCTGAAATGCCGTATTCTAACAGTAGAAGCATGGCAACTACGAACGAACAGCCTTCTTCAACGATCTGTGAAGAAAAAGATTCTTCTCCCTGACAGATCTGTCTATCTTAAAAATATCCACCAGTTTTTCATGTCGTAGATATCCGAAAGAGATAAAGTACATAGATTGTAGTTAGAATAATCCGGTCCTCTATTTACTTCCGAATATGAAACATATCTGGAGAAAGAAATGTTTCTCAAAACCACTACTTCACCGTAGAAAAGGCCGTCTCCTCCAAAGAGAGTACCAAGAATATTGATGCCTGATGGCACTACATTCAAGTCCCAAAAGGAAGTATCGGCGTTCAGATACAGGCAGAACGTTGTTGAAGGCATTTTGTACTGGTCGTTTTTCTTGGCAATTGAATAATAAGCGGAGAGATCTGTGGGGGCAAGACACGCTGCGCTCAACTGGTCAGTGGCTCTCAGCCAAACTGGATGTGTACGGGTTACATCACCCGTTTGCCATCCCCAGTCGTCCCCCTCAGCCTTATCTCCTTTATTAGTCAGTATTAGCCTACAACTATATCTTCCCTTGGCCTCTCTATCGGTTCCGTCGACTACTGGAGCATCGAATGGGTGGCTGTCCCAGCTGGGAATAAACAGTGTCCATATTTTGTAGTAGTAATAAAGGGGTTCGATCTTCATATACTTGTTAAGAGGGTAGCTTAAAACTCCAACGTAGTCATGATCGGCAACGACATGACTCCTTCCGTAAGTCATTTGCCTTTCCTTGTCGTTGATACGCACCGAAGGCATATACACAGATATCGCCAGCGATTGCACTTGGTTGCTTTCGGAGTTGATACTCAGCGCGTAGTTTGACTCATCTAGGTACTCTAATGCAATTAGTTGATCATTGACAATGTTCTTGTGGACTCCTTCAAGCAACGTGTGAGTATAAGAAGTCTTTTCGACATTGGTATTTGTGCTCCTGGAAATGGAGTACCTGCCGTTCGCTAGATTCTCAAAGACATAACGCCTTACCGATACTGTAGGTTCCTTTGAATTAAGCTTGTCCTGATAAGTGAAAGAGAATCTATTAAGCGTACCAAGAGGTTGGGTCGCTTCAATTGCCTCGTCAACTCCCGTCAGCTGTATCTGCTGATTGTCTAGAGTCAGCTTTATTCCCCCAGCAGTATTGATGAATGCGGTGTATATCTTATCCAGAAAACCGAATGCCAGCTTAATTCCTTGAGGAGTCTCACCATCTACAGAGACATCCATTGTTTCTCCGCTGTTCCAGAAAAGTCTAACAACAATTCCGTTGTCTTTTCCGAGCGCTTTCAGAGCCGCGTCATCGGCTTCATTATAGAACCATGCCTTGTCGTAATCGTATGATGGCTCTATCATTAGACTCTCTCCGCCGATTGCATAAGTAACAAAGATCTCCAGCCATTTCCAGAACTCATTCACTTCTTCGGCTAAATAAGAGTTGTAATTTGCGTAATGATGTTCGGCCATATTACTTCCCATATGGTGTTCGTATTCGTTAAGCAGATTCAGCGCGTATAGCTGTCGCGTGGTCATAGCTTTAAAGAGATTGATGTAGGTATTCACGTAATCGATGAAAATCTCCGAGTCCGGCGAACACCTCTTATAGAATCCCTGTCCGTTTTCTGTAGGCTCATCTAGAAACTTATTCGATCTCAAGGAATTCAGCGCATTGGTTATATACAGCTCAAATATCGACTTGTAGCTTGTTTCTTCGGTGCCGCCTACTATAACTTTTTTTATGTTCAACATTACCTGGTCTAATTTGCTCTCCTTGATCTCATCCATAAGCTCTTGAATGCTTACATCTGTTGAATGTGTTGCTTCCAGGGTAGTAATGTAGACGTATCGATCCTGACAGCTTTCGATCGGAGTGAAGTAATCCTGATCTATCTTTCTGATGTAGATGTCGTAATACTGTTCATCAAGTTTTTGCAGCAGGTCCTGTATTTCGGAATCGATACCATCAAGTTTGTCGGAGATATCATCGAGCTTCTTGTTTATCTGCTCTATTTGCTCCAGGATTTCTTTTATCTCTTCTTCGCTTTTGTCTCCAAGACCAAACAGGCTTTTGAGGATCCAAGAAAAAGCCTTGTCTTTTGCCTTATCGTATATCGAGCTGCCAATCTCTTTGAGGAACATCTTGAGTATATCGGAAATCCCAAGATCGAGGGTTGGCTCTGCTCCAAAATTGAAAGCCGCTCCCTCGACAATCGCTTCTACAACGCCTATTACAAAATCCTTATAGCTCCCACCGAATTGATCCTCAACGAACAAAGCAAGTTTATGCATGGAGAAGTACGAAGTCTCGAATGCAGGATGGATTTGACTTAGAAGGTTCACTCCGTCCGGAATATTTAAAGCTTCCCGCACTTTCTGCAGGGCTTCTGCATAACCTATCTCTTCTTTAAACATGTAGGCAGTGAAAAGAGAGGTCAAAGGGTTGACAGAAATTAACTCAGTATGGAACGATTCTTCCACCGTTGATGCGAGAAAATCCTTCTCTCCGGTATCAGTTGTCGAATCAAATGAACAAAGAATCACTACTGGGAACTCTGTTTCAAGCGGTATTTCTACAGAGAATCTGCCATAAGAATCTGTAATCAGCTGCTCTCCGAGTATCGGATTCCCATCGATATCCAGAATCTGCACTTCGGCTCCCCGTATATACTCATCTGTAAAAACAACTCCTTTAATCATGCGAACGTTAGTGATTTTTAAACAACCGGCAAGAAGAATCAACAATGATAAAAAGCAAGCAAATAAAAGCTTTCTCATAATATCGCCTCCATCCAATCTAGTCAGTACAAAAATGAGTAAGAAACGGAGAGATCAACTATGAATATTTCCAGCAAAGGTTGAATACAATCCAGACGGCATATTATAGCAGCTAATCTTTTGTATACAAACTAAAATTCACAAAGTTCTCAAAGTGAATCTAGGCTGTAATTGAGTTTCGCAGGAACTCAACTCTGAGATAGCATTTTTGGTGTTGGACTAAAGCTTTTCAATCAATGCTCGGCGAGCCGCCCCCATTCGATGGAAGGACTCTATACCCATAGCCTTTCTTCTGAGAGAGAACAAGTCAGTACAGGACAAAAGAGATGCTCTCTCATAGGCAGAGTGATAATCGATTCAGTTGAAGTGACGATAGTTGCAGATGGGGAGTTCTTCAGTCCGAAGTTCCTCAATTGTGCTAAGGGAAGCGGCTTTCATGATTTTATATACAGCTTCTCCTATCTTTTCACTTATCACACGAGCAAGAGCCTTGTTCGAGACAACAATCTTTCCTGGTACCTTTGTGCAAGAATCATTAGAACATTTCTTGCATGCAATTCCATTTTCCTGAGCTTGTTGAATTCCATTCCCTGTCTTTTCAGACGTCCTCCCTCTTCCTGCTCTTTCTTCCGTCAACCTTCTCATTGTTAAAATGGGGTAGGGTCAGACCTATTCTGGATTACCTCAATTGTTGCTGATTTTTTATTGGATACATTGGATACGGTGTAGAGTCAATAATAAGGCTTCTTGAGGATATAATAGCTTTATGGGCGAATAATTCGGACTCTGGGGAGGGCGGGTGTATGGGCAAGGAAGCTGCGCTGGCGCTGGTCAACAACGCCGCATTGCTTATTTCACTCGCGGTAATATACAGTGCACTGTATATAAGATTTAAAAAGGAGAAACTCCTTCTGCAGAAGATCATCTCAGGCCTCCTGCTCGGAGTAATAGCTTTAGCGGTTATGATGAACTCCTGGGAACTTTCTCCTGGGGTAGTTTTCGATACGCGTTCGGTGGTTCTCAGCCTTACTGGACTTTACTTCGGATTCATTCCCTCGATTATAACTGTAATAATGACCTCTGCAATCAGGATCCTTATGGGTGGTTCTGGAGCGGCAGTAGGCGTATCAGTGATAATCTGCTCGGCTACGACGGGTCTTTTGTGGAGATACAGACGGCGAAAAGTTCTCCACCAGATGACTCTAGTCGAACTCTATCTTTTCGGGATTGTAGTACATTTGATCATGCTGTTCTGCATGTTTTTTCTTCCCGATGATCCGAGGAAAGCCTTCTTCTCGATAACTGCAGTTCCGGTTATGCTAGTCTATCCTATCGCAACGGCCCTCACTGGTTGGGCCATGTCAAACAAAGAAGCGCAGCTAAAGGGAGAAGAGGCGGCGCATGAACTCGCTCTGGCCCGGAAAAGACTTGCTGCGATCGTGGAAGCTTCGCCGGTGCCGATTATCAGTCTGGACATGGGATACAATGTGACGGAGTGGAATCAGGCAGCCGAAAAGGTCTTTGGCTGGAAACGTTCAGAAGTGATAGGCAAACCGCTTCCCATAGTTCCCGAGGAAGACATCAAAACCCACAAAGATTTGACCGAAAAGACCCTTTCGGGAGACTACCAAAAGGGAACGTTGTTGATAAGAGAGAGAAAGGACGGCTCAAAGGTGGTGGTTCGACTTCACAACGCCACAATCTTCAATGAAGAAGGTAAACCTGAAGGGATTCTTGGAATTCTCGAGGATGTCACCATACAGCAGGAAGCCGAGCGGGCGCTCAAAGAAAGTGAAATGCGCTTTAGAGAGCTCTATACGAACATGAATATCGGAGTTGCGATCTACAAGGTCGGAGAAAATGATGAGGTTGTATTTCTGGACATGAATCCTGCAGGATGTAGGATAACCGAAGTGAGTCGCGATGCGATTGTAGGGAGAAGAGTCGAAGAGGTCTTTCCCGGTATTATGGAAATAGGGTTGTATGATATAATAATACAGGTGTATAAAAGCGGTTTGTCCCAGCGTCTTCCCCTAAAAAAATACAAAGACAACAGAATCGCTTTCTGGACAGATAACTATGTTTACCGCCACGGGAAGGACGAGATAGTTGTCATTTTCGAGGATGTGACCCAAAGAGAAAAAACGCTTGAGGAACTAGAAAGACGGGTCAAAGAGAGAACCGCCGAGCTGGAGACGGCCAACAAAGAGCTCGAATCTTTCGTCTATTCCGTTTCGCACGACCTCAGGGCTCCTTTGAGGGCCATAAAAGGTTTTGCCCAGATAATTTCGGAACGTTATTCCGGAGCGCTTCCACCCGAAGCCGGCAGGTATTTCAATTACATTATCAGTGCGGGAGAGAATATGTCCGCACTGATTCAGAATCTTCTTGATTACTCAAGATTGGGTAGAGCGGCTTTGAATATCGAAAGGGTATCGCTTGCACAGGCCGTCGATAAAGCGCTCGATACGCTTGCTTCGAAAGTCAAGGAGGAAAGAGGAAAAGTCACGGTGGAGGGGACGCTTCATTTCGTAGAAGCCGATGCCGCGCTTCTAAATCGAATACTGGTAAATCTCATTGAGAACGCGCTCACCTATCACGTACCTGAAAGACCCCCAGAAATAAATATATCTTCCATGAGAGAAGACGGGTACGTTTTCTTAACGGTAAAGGACAACGGTATCGGGATAGACAGAAAGTTCTACAAGAAAATCTTCGAAATCTTTCAGCGTCTACACTCTGCCGAGGACTACCCCGGCACAGGTATTGGACTTGCGATAGTGAGAAAATGTGTCGATCTTATGGGGGGCGAGATCTTCCTGGAATCGACGCCCGGCGAGGGGAGCGCTTTCTCCATAAAATTGAAGGAGGCTTTGAATAAATGAGTGCTGCAGTTATTTTGCTGGTTGAAGACAACGTGATGGATATAGAACTTACACTGGATGCCTTCGCTCAGGTCGGTCTGAAAAATACGATAAACGTTGCCAGGACGGGCGAAGAAGCGTTGAACTATATCTATGGAAAGGGAAAATTCGCCGACAGAAAAAGCTTCCCCACACCGGATCTCGTCCTGCTCGATCTGAAGCTGCCCGGCATTTCAGGACACGAGGTGCTGTCGGAACTGAAGAACGATGAGCGCACAAGAAGGATCCCAGTTATTGTTCTGACTTCCTCGCACGAGGAAGGTGACAGGGCTGTCTGTTATAATAACGGAGTCAACTCATATCTCGTAAAACCGATCGATTTCGGTGAATTCGTGAAGGTCGTCCGCGCAATCGGAGACTACTGGCTCACTCTCAACGTGGGGCCACCGAAACTCATCCGATAAGATTCGCGGTGACGCATGAAGACTACACGAAACTGGCTGATAGCGTATATAGCTTTGTATATCGCTTCTCTCTATCTCTTTCCTCTCACCTCGAGGATTCTCACACTTTCTCTCATACTCGCCATGTTAATAGAGGTCCCGACTGGCTTTTTCAAAAACGAAAGGGCCAGGCGTCTCGCGGCACTGCTAACAGGAGTCGGTCTGGTGGTGATAGTAGTATATCTCCTTTCCAGCTCGATACCCATGATTATTTCCAACATAAGCTCCTTCGGAAATGAAATAGACAGGATTCTTGAGGGAGAAAGGTTCAACAGGCTCATGGCGAGACTGCCGGAATCTGTCGCCGTCAGCGTCAAAGATTTTCTCGGAAGTTTGAACAACGTGATGATAGGGTTTGCACTGGATACGGCCAGAAAAGTGGCGGCCAGTGCTTCGTCCTGGTTGACCGGTGCGGTGCTGCTCATTATCGGCTCGGTATATTTGCTGAGAAACAAAAAGAATTTCTCGGAGAAGATAGTGCCGGTCGTTTTTCCCGGTTGCGATAGGGAGAGTCTTCGTGATTTTTTAGGAGGTTTTAACCGCGACCTGCAGAACTACGTCTTTCAAAGGACTATAATAGCCCTGTCGGTGGGTACGACGATAGGTGCCGGAGCTTTTCTGCTTGGAATTCCTCACCCCCTCTTCTTCGCAATACTCGGAGCGATTACCAACTATATACCCTACGTGGGTGTCGTCATGACTGGAATACCTTTTCTGCTGGTGGGAAACGCCGCACACGGTTTTTGGGGTGTATTCGGAGTCATCGCGATACTTTTGGTCGCCGGTGTGATAGATGGATGGGTAATGACGCCCATGCTGATGTCGAAAAGACTGCGAATGAACTGGTTCATAATACTGGTCGCAGTGATAGCGATAGGAGAGCTTCTGGGTATATTCGGTATGATAATAGGCATCCCGGCACTCCTTTTCATAAAACGTTTCTGGTCGGATTTCGTTATGGGCCGCAGCGATGGTATCCTTGAATAATCTAGAATCGAGGTGAAGGCATGAAGAGATACATAGATCTTACGAGAACGATAGTCGATGAACAGGCCGTTTATCCGGGAGATGACGCGACATCGCTGAAACGCTCCAGGAATCTTTCTATCGACGGTTTCAACAACCACAGACTCCAAATCTCGATGCACTCGGGAACTCACATAGACGGCCCGATGCACATGAGCGATTCTTCCCTGTACATAGACCAGATGCCTCTCGAGAATTTCGTGGGCAGTGGTGTGTTGCTAGATGTGAGAGGCTATAGTGAGATCCTTATGAGGGAGGAGTACGCCGATAGAATAGCAGAACATAGTATAGTACTCTTCTGGACGGGTAGAGACGAGATTTTTGGAAGCCGCGAGTATTTTGTCGAAAATCCCTGTATTACCGAAGAGTTTGCGAAATTTCTGGTCGAGAAAAAAGTCAAGGCCGTCGGTTTCGACTCGTCCTCACCCGACAGGTATCCTTACCCGGTGCACGGGATACTCTTCACGAACGGAGTGTTGATTATCGAAAATCTGACCAACCTTGCGTCGCTGAAGGAGGTTGTCAATTTTAAAGTCATCGCTCTCCCTTTGAAGATACATGCCGATTCATCGATAGCCAGAGTGATCGCGGTGGTTCAGGAGAGCGAATAGGGGGTGCGGATTTGAAGATACGAGAGATTGGAAAGAGGGGGGTGCTTTTCACCTTTGAAGACGGTGACTCCCCAATGGGCTGCGACACCTCCGTATATTTGGTATTGGGAGAGAAGAGAGCCTATCTCTGCGACACCTTTCTCGGTCCGCAATGGATGGATGTGATAAAGCAATACCTGCGAAGCAATGGCTATGAAGGGCGTCTTATAGTATTCAACACGCACTCGGATTTCGATCATGTATGGGGCAACGGGGCTTTCGACGATTCGGACATTCTGGCTCATACCCTTGCCAGAAAGAGGATGAAGGAGAGATGGGAGTTTGACTATTCGAAGCTTTCGCGCTTCCGTCAAGTCGATATCTTTATGAGATTGCCGAACATCACTTTCAGCGACAGTCTTTTTTTCGAAGACGACGGAGTCGAATTTCGTCACATGCCCGGACACACGGTCTGCTCTTCGGTTTGCCTGGACTGGCAGGAATCTGTGCTCTTCGTCGGTGATCTACTTGAAGAACCGGTTCCGGTTACGTTGTGGGGTGATCTGGTGACCTTCACGGAGACTCTCAAATCCCTGAGAAACCTGAACTTTTCGACAGTTATTTCCGCACATTCGGGAGTGGTGGGGCCGGAGCTATTTGAGAAAAACATTGAGTACATCAAAGATCTGTTGCTGAGGAAGGAAATCGCCTTTCCTGCCGGTGCCGACGATGGCGCGCACCCCTTCAACGTTAAATACCTGAAGTACCTCAAATACGAAGAGATGGCCAGGGCGAAAGAAGGGGAGAGTTTCGACTTCTCGAAATTCAAAAGAGAATTCTGGGCATTTGTGGGTTACGATCAGGAACGGATGGCTGAGGAATCGAAGATAATCATAGAAACCCCTCCGGAAAAATATGAAGAGGCATGGGAGAGATATTTGCATGGATAACTTTCAGACTGTAAACAATGCATGTTTCGAGCACGACTCTACGTTTGAAAGTGTAAAGGCGATTTGAAGCGGATATTGAGAACCGATTCAACACAGCCGAGGGAAAGACTGGAGAGCTATAAGCGACTCCAGAACAGCCGTATTTTATAGCCAGCATAGGGAAGCTCTTCACTTCGGTGCTTATCTCCATGCTTGAGGAGAGAGGCCTGATAGCCTACGACGACAGGATCGTAAAATATCTGTATGACGGTGGTAGCTAATTAGAGTTTCCTGATTCACTTCAAAAAATTTTTTTACTATAGTTAGCACAGGCGACTGATCTCTACTTTTTTTTTCGTATAATTAGTTGTCAAGTCAACTTACACGGACTCCATACTCTTTTACCTAGCCGAATCTTTCATCTTTAAGCTGATTTGCAAATCAGGATAATTGGGGGCGAGTTGTGATGAGAAAAGTGGTACTTGTATCACTTGTTGTTCTGGTTGTTTTGCTTACCGGCTGTATCAAGATCTTCCGCACAAACGAGATAAAGGGGACGGTATTCACGGACGAGTACATTGAAAACGCCATAGTAAAAGTCCTCGACATGGAGGGAAATCCAGTCGTCGAGGGCGAGTTCCTCACCGACAAATACGGGAGGTTCTCAATTCCAGTTCATGAGGGCTTGAAGTTTCCCGTAGTGGTTCTTGCCACCTTCAACACCGGAGAGGAACCCGAAGATACCGATGCTCTGGCTTCGATAGTCGAAGAATCGTTCTACACCGAGCAAATTCTGGTAAACCCCGTATCATCTGTTTTCGCGGCATACATGTTCAGAATGGGAATTAGCTACAAAGATGCCGTCGAACAGGTGAGGGATGCCTTCAACGTTCCTCCCGATATAAATGTCCTGAGCCAGCTTTACCCGAAATTCGAAACTACCTATTTCTCCATGGAGAGGCTGGCCAGTTTCGTGGAAGATTATTTCGGGGGAGTTTACAAGGATTTCGTCGAAACCATTGTTGAAGCGATAGTCGGAGGAGCGAGGTACAACTTCGGCGTGGCGGCGACACTGGATTTCGATATATCCATTCTGGCCAAGGATCTCTTCAGCGGCATTACATCGGGAATAGTCGCAAATACTGCTTATAGTAGTATTTCGTGGGTCTTGAAAAACCTGTTCGGACTGGGCGACCAGACCACCGAGTTGATAAACGAGATTCTCAATCAGATACAGGAAGTAAACGCCAAGCTCGACACCATGTCAGAAAAGCTCGACACTATCGACACAGAGATCCAGAGCATCCTGACAAAGCTCGATCAGCAATATTACGATTCCTACATCAGAATGGTCGATCAGAACTATTTCACTCCCATCGAGGTTTGCACAGGGAAATACCTGTACATCACCACTCTGCCTGCGACAACTTCGACCGATTTGAGTATCGAATCGCTTATGCAGGATATATGGAACAGCAAACTGGATCAGGTTATGCTGAATATCAAGAAGGTCATCGTCGGTGGAACCGCCGAGACGAGTTATTTGTCGCTCTTCGAGATTTACATGAACAATGCCATGAACTCCCTGAGAACGCTGGGATTGATAGGTGAACCCACCGGGGATCTCGGTTTTTACAAAAGGTGTTCTCCCGACTCCCCGGTGTTCATACAGTACATTCAGGCTTATGTTGCCCTTTTCAAGGCGTTGACAACACGCCAGCTGCTCGCTTTGAACTTGCTTGTGGAATACGAGCACAAACAGGGAACCAGCCTCGCCCCGCTTCACCTGCAAAACTACACAGCCTATATCGAGGAAGAGGTAGAAATATTCTGGCAATGGCTTGAGACGTTCGTAACATACGCACTCGGCGGAGAGTCACTCATGACCGAACCGTTATACGACCCGGACAAAGCCTGGTTTTTCAACGAAGCCGACAACGCGGCCCTTAAGGCTCTCGGAAAGGATTCGGGAATAGTAGTTAGAGTGCTCTGGAATACTCAACCGATGGATTTCAGCATTGCAGGTTCTACAGAGGTACTACAAATAGGTCTTAAAACTGCTTTGGGATACTTGACTCCCGCTTACGAAATTTTCAAAGATCCGGCGAAGGGCGTAAAGCTTACCCTTGATAAGCAGGAGATTCAGCTCACGGGTGTGGATGAGGCCATACAGGCGACCGATCCCAACGGAGAACTCCGAATCTTGAACTACACCCATCAGGATCTTGATAGCACCAAGGAGCCCGAGGTATTAATGAGGCGCTATATCTTCGAGAATCTCTCGGATGGGAGGTACTCGATCTCCAGAAGTACCAACAACAATATCCTTCAGACATCCTATACACACACGCTTCTCGAAAACACCCACAAAAATATAGCGAACAACCTCTTTATAGCCGACGAATACCTAAGTGAGTCAAATTACGCCCTCAACATCTGCTCTGAGAATTCTCAGGTACAATCGCTTGCCATAGCTGCCTATATGCCTTCGATGAGAATAAACAATCTCGAGAGAGAAATGACCTACGGCAGAAGCGCTAGTGTCGCTGACCATGATTGGGTAGGAGTCCTGAACTATGCCTTGAACAGATACATGAAGATTTCTGATGAGTCGTACTGGGATAGATCGTGGATCCTTTTCATTCCAACCTGGGACAGTTATGGAGTTGATCTTGTCAAGGTCAACGGAACGGACAGAGAGGCTTCCGGGAGATACAGCTGCCGCCTTATACTCACAAACAAAGGCGACAAGGGAACGGGAGACGGATGGGGATGGCAGCAGGGAACGGTCACCAAAGATCATGTCGTCTGGATGAGGGCTACGTCGCAGTTGAGCGATATGTGCCTGGCGCCATATAACCTCTCCAAGTACTATTCCATAGACAAAAAAGACGACAAGTACAAAATGCTCTCGACTACTTACTGCCTGTACCTGAATCATGAAACCAGTCAATGGGATCTTATTGTCGAGCCGACATTCATAAATGTTCTTGGATTGCTCTTCGGTGGCGATAAGTTGTACTACGGCGAGTTGGTGAGGCTCAGACAGGTTAGTAGCGGCAAATACATTTCTTTCAACAAAGTATACACAAGTTCCTCTTCATACTACAATTGCGGTTCCGTAAACGACAACTATAAGTACAGCTTGAACAACTGGTGGGTCTTCTACAGATAATCGAACTATTTTAATTAAAGATCACGCGTCCTGTCCGATTTGGGGCTGCGTGATCTTTTTTCTTTGATTTTTTGCGGACAAACGTGCATTGGAGCCTTTCTTGTGGGTAAAAAATCCTTGAAATACGTGAAGAGTTTATGCTAAACAATTTTTAACTCCAAATTCCCAATTATTTGTACGTAAAATAAAATCGTCTTTGTGTAGGATTTTTCTCTGTCGAGTTAATTGTGCGTTCTGTTCGACATCATGAGAGATCTACTAGTGGAGGGGATGTATGTAAGAAAAGCTTTCCTGGTGAGTTTGCTTCTCGCACTGCTGTTTTGTACCAGTTTTGGGGTAACTAATCTCTATCTTGCAACCGGTGGAACTTCGGGAACTTATTACCCGTTCGGTGGCGTCATTGCTCAGGTCGTAGGTCAACGCTTCCCTGATATCAGTATCAGGGTTCAATCGACGGGAGCCTCTGCCGCAAACATAAGACTCATAGCCAGTAAAGAAGTTGACATCGCCATTGTACAGAACGATGTCATGCACTATGCGTACACGGGAACAGTTCTCTTCAAGGCGGGTGCCATCACGGATTTCTTAACTCTTTTCACAGCTTACACTGAAGTCTGTCAGGTAGTAACAAGAGCCGATTCCGGTATTAAATCGATAGCCGATCTAAAGGGAAAGAGAATATCTGTCGGTGATGCAGGGAGCGGTGTCGAGGCCAACAGCATACAGATACTGGAAGCCTACGGAATAACTTTCAAGGATATCTCAGTGCAGTATCTTTCTTTCGCAGATTCCGCTGCGGCTCTGAAGGATAGAAAGATCGACGCCTTCTTCACAACCGCAGGTATTCCCACCACGGCCATCGCGGAACTTTCAAGCACGAACCCGATAACGATTCTACCCGTCGAGCCGGAAGTAGCCGAAGAGCTAATTAAGAACTACCCCTTCTATGTAAAATTCGTGATTCCGCCCGATACCTACAAGGGAGTCACAGAGCCGGTCAACACAGTTGCCGTAAAGGCGACCTTCTTAGTTCGTAAGGATCTTCCCGAGGATATCGCCTACAATATCGTCAAAGGAATATTTGAGGGCAGGGAAGACATAATCGCCGGGCACGCAAAAGGCAGAGAACTGGATATCAATCTGGCAGTCACCGGTGTTTCCGTGCCTTTCCATCCCGGCGCGGAGATGTATTTCAGAGAACTTGCAGTCATTCAATAAAGTGTTTCGCTCTTATGTCATCGGGCGCTTGACGCGCCCGATGATTTTGTTTCGGTTCTTTGAATTAGGGACAGCGATGGCCTTTTTGCTTCTACCGTGCTGCCTGCTCGCAAACAGTACCAGATTACTTTTGATGGATGAAAGAACAGGCGAAGAGATCACATCGTTCATAATGGAAGACAATGGATACTTCTCGATTTCTTTTGTGCATTCCGTTAACCAGAGTCCGATCGAAGAGGTTTATCAGGTGAGAAAGAACCATATCTATCTGGTTTCCAGTCGCTTCAAAAGCTTCGGCGCGGGTGTCGCGGTGGAAATTCCCGAAGGGCTTATATTTGAAAGGTTTGAAGATGGATGCAGATAACGGGTTTCAACCTGAAGATCGATTATCTAGCTTATGTAGTGGGTACCGTCAGCGATCATATACTGCATATTGATCGAAAAGACTTCAGTCTGCGCGAGTTGTGTGGCCAGAACCGGTTCATTCTCATAACGCCGGCTTCTGGAATCGAAGATGGAGGCTAAGGTCGGAGAACGGAAAGTGAATTGACAAATATATATACTAATATTCGCGAACGGGAGGCGTGTTCTCGGTGAATGAAGAAAAAAAAGAGAATAATCAAATTGATATAGGTGAAGTTGACGCAAAAGCTGTACTGGAGAAATTCGATCGTGAATCCAGCGTGCGCCAGTTCACGGGGAAAAGTAAGATAATAGTCAGGTACCTATTGATAGGTTATTCAATCTTCGCGCTTTGGACCAACGTCGTGGTGACGCTGCCCGAACAGATAAAACGAGCCAGTTTCATCGCCATTGCGATATTCATAGCATTCATCCTCTTCCCTGTCAGAAGGAAGTACACCCAGATGGTAGATCACATCCACTGGTACGACCTGTTACTTGGAAGCGTTGGAGCGGCTGCCTTCTTCTATTATATGTTGTCAATTTTCACGAGATTGCAGCCAGGGCCGGCATGTACACGCCCTTCGAGATCTTCGTCGGTATCGTGGGAATCATGATTCTGCTGGAGATATGCCGCAGGGCCGTCAGGTTGCCAATAGTGATAGTCGTTCTCGGTTTCATCATATATACTTTCTATTCGGGTTTCTCTTACAGACGTATAGTCGTTCACCTTTTCTACGGAAGGTGTGATCGGCATTCCTCTGGGCGTCTGTTCGACTTTTATCGTTCTCTTCATTCTCTTCGGAGCCTTTCTTGAAAAGACTGGCGTCGGTCAGTTCTTCATAGACGTGGCCAACTCGATCGCCGGCTTCGCCACAGGAGGACCGGCCAAAGTCGCCGTAATATCCAGCGCTTTCGAGGGAATGGTTTCGGGGAGCTCCGTGTCCAACACAGTTGGATCGGGCAGTTTCACCATCCCGATGATGAAAAAGATAGGTTATCGCCCTGAATTTGCGGCGGCGGTAGAGGCGACGGCCTCCACTGGGGGACAGATCATGCCCCCTATAATGGGTGCAGCTGCATTCCTGATGGCCGAAATAACGGGCATCCCTTACTCGAATATCGTGATCGCGGCCTTCTTGCCGGCGGTACTGTACTTCACGGGCATCTTCCTGATGATCCATTTCGAGGCCAAGAAACTGGGCTTGAGGGGACTTGATCGCAAGGACATACCAAACTTCACCAAGCTCATGCTGAAAAAAGGCTTTTTGCTGATCCCGCTCTTCGTCATCATCTATCTCATGATGACCGGTTTCACCCCGGCAATGGCGGCCTTCTATTCTATAGTCTCGGCGATAATCGTTAGTATGTTCAGAAAGGATACCAGGATAACATTCAAAAGCGCGGGTGATGGGCTTGAAAACGGTGCTCGCAATACGATAGACGTCGCGATCGCCTGCTCGGTTGCCGGTATAATCATAGGAACGGTCACCCTGACAGGCAATGGGCTCGAACTGGCGACCGGACTTCTCAACCTTTCGGGAGGAATACCGATCATCGCTCTCTTTCTCACGATGATAGCCTGTATTATTCTGGGAATGGGCGTTCCGATAACGGCCAACTATGTCATCATGGCCACGATAACGGCCCCTATCGTTGTGAGACTTGGCATTCCCCTGATGGCGGCACATATGTTCGTCTTCTACTTCGGTATCGTGGCGGATATAACGCCGCCTGTGGCGCTGGCCGCGTACGCCGGCGCGGCCAGCGCGAAATCCAACACTCTCAAGACGGCCATAACGGCGACTAGACTCGCCATAACGGCCTTCATAATCCCGTATATATTTGCACTTAGCCCGAACCTGCTTCTGACTCCCGCTGCCCTATCAAACCCGGTGATGCTTTTGGAGACGGTCTTCATAGTCGTCACGTCCTTTGTTGGAATGCTGGGAATTTCGGCGGGGATGGAGGGCTTCATGTTCAAGCTAATGCCTTTCTGGCAACGTATCGCGGCTATAATCGGCGGGTTGCTCCTCATTTATCCCGGCTGGGTCACCGACCTGATAGGCTTCGGATTAGTAGGAGCGGTTTTTGCCCACCAGTATTTCACGGGAAAGGCCGGCGGCACGGGCCCCGTTACCGTTTCATAAGTGGGCGATTCACAAAACCTCCCGAAAAGGGAGGTTTTTTATTTCAACCACGGGCTTTGTAGAACGAGTTGAACCCGATGGCCGCGAGTAGTGTGACTGCCAAAAACCTTATGGCGCAAACGATCCCCGGCATTGCCGCCATGACTCCGTCCATGGAGAGCTTAATTATTGTCTGCGCCGCGATAACAGGGGCAGCCGTGTTGTATAATACACGATATACAACTCGGACCGTTTTATTGTCCCCCGTAATCGGCCGGAAAGGTGTCCAATATGAAAAAAGCCCTCAAGTTCTGGGATCTCGTCGCTTTAGAAATCGGCATGACGATCGGAGCCGGGATATTCGTCTTTATGCCGATCGCTTACAAGAGTGCGGGAGCGGGAACTATAATGGCTTTTATTTTCGCCTTCCTCCCGATGGCGTTCATAATGATCAACATCATGTTACTCGGCTCGACGCTTCCGACTACGGGGGGAACTTTCAAATACGGCGCCTTCCTTTTTTCGCCAAAAGCGGCGTTTTTAGGTCTCTGGGCATATCTCTTCGGGGCTTTTGTGGGCCTTTTCCCTCTGAATGCGCTCGCGTTGGCATCGTATATGAAAGGGATCTGGAATGGCCTCTCTCTTGTACCCGTGGCCTTGATTGTTTTAACCTTTTTCTATTTGGTCAACCTTCTTGGATTGAAAATGGCCTCCCGTGTGGAGATAACTGCTGTGGCTCTCTTGTTCATCGCCATAGCCGTTTACACTGTGCCGGGCATGGGAAACATTGATAGTAAAAACCTTGAAACCGTTTTCTCGGCAGGACCGGGTACGATCATCTACGCTTCGGCGCTTCTCACATTCACTTTTGCCGGTTCCAACGCCGTGATAGAGCTCGGCGGAGAGGTAGAGAGCGCCAAGAAGAATCTCCCGCTCTCAGTGATCTTCTCTCTTACAGTTGTGCTGATATGCTATCTTATGATGGCCGTAGTCTCATTCGGCGTTGGCGGAGATACGCTGGAAAACGGCACGTTGAACGATGTCGCCTCGAATTATCTGAGCGGTTTTCTTTTCTATGTTTTCGCGTTCGGTGGTCCGATTCTTGCAATCGCCACTACGATAAACGCCACATTCATGTGGGGAACGAGGTCTTTACTTGCGCTCTGCAGGCTGCATGTCTTTCCCTCGAAACTCGGATCGATAAACAGGAGGGGAACACCCTGGGTGTTGCTCACAATTATATGGCTTCTATCTTCGATCATGCTGATTTCGGTCGGCGAATCCGGACTGAATCTCTTTGCATCCTTCGCTTCGATAGGCGGGATCGCGGTCATTATTCCTACAATGTTTGCCGTCTTCAGATTGAAGAGAGATCCCAGGCTCAAAGAAAAGGCCCCGGCTATAGTGAACAGGAAGTGGTTTGGCATTTTACCGGTTCTCGGCACGGTATTTTCGATGATGATAATGCTCATCCTCCTTTATCAGGTCGGGGTAGATTTCAGTATCTCTTTCTTCTTGCTCTTCATTGTCTGGGAAGTCCTTGGAATGATATACTTCCTCTTCAGGTTGAAGTACCTCGACCGTGCAAGGAAAAACCCCTTCTCCAGAAATGATCTGTCGGCGTTCGACGATTAACCGGTCATAACCTCCGCCAAAAGCCACGAAAAACATATCCAGAAGGTTCTGAGGATAATGCCGCCTATGGCGGTGGAATGACGCTGGCGAGAGTTCCTGTGAGATAGTATTCGGCGAAAACTTTGCTATCGAAGTGTTTGAACCTCGCGAAGGATTTGGCGGCGATCACCATACCTATTCACGTTGACCGTAAGGATAGTCAGAACGACAAGCCTCTCGAAAATCCAGATGACCTTCCCCGTTCTGATGTTGTTAAGGACGGCGTTGCGCCCCATTATTCTCGAGATAGTCCGGCCAGTTCCTGAATCAAGTCGAACAGCTTTCGTATAAAGACAGCCCTCCAAAGACCACCGAAAGATAAACGATCGTGGTGAAGAGTATCCTCTACGGGAACCCTTTCGGGATATATCCCCATATAAGTGGTCATACTGACCGATCAAATCTTCAAAATCGGCCGTCACGACACGTACACTCCCGTAAGCCCCGCAACACGCTGCAAACTCTAGAGTTGTTCTATCACAGTCGTCTTCCCGTACTATGGAACGACTTCTAGTTTGTGGGTAATGATGAACTTAGGACGAGAGGACCGCGAGGACCCTTCTCTGGAATATCGATAGCTGCGCTTTTCTGATCAGCAACTGTGAAAGCGTTTCGGGTCTGTCTGTGATTATGGAAGAGACTCCCAAGCTCGTGTAGCGCATCATCGAGTCGGTGTCGTTTACCGTCCAAACGTGCACATCTCTGCCATAGGAACGCGCGCGTATCATGAAGGTTTCGTTCAGTATGGTGGAAGACACGCTGTAGAAATCTACGTCCAGCGACCAGAGGTCTTTTGTTATGTAAGTGACTATCAGTCCGATCTGAATGGCAGGGTTACTCTCTCTCACGGCTGCCAGACGAACTCTGCTAGTAGAAGTTATAATGGTTCTCTGCGTGAATTCATGTTTCTCGAGGATATCGAGAACGGCCTGAACGATCGAGGGCGTTTTTTCGTAATCTTTTAGCTCTATGTTGAGTTTTATTTTCGTATCGACTCCGCTCATATACTCGATAACTTCTTCCAGCGTTGCTATTCTCTCGCCTGCGAAGTTTCTGGAAAATCTCCTCCCCACGTCTATCGCCTTTATCTCCTCCAGAGTCATCTCGGGGACACTTTTACTTACTCCGGCAACTTTGGAGAGCGTTCTGTCGTGGTTCAACACTACATGTCCGTCGCTTGTCAGCTGTACATCTATTTCTATGATATCCGCACCATCGTGTACGGCCCGAATTATAGCGCTCATGGTATTTTCTGGGGCTTTCAAAGAACTTCCTCTGTGCGCAGTAACCAGTGGAAGATCGACCTCCGATTCCACCATGAGCTTACCGTAGTAATCGAAATAAGTCGCCTGGAACGCGAAAAGACCTATCAAAAATAGAATCCAGGGTCTTTTCTGAATCGTCGATTCTTTCACAGAAGAAACTCCAGTTTTCTCAAGCCCCTCAAAACGATTTTCGGAAACCAGTTCGTGGAAGAGGCGGGTAACCAGAATTGAAAACAGTCCCGCGACGATTATCCAGATGACTGTGACAAAAACCGTTTCGGCGGAAGCGAAGAGCGAGAGTCTGAATATATTGAAAGATGTCGGTTCTCTGCTGTAACTGATCATAAGTTCGCGGCCCCATCTGAAGGCGAAAGAAAATACTAGAAGTATCGTCACAGTTAAGAGCCAGAAACGCCCCAGAATGTGCGCCAGTCTCATTCTGTTTCCTTTCACAAGTTTCCTGCTCGATCCAAGGGCCTTCAGAAATTTCTTTCGGCAGAGCAGTCCGAAGTGCATTGTGAAAAGCCAGCTGAGCATCAATCTTATAAGAATCAGTAGGGAAACTGCAGCGAGCAACCAGCCAAAAAAACCTGTGAAGAAAGAGGGATATTCACCATTGCCGGAGTCGGTGATCTTTCTGGTGATAAAAGCGAAGACTGTAAGAAGAGGAACGAAACAGAATGTGTAAACGCCGGCCAGAAAGGAGGAAAGGCCAACTATCCTTGGCGCGGTTCTGAGAACCTTAAACAATACCTCTCTGATTTTGGGAACACTTCCCCGGACTTTTCCCGAAGCGATGATTAGTAGTCCGCTCTGCTCGACCAGAAAACCTACCAGCCATAAAAAGACAATGATCATCACCAAAACCAGGTCAGGAAAGCTCCCCGAGTACTCGAAAAACTCCCAGCTTCCCGATTTCGACTTCACTGGCATCGATACGAGAGATCTAAGAAAAAGGGCCACCGCCGGAATCGAAAGCGAAGCGACTACGAATTTCGACAGGATAGAGAATGTAGCCAGACTCAAAGCAGAGGCTTTGAAATCCGAAAACACCGATCTAAAAACTCCCATAGAATTGGCCAACGAGTACAACTCCCGGACAGACTTTCCATTTAGACGTCAAAATGGATCGGGCGAGTTTTGTAAGGCTCGCTACGGTTTGGTTAAAAAGCAGGATCGTTATCAAACAACGGGTATCTTTACCTGTGAGACAGCATTAAGATGTTCCAAAGATTCCGCCCGCTTTCGAAGAGACGGTAAGGGAGGGTGCAAGTTAGCCTTCAAAGAGCGAGAATCAATCCCCCGATGTCGGCGTAAGTCGCGATGGTGGGTCCCATCGTTCCAACAATCACTTCGGCGTCGGGGATCCTTTTTTTTATCTCGTCGGCGAAGTAACCGGCATCTTTCCGGTTGTCAACATGTGTGATACCGAAGAGCTTTTTTCCCTCGCGAGAGGCTTCGTCTATGAGGTCTATTATAGCCTGCCTGAAACGATTGGCACCCCTGAGTTTCTTGTAGAGTTTCACCTCTCCCCCGACACCGTGAAGGATTATTCTTATATTCAGGATATTTGCGAGACTGCCCTGAAACTTGCTGAGACGGCCTCCTTTGATTATGTTCTCGAGAGTCAACAACGGAATAATGATCCTGACGTTTTTGCGATACTCTTCGATTGCATGGAGTATCTCATCCATGCCCTTTCCCTGGAGCGCCATTCTGGAAGCCATAATAACCTGGATTCCATGAGATAGAGAACCTGCGAGAGAGTCGAAAACGACGGCTTTGTTTCCACTCAAC
Organism: Mesotoga infera; assembly: GCF_900157305.1. Taxonomy (NCBI): domain Bacteria; kingdom Thermotogati; phylum Thermotogota; class Thermotogae; order Kosmotogales; family Kosmotogaceae; genus Mesotoga; species Mesotoga infera. The sequence goes on from NZ_LS974202.1 coordinate 2,508,871, forward strand.
TGTGCGCCGACCTGGGCCGACTGATAGGTGCCGCTCAACTTTGACGATATGGTTATGCAGAGAGGTGTATCGCCTTCCGACTGGATTGAGTTGAAGATATCCGCGAATTCGCCCGGGGAAGGTTGGGAGGTTTTGGGAAGCGTTTTAGCTTCGCCCATTAGCTTCCAGAATTCCTGGGGCGAGATATCTATGTTCTCTTTGTAAGATTTGCCGTCGATCACGACATTCATGGGGACAAAAGTGATACGGTTAGACTCGATGAGTTCTAAAGGCAGATCGCAGGAACTATCGGTAACCACTTTCACCATGGCAGTCTCTCCCGAATCGATTATTCGAAGATATTATAACTCACAGATCGATCGTTACGCGCCCCGTCGAAAATCTCTTTCACTCCAGAACAGGTATCAGAAGGTAATATACGTTCTGTACTTGCCTTCTATCCAGTCTTTTGCGACCGCGTGAGCGGTGGCAATGTCTATTCTTCCATTACCGGCCAGGCCGGAAATGAATCCGGCGTTGAAGGCATCTCCCGCGCCAATCGTATCGACGATATCACCGGTTTTCTCCGCGTGGTGAAATTCGCATTGATCCTTGCCCATCAGCATCGAACCCCTGGAACCCATTTTTATGAGAGCCCTGCTCGTGTAGTCACTCTTGTAAATTTGAACGGCCTCTTCCAGATACTCCAATTGCATGAGAGACAGGAATTCGGCTTCATTTGGCAGGAACCAGTCGACGGAACTGAGCAGGTTGCTAACCTTCGGTCTGAAATATTCCCAGCCGTTCGTCGGCCAGCCCGTATCGAGGTACAGGGTGTTGTCTTCTTTAAGTACATCCATAAGCGATCTCAATTTATCTTCATGCAAGCCTCTGAGCACATTGATCCCGCAAAAAAGAATGTGGGCGCCCTTTGTTTCTCGCAGCCTGTCTGCCACAAAATCGACGTCGAGGGATCTCATGACGCTCTCGTTGCTGAAAAAGCTTCTTTCGTTACTGCTGTGAGTTATGGCTATGGAAAAGGGAGTCCTGCCCTTCAGCAGCTCGAAATCAGACACATCGATGCCCAGTTCGGTGAACCTTGCCTTAAAACCTTTACCGATGAAATCATCGCCGGCTACCGTGACGATTTCCACCGGGAAACCGAGTCTAGAAAGCACCACGGCCGAGTTTGCAGCCTGTCCACCTATTCTAACCTCTATGGAATCCACTCCAACTTCAGTACCCCAGGCGGGCCACCTGTCGATCGATCCGGCTATGATATCGACATTCACGTTTCCCACAACAATCACTCTATCCAATTTCATCACACTCCCTCGGGGTTTAAAATGCACGCAAATTATACCACCCATGAAAAGGAGATACGTGAAAGGACTTATGGCGACCGAATATGGGGTATAGGGTCATAAGGTCTGGTAGTGGCGAGATCGTGTAAAGACACCAAGGCACAACGTTCTGGTTATTGATCCCAATTCTCGCCTGATGCGAACACTTCCGGGGATGATCGGAAAAATATCACCTTTATCCAATTCCGTATCTACCAGTAAGGGAATCTCTGAACGGCTCCAGTTGAGGTGGCCGAAACGTGAAAACTACAAAGATCGCCCCAAGGGCTAGCAAAAAAATGGCGGCCACAACGGCAGTCGCCACAGTTGTCTTTCCGGTTGCGGCTATTTTGAAGGAGACTGTCTGTCCCAGATAGATGGCGAAGGCCATCAGTAGGAGATCTATAATCAGGTTGTGGTGGACGAATAGCGTATAAAGGTAAAAGCCGCCCAGGATAGTGCCGCACATTATGTAAATGCCCAGCGTTTTACCGGTCAGCAAGGAGCTTCCGGAAATGCCTTTACAGAATCCGATTTCCAGAAAAAAGAGGATGACGCCCGTTAGAAAAACGAGCTTAAGATGCTCCCAGACGCTCTCGTTCACCGGAGTAAGTGCTCCAACGAAAACATTCTCTCCGCTCAGTTCATACGCGAAGTGGAGCAGTGCACCCGAGAAAAAAATGAAAAAGAAACCCGCAAATTCCCATCGCTTCAGGCAATCGCTACCCAAATCCACCACCCCGGTATTCTATCTACCGCGAGACGACTTCTGGTATGACAGGCAAGCAGACCGGCTTCACTGAGCGGTCACGAATCTCGAGACCAGTTCGTTGAAGCCGTGCTGTCTGAGCAATTCTCCCACTCTTCTCCAGCAGGTGAAGCTGTAAGCCCTGTATGTCATGAAGTCCATGCCTGCATGATCCAGCTCTTCGATGTTTTCCAGCAACGGCTCTTCCCTGCCGACCCATTCGCCCGTGACCGTGCAAACGAAGCCCTCCTCCAGCCAATAGGGGAGGTTGAAGCGTTGAAAAAAGATGTGCGACATCTCGTGAGCCAGTGTCCGGGCCAGGTCGGGGATAAGGCTGAGCGGTTGAAGATATATGGTCTCCCCGTGTGTGGCCGCCACGAACCAGTAACCAAGGCGGGAGAGCCTTGAAAACTCTCCCGCCGAAGAAGCGATAATTACGTTGTAATTTCCCACAACCGTTCTACCCGTTAGTCTCTCCAGAGCGTTCCTGTAAGCCGACAGCTCGGGAGAGTCCCAGCCGATGTGGGAGCTTGTATATCCTGCCAGAAAAATCGAGGCATACAGAAATGAAACGATCGCGACTCTCTTCATTCCACTTTTAAAAGGACTGGCGACGTATTGGCCGAATACTGACCGTCGTACATGGCCCATGCCTGTACGGCCGGTATGAGGAACTCACCGGTCGTGAGTACTCTCCAGGTCGTTCTTGTCACGAACTCACCGTTGTACCTGAAGAAGAAGGCCACTCTGTCGAACCTGTCCTCACGGAAGGTATAGCCCCACCAGTAATCGTAATAATAGAATTTCGAGAAGCCCAGCATATCTCCCTCGGGATTCTCCTCGATCGCGATCCCCGTTGAGGGCAACATATCTTCCACGACTATGTAAGGGGCGTTTTCCGGTATGTTGACGCGCACCTCCGAAATAATTGTCTCCCCGGCCTTTACCGGCGACTGGGGTTTAAGGGTCATGAGATATATCTCCACCCCGTTGAGATAGTAATCGGATTCGACCGTCTTCAACACGAAACCTTCAGGAGTGCTGCCCATGATCTCGCCCTCGTATATCTTCAGTCCGAGGTGGTACGAGCCGAGCATGAGTTCACCATCTGCTACCGAGAGCGCCATCCCTTCGAGCTGCCTGGCGACGTCTATCTCGAGTCCATCGACTTCATCGGGCGAAAGCAGTTTGAGTGAAGCCACAACGTATGGCGAATCTAGCTGGGGGGTCGTGAGAATGTAAGTGTTATCCATCGGGACGCTCAACTTCCTTCTCAATATCCTTTCCAGCCCGATTCCGCTCTCGGAAGGTTTTATCTCACCGGCCGGGACCGCTGTCTCTCCATTGATCGAAACTGCGACGAGCCCAGTGGTTTTGATCGTCATGACACCGGGCACGATGGCGAATGTAAGGGAAGTGCCATCGCTTACAGCCTCGAGGAGTGAGCCATTGGCCGTAGCGGAAACCTCCGCATCTTTTGATAGAGAAGAGCTGAAGGAGGCCAGCGATGCAACAGCTAGCGCCGTTGAAGCCGTTCTGTACCAGTAACTTCCGTCACCCATCGTCAGGAGCTTTCTGGAGATAGCTCCGATCTCGTCGGGCGAAATCTGGAGATTGACGGCGGCTTTCAACAGGAAGGAGAGAGTCACCGTCTCGTCGAAGAAATAGTTGAAGCTGCTGCCCTTGACCGGTTTATCGCTTTCCAGATCCACGTAGCTCATGGCTTCATCGAAGAGGCTTTTCGCCCGTTCATTTAGGTTGAACACCTTGGCCGTGAGCGAAGAGAGGATCATGGAAGGGACATCTTCCTTGTAATCGACGATGGCACTTATCGGATCTCTGAGCTTTCTGCTGAAGAGGGCTATCACGTACTGCAGGAATGGGTCGGGAGAGGAGCTGTGCAGGTCTTTCATGGCCGAGTAACCCATCCTGATAACATCGCTGTTTATTTTGTAGCCGTTTTCCATGGCCAGATAGAAACCGTACATGACGTAAGCGGTCATGAAGGCGTCGGTCTGGTCGCCTTTCCACCAGCCCCAGCCTCCATCGTAATGCTGATAGCCGTACAGTCTCTCCAGGCTCTGATCAGTTACGACTTTCACTCTCTCGGCGAAGGCTTCATCGGCCCCTTCGAGAAGTTTCGAAGCGGCGACGGCAGGCAGGAATCTGCTCATGGTCTGTTCGACACAGCCGTATGGATAGTCTACCAGGTAGCGTATGGCCTCCAGTAGTATGGGATCTATCGTGGAGGCGACTGTTATCCAGCCGACAGAGTTGGCTGAAAATTCAAGCGTTCTCTCGCCATTCAGGAAGTCCAGTTCACCGAACCTCACATAAGTGAACCTGGGCTTTACGGGTATTTCATATTCCACGCCGTCCGAGCCTCTGCTCCCTTCGACGACGAACTTGACAGTGAGTTTCTCGTCTTTCTGTGAAGCCTCAAGATCGGGTACATTCACTTCGTATTTGAAAGTCGAGCTCTGGAAGCCCGGCACAATCGAACCTTTCTCTTCGATAACTTTTCCATCCACGTAGAAGCCTGAAAGAACTGGCATCTGTGAATCGGTGTTGTTCTTGACAGAAAAGACGAATTGCACCTTATCGCCGGCTATGAGAAACTCGGGAAGGAAGCTACTGATGGTCATCGGCTTCCATGTTTCGAAACTGGATCTGGCGTAGCTGAACCCTCCGCCCTTATCGGACGCCAAAGCCCTCACGGTCCAGGTGTCCAGATCTTCTGGAACTACGAATGAAAGTTCGGCCCGGCCTGCTTCATCTGTGAAGGTTCCAACAGACCAGAGGGCGCTGTCACTGAAGAGTTTTCTGGCCTTAACGTCAGATGTGAGACCCTCTTCCGAACCGCCGCGATCGCCCATTCCATATGTCTCTTTGGCCAGCATCTTCGATTCGGCCGCCGGAGGCTGCGATTCGAGGAGGTCGCCCAGTCGGGCTATGGTCGGATACGGGGAATAATAAAGGTCCACCAGAGTGATCGAGCCGAACCCTCTGTAGAAGGGATTCATGAGCGAACCCTTCCAGTAATCCTGATCTCCTTCGAAGAGCGAGAGCATGGCCTGTGAGACGACCGCTACCGTCAATCCAACGCTGGCCGGTTTGCCGTCGGGATCTGTTACCTCGACCTTCAGATTAACATTTTCTCCCGGCGCGTATCTTTCGTCTGTGATCAACTTCACACTGTAGTCCTTCAGGGGAGAATCGACATCTATCATCCAGCTGTAATTCATTTGGTAGTTCTTGTAGCCAACCATATACAGCACGAAACTCTCGTAAGCGTAGCCTTCGGGTATTTCGACCTCAACCGAGTTCTTACCGGCGAGCGCGTGGTAAGGAAACTGGGAAAATATTCCCGAGAAATCGGCGATAATCCAGAGGTCGAGCTCGCTGGATGAATAGAAGGAGAGGCTAACTTTCGAACCGGGAGCGGCCGGTGTTATCTTGTCCAGCGTCAGGGAATCGTAAATATCGTAGTAAGAGCCTACATATATGGAGTATCTGTCGGTCACTTCGGCTTCACCGGAAGGTGCACCGCTCAGTTCTATGTACACTAGATTGTCGTCGGGCACATCTCCCAGATCTATGGTGAATTCTGCTTTACCGTCGCTTCCAGTGGTTATCTCTCTCCTGACAACGTTGATCTTCACTTTCTTTTCCACGGCTTTGCCCTGATCGATAAGAGTTACGCTCTGTTCGTACCAGGCTTTTACTTCAATTGTCTTAGACACCGGCGTGTCGTCGTTCAGCCGCGTTTCTATTTTGGCCATCAGCTGTTTGTTGTTGAGAGTGTACTCGGTGACGAAACCGAAGGTGCCCTGCACGATCTTGAAGTCCACAGTGGTGCGCGACTGCATGCCCGTATCGTCGGACACGGTTATGACCGCGTAATAGTAACCGGGATCTAGCGGGCCGTTGTAGCCTATGACTGTCTCGCCGATGCCGTCGAGTCTGGCGGTCCCGTTATCTATGTACTGTCCGCCTTTGTATATCGTGTAATCCACCTTTCCCAGCGAGACAGGATCGCCGAAGTAGTACTGTGATTTCACGTTTATACTGACCGCCTCACCCTTCTTGAATACTTTGCCGGTCGCTTCTGCCGTGGTGAAGAAGGTAGGCTTCTTATAGTCGGCTATCTGGAAGTAGTAGTAATCTTCGTTCCCCTCCCAGCGCACTATGATCCTGTAAGAACCCCTGGTGATCTCCGAATAAGTCTTGAAAGACGAGTCTATCGAGCCCAGTTCGTCGGGAATCAGGTTCTCTTTGTACACCGAGCGGTTGAGAGGATCGGTTATCTCGACTTCCACCGGACCCAGTACCGGGATCTTATAACCCTCCGGAGTGATCTCCCTTATGAAAGACCTGAAGTTCACGGTCTCTCCGGCTTTATACGCTGGTCTGTCTGTGAAAGTCATGGATACGTATTTGGAAGGCAGGTAGTAATCGTACTCCCCGGGTTTCCAGAGGAGCGAACCGTTAGGCGACTGAATCAGAATCGCCTCACCGCTTTCAGGAAGTGAATCAAACACGAAGAGCCCGTTTTCGGTCTTTCCTATGAGAGAACCGTCTCTGAGTCTGTAAAGGGAGAAATCTTTTACGAAGATAGAATCCTCCCTCGTCCAGAGCCTCAACATCGCTCCACGCTCGTGTTTCAGCAACTGTGCCCCCACTGTACGGTAGCTGGTGATCACTTTAGCCGTTTTCGATTCGGAAGTGACGACCAGGAGCCTGAGACCTTTCATGCTATCAACCGGAAGGGTCAATCTCTGATTCTCTTTTACGGTCTGCCTGATCGCATAGAGCGGATCGCCCGAGACCCTGACATCTGCAATAGTCAAGGCTCCGGTCAGGTCTTCTTGATCGAGACTGTACACCTTGATGTCGATGTAGCCATCTTTCTTATCGGTATAGATCGTCGGAAGATAGTTCAGAGAGTAGATTTCGATGAAAAAGCCGTCGAAATTGTAATTATATTGCTGGATTTGAAACGCCTGAACCGTGGTGATCGCGGAAACTAACAGGAGCAGGAGAACTATGATTCTCTTCATTTTTCACCCTCCATCACATCCGGGGTAACCACTTGAAGCTGTAAACCCCAAGAAAGTATTCGTTGTTGTTTATAGGTAACCATTGATAAGGCATCATTCTCATATAATCGTTCAAACTCCAGACCTTCAAGGAGCCACTATCGCCAGGCGAAAGGGGACCCGTGTGGTAGATCAATCCATCGCCGGTGTATATCATGGAGTGAAAAGTAGAAGGCGAGGGGTGGTGGAAAAAGATGATATCTCCTGGTCTGGCCGACGCGATATCTCTACCCCTATATACCATATTACTCCTGACGAGGTTATAGGCATCGGCAAAGTAAGTGAATTGCCCGCTAGAATCGATGAAAAGCTTCGGGCCAACGATTGGAATGGCCGGATAGTTGTACTTGACGACATCAGGAAGGATCGTAAGGTCTATGCCGGTCTTTTCAAACCAAAGACGCGTGTCTATTCCCGTCTCCCTGAACCAGTTGTCGTCGTGAACCCTCAGCGCCTCCCTCGCCGCGAATCTTATCAGGCCAGAGCAGTCTCTCTCCTGATTGCTCCACCTGCCCGAGAACTGTATAGCCTGATAGGCCGCGATGTTTACGAACCATGCCCTGAAGCACCAGGCGTCGTTCGAATCGAGAACGAGCATATCCGGAAAGTCGTCGAAATTCTCATCCACGAAATCTTCGAAATCCAGCGAAACGGTTTTTCTGGCCTTGAAGAGGCCGTTATATTCAACTACTATTACGGCGTCGGGGTCGTCGGCTATGAAGAGGTAACTGATCGTTCCTTCTGCTGTCTGAAAATCGAGAAGGCTGGCTCCACGAGAATAAGCTAGAACCGGACGTTCTAGACCGGATACGGGAACCTCCAGAGAAAAACTCTCTCCGCGTCGAATTGCCGCCTTTCCCGTGACTACAATAGCCCCGAAATCTCCCTTCAGAACCAGAAAACCGGAAGAGATGGCGACAGTGACAGAAAAAAGCAAAAAGAGATATATAATCTCGGTACGTTTCATTGCTATCTCCCCTCAGAAATCGCTAAAAAAAACCACACAGTTTATAAGACTTTCACCGCGTCGATTGGTTCATAACGATTCCGGCAAATATCCTCATTTAAACGGTATCGATTTGCTATACCAGTCGAACTCAACGCACTCTGTATGAAAGCCGTTCGAAAGATTGAGAGATTCAATAAAAAACCCGGATGCTCGCTGTACAAGTTATGGGTGACAATGAATATCTCTGAATAGGACTTTGAACACTGATTTAGAGCAGCAGATGGACGGTCTATGCTTATGGCTCATGACCAAACTACGAAGAACCAACTTGTCAACAAGTTAATTCATTGTCTTTCGTTTTGAAGACTTATTCTGGAGTAAACGTTTCAGATTCCGTGTATATACCCCGAAATGTCCATAGACGATCTTCGATGTGGATGATTTAGAAGGTAGAATCGAAATGATAAAGTTGTACAGTGAGTGGACAACTAATCAAATACAGGTGGTAGAAAACAGCTATGAAGACGAAGAAACGCACTTCTACGGATGTTGTGAACAAACTGAAAAAAATGATAGTCCTCGAAGATCTGGAGAGATTGCCCGGCGAGGTGGAGCTTTCCAACAGACTGGGTGTCAGCAGGACCATAATAAGGGAAGCGCTGAGGGTGCTGGAATACGAGGGAGTTACCAGAACCGTTCACGGCAGTGGCACTTTCGTTCTGAAGAGAACAAGTTTGAAGATACTCTTCAACGTGAATTTCGAAATAGAGACCGATAGCGCGAGAGATATTCTTGATCTGATCGAACTGAGAAGCACGCTCGAGAGATCGGCGATAGCGCTTGCCGTTTCTCACGCGAGTTCGACCGATATTGAGGAGTTATCGCTCTGTATGGACAGGCTTTCCAGGGCGATGGCTACCAGAGAGAATCTTGGCGATACCGACGCCAGCTTTCATAAAAAGCTTTTCGAGATCTCACACAACCGCTTCCTCAGGGAAGTCTTCGATGTGGTCTTCGATGGACTCGAAGTGCTATGGAAGTCCCCCCTCGGACTGGACACTTTCGGCGACGCGGGATTGCCTTTACACAGGGATCTTTACGAGGCGATTAGAGAGCGCAATCTTGATGTGGCGCTGGAGATTTACGACAGAATAATAAATCTGGACAGGAAAGACATTATGGACCTCACCGGTTATAAACCGAAATCGCAGAACTTGCAGCATTCGATCACGGGAGTGAAGAAAGATGGAGATTGATGTCCTGAAGATGCTGGAGAGAAGAGACAAGTGGTACCTGGGCGGTGGCAACAGACTTCTTTGGACGCCCCCTTTTCCGTTGCACCTCGATCGCCCCGGCGCCTGGGATTTTGTGAGTTATTTCGATTTGAGGATCGATCCGGGGTACACGATCAGCGTTGTCGATTGGGGAGTTCCGGTAGATTTTGTCTGTGTCGATAAACTCTGGAATCCGGCTACATTGAGAAGCCTCTTCCGTTCGGGCGACCTTGAAATGCTTGAAGAGAAGGCCCTGCTGAAGGAGGATTTTCTGGTGTCCAGGGTAACCCTGAAGAACAACTCGAAGGAAGCGAAAGAGCTGGATATAGTCGTTTGGACGGCCCAGCAATGTTCCGACAGCGACAGCGAGGTCGATACGGAGATAATAGATGTGGCCGACAGCGGTATCGTTTTCAAGAAGAGACTCGTAAAGCCCAGGAGGAGACCTTATCCCGCTTACGTGATTTTGGCTCTGGAAGGGAAGGAAAGCCACAACGTATCATTTTCTGAGAGAACGGGAAATCTCCCGAATTTCAGATTAAGCCCGTTCTACGAAAAGCTCGGAAACGATGGATTGATCGAGAGAATCGATACGAACGGCATCAACAGGGAGGGCTTGCTGTACATAGGTTTGTACAGGAAAGTGAAACTCGCTCCTGGAAACGAAGCGATTTTCAACTGCGGACTGGGCGCAGCCCCAGATGTGGAGGAAGTCGTGAAGGCAGCCAGAAAATCCCTCGCGTGCGACCCTGTAGAAGAGAGCCGTAGAAACTGGGAGTCGTACTTCAGATCACTTCCGCAATTTTCGATCGGAGAGCCATATTTGCAGAAATACTACTATTACCGATGGTACGGTCTCAAGCTTTTCACCAGCAGCGTAAACGAATCCTTCATGAAACACCCGGCTATAGCCGAGGGACTGGATTATTTCCGGGCCTTCATAACTTACAGCGCACAGTGTCACATGCTCGAGACCAGATGGTCGGCCAGTCCAGAGGTGGCAATGGGGAGTCTCTTGAATTTCATAGAAAACCAGAGGGACGATGGCTCCTTCGCCGGGCATATATATGTCAACCAGTTGCAGGAGAACGGTTTTTACCATGCAGACTGGGGTAGAGCGGTGATGGAACTATACAGGATACACCCGGACAGATTCTTCATAGAGCGTATCTACGGCCCCATGAAGAAGTATCTCGGGTATTTCGACAGGGTAAGGGACAGAGAGAACAGCGGACTATACGACGTGGTGGACCAGTTCGAAACGGGACAGGAGTACATGAGCCGTTACACCGTTGTAGATCCTATGGCCGACAGGTATGGCTGGATAAACAACATACGTCTCAAGGGCGTCGATGCCACGGTTTACGTGTACAACCTGAAAAAGGCTCTAGCCTGGATGGCCGGTCTTCTGGGGCTGAAAGAAGAGAGAAAGCTCTTCGAAGAGAGTGCCGCAAAGACGAAAAAGGCTGTACTCGAGCTCATGTGGGACGACCATGAAGAGATCTTTTACGATGTGAATCCCGTCGATTTCAAGAGAACCGGCGTGAAGGCCGCCGTCTGTTTCTATCCGTATATGACCGATATAGTAGATGAATCTCATCTGCCGGGACTCAAAAAGCACCTGCTCAATCCGGATGAGTTCTGGACGGAATATCCTGTCGTATCCACGAGCGTCGATGATCGCCTCTTCAGCCAGTGGGCCGAGTGGAAGGGCAAACGCCACAATTGCCCGTGGAACGGCAGGGTCTGGCCAATGACCAACAGCCACATGGTAGATGTTCTGGGCTTTTGTGCCAGAAGGTTCGACGATAGACTGCTCAGGGAGAAGACCGTGGAGCTGGTGAAAAAGTTCATAAAGATGATGTATTACGAGGGCGACATCGAAAGGCCCAATTGCTTCGAACACTACAATCCCTTCAATGGGAAGGCCTGTGTTTACAGGGGTGTCGATGATTACCAGCACTCATGGGTAGTGGATCTGCTCTTCAGATACCTGGCCGGAATCGATTTCACCGAAAATGGCCTGACGCTTGATCCCTTCCCTTTCGGCATCGATTTCGAACTCGACAACCTGACGATCGCGGGCAAAAAGCTGAGGATAAGATCGAGTAAAGGCATTTTCGAGGCTGAGTACAACGGCAAGACAATAAATAGGCTTTGAATAGGCCGCTTAAATAGCGGACAGGGAAAAAGAAAATGGAGGTGGAAGTATGGATAGGGCAAGATATTCAAGGTTCTTTATCGTAGTCATTCTGCTGATTCTCTCTTCATTCGCGATAGGTGCGACAAAACTCAGGGTAACCACCTGGGCGGGCGCCGAAGAAGCCGCGCTTGACGAGGCGATCATCGCAGAATTCATGAGACTAAATCCGGAATATGAAGTTGTTTACGAACCGGTTCCCGGCGATTATTACCAGAAAATTCTAACAGACATTGGCGCCGGAACACCCCCCGATGTCATACTGCTGGATGCCGAAATGATCCCGGCCTTCGTGGAGGGCAAATACCTGACCGATATCAACCCCTTCATAAATAGACTGAGCAGGGAGGGTGCGAGCGGAACGAACCTCGATGAGTACTTCCCCGTTCTCGTCGATATCTTCAGGTCAGGCAGGAGTCTCTATGCCCTTCCCAAAGACACCAGCCCGATAGGCATCTTCTACAACAAGAACGTTTTCGACCAGTTCGGAGTCCCTTATCCGCCGGAAGGTGGCTGGACGATGGAGGAGTTCGCCGAAACGGTCAAGAAGCTTAGCAAGGATACCGACGGCGATGGAAAGAATGATGTCTGGGGCTTCGCCTTCCCATCTTGGGTAGGCGTGGTAGTGCCGATCCTCTGGGCAGGCGGTGGAGAGGTCTTCAGCCCTGATTTCACAAAGACTTCGGGATATCTCAACAGTGACGTGAACGTCGGTACCTATAGTTTCTACATGGATCTCCTCGCCAAGGGCTATGCGCCTACACCACAGGAAGCCAGCTCTTTGGGCGGAACCTCTGCACTCTTCTATACCGGCAAGGTTGCCATGGTGATCACCGGACGCTGGTTCAACGTCTCTATAAAATCCCAGATCGCGAAAGGTGCCAATCTCAAGGTTGGAGGCGCTTCGATACCGTACGCCAGCGAGCAAAGCAAAGCAACAGTCACTTACGCTTCTGGCTGGGCCGTGCCATCGAACGTAGCCGACAAGGCTGGTGCTACCAAGCTGGCCGCCTTCCTGTCGAGCGAATATGCACAGACCAAGAGATGCCTCGAAGGAGGACTAGCGATCTCGGCCATCAGGAGCATCGCTGAACTACAGGCCGCCAAGGACGCGCTGGATTCTACCTTTATAGGCATGCTCGATTACGCCCGGGTACCGGTAGGCTCGTTGACGAAGTACTACAGACCCCAGTTCGAAGATACGTGGGCCGAGGCCTTCGACAGGATGAACGTCGGAGGTGAGACCGTAAAACAGGCTATGGACTGGGCCGCCGCAACGATCGACGAATACATTGAAAAAGGTGAAAAGTAACAGGTTTTCCTGAGGAGCGGCTATCGCGCCGCTCCTTTCCTTATTCGGGAGGGATGGCTTTGAAGCACAATAAGCTTCTGATAGGTCTTTTTATATTCGTAGCGCTTCTGATGTTGTCGGGGTTCGCTATCCTCAATATATACGCGGCGGACGGTTATTCAAAATACGCTAGAGAAAACGAGGCCTCTCTACTCAAGAGCATAAAGCTCAACTACTTGAATCTTGCGGCTGATATAGACAACGCGTTGTACCCGCTTGTCGATGATCCACAAGCTGCCGGTAGTGTGGTTGAAAACCTATCCGACGATATAGTCTTCGCGGCTCTGTACGATTACGATGGCAAGTTGCTTGAAGACTTCGGCTACTCCGTTCCCGACGATCTGCCATCTTCGATTTTCTTCGAGAATCTGACTTTCTCCAGCGGACTACCGAGGGCTGAAATTTCCAGATTCAATGATAAACTGTACATCCAGGCCGGAATTCTGACACTCGACGACACTGTGTTCGTTGTCCTTCTGAACAGATTCGGCGACTTGCTCGAGAATACTCTCGAAATTTACGATAGAGAGCTTCTGGTCTATTACGGAGATGAAAACAGTTTCAAGACGCCGGCCGGTGCGCCCGAAATCGACAAAGCCACGCTCGGCGATCTCTTCAGAAGAACTATGAACAGCCAACGACCGGAATCGGCGGAGATATATTCAAGTAACGGTGAGCTGATAATTAACGCCCTTGCGATCTACGATTCCGATAACTGGGATGTCATATCCTTCTTCTCGACGGTGACCTCGCCAGCCTTATGGAAGAGAAGTATCGATTCTTTGGCCGTCTTCATATGGGTTTCCGGGATAGCCTCGCTGATTTTTGCGCTTTTCTTTCTTTATATTTACTTCAAGAAAGTTCAAAAGGATCCGAAGATGAAGAAATCCGCGCGCTTCCTTTACGGCCTGACGGCCTTTCTTCCCGCTATTGTCCTCGTCGCGATATTCAGTTACTCCATCTATGGAGAATCACTAATAGGTATCAGCGAAACGGTCGCCCTGAAGAACTCCAGGGGATGGTTCGGCGACGTAGAACGCTTTCTAGAGGTGAAAAGCCCGGAGTCTCCGTCCGAATTTATAGATAGATCCAGAGAGACGACCGGTGCGAATTTTGTGATGCGTCAAGGAGGTTCCCTCCTGGCCTCCAACCTCACCCAAAAGAGGCTTTCAAATCTCGAGACTATCTCCTCAACCGCAATCGAAGGTGGAATTGTGAAGGGAACGGCGAAACTTAACGACGTTCTTCACACTTACATGACCAGAGAGATCTCTGGAATCGAAGCCACCGTTCTGTACGAGGAGACGTCCAGAGAGAACACCGTGCTTTCGATACAGTTCTTCGCGATCGGTATGATTCTGACTTTGCTGGTGATTGCTGTCGTGAGCGGCTTCATAATAAACAACATCCAATCAAGCATACTTATAAAGCGAACCTTCATAGGCTACGGCTTTCTGATGCCGGCGCTGGTCCATCTTATCTGGTGGGCAGTAGGTCCTATGGGATTCGCCCTCTTTCTGGCCTTCAGGAGATGGAGCATAGTGGACGCCGCCAAACCATTTGTGGGGCTGGAAAACTTCATAGAGATCTTTGGCGATTTCAAGTTCTGGAACGCTTTAAAAAACACGGCCGTTTATTCAATCTACGTTCCGATAGGCATGTTCATTTCGCTTCTTCTGGCCATCGCAGTCAACAAACTGGGTAAGCTATCCATAGTTCTGAGAGTCCTTTACTATCTCCCGGTCGTCACGGCCGGCGTCGCGACGACCATAGTCTGGCGTTGGATCTTCAACCGTGACTTCGGAGTTCTCAATTTCATTCTCGGACTGGTTGGAATCAAGCCGATAGCTTGGCTTGAATCACCGCAGTTTGCACTGATCTCGATGATGATAATCGGTATATGGTCGGCCATAGGGAGCCAGTTGCTGATCTTTCTGGCCGGTCTACAGGGTATCCCCAAGGATTTTTACGACGCCGCCAGCGTCGATGGAGCTAGCAAATCGAAGATCTTCTTGAAGATAACCCTCCCGTTGTTGAAGCCAACGAGCCTCTTCGTACTGGTGACCAGTGTGATAGGATCCTTCCAGGTTTTCACACCGATATACGTTCTCACCCAGGGAGGTCCCCTGAGATCGACAGACGTCGTTTTTTACCACATCTGGCAGTCGGCATGGGTGGATATGAGAATGGGGTACGCCGCCGCCCAGTCATGGATACTCTTCCTTTTGCTGGCCGTTCTGACATTCGTCGAATTCAAGCTCTTCGGTAAAGAGAGCTGGCAGGCGTACTTCTAAGAAGGGAAGTGAGATTATGAGGGACAACAAAATCATGACGATTATAACCAGAATAGTTATTTTGGCCCTTCTGATTCTTCTGGGTTTATCGACTCTTTTGCCGTACATACTGATGATCTCCTTCTCTTTCATGGCAGAGTTCGAAATGTACAGACTTCCGCCCAAGTTGATCCCCGATGTCCTCCGCCTGGAGAATTACGTGGAGATGTGGAAGTCGCAGCCCTGGGGAAGATACATCTTCAACACGCTTTTCGTGACTGTCTGCGTGCTGATCGGACAGATAATACTGGTGGCCATGGGCGGGTATGCGCTTTCGAGGCTTTACTTTCCCGGCCGAGACTTCATGTTCAAGCTCTTCATCACTTTCATGCTCCTGCCCGGCGTCGTAACGCTGATACCTGGGTTCATAATTCTCCACTCCCTCAACTGGGTGGATACTTACTGGGCGATGATCGTTCCGGCTCTTGGAAACATCTGGGGAATGTTTTTGATGAGGCAGTATATGCTCAGCCTTCCCAGCAGTATAGAGGACGCGGCCAGGATAGACGGCGCCTCTACATGGCAGATCTTCTGGAGGATCATCATGCCTCTCTGTAAACCGGTCATCGCGACGGTGGGCACCTTCACTTTTCTGGGAACCTGGCGCTCTTTTTTCTGGCCTCTTATAGTCACCAGAAGCAAGGAAATGAGGGTGGTAGAAGTGGGAGTGGCCATGTTCTCCTCGCAGTACACGACCAATTATCCGGCGCAGATGGCCGCGGCAGCGCTCTCTTCGATACCCATGATCCTTATCTACGTCATCGCTCAGAAATGGATAGTACAGGGGATAAGGCTTACATCGGGATTCGACAAGTGAAAATGAATTTCGGAGGGAAATATCATGTTCAATCTAGAAGATCTTAGCCAGTTGAGAAACGAACTGTCAAGATCCATATCGGCCGAAAACCCCTATGGGAGGGTGTCGGGGGGAGCCTTGGAAGATCCCAATGGTTCCGGCCCGGCGAGAAGGCTGGGAAAGGGCTGGAAGGTGAGGCCCTGCATAGATATACAGCCGGGTGAAACGGTTGAGCTGGCCAAAATCACTGGACCGGGAACTATTAGACATATCTGGATGACCGTCGATAGCAAAGCCTACAGAAGTTGCCTCATAAGATTCTATTGGGACGGCGAACCCTTTCCTTCAGTCGAAGCTCCCCTGGGAGATTTCTTCGCCTGCACGCACGGTTTGAGGTATAGCGTGAACTCGCTGCCCGTCGCTGTGAATCCGTCTGGTGGCTTCAATTGCTATTGGCCAATGCCTTTCAGGGAGAGCGCGAGGATTACACTGGAGAATCTCGCGGCCAAACCCGTTCAGAATTTCTTCTACCAGTTCGACTATTCGCTCGGCCAGCTTCCAGAGGGTGCCGCGTATTTTCACGCGTCTTGGCGGAGGTCTATGACTACCCGAGAGAATCCTGAACACATAATTCTCGACGGGGTCAGCGGTACCGGTCACTATGTAGGCACGGTCGCAGCCTGGACGCAGTTCTCGAACGGCTGGTGGGGAGAGGGAGAGGTCAAGTTCTTCCTTGAGGGGGAAGAAGATCCGACCATCTGCACGACAGGAACTGAGGATTACTTCGGAGGTGCCTGGTGTTTTGGTGAGACTTTCTCCGCGCCTTTTTGTGGCTACCCACTCTGGAGAAAAGAGGAGGGAGAAGTTCCCAGACACGGTCTATACCGCTGGCACATATGCGACCCAGTCAGGTTCAGAAAGTCGATAAAGGTAACTGTTCAGGCCCTCGGCTGGTACCCGGATGGAACTTTCCAACCTTTGACAGACGATATAGCGACCGTCGCGTACTGGTACCAGAACGAACCCCACCGAAACTTCGCGGCAGTTTACACCCTCCAGGAACTCTGGCCGAGATAGGTAACGTGCCGATATGATTCGAATACTGGGAAAACGTGAAAGCCGCCTGGAAAAAATCATTTCAAAAACTAAACACAGTGTCAGTCATGATTTAGATACTGTAAGTAAAAATGATGTAGTTTTATTTATAGATACAGTACCCGATAAAGATATACTATCTAGAACTATCGGCAGGACTCCGGTCGTGCTTTACGGCTCTGCCGTGAAGGCTCTCCAGTTGATCGGTATCGAAGAGAGAGGAGCGATAGAAGAGTCGAGAGTCTCTTTGAGCGACGCTCCGTGGGATAAGAGGGGTTTCCAGTCTTACAGGGGTCACCCGCTCTTTCACGGGCTGCACGGCGGCTTTTACAGCATCCATCTCAACGCGTACGAAAAGATGCCCGACGTTTTTTATTACAGGGGAAATGCGGCGAAAGTGATCGCTGTGGAAAAGCGATATATAAGCTATGTAAGAGAGAATGCTTTAATCTGGCTCCACACGTTTGAAGGGTTTCCCGTTCTTTCGATCGGCGGCTTGTTGCCGCTAGAGCGTGAAGACGACCCATACTGGAGAGAAGTCGAAAAGTTCGTTGAAAACACTCTTGAATTCATGTCGGGTGGTGGACAGGGAGGATCATACTGGACCGAGGCGTATTGCGTTTGCAGGCACGTTTTCTTCGACCGTGATTCTGAGATTCCCTCGCTTTCTCCCGTTATAATCTGGCCGGACGCTTCCATCGCCGTCGAAAATGCCTGCGGTTACCTGAGTACTTCCGGAGAGAGATTGCTGGCAAATATGAGTGATGAGCGGATAGAAGAGGTCTGGGCTCACCCTTTCAGGATTCTAAAATTTCTGGAATTCTCCATCGACGGAAAGCCACTTCCTCTGAGCGCCAGGTCGGTTTTTTGCACGCCCGAAAGAGTGGAGTTCAAACTGGAGTGCGGAAGAATTAATGTCTTCAGCAGTCTGAAGGAGCCCTTCCTCTTCGTGCAGGTAGACCCGAACGATCGACGGGAACATACTATTGGTGTTTTATTCGAGTCGGACATGAGAATCATGTGGCCCATGGACGAAGCTTACAGCGGCGATAGGTTCTACACCGTCTTCGAAAGAGGTGTCCGCCTTTTCACCGAAGACGGTCAAATGAGAGCTTTAATAGTCAACTCGAATCCGGTGAGGATAGAAATCGGCGACGACGGAAAGTCGGTCACCGGAAGATTCGAGAGTCGCTTCGAAGGGACCGGTTATATGGCGATAATCGCAAGCATCGCGGGCGAGGAGTGCCCCCGATCGATCGATATGCAGAAAGAGATAGAAAGGGCCAGAAACTTCTATACGGCCTATCTGGAAAGGGGAAGGGTGAGAACCGACGATCACCGTCTGAACGAGGCTCTCGATCTGGCGCGCGTGGGCGCTATCAAATTCAGGGCCGCCACTCCCGGCATAGGAACCGGCCTCATGGCAGGGTACGCTTCGAGCAGGCCGGGGTGGTTCAGCGCTAGACCCGGGTATGCCTGGTATTTCGGCCGCGACAGTCTATGGTGTTCGCTGGCCCTTCTGGATATCGGGGACTTCGAAACCGTGAGGGAAAATCTCGAACTTCTGATCAAGTACCGGAGGCTTGACGGGAAGATCTATCACGAATTGACCTCGAGTGGTGTGGTTCACTACGACGCCGCCGATTCGACACCACTCTTTCTGTACACCCTTTACAGATATGTCAAGCACACGGGCGACCTCGATTTCGTCAGAAAAAATCTCGGCTCTCTGCGCGCGGCTCTCGATTACTGCGCCGGAACCGATTCAGACGGGGACGGTCTAATAGAGAACACTATTGCCGGGCACGGCTGGATCGAAGGGGGCAGGCTTTACGGGGCGAGCGCCTCGTTCTATCTCAACTGTATATGGCTGGCGGCCCTCAGGGGAGTCGGGGAACTGGCCGAAAAACTCCGTGACGCTGAGTTGCGAAATACGGTCGCCTCCTTGGAGGAGAAGGCGGTCGCAGGACTGGGAAAATTCTACGACCCTTCGAATGGATACGCGCTCGGCATAGACCGGTACGGAAGGCAGATGCCCTACAGGACCGTCATGGCTTCGATGGGCGTAATCTTCGACGCTGTGTCGAGCGAGAGTATCGGAGAACAGTTCGATGAGTTCGCCACCGACGACTTCTCTACCGACTGGGGTGTAAGGATAATCGGGAAGAGCTCGGGCATCTTCAACCCCAAAGGTTACCACGAGGGAAGCGTCTGGCCCCTCTTCACGGGCTGGGCTGCTCTGGCGCAGTTCAAAATCGGAGCCGATCTCGACGGTTACAACCACACTCTGGCCAACCTGTACACTTGCAGGGACTTCTCAGGAGGCTATATACCGGAGGTTCTCAACGGCGAGTCCTATGAGCTTTCGGGAGTCTGCCCGCACCAGGCCTGGTCGGAAACTATGGGCTTTCATCCCTTTTACGAAGGCGTACTGGGCTTCGAACCGGATTCTCTTAGGGGAACGTTGAGACTCGGGCCTTCCATACCGCCGAATCTGGGAAGGCTCGAAGCCGGGCCGCTGGTCTTCGGAGACAACTCGCTAGATCTCCGTTACGCTTCTTCCGTAGTCCTGGGCGAATTAATAGGGGTGACTCAGCGTTTCGAATTGAGACTCAAGAGGGAGGTTCCCGTTTACTTCACTCCCCATATACCGGCATACGCCGGAAGGATAGAATTCAGCGTAAACGGCCGCAAAAGACCGGTCAAGGTTTACCGGCGGAGAACGGCGACCGCCTGCAGAATTGAGCCGGACGGACCGGTGAGCGGCAGGGAACTGGAGATCGAGGTCAGGTACAGCGTCCCCTTCCTCCTGATGTCAGTAGAACCGCAGTTGCACAGGGGAAAGAAGAGCCGCCAGCCCAGGATCGTCTCCATCGAAAGAACAAATAAAGGCTGGGAGTTGACACTCGCCGTTCCGGGCGGAAGATCGTGCATTCCCTTCCTGGCCTCGAAGGGTTTGAAAGCCAAAAACGCCGTCTTTGAGGACGGGAAGCTGTGTGTTTCTGGCGACCGGACGGGATACGAACTCGTAAAAATCTTACTTCGACACGAAGAACTCCCTATCCTCTGATCTCTTTTAAGGCCGTTTTGATGAGTTCCTGTGTATCGATCGAGGGATTTTTCTTGAGAAGACCGGCGACGGTCCTTCTCGCTTGCTGTTCATCGAAGCCGAGCGAGGCAAGAGCTATTATGGCATCTTCGCCGGTCGAACGTTGAGTAGTAGGCAGCGATCTCATTTCCTCTTCGCCTTCGGCAATGTTCAGCACAGAGGCCAGTTCGACGACGATCCTCTCGGCCGTCTTTTTTCCCACGCCCGGCAATCTTGATAGCTCGTCGATATTTCTGGTGGCAATGAGGCTTCGCAATCTGGAGGGTGTCGTTGCCGAGAGGATCTTCATCGCCGATTTCGGGCCGATCTTGCTCATCTTGAGCAATGTGTCGAAGAGATCCAGCTCCTCCCTCTCAGCGAAACCGTAAAGCTCGGGAGGTCTATCCTGAGAATAGGCCATGCGGGTGAGAAGAAGAGCCGTCTCTCCCTTCACGAGTCTGTTCAGGGTGCCGGGAGTGCAGTTCAACCTCAAATAGAAGCCTCCAACCTGTACTACGACTTCGGTCTCCCGCTTTTCCAGTACCTTCCCCTCAACGCCTTCCAGCATATTCCTTCACTCCGGTGAGGATGTTCCTGAGCTCGCTCACCAGATAGAGCGAACCGCAAATTAGAAACCGTTTCTCCCCGCCTTTGAGTAGGGAGTCGAGCGCCTCCCGGTAAGAATCTATGTACTCGACGTTGCTTGCGTATCTTTTCCAGACGCCAGCCACGTTCTCGGGATGGACGCTGCGGTGGTTGGGAACTCTGCAGACCACTACCCTATCGGCCACAGGCGCGAGCGCCCTGATGTTGCTTTCAAAGTCTTTATCGTCGAGACTTCCGAAGAGGATGGTCAGCCTTTGGCCAGGGTAATATCTCTCCACGGTCTTTTTGAGGACCTTAGCCGCCTCGGGATTGTGGGCGCCGTCGAGTACTATCTCCTTGCCCTGGACGTGCATCACTTCAAACCTTCCGGGCCAGAAAATCTGCCCGAGCGCCTTTCTCAGAGCCTCTTCCCTCATTTCAAGACCCAGTCTGCCGAACGAGAGTTCAAGAGCCTTTAGCGATATGGCCGCGTTCATTGTCTGGTGCTCGCCGTTGAGATTTATATGCAAATTCTCCAGCGTTCTGTCGCCGTAATAGTCGAAGATATTGTCGTTGGTGGAGTAGCTCCTGCCGGTCGCGTTGAAATCACGCCAGTACGCGTAAAGCGGAGAGTTCAAATTGCGTGCCGTCTCTTCGATCACCCTGAGCACAGACGGACGGGTGACACCGGTTACGATCGGACAGCCGGATTTAATTATCCCGGATTTCTCGAATGCGATCTTCTCTTCACTGTCGCCTAGTATGTTCATATGGTCGAGGCCTACGCTGGTTATTATCGAGACCAGAGCCGAGTCGATAATGTTACTTGCGTCGAACCTGCCCCCCAAACCGACTTCTACGACCGCGACGTCGGCTTGCTTTTCCCTGTAGTACATGAAGCTCATCGCCGTCACCACTTCGAAGAAGCTGGGAGAGTACTCCTCACCCTTGGCATCCATCTTCTCCAGAGCCGGCTGCATCTCTTCCAGGAGGTGTACTACCTCGTCTTCCTTTATGAAATGCCCGTCTAGCTGTATCCTCTCTCTGAAGGACACTATGTGCGGGGAGATGTTCAGACCCGTCTTGAGACCGTGAAACGTTAAGACTGTGGCGATGGTGGCGGCCACGCTGCCCTTGCCATTGGTTCCGGTTATATGGACGATTGGGCAGGCCTTTTGCGGGTTGCCCAGTCTTTCCAGGAGTTCTCTTATTCTATAGAGTCCGTATTTGATCTGTCCATAAGGTCGCGAATTATAAAGGTAATCTATGGTCTGACTGTATGTTCTACTCATCTCAAATCTTCTATAATCTTTTTTATCCTTTCGATGTTGTCCCTGCTCGTTACGAGGCGTTCTCTGTTCTCCAGAACAACTTCTTCGGGAGCGTTTTTAAGGAAGTCTTCGTTAGACAGTTTCACTTCGGTCTTTTCAAGGTCTTTGCATTCTTTCTCAAGTTTTGCCTGAAGTCGGTTTATCTCCGAAGGTACGTCTATCTCTCCAAGGACAACGTAGAAGAGGTTAGACTGGTCTCCCCAGGCCGAGACACTGCCCCTGGATTTGCCGTCTTTGAGAGAAATCGCGTTGGAATTGGACAGATGGGCTATGAGGTCGAGGTAGCTTTTTTCCAGCGGAGTTCCCAGATAGTACACGTCGGTTCTGGTCGAAGGCGGGATGTTCATCTCGGCTTTGACGTTCCTGATGCCCCTCACCGTATCCATGAGGCGAGAATAGGCGTTTTCGGCCTCAGGGTCGATCATATTTCCTTCGACTTTCGGCCAGTCGGCGACTATGAGAGCTCCGTCTGACCCGGGTAGTTTCTGCCATAGCTCCTCGGTTATGTACGGCATGATTGGGTGAAGCATTCTAAGGGATATATCGAGCACCCTGACGAGCACGTTTTGCGCCACTTTTCTGTCGCCCTTCCCTTCGTAAAGCCTGGGTTTGGCGCTTTCTATGTACCAGTCGCAGAATTCGTTCCAGAAGAAAGCGTATATCGTCTTGGCGGCGGCAGGGAAGTCGTAGGACTCCAGACTCACGGTCATCGATTCCAGAGACCTCTGAAGACGCGAGAGTATCCAACGGTCTTCGAGAGCCAGCTCTGCCTTTTCAAGCTCCAGGGATTCGAAGTCTTCCAGGTTCATTATGGCGAATCTGGCCGCATTCCAGATCTTGTTGGCGAACTTCTTGTATATGTCGAAAAACCTTATGTCGAGTTTTATATCGTGATTCTGTGCCGCCAGAATGGCCAACGTGAAGCGCATCGCGTCCGTTCCGTACTCTTTTATAACATCAAGCGGGTCGATGCCGTTCCCCTTCGATTTCGACATCTTCTGTCCGGTCTTATCCCTTATCAGCCGGTTTATGAACACATGTTCGAAGGGTTTTTCGCCCATGAAGTGGTAGCCGGCCATGATCATTCTCGCCACCCAGAAGAAAATTATATCGAAGCCGGTTATGAGGACGCTCGTCGGGTAGTAAGTCGCCAGATCTTCCGTCTCTTCTGGCCAGCCCAGCGTCGTGAATGGCCAGAGCTGTGAGGAGAACCAGGTGTCGAGTACGTCCTCATCCTGCCGGATCTTGCCCGAGCCGCAGTTGGGACAGCTTTCGGGATCGTTCTCCTCAACTATGACCTCTCCACACTCGTCGCAGTACCAGACCGGGATGCGATGGCCCCACCAGAGCTGTCTGGAGATGCACCAGTCCCTTATATCGTTCATCCAGTTGAGATAGACCTTCTTCCAGGTTTCGGGGAAGAAGACGACCTCTCCGTCTTCGACGGCCTTTATTCCCCTCTCGGCGAGCGGTCCGACCTTCACGTACCACTGGTCCGAGAGCGAGGGTTCGACTACCGTGTCGCAACGGTAGCACCTTCCCACTGCATGAACCATAGGTTCTATCTTTAGCAGATAACCCTGTTCCTCGAGATCCTTAACCACCTGTTTCCTGGCCTCGTATCTGTCCAGACCGGCGTACTTGCCGCCGGCTTCGGTTATTTTCGCGTCTTTGTCGAAGACCTCCACCAGCGGCAGATTGTGTCTTATCCCTATCTGGAAGTCGTTCGGATCGTGCGCCGGGGTCACCTTGAGCGCGCCCGTACCGAAGGTCGGATCGACGTACCTGTCGGCCACTATGGGAAGCTCCCTGTTTACCAGAGGCAGTATGGCCGTCTTTCCCTGCAACGATAAGTATCTCTCGTCGGAGGGATAGACGGCAACCCCCGTATCTGCAAGCATGGTTTCCGGTCTGGTGGTCGCTATCACTACGAACTCATCGCTGCCCTTGATAGGATACTTTATGTGGTAGAAGGCTCCCTTTTCGTCCTCGTGTTCCACTTCCTCGTCCGAAAGAACCGTTGAACATCTGGGACACCAGTTGACTATGTATTTGCCCCTGTATATCAGGCCTTCCTTGTAGAGTTGAACGAAGGATTTTCTTACGGCATGGCTCAATCGTTCATCCAGGGTGAATCGCTCCCTGCTCCAGTCAACGGAACAGCCCATGGCCTCTATCTGTTCCCTGATTTTCTGCCTGTATTCCCTGGTCCAATCCCATGTAGTTTCCAGGAATTTTTCACGGCCGAGTTTCCTCCTGTCGATACCCTTCTTGGCGAGGTTTTTCTCGACGGCATTCTGCGTTGCGATACCGGCGTGGTCCTCTCCCGGAACCCAGAGAGCCCTGAAACCCTGCATTCTCTTGAACCTTGTCATGATATCTTGAAGGATGAGATTGAGTGCGTGACCCATATGGAGGGCTGCCGTTATGTTTGGTGGCGGTATCATTATGGTGAAAGGCTTTCCACTGCCCTTAGGTTTGAAGTGGCCGTTCTCCTTCCAGTATGAGTACCACTTCTTCTCCAGGTCGGAAGGAGTGTACCTGGTTCCCAGTTCTTTCATAGGACTACCCCCTTACAAGCTTGCAGCGATTAACAGGAATTATATCACGAAGTGCCGGAGAGAAAGGGGAGGGGTTGTGCATTTGAGGTTAAGCCGTTGGTTCGCCGGGCGATTGCTTAGGTCGGCCGGGGAGTTCCTTTTCTTTTTCGATCTTCTCCTGGAGTTCAAGCACTGTCCTGGGCTCTTCGTAGAAAGTGTAAGCTTCTTCGCCGACTCTCACCACCAGGAAGTAGTCCTGTATTTTGGGCTTTCCCACCAGCTTGATGTTCCTGGCGGGCAGAAACATATCCCTCAAAGACGGATAATACAGATCGCCCGAAGATGTACTCTGGTGGACGGCCACTTCTTCGATATCCTCCAGGGGTATCTCCATGTTGACCTGACCGGAACCGGGTATGTTCACGCTGAAATGGAAACTCCCTCCGTTTACCATGGCGTAACTCTGGCTCATGTTGACTTTCTCTATTCTCTCGACCCTGCCGAAGGTGTAGAAGAGCGATAGGACCATGTTTCTGCTACCTTTACCGGAGAGACCAAGACGCCTGATCATCCTCTCTTTAGGCCTTTCCTCTCCCAGCCCCAGGAGCGCGGTCACCAGGCAGACTATATCGCCAACCAGAAAACCTCCCCTGAAGTTGGCCATCATCAAAGCGATCGATTCCACAATGATCGGTAAAAGAGGGGCGATTACCAATGATATATATGGCACTTTCCGTCTGAGGACGGTAAAGAGAACGAAGGCGGGTACACTCGTCAGGAAATAGGGGAGTGGACCGAGAAAGAGCCTGGTTGAGGCCGCAACTACGATCATCGCCATCAAAAGCAATGCAATCACTTCCCGACGCAGAAATCGCTGAAGATCCTGTCGAGCAGGTCCTCGGTCAGGTTCCTTCCCAAAAGTTCGTCGAGGCTTTTGGCAGCGCTCTCGACGAGCGTGCTCACTATGTCGATTGTCACCCTCTCTTCGATGGCTTCTAAAGATTGGTGAAGATATCGCAGACACTCTTGGAGACAGACCCTTTGCCTTGCGCTGACGATTATCTGCTCTCCGATCGAAGTCAGGTCGACGGTCTTTTCGACCATCAGCTTTTCGAGCGAGGCGAGTCCCTGCCCGGTTCTGGCGCTTATTACGACGTCGTAACCGGCGCCGTCGATCTGTCTTATATCGGACTTGTTCGCTGCTCTGATCACTCTCTTCCCCTCCAGGTCGATTTTTTGAAGATAACCGGGATCGCCTGCCGGATCGCTCAGAAGTATCAGGAGGTCAGCATCTTCGATGGCCTTCAGGCTCCTCTGTATTCCCATCTCTTCGATCGCATCGTTCGAGGCTCGTATGCCGGCCGTATCGATTACTCTGAAGAGAACGCCATTTATGCTCAGGTCCTCTTCGATAGTGTCTCTGGTGGTTCCGGGAATATCGGAAACGATCGCCCGGTCCCTTCTGAGCAGCGCGTTGAGAAGTGTGGACTTCCCGACGTTGGTCTCGCCCACGATAACCGTCTTGATTCCCTGAGCGATCCTCAACCCCTTGCTGGCGCTCTCGATGAAAGCCGAAATACTTTCCGAAAGGTCGTTCAGCTTTTCACCCAGGTCTTTGTAATCGGTCTCGACCTCGTCGGGGTAGTTGAGCTCAACTTCTATCGTCGCCAGCAACCGGATTATCTCTTCTCTGAAGATCGAGATCTCTTTGGAAATACCCTCTACGTAACTCCTTCTCGCCACATCCAGAGCCGTCTCGCTTCGCGAGGTTATCATCGCGTTTATAGCCTCGGCCTTTGGGAGATCGATCTTGCCGTTCAAAACGGCCCGCCTGGTGAACTCTCCGGGAAGAGCTTGTCTGAAACCCGCTTCGAGAAGGGCTTCCATAGCTCTATCGATGATTATCGGATTGCCGTGGAAGGAGAGTTCCACCATCTCTTCTCCAGTGTAGGAGGCCGGTGCCTGGAAATACACGAAGAGTATCTCGTCGAGGAATTCCCCCTTAGCCTTGAAGGAAGTTAGATAGATCCTTCTGGGTTTTGGTTTATCGGGCCGCTCCAGGAGAGGAAGGAGCCTCTCCAGTATCCGCTCGCCGGAACACCTGACCGTCGCGATCGCAGAGACGCCCCTGGCTGTCGCAAGGGCGCATATCGGATCAGTGAACAATCTCTTCAACTCCAAGGAATATCTCCTGAAGAACTCTCATCAATCTTCTCTCTGGTACCGGATATATCATCGTCTTTCCTTCTCTCTCGTTCACGAGCACTTTCTCTCTTTTCAACCGTATCGAGTTGCGATCGTGGTTCTCGGCGTGAGTCAACAGGACTCTTTCCAAATGTGCGTCGTACTCCACGGCCTTTATAGCCAGCCTGAAGGCTCCCAGCCTTATGCGCGAGGCCGTAAGAAGCGATTCTACCTGCACGGGGAGCTTCCCGAACCTATCTTTCATCTCGGCTTCTATTTCGTTGATCTCTTCCTGTTCCCTGCAGGCCGCTATCCTGCGGTATATCTTCAACCTTTCGATGGAGTCGGCGACGAAGGTTTCGGGGATGACCATGTCGAAAGGTATATTCTTCAGCTCCGTATCCACAGCCCGGTCCTGGATATCGACTTCCTGCTCGCCCCTGAGCTCTCTGAGGGCTCTATCGACCATCTCCCGGTAGAGGTACAGTCCCACCGAGTTGATATTGCCATGTTGCTCGGCACCCAGAAGCGTTCCGAAACCCCTTATCTCCAAATCCCTCATCGCCAGCTTCATACCGCTCCCGGCACCGGAAAATTCCTTGAGCGCCTTCAGCCTCTCACGCGAGGGTTCTGTAAGTCTCCTGGCGTCGTAAAGGAAGTAGGAGAAGGCCCTCTTGGTGCTTCTACCCACACGACCCCTGAGCTGGTAGAGCTGCGCCAGTCCGTAACGATGCGAGTCGTCTACTATCAGAGTGTTGGCGTTGGGCACATCGACGCCGCTCTCGATTATGGTCGTGCAGAGAAGGACGTCGAGGTTTCCGGTGTAGAAAGATCTTATCGTCCGTTCGAAGGCCGTCTTGTTCATTTGACCGTGCGCCATTTCGATGCTGACCTCTGGCAGCAGTTCCCTCAGTCTCAACAGAAGATCGGGCAGTTCGTTGACCCTGTTGTGAACATATATAGTCTGGCCTCCCCTGTTGACTTCCCTTAAAACGGCAGTCCTGATCAGCCTCTCGTTGACCGATCCCACGTAAATTTCCGGCGTGGTTCTCCCGGCCGGAGGAGTAGAAATAACCGACATGTCCCTCAGTCCAGAAAGGGACATGTACAGGGTCCTGGGAATGGGAGTCGCACTCATCGAGAGAACGTTGATCTGTAGCCTTAGCTTTTTGAAGTGTTCCTTCTGCATAACTCCGAAAAGCTGCTCTTCATCGACTATCACCAGTCCGAGATCGGCAAACTGGACATCCTTGGAGAGCAGTGAGTGCGTTCCGACCACAACGTCTATCTCTCCCTTTTTGAGCTTTCTTAGAATTCTACTCCTCTCGTTTTCCGTTCTGTAACGGTCGAGGATTTCGACCCTTATACCGAAAGGCGCGAGACGAGTGGAGAAGTTCTCGTGGTGCTGTCGTGCGAGGACTGTCGTGGGTACCATTACGGCAACCTGCTTGCCGGAGAGTACGCTCCTGAAGGCCGCCCTTATAGCCACCTCGGTCTTTCCGTAACCTGCATCGCCGCTTATGAGTCTGTCCATCGGCCTGCCACTCTGAAGGTCCGATAAGACCTCATCGACAGCCTTGAGTTGATCGTCGGTTTCAACGTAGGGGAAGCTATCCCTGAAGCTCTTCTCCATCTCGGCATCCCCCGCGAGCGGTATTCCCCTGACGATTTCTCTGGAACCGTAGAGATTCGTCAGCTCGCTGATCAGCGCCTTTACCTCCTGCCTGACTTTCGATTTCTGCCTGCCCCAACCGTTTCCTTTGAGCGAGTTGAGCTGTACACCGTCGAAATTTCCGACGTATTTGTGTACTCTATCGACTCTTTCGATGGGAACGTAGATCTTGTTGTTGTCTCTGTATTCGAGAACCAGGTACTCTCTCACCCCGAGCACGTTTTCGATGGTCCTAACGCCTAGATAGCGTCCGATGCCGTACTCCTTGTGAACGACGAGGTCGCCCTCCTCCAGTTCCGTCCAATCGACGATCGGTACCCTTGGAACGAACTCTTCCTCTCTCTCCCTCTGCACGCTCCTGACCGCTTCCAGAGTCTCGGTCAGTTCGCTGTCATAAGGTATAAGCTTGACTGTCGAATCCGAAACGATAGTGTAATCGGCCAATTTCATGAATATCTCGGAAGAGACTCCTCCGTACCTGATGTACAGGAACTTGCGCACTGGCCTCTCGGAAAGGAGCTCGATTGTTTCTTTCTCCCTTCTCGCATACTCGGCGAAGGCCTCGTCCGGCCTGACGAAAACCGTTGCGTAGTCCTTCAGGTAATCGGGCAGTATCGTCTGCTTTTCGTAGAATATTCCCGCGATGGTATCCATGGTGTCCATTCTATCCAGGAGCGTTTCATCGCGTGTGCCGACGGTCTTTTCGGCCATTTCGATTCGTCTTCTGGCCCTTTCTTCGTTGTCGGGGGTGTTAAGACTCTCAGCCGCGGGCGTGATCCACGCGCGGTCCAGTCTCTCGACGCTTTTCTGTGTCGATGGATCGAAGAACCTTATAGATTCGATCTCTCTATCGAAAGTCTCTATCCTGAGCGGATGGCTGTTTCCGGGAATGAAGATATCCGTGATCGAGCCCTTGATCGAGAACTCACCGGGAACGGTTACGTTGAAAGTTCTACAATAGCCCATTCTGGCCAGGATCTCTTCATCAACTTTGAGCTCGCCACCCCTGTGTATCGCGATCGTAAGTTCGCTGAAAACATCTAGGGGGACGGTCTTTCTGAGAAGGCCGTGAAATGAACCGAAGACTTTCTTCAGCCTGCCCAGCGAGAGATTGTAAAGCAGTGAGACTCTTTCGGCGCGTATGCGTGGCGAGGTGCCGATCTCCTCGAAGGGAAAGACGTCGTGAGAAAAGAAGTAACCTTCCTCCTCTTTTCTGGCGTGAACGGCAGCGAAAGATTCGAGCATTCTCTCGGTTGGAAATATAACAAGCACCTTGTCGAACGAGGAGAGGTTTTTCTCTATCCATGAAATGGGGTCGTTTACCCTGTATAATCTTCTTTCCAAAGTATCCTCCAGAGTCTTTTGAAAAGGGTATGGGCCGCTCTCAGCTGAATGGTTTCACGATCGCCCCTGAAATGATCCGTGTAGCTCCAGGATCTCTTTCCAAAACTTATAGCCGTGCATACGAGTCCAACCGGTTTTTCGATCGATCCGCCCGACGGACCGGCTATTCCACTCACAGAAAGGCCTATTTCCGTTCCGAAGACGGTGGCGACTCCGCTGGCCATCTCCCTTGCCGTCTCTTCGGAAACGGCTCCGAAACTCTCCAGCGTCTCTCTTCTCACCGACAGCAGAGAGGCCTTCGCCTCATTCGAATAGGCGACTATGCCGCCGGGGAAGATGGCTGAAACGCCCGGAACGGAGGTCAGGATAGCTGAAAGCCTTCCCCCGCTGCAGGACTCGGCCGTCGAAACCGTCTTTTTCCTTTCGACGAGCATCTTCACCACAACGTCCGCGAGTTCCTCACCGGTGGTCGTGTAGATGTTCTCGCCGTATTTCTCTCTCAGCGAAGTAACGATCTCTTCGAGCTGTTCTTCGTTCGGGCCCGAGAGTATGACCGTCGGTCCGGTGTAGTATTTGACTCGGGTGACGAATTTCACATTTTCGTGTTTATCCAGTGACTCTTCGAGAGTCTTTTCTATTTCGGGCTCTGTTATGTCCACAAGCCCGACGGTCCGCATGAAGGGGGCCTCCGGGTGGCTCATGTGTTTGATCGCTTCGGCGAAAACGGCTTTCATCTCCATCGGTGGACCGGGCAGGACTACTATCTCTTTGGCCCCCATCTTCAGAAAGCATCCCCGGGCGCTTCCGACGGCGTTGGGCAGGATAGTAGAGCCCTCTACTGTATAGGCCTGGCGTTCGAGATCGGCGGGAGCCTTCCTCCTGAAGCGCGATTTGAAGCTCCTCTCTAGACTTTCACGATAATCGGCATCGCAGATCAGCGACCGCCCTGCGTATCGGGCTACCGTCTGCAGGGTTATATCGTCGAAAGTGCTTCCTAGACCGCCCGTAATTACTAAAAGATCGGCCCTTTCCAGCGCTCCCGTCATCTCCCGTATCATGAATTGAGCGTTATCCTGTACGATGACGATCGATTGGACTTCATAGCCCATGGCGGTCAGAGTCTCAGCCAGGTAACCTCCGTTGGTGTCATTCACGATTCCCATCGTTATCTCATCGCCGGTGATAAGGATTGCAGCCTTCGGATGATTCAAATAACCACCTCCAGAGCAATTGTATCACCAACTGGCGGGTGATATAATTGGGTGCCGGGGGAGCCCAAGAGGCTGAGAGTGCTTAAGTGCAGACCCCAGGAACCTGATCCGGTTAGTACCGGCGTAGGGAAGGCTTCGGGAGACGCCTCCGGCTATTTTTTAGAAAGTGGAGGTGTTTACGGTGAAAACTCTTTCTCTCCTGTTGCTTTTATTGCTCTCATCGGCCGGTCTTTCGGTTCTGGTAGTGTATTCATACGATTCCTTCGTTCCTCTGGCTCTTGAAACTTTCGAGGAATTCACTCTTAAAACCGGGATCGAGGTGAAGCTCAAGACTCTTAGCGATTCCGGCTCTCTTGTAAATTACATCGTCTCGATGGGAGAGAAGTTCGACGGCGATGTCGTGATCGGAATCGACAACCTTCTTTCAAGAAAGGCCTTCGAGGCCGACATATTTCTCCCCTACAAACCGGCCGGCAGTGAAAATCTGATCAGCCAGGATCTAATTTTCGATCCCCTCTGGAGACTGACACCCTACGATTATGGAGCGATCGCGCTGATCTACGACAGTCAGTCGATAACCTCAAGGATCGAGAGTCTTCAGGATCTGACGGACGTAAAGTTCAAGAAATCGTTGATACTTCAGGACCCCAGAACCTCGAGCACGGGACTGGCCTTCCTGTCCTGGACATACTTGCTCTTTGGGGAGGATTTCGAGCAGTTCTGGCGCTCGCTAAAACCCTCGATCCTGACAATCACGCTTGGATGGGACGACTCCTTCGAAAAGTTCGAAGCCGGCGAAGCCCCTATAATGGTCTCTTACGCCACCGACGGTGCGTACTCGGCCCATTACTACGGTCAAGCAGACTACTCGGTTCTAATTCCCCAGGGTAAGGGCTACGTGCAGATCGAAGGCGCGGGAATCGTGCGCTGGACGGATAAACCCGGGGAAGCCAAAATATTCCTTGATTTCCTTTTGAGTCCTGACTTTCAGAGGCACATTCCGCTCAATCAGTGGATGTTCCCGGTGATCGAGGTGGAGATGCCGGCCGTCTTCCAGTATGCCGTAAAGCCCGAGACGATCCTGAAGCTGCCCTCCGGGGTAGAGCTCGAGGAATTGATCGAAAAATGGGAGAAAATAATCTACGAAAAGTAGCGTGCCAACGGTTCTCTCTCTCCTGATAGCGGTTGCGATCCTCCTTCCGCTGGTGGTTTCTTTCGGGCTTTCCGGTCTGGACTCACTTGGTGAGGCCGTCTCCTCGCCTTCCTTCAACGGCATAACTCTCTTCACACTGAGGCAGGCGGTGTTGAGCACCTCTCTGGCGCTTCTGGCAGGGCTCCCGGCGGCCATATACTTTTCCAGAAGCAGGTCCCGTATTTCGAAGCTCCTTGGGTTAACGACTTATATACCCTTCTTCTTTCCGGGGATCTCCATGGCCATAGGCTTTCTGGCGATCTACGGCAGGAACGGACTTTTGAACTCAACACTGGCACTTTTCGGTTTCGAAAGGCTTCAGATACTCTACTCATTCGGTGCGATATTGCTGGGCCACGTCTTTTACAACGCCCCCATTGTGATACTGATTCTTGGAAACGCTTTGAAGAGGATACCTTCCGATCTTCTGGAGATGGCCAGAATGGACGGTGCCGGTAAATTGACACGCTTTCTGAAGGTCGAACTGCCCCTGGCAGTGCCGGCGCTGGTCAACTCGGCACTCCTGATTTTTTCGTATTGTTTCACTTCCTTCGCCGTAGTTTTGATCCTCGGTGGAGCACAGTTCGCCACGCTCGAGGTCTCCATCTATATGTATTTCCGTCTCCTTGGACGCCCCCAAATGGCCGTGGCGCTGTCGGTGATACAATTCGCGTTTATAATGCTTTTCGGTGTGCTGATCTCCATCTCCGAAAGAAGAATCCCCTTTGAGCAGGGTGAACAGTATATAGAGAAAAAGAACGTCACGCGACTTTACTCCATGCTTTTTCTTGTTTTCGAATGGGTGCCGATTCTCGGGGCTTTCGCGAGTTCCTTCTACGATCCGGCGAGAGGGGAGTTCATTTTTGCAAGAGTAACCCGGCTCTTCCAAGGAGAGTTGCCGCTAATAGGTACCTCACTGGCAAGAACTGTCTTCAATTCTCTATCGCTATCGACGGTCGCGTCGGTCACGACCGTGGGGATCACTTTTTATCTTGCATGGACGGCCAGGAAGATCCGTGGGGGGGCCAAGCAGCTGAAGATAGTCTCTCTCCTGGCTCTCTCGGTTACGCCTTCCATGATGGCCATTTCCTATCTCACCACGTTCGACTTTCTCCCCGTTCCTTTTTTGATGCTGCTGTTATACTCTCTGGTGGCGCTTCCCGTTTCGTTGAACTATATCAACGGTCAGGTGCAGAACGCCGAGCTGGACTTTCTGGAAGCGGCCACCCTCGACGGAGCATCGAGGGTGGCGAAACTCAGATATATGATTCTCCCGTTTTTCAAAAACACGCTGTTTTATGCAGGAACGGTCGTTTTCGCGATTTCGATGGGCGAATTCGGCGGCTCTTTGATTCTCGGCGCACAGGATTTCCCCACTTTTGCGGTCGCCATATACAGATTGAACGGGAGCCGCTACCTTTTGGAGGCCCGGTTTCTCAGCTCGATACTCGGGCTGATGGTCATCTTGGCCGTCGCTATTGCCGGATATCTTCTTTCGAGATCCGGCCGTAGTAATCGCAGCATCGGCTGATCGCGCAATCCCTGCATCTGGGACCTACGGGTCTGCATATCTGGCGGCCGAACTCCACCATTGAACCGTTGACCGGCCCCCAGAGATGCGGCGAAATGATCTTCATTAGCGCAAACTCAGTCTCTCCTGGGGTTTTGGTCTTGACCCAGCCAAGCCTATTGGATATTCTGTGGACGTGCGTATCGACTGCGAGAGCCTCTTTCCCGAAGGATATGTTCAGAACTATGTTCGCCGTTTTTCTCCCGACGCCGGGTATGGAGGTCAGTTCTTCGATGGTGTCGGGGACGCGGCCGTCGAACTTTTCCAGAAGTATTCTGGCACAGTTCACTATCCGTTCGGCCTTCTGGCGGTACATGCCCGATCGCATGATAAGCCCGTAAAGTTCCTCCGGTTTCGCCGCGGCGATCGACTCCACAGTAGGAAAGACAGAAAAGAGCTTCCTGGAAGCTTCGTCTGTGTTCTCGTCCCGCGTTCTCTGGCTCAGTATGGTGCTTATCAGAACCTTGAACGGTTCCCTGTAACCGTGATCATGCTTGAAGTTTTCGATCATCCAGCAAGAAATGGCATCCGGCGAGCAGTCCTCAGACATCGTCCCCCTCCAGGAAGGCCTTGTAGGCCCTGTAAGTTTCGTAAAGATCGGCCTTGGAGATTATCTCGTACGGCGAGTGCATTCCTAGGACAGGGACACCAGCATCAAGAACGGTAACGCCCTTTTCGGCGAAGAACTTGGCCACCGTACCGCCGCCCCCTTTATCGACCTCGCCAAGCATAGCGTTTTGCCAGTGTATCCCCTTTCTGTTGAACAGTGCCCTCACCTTGCCGACGAATTCGGCGCTGGCCTCGCTGGTAGCCGACTTCCCTCTTGAACCGGTGTACTTGGATATGGCGATGCCGTAACCGAGCTTCGCCGTATTGACCGGATCGTAAACGTCTTTGAAGGTCGGGTCGAAAGCTGCCGCAACATCTCCCGATAGCATTCTCGATCTTTCCAGCAGAAAATCTATGGAATACATTTCGTCGATCATTGAAAGGTTCAACAGCCTCTCTATGAAGGTCACCCAGAAGCGGCTTTTGGCACCCGTCACGCCTTCGCTACCAATCTCTTCTCTGTCGAAAAGGAGTACCATCGTCGTCCTGGAAGGCACTGCCGATTCCACAAGGTCGGCAAGGGCCGTCAACGCAGTGTAGGAACAGACTCTGTCGTCATGTGCGTAGGCGCCGATCATCGATCTGTCCAGACCTATATCTCTGGCTTCGAAGGCCGGTACTAGCTGAAAGTCGGCCGAGTAGAAATCCTCCTCCACCATTCCGTACTTCTCGTTGAGGAGCTTCAGGAACGTCAACTTAACGGGGTTTTCGATTTCGCCTGGTTCCGTCGCAGGAATTGAAGCCGAAAGAGCGTTCAGGTCCTTCCCCTGAAAGACTTTCCTGAAATCCCCCTCTCTACCGTCCAGGTGCGGAAGGAGATCGGATATGACGAAGACCGGGTCCCCACTGTCCAGGCCTATCGACACGTCTATTACGGTTCCGTCCTTCTTCACGACCGTTCCGACGAAGGCGAGGGGTATGTTCAGCCACTGGTACTTTTTCACGCCGCCGTAGTAATGTGTCTTCAGAATCGCCAGCTCGGAATCCTCGACCAGGGGATAGGGTTTCAGATCGAGTCTGGGGGCGTCGAGATGGGCCGTGACCATGTCGATCCCCTCGGCGAGGTTCTCGCCCAGGACGGCGGCCACCAGAGACTTCCCATCCCTGGTTATATAGACACGTTCGCCCTTCTCGACCCGGTCGAGACTTTCCAGGGGTTTGAAGCCCCTTTCCACAAGATACTCGACAAGGAAATCGACGGCAAGCCTCTCGGTTTTTGCCCTGTCGATGAATTTCATATACTCCTTCGCGTAAGCGAAGACGTTTTCGCCCTCGAGCGATAACCACAAGTTCTTTCTTTTGTAAACCAGTTGTTCGGAGAGTTTCTTAGCTTCCTCTTTTTTCAAAATCGCACCTCCGCAGGAAATTACAAAAATTATTGGTACCCTTTATAAATCTTCCAATTGATTTTAGCCTAAAGCTCTCGCGATTTCATCACACAACGTTTGATTAACAAACTCTCAGGAGGTTTCTTTCGACTTTCCGACTAAAGATGAGTATAATTGGTATGAGATTGTTTGAACCCCGAACGTCTTTGTGACGTCATATAAGACAGATTAGGGTGGTCTGGTTGGACGAGAAGAAGCTGATAGACGGTCTGAAGAAGAAAAAGGTTTGGGCATACGAGGTTCTGTACGACGATTACGCTCCCAGACTGGGCAGTGTCATTAAGTCTTATCTAGGTTACGACGATGTTGAAGACGTAGTTCAGGAGGTCTTCATAAAGGTTTTCAGGAACATTCGAAAGTTTCGCGGCGACGCCAAGCTCTCGACCTGGTTGTACAGAATTGCCGTCAACATTTGCAAAGATACTCTGTCCAAAAGAAAGAGAAACAACGAATTTCTTACAGACTTTCTCGAGAGCGAGGACAAAGTATCGATCGAACCGCCGGCATCCACCAACGTTTTCAGAGAGGTCATGGACGAGATGTCTTTCGAAGAGCTCATGAGCGTCGTTTCGAAGCTCTCTGAAGACGACAGGTTGCTCATAAAGCTTAGAGACATCGACGATCTTTCGTACGAAGAGATCGCCGAGATACTGGATAAACCGGTAGGCACCGTTAAAAGCAGATTGCACTATGCCCGAAAGCGTCTTAAAGAGCTTCTCGAGGAGGTAGGGTACATTGGACAATGAAAGACTTGTGCGCGTCATGGATCGAGAGATCCCTATCGAGGAACTGAGGGTAGAAGAGAAAATGGAACTCAAAGAGTACGCGAAAGCCCTGATGATTTTCAGGGAAAAATGCTGCTACAAACCTTCCAACCAGTCCAGGGACAGGGTCATCGCGAAAATCAAGAAGATGAAGACGAAACCTTACAGAATGCTGGGAACCGTGGTGGCCTGCATGATCGTGGGCTTCTTCTCCGTCAACTTCTTCACCAACAACACGATCCTCGTGAAGAGAAAGGGAGACCTCTATCAACTGGCCAACGTACTGGGTTACAGCAGCGGTTTGAACGAGAGACTGAAGGTCAATCTTTTGGCGACGGTCGATACGCAGAATAGAAACTCTGTCGCTATGATGGAGAGCGAAATGGAAAGATCTCTGGGTTTCCTGAGCTCCAGGCCAGAGCAGAACAATTTCGAGGTTTCGGGTATAAACACCACTTATTGATTTGACACACCCTCGGACACAGAAGGAGTGAAATCACCATGAAAAAGCTGTCCATCCTGATAGTTCTGTTGTTGCTGGTTGGGCTGGCCTTTGGAAAGGACGCGGTTGAAGAGCTGAGCAAACTGATCAACAATCTGAAGAACTCTTCATACGAGGTCGAAAGGTTTGTTCAGGAGAGCGGCATAGTAACGTTGGCAAGAAGCGAAAAGGTGGTAAAATCCGGTCCGTACAAACTGGTTACTTCCTATTCCTCGATCAAAGGTGAATTCGGCTGGGTGAGAAACAACAACGGTCAGTTCGCGATATTTTCCGATGAAGAGGTGGCCTTCGAGCCTTTAACTAATCTCAAAGATTCGGAGGACAACCTTATAGATATCTTCAACAACAAAAATTACACTATCTCACTGTTTCTCGATCTTCCCAACAGCACCAAAATCACTCTCTCCTCCGGCGGGTTGACCATGGAGGTCACTTTCGACAGTGGCTATCGCCTTTTGAAGCTCGTAAAGTCCTACCCCTTCCATACAGTCAGCGTGAGTTATCGCAACTACTCCGATCTTTCCGGCGAAGGACTTGCAAGACTCACGAACGCGACCAGAGGCATGATCCTGGTCAGACCTCCGGTCTATCTCTCCGAGGCGATGATGGAGGAGTATTTTTCGTGGTCCTCCATGGATTTCGCGACCGACGGAAGGTCATATCTGTACACCCTTCTGATGTACTCTCCCAGTTACGGAAAAATGATCCTGTACTTCTCCTTCAACAGCGAACCGGAAAATCTGCAGCAGTTCTCCATAAAAATGGCAGAAAGCAACGGCTTCAGTTACGCTCTTGAAAAGATCTCCAGCACATCAGCCCTGAGCCTTCTGGGTATGGTGGACTCGGCCACGCTAAGAAAGATTCTCGATAACCTTCACTGAAAAAACTCCGGCAACATTTAGATATACCACACGATAAACCAGCTTTTCAAGAAGCTTTCTCATAATCTTCTGGATTTTATTGTATAATCAATAAAACGTATTTTGGAGGTCCTGACTGATGGAAATTGAAGAGACGATCGCTCTTCTGAAGAGTAGAGGTTACAGGATAACTCCTCAGAGGGTAGCGATTTTGAGGATACTGAAAGACAACACCTGCCACCCCAACGTGGAAGATGTCTTCAGATCGGTTATAAAGATTTATCCAAACATTTCCATGGCTACCGTTTATAATGTCATGGAAGTGCTTGAAAGAGAAGGCATCGTCAAAGAGATAGCTGTTAGCAACGTCTCAAGACGCTACGATCCTAATGTGAATCCTCACGGCCATTTCATATGCAGGGTTTGCGAAAAAGTCTTCGATGTATCTCTCTCAAACATGCGCAGTCTGGGAAAGTGTATTCCTCACGAATTTGACGAATTTGCGATTGAATCGCTTGAAGTGATATACAGAGGAGTCTGCAAAGACTGCAAAGACAAGACCTGAAATCCAGTCAATTCCGGGGGTGCGATATGTTCAACGGGCTAGAAGGGGGACTTGAAGAAGTCCTAAGACGGATAATGGAAACGGCCAGCCTGAACGATCTTCAAGAAGTGAAGGCACGGTATTTGGGGAAGCAGGGACTGGTAACTTCTCTGATGAAAAATATAAAGGAAATCCCTCCCGAAAAGAGAAAGGAATACGGTAGAGAGGTCAACGAACTCAAGAATTCCATAGAAGAGGCGATAGACAACAGAAAGAACGAATTGGAAGAGCTTGGGAGACTCGCAAGGGAAGGTGCCGAGAGACCCGATTTCACTGTGCCGGGCAAGAGAAGAGATATCGGCTCCTATCATCTGATAACTCAGGTTATGGAAGAGGTTCAGGATATCTGGGTCAGTATGGGTTTCGAAGTCACCACCGGTCCGGAGATCGAAACCTCTTACTACAACTTCGAGGCTTTGAACACTCCTGAATGGCATCCGGCGAGGGATATGCACGATACCTTCTATACCTGTGACGGCCAGCTTCTCAGAACGCACACCTCTCCGGTGCAGATCAGGGTCATGGAGTCGAGAAAACCTCCGCTGGCCATATTTTCTCCGGGAACCTGCTACCGTAAAGATACACCCGATACCACCCATCTCCCCATGTTCCACCAGTTCGAAGTGCTCCTCGTCGATAGAGGAACCTCGGTAAGCCATCTAAAAGGGACCCTGAACCATTTCGCCAAAAGGCTTTTTGGAGCCGACAGAAGGATCAGGCTCAGACCGAGCTTCTTCCCCTTCACCGAACCGAGTTTCGAGGTTGACGTTAGCTGCGGTATCTGCGGCGGCCAAGGTTGCAGGAGCTGCAGGGGTTCCGGCTGGCTTGAGATTCTCGGCGCCGGGATGGTCCATCCGAACGTCTTCAGAAACGTGGGTTACGACCCCGAAATCTGGAGCGGTTTCGCGCTGGGAACGGGGCTAGAGAGGATAGCGATGCTGAAGTACGATCTCGAAGATATAAGAGACCTGCTGAGAAACGACCGGAGATTTTTGAAAGGCTACAGGAGGGCGATCATATGAGGGTATGCCTCGAGTGGCTCGGTGACTTCATCGATATTGGCGATAGATCTGCGGATAGTATAAGCCGCTCGCTTTCTTTGAGCGGTACGGAGGTTGAGAGGATCGAGTATCCGTGGGCCGGACTGGAAGGGGCCGTCGTTGGAATGATAGAGTCCGTCTCCGTCCATCCCACCAGCGAAAGGCTTCTCGTGACCGTTGCGAACACAGGTGAAAGAAGGTTATCAATAGTCACCTCCGATACGACCGTGAAGGCAGGAGAGATGGTGGCCGTTCTCCCTGAGGGTTCGCTCTTCGACGGAAAGGCGATCACGACCAGAGAGTTCTCCGGCGTAAAGTCCGAAGGGATGTTCCTCTCTCTCCAGGAACTCGAAATCGAGGATAAGTCGCTTCACATAATGCGACTTGAACACGGAAAGGTCGGAGAGGATCTGAAATCTCTGCTCAGGCTCGACTCTCCGGTGATCGAGGTCGAACTGACGGCAAACCGGGGTGACTGTCTTTCCATGATAGGCCTTGCCAGAGAGGTTGGGGCCGTGCTCGGTCTGAAGACTAGAAGACCTGCGGTCGAAAACGATATCGACACCGGGGAAGATCCGGTTTTAAAAGTTGCGATCGACGATCCAGGCTGCAGACGATATTCGGCCCTCCTGCTGGATGATGTAAAGATAGCCTCCTCTCCTTTTTGGTTGAAGAGAAGACTGGTTGCCGCCGGACTGAGACCTATAAACAACGTCGTGGACATCACCAATTACGTGATGCTGGAGACGGGGCATCCCGTTCACGCTTTCGACGTGGATAGAATCGGATCGACGAAAATCCTCGTCAGAAAAGCCAAAAACGGCGAAGAACTGGAGCTTCTCGACGGGCGTAAAGTCGGGCTGAACGAAAGTGATCTGCTGATAACCAACGGCGAGACTCCCCTTGCCCTTGCAGGAATAATGGGTGGCGAAGACTCGGGAATAGATTCTACCACCAATAGGGTCCTTCTGGAAGTTGCCGTTTTTGATCCTGTGAGAATAAGGAAGACCGCCAGAAGGCTCGGCATATCGACAGACAGCTCCTACAGGTTCGAGCGCGGAGTGGATTACACCGATTCTATATACGTTCTGAAGCGCCTGGCCGGACTGATGGAAGAATTATGCGGTGGCAGAGTCGCCTCTAAGATAGTGGATGTGGGGCTGATCGAGAATCCCAAAGGGATTTTGCTCCGGAAAACCTTCGTCACGGAACGTCTGGGCAAGGAACTCCTGGATGGGGAAATAGAGAGAATTCTTACCAGCCTCGAGTTCGGCATCGAACGTCGTGACGGGGGATGGAAGGTGACACCACCGGCCTTCAGGGCTTACGACACCACCCAGGAGGTTGATCTCGTCGAGGAGATAGGAAGGATCTACGGCTACGATCGCATAGACGATGAGCTACCCAGGATACTACCCGTTTCGATCGGTGTTCCGGGATACCTCAAAAGGCAACGCAAGTTGAAGGAGCTCATGGTCGCGAACGGTTTCGACGAGATTGTCAGTTATAGCTTCATGAACCCCGACGAGATAAGGAAGGTCGATGAAGAGATCTCCTGCGTCGCCCTTCAGAACCCGCTTTCGATGGACATGGCCGTTATGAGGCCCTCCATGATCTTCGGTATGCTTTCGGCCGCTTCCTACAATTTTCGCAGACAGAACAGGGACCTGAAACTCTTTGAGATTGGCTCGATTTTCTCCCCTGAACCCGGAAGAAGAGAGAACACCGCATTGGGCTTTGCGGCGATGGGCAGGGAGAATCCCCTCGACTTCTCGGACAAGAGAGCGATAGACTTCTTTACCGTAAAGGGAATGATCGAGGAACTCTTCTCGCTCTTCGGAGCTTACCCGCAGTTCGGTCAGATATCCAGAAGGTGGCTGGAACAGGGAAAGGCCGTGTCGGTTATGATAGACGGCAGAGAAGCAGGTTTCTTCGGGGCCTTCAGCCGCGGACTCGCCGATTCCCTATACGATATCAAATCGGGGGAGCTTTACGTGGGCGAGCTCAATCTCACTCTGATCGATTCGATGCGGAGGGAGTTCACGGGTTCCAGGAGAATTTCACCTTTCCCAAGAGTATCGAGAGACCTGTCTTTCCTGGTTCCCTATTCGCTCACCTACTCCGAGCTCGAAGGGATCATCGAATCGAGTCTCGAAGGTACCAGTTTTAGCGAGATAAGGGTCTCGGACATATACCGGGGAAAGGGTGTCGAGCAGGGTTACACGAGCGTCACGGTTACACTCGAGTTCGAGAGTTACGAGAGGACGCTGACAGACGATGAGGTCAACGATTGTATGGCTAAAGTACTGGATATGACATCCAGAGCCGGAGTAAAACTACGTGGATGACCTGATACTTAACTCCCTGAACAGGAAAATACAGGCCTTTCTGCCCCAACTGTGGGCGGACATCGATACGGTAGGCTTTTCGGTTGCAAGAAAAAGCAGTTTCAAGGATATAGTGACCTCAATAGACATCGAAATAGAAAACAGACTGCGTCTCTTTCTCGAGAAACTCCTCCCCGGCGCCGGTTACCTCGGTGAGGAGTCCTCTTCGTCTGTCAGGTCGGCGTTGATGTGGATAGTCGATCCGGTGGACGGTACAACCAACTTTTCCAAGTCCAACCCGCATTACTGCACGCAGGTTGCGCTCTACAAAGACGCAAAGATTGTCCTGGCAGTCACTTACGACCACAACAGGAAAGAGATCTTTCACGCCATAGAGGGGCAGGGCGCTTATCTGAACAGCAAGAGGATCTGGGTGAGCAAAGTCGACGATGTGAGCGAAGCTTCCAGCCATGTGGGACTCCAGTATTCGTCCGAGCTCTCTTTCAAAAGAGTGACGGAGAGAATAAGCCGTGCCATCGAAGTTTGTCGGGCCGTGAGGATTACAGGCAGCGCCTGTCTTGACCTGGCCTATGTGGCCTGCGGGAGGGCCGACATTTTCTGGGAAGAGGCTCTGAAACCATGGGACGTGGCCGGCGGTATCCTTCTGGTCAGGGAGGCCGGAGGGGAAGTCACCGGCTGTCTCGACGAACGGTTCGATATGTTCAAACCGGATATCCTCGCCACGAACGGTTCGCGGAGACTTGCCCGGCAGTTCAAAGAAAGAGTTCTTTACTAGATTTCGTCAGGTGAAGAACCTCCTGTGCTCCACGTACATGCATTTGTCCTCTACATAAAGCACAGATCTTTCAGAGGCCAGTTTTCTGGCCTTTTCGCTCCTGATGTCCTTTTGAAGCCAGACAGCCCGGGCGCCCAGTTCGATGGCCTCTATGGCTATCTCTTCCGCCTCGGCCGAAGGCCTGAAGATCTCGACCGCTTCTAAGTTCATGCCGTCGGCTATCACCGATTTCAGGTCGGGATAGACTTTCATGCCTTCGTACTCCTCCATCGTCGGATTGACGGGGATTATCTCGTAGCCCTTCTCTTTCAAATACATCGGAACATTGTTCGAAGGTTTGTCGGGATTCTTGGAAAAACCGACGACCACGATGCGTTTGAAAGTCGATAGAATCTCTTTCGCGTCGTCTTCATGTTTCACAGGAAAAACACCTCCCAGAATGGCGATAGCTATGCCCAGAACGAGCGAGAAGAAGAAGAACCAGTTTCCGAACCTTGTGTACGGTGTAATCTGTGTGCCCGGAAGGTACTGGAATGCGCCTATCACGTATTCAGTGTTCACCTCGTTAATCGTCGGCAGTCTCTTGAGTACTCTTCCGTACGGATCTATGATGGCTGTAATACCCGTATTGGATACCTGGAGAACGTATCTCCTGTTCTCTATGGCGCGGGCTATACCCTTGGAAAAGTGCTGCTGCAGCGCCGTTTCGATGTTGAACCAGCCGTCGTTCGTGGAAATCACGATAATTCCGGCGCCGTTGAGCGTCAGGTTCCTCGCCACCTCTGAGTAGAGAGAATCGAAACAGATCTGGGCGCCGATTTCATGCCCGTCAACGGAGAAGACGGCGAACTCCTCGCCGGCGTCGAAGTAATCGAGAAACTTCAAAAACTCGAATGCCCCGAAGATTTTAGGCCAGGGTAGAAACTCTACGAAGGGCGTGAGCTTAACCTTGGCGTAGAACTCCCCGGAAAAACCGTCTCCGTTCACGAACCTCACCTGGTTGTAGTTCTCGCCATTGTAAATCGGAAAGCCAACCAGTATCTCCAGGTTTCTCTCCTGCGCGAGCTCGACCAGCCGGGCCCCGGTGGGTGTAATCCTTATATCGCTCATGAAAGTGGCCTCAGGCATGATGACCGTCGAGCCTTCGGGTATCTCTTCAAGGCCCATCAGAACGACTTTCAAAGTCTCTTCCGGCGGAGCGTAGTATTTCAGCTGTTGAGAGATATTTGTCTGAAGCGCGTAGAGTGTTTTCTCACTGCTTTCGTCGGTCGGCCGGAGGGGAATCGCGCTCTGGATAAGAGCGTTGACGAGCGCCACCATCGCTACGGCCGTTACGAGCAACGATATGCGACCGCCCTTTCGTCTGGTGCAGAGATCGGCCAGATAATGATTGACCAGAACAACAACGAAGACCAGAAGCAACGGTCCTCCCAGCGCCAGCAGTTGTGAAATGCCCAGCTGGCTGTTCAAGA
The DNA here is from genome assembly GCF_900157305.1 of Mesotoga infera. Taxonomy (NCBI): domain Bacteria; kingdom Thermotogati; phylum Thermotogota; class Thermotogae; order Kosmotogales; family Kosmotogaceae; genus Mesotoga; species Mesotoga infera. Next base: position 2,553,117 of record NZ_LS974202.1, read on the forward strand.
GGGCGTCCGAGAGTCTGCCGTTGGTGAATCCCAGAGGTCCCAGCTCTCTCAGGCCCTCGAAGACCGTGAAAAGAGATGCCGCGAAAAGCGCTCCGGTGAATTTACGGGTCTGGAAAAAACTCCAGAAAATGGAGTAAACGAAGCCGAAACCGGCGAAAGGAACGGCTATGACCAGACACATCAGAACGTAAACGACGACTCCTATGAAATTCGGGAAGGAATCCAAAACCTCGGGAACGTTGAGGGCGAGGACGGGCAACTCCCAGTAGTGAGTTATCATCAAATAGGCGAAACCGAAAAGAAAAGCCTTCAAAGCGCCCCCGAGCGGCCGGCTGGAACGCATTCCCAGGAAGAAGGGGATCAGCGCGATCCAGATCAGGTAACCCCAGAGCATTCCGGGCATCGAAAGGGCCGTGAGAAGGGCCGACAATAGAATCAGTTTCAAACTAATCCCTCCGCCAGTTGAGAATGCGATCTATGGCCTCGGCAACCCCGCTTTCATCGTTGGTCTTCCCGGTCACGATCTTCGCATGTTTTTTAACCTGGTCGGGAGCGTTGGCCATAACTACCGGAAGGGGACATTTCTTCAGAATATCCAGATCGTTGTAATTGTCTCCTATGTAAGCCACCTCCTTCCAGTCGATTTCCAGGTGTTCCAGTATATGTTTAAGCCCGTTGCTCTTACCCACACCCGGACCGAAGAATTCGTAGAATGCGTGTCTCTCCAGAGCATCGTTCTTCACCACAGTTACCCTGTCGAAACCGGGACGCATGGTACCGATCATTTCTATTATCCTCTCTTCTTCACCCTCTATGGCTATCTCTGCTATCCCCGGTTCGCGTATCCTCTTCGAAGGGTCCTCTTCGAAAACGATCCTGTACGCATTGTGGGCATAGTAGCCTCTGTAAGGGCTATCTGAGAGACCGGTCGTGGAAATGTCCGGCAGATTGAAAAAATCGAAAAAGACCAGGCAGTTAAAGCCCCTCTCGCGACCGCGATTGTAGATCGCCGTGGCCTCGGCCGTACCGAGCAGACACTGTGAGATTATCCTCATGGCTCCATCGTAACCATCTACCACCAGCGCACCGTTCTGATAGGATACGGGGACGCTTATGCCCAGCTGCTCGACGTACTTGTGGCCGGACACGTAACTCCTCCCGGTGGAAATCGATACATGGACACCGCGCTCCAGGGCTTCAATTATCGCTTCTTCGTTTTCTCTTGACACCGACTTGTCGCTGTTGAGAAGGGTTCCGTCGAGATCGATTACTATCAGTTTGATCATAATTCATAACCTCCAAGAATCGACTACCTGAAAAGTCTCCAGTCTGCGGTTGGTGGACCGTGCCCATTCGAATCTTACGGGGAAGGCGAATTCCGGAACTAGCCGGCCGTGCTCTATCCAATAACGCGCTTCTCTGCTGTTGTAGATTCCGGGATTTGCCAGGATTTTTAGTTTCGTTTCACCGTCTATCCATCTGATCTCGTCGATTTCCTTCACGCGTTCGAGCATTGCGGTGATTCTCTCTTTCAGATCCACAGGTGGAAGCGGAGAGACATTGACGAGGGCGATATTCTTCGAAAGTGGCCCGGTTATCTTCACGTTCGCCAGAGTGTGGGGGAAGGATTCCAGACAGTCCAGCAGGATCTCGTTGGAGATAGCCACGGCATAACCGTGATAAGAGGGATTGGCCATGATCTTGAGGAGATGTTTCAGCTTGCATCCTTCGCGCACCGGGGCCTCCCCTATTCTCGGAACATGAATGCCGAGTTCTTCGAGTGCCATTCCTATGAGCTTTTTGTCCCAGTCCCTTATAGGAGCATAGAAACCATCTTTCAACGCGATTCCCGTCTGTCCCCAAGTATCGGACCGATTGGCGCCGGTTGCGATTATGCCGAGAGTGCTGTTGCGCATCGAGGGAAGTTTCGCGTATCTCGTGCACCGGTTGCACGAAGGACCGTTTTTCCAGATAGCCTCCTGCGCTTCGTAACCGGGAGTGAATTCCAATCTCAAGCCGAGTCTGTCAGCCAGTTCAACGACAATTTCAAGACCCCTGCTGTAGCTGTAAGGACCGAAGCAGACATTCACCAGTTTCACACGATCGCTTCCGAGCGCCTCATTTGCCAGGGCCGCAACCAGCGTGCTGTCCTGTCCTCCGGAAAAGGCAACCGTCATCCTTTTCCCTCCGGAAACCGCCCTGATCTCCGCAATAGTCTTATCTATCAGATTACCTTCCATATCACGCACCAAATATACCGATCCCATCTCGACGAAACCGGAAGCTCTATAACAGATATTCTAACAGACACTCGGCTCATGGTTGGTAAGTGTTGGTTAAGAAAGAGCAGAATAGTCGTCCCTGGAAAGAGCAAAGAGCCGTTCCTCGTTCCGACGCTGCGCGTCCAGGTTCCTGGTAAACCCGATTACCTCTTAACTCCCTCTAACCTCTGTTCAGTTAAACGTTTCCGTCACCAGACGAAGCCCCTTTCGAACTTGGATTTCACGATTCGCAGTTTCCGCGGGACGTCCAGTCCGTAGGGACATCTCTGGCTGCAGATGCCGCAATCGGTACAGCTGTCGATACCCGGAGAGAGCGCTTCAAACTCCCTTCTGCCCTGTTCTTCGCTCGAAAACCAGTGGGCCAGTCTGTCTCTAAGGGCGTAATCGGGAGCATTACCGATCCTGCCATCTAACATCTGTCTGTCGTACCTGCCCTCGGACAAAAAGAAGCCCGGTATGTTTATGCCTTCGGGACAGGGGAGACATTTCATGCATTGGCGGCAGACGTAATCGGCCAGCTCTGGAGCTCCGGAAAAAAGTTCGTCCAGTTCGAAGGGTGTCATAGAGGGTCTGTCGAGGGCCAACAGGTCTTCATCGAGATGTTCCATGGAGTTCATGCCGCTGACTATACAGGAGACGGGCAGCGTTTTGACGTACCTGAAGGCCTCTTCCACGCTTCTCCAGAGATAGCCATCGGCCAGGGGTTTCATGGCCAGAATGCCTATACCGTTAGACAGAGCGTAAGGCAGGATCTTCATCTCTATCTCGGGAAAGTTGAATCTGTCGAAGTAATTGAAATGAGTCATGAAGAGATCGAAGGGATACTCTCTCAAAGCCCGGAAGAGGGTGCCTCCGTAGCCGTGGCTTGTGATGCCTGCGAATCTTATGAGCCCTTCGGTTTTCGCCCATTCTAGAGTCTTGAGAGCCCCGTCGGAAGAGGTTATCTTCTCCCAATCGCCATTTTCGGTCACCGCGTGGAGAAAGAGTATGTCTATGTGGTCTCTTCCAAGAGCTTTCAGACTTTCCATCAGCTGCCTTCGCGAACCTTCGAAGGTTCGCTCACCCGTTTTGGTGGCGACGATAACGCCTTCTTCGGGAAGAAAGTTCGAGAGTTTTCTTTCCGAATCCCCGTCGCCGTAAGATCTGGCCGTTTCAAAGTAGTTGCCTCCGGCATCGATATACTTTTTAACCATCTTTCCGACGGTTTCGACACCGACCTCCAGAAGATGAAAGCCCCCCAGACCGAGCAGGGAAAGCTTAAGGCCTGTTTTTCCAAGACTCCTGTACTCCACGATACTACCCCCGGATCACCTTCTCTTCTCGAGCAGTTCTATTATCGCGTTGTCTATCTCCGACATTCCCCTGCTCATGAGAAGCTGAATATTCTCGATTGACTTATCCAGCGTCGGCGCTATGAAACCCTGGGCCGAATCGATTCCCAACTCGTCGATCGCCAACAGGGCGCAACTGTAAGCCTCCTGACCACCCAGTCCCGCCTTCAGCGCGCAGCTCTCCTTCGCCCCATCGCACATCATACCGGTCGTATTGGAAAGCATGGTGATCATAGCCCTCTCCATGACTGATCTATCACCTCCCAGAAGATAAGCGATACCGGCCGTCGCTCCGGTACCGGCCGTCGTCACGCAGCCACATATGGGGGCGATCCTTCCCAGCTTCCTCTTCAGGTAACTAGAAAAAAGGTGGCTGATGGCGACAGCCCTTGCTATTTCACCCCTTGATTTGCCGTGATGCACGCCCACGAGAACTACCGGGAGGGTGGCCACTATTCCCTGGTTGCCGCTGCCGCCGCTGCTCATAACCGGCAGAGGAGCTCCGGTCATCCGCGCGGCCGAAGCCGCGAGACAGTACTTGCGGATCCTGTATCCCAGACTCCCGCTTTCGCATATCTCCGCTTTCTCCCTGGGGGCGACTATCTTTTCAAGACCGTATCTGGCTATTTCGAGGTTCATGTTTATACCCTCGAAGATTCTGTCGATCTCGCTTTCGGTCATCTCATCGACCGCCTTGAAAATGTCCTCGACGGTGAAGTCGATGTCGCGGCTTTCGACGATCCCCTCGTCGCTCTCGATAGCCCTGCCATCCCTTTCTATGAGCACTACTCTTGTGTGGTGGTCCTTTATCACGACTCTGCTTGTGTGGACGGAGCCCTTCGCGATCGCTTCTATGTATATTCCTGTTCTTGAAGTGTCGCACCTGACCGTCACTCTTCCCGAATCGATCATCTCTCTAGCCAGCGCCACCGACTCTGCGCAGCAGGGCTTCAGCGCTTCCAGCTGGAGGGAAGAATCACCGCAAATCGCCCCCAGAGCGGCCGCTACTTCATTTCCTTTTTCGCCGGTTCCGGGTATGTAAACGTACATTCCGTTCTTGTAAACGTTCTTGCTTGTGATCACTTCGACTCTCTCGATTGAATCCCGCAAATGACTGACCGCAAGAGAAACACAGTAAGCTATCGCGCCGGGCTCGGTGCAACCGAGGGCCGGTTTCACCTCTTTGATAAGGTACTCCTCAAGAAAATGCATTTCGATCCTCCACTTGTTAAGTATCTGATAAAGTATAACACCGAGCGCGGCGATACACCTGAAAAACTGTGGAGTGGATTGAAACGCTTCTGTTCGCTGAAGTGACTTTCATTGAAGAGATCACTTTCAGACTCTCAGGGCGGAAGAGAGAGATCAATCGCACCGCGTCCACATAAATTTACAAAACCATAATTTTAGATCCTCGTTGGAGGAGTATGATTTTTACCAACCGGTAAGTAAAAATCTTCTGGGGGTGTTTTTGATGGGCATTGTAGAAAGTATGAAGGCTTCTATGTTGAGACAGGCTGGGAAGTTCGTCGGTTCTCTAGTCAAGAATTCTTCGACGGAAAATATAGCACGTCTCTTCGGGACAGTCGCCGCGCTCAGTAAGGAACCGACCAAGAGCGGGCTGAAGAAGCTGACACAAATGGCCAAGGACGATCATCCGATGATCAAGTCCTGGCAAAGGGTTTTCCAGAGCGCGAGTCCAAAGGCCGTAGAAAAAGCGATGACCAACCTGGTGGTTAACGAATTCGCTCTGGGCGAAAAGATCCGGCAGGAAAAGATGCTCGAGCACGAAGTCGTTATTCCGAAGCTTCTGGTTCTGAGTCCCACTTATGCCTGCAACCTCAACTGCGTAGGCTGTTACGCCGGCCTCTACGGACGGAAGTACCAGTTGTCTAAGGAAGAGGTCAGTTCCATCATCAGGCAGGCGAACGAACTGGGCATCTACTTCTTTATAATAACTGGCGGAGAACCTTTCGTCTGGCCACATTTGCTGGAGATCTTCGAGGAGTTCAACGACTCTTATTTCCAGGTCTATACCAACGGTACGTTGATCACCAAAGAAGTGGCCAAAAAGCTGGCCGAGCTGGGGAATGCCACCTTCGCGGTATCGGTGGAAGGTTTCGAAGGTGAAACCGACTGGAGAAGGGGTAGGGGTGTCTTCGAAAAGATCAAGACCGCCTGGGCCAATCTGAAGGAAGCCGGAGTGATTTACGGAACTTCTGTAACCGCGACACGTCTGAACCACGACGTCATGATGAAGGACGAATTCTGGCAGTTCCTCAAGGACAATGGCGTCGCGTACGCGTGGGTCTTCCAGTTCATGCCGGTCGGTATGAATCCGTCGATGGATCTCGTTCCGACTCCCGAACAGAGGTACGAACGTTTCTTCAAGACCGAAGAGCAGAGACTCGGTGGAGGTTTCGCGTTCGTTGCCGATTTCTGGAATCACGGCTTCCTGACCAACGGCTGTCTAGCCGCCGGAGCCAAATATCTTCACATCAACGCCAAGGGCTACGTGGAACCGTGCGTCTTCCAGCAGTTCGCGGTGGATAGCATAAGAGAGAAGAGCCTGATAGAGATACTCAAGTCTCCATTCTTCACCGCTTACAAGAGAATGGTTCCTTACAGCAACAACCTGTTCAGACCATGTCCGATAATCGACAATCCGAAAGTGCTTCGCGCCATGGTCAACAAATTCAACGCCATTCCGCAGCACGATGGAAGCGAAAACGTAGTAACGGAACTGGCGGGTCAACTCGATGAACTGGCCGAAAGCTGGAAGCAGTACGCCGACAAGCTGTATTACGAAGAGGGCTTCGCCGAAACCCATCCGGCTCACAGGGGCGTGTACGACTTCGAAGTGAGAATGAGGAAGTACGCCAACAACGAAGAAAAACTCGCTATCGATAAAAAACCCTGATGGATGAAGGTGGTGAAATCCGGTGCGAGCCAGGTTGTCTTCAAAGGAGAGAATCGTCAGAGCCGCCCGGAAGGCCTTCGCGGATAGAGGCCGCGATGGAGTGAGCATGTCGGAAATAGCCGGTATCGCCGGAGTCAAAAAGGCCTTGATCTATTATTACTTTCCAAGCAAAGAGGATCTTTTCTACGAAGTCTGGCGATACTCGATCGATGAACTCGAAGACCACATTTTTTCTGAAGCCGATGGAGAAAATGTCTATCTCTCGAAGATAAAGAAAATCCTCCGGTCGTACATAGATTTCATAACCAGCAAGAACGAAGTCAAAAAGATAATGGACCAGGAGAGGGCCAATCTTACCAGAGAAGACATAGAATCCTGGAAAAGGGTACGGGACAGGTACCTGTCGCTGAAAAACAGATTGTCCACAGTGATCAACGACGCAAAAACGGCCAGAGAGATTTCGAACCATGTCGATCCCGACAGCACCGCGGACCTTATCTTGAACGGTTTCAGCATCACCGAAGACCCCGAGGGACTCGAAAGTATAAGAGAGATAATATGGAGAGGTCTAGTAAGTAATTCAGGAGAATGAGAGGGACTGAAGTCCCTCTCATTTTTTTCTTCTCTTGTAATCAAGCGCCTCTTTAAACTTCCTGTATCTCTCCTCGAATTCTTCACCGCACAGCTCCAGAAATCTCATGTAAAGAATGTCCACTATCAAAAGCTGAACGATCCGTGTGATCAACCCGCCTTCGGGAAAGACGAGGCGCGAGTAATAGCTTTCGAGGTTGACGTCTGAATAATTGCAGAGCTTTGAGTTCTCCGGAGCGACCGTTATCACGCCAGCTCCGGATTTTCTGGCGAACTCAAGCGCGTCCGCAAGATCGCCGGACATGCCAGTGCCGGAGATGGCCACTACGATTGAGTCGCGATAGAGGTTCGATGCCGAAATGATCTGTTCATAGCCGTTCTCCAGATGGCGGACCCTTTTGCCGCTCTGGAGCATTTTCAGGTACAGATCGTATCCGGCCACAGAGTCGAAGCCGAAAGAGTAGATATCGATGTTTTCGGCCTCTTTGAGAGAGGCGGCAGCAAGAGAAAGCCTATCCTCGCTGAGGTGTGAATAGGCCTCCCTTATAGTTTCCGAAGACAGCTCTTCGTATGACCGGAGGTCTTTAAGCAGAACGGGTGATTTTTCGCGACGGACAAGAATGTTCAACTCCCCGGCGATGACGAGCTTGAGACCGGTGAAACCAGAATACCCGAGTTTTCGGGCGGCTTTGACGATCATGGACTGGGAGACTTTCAGAATCTTAGACAGCTCGTTTATCGTACACTCCAGACACTTCTCGGGGTTGGATATCATGTAGTCGAGTATCCTCTCCTCGGTCGGCGTTAAGAGATGGAGATTTTCATTGTAAGACTGCAACAGATTTCCCATGTCTCAAAAGTCCGGCAGTCCGCCGCTCTTTATTCTTTCGTACCACTGGAATATCCTCTCCCGGATCTCCCCGGGCACGTATTTTATAAATAGAGGATCGTCGCGTGTATAATCGACCATGCCTTCGGAAATGCCCACCCTGGAATTGGAACCGAAAGGCAGAGAACCTTCGAAGGCCTTTATTATCGTTTCATAAACAAGTAGATCTATGTGCTTGAGGAAGCTGGCCAGTATAACGCCCGGTTTCATCGCCAGAGCGTTGGAATCTACGGTAATTACGTACTTGCCCCTGCTGGCGGCCTCCTCGATCGAGCCCATTCCGCTTCCGCCGGCGATCAACAGTATTATGTCGGCCTTGCCTTCGAACTGTCTGGACGCCAACTCCCTTCCCCTGGCGGGGTCCGACCAGCTGCCCACGATGCCGAAGAGCACTACCGCTTCAGGCTCTATACTTTTTACTCCGGCTTCGTACGCCGGTTTCATCGTGTTTATCATCGCCGGATACGTGTCGCCCGCGATCAGCCCCACGATCTTTTCAAGATTGGTTCCTTCGATGCCCGAGGTGGTTATCATACCGGCGAGAACACCGGCCAGAAAGGTCATTTCGTCATCTTTGAAGGCCACGGAATAAACGTTCGGCAATGGTTCGGGAACGATGCCGTCGAGAAGAACGAATTTCTGGTTCGGGAAGGCCCGGGCGACCTTCGCGACACTCGCCGGCATCCCCTCAGTGAAAGTCATAATCAGGTCGTATTTCCCCGTAGCGGCCATGCTAAGCAGGAGCGGCTCCCACTTCGACTGATTGTAACCGCCTTCGACGATTCTTATTTCTATGGCATCGCTAGCCGCTCTCAGCGCTCCCTGTTGAACCAGTTCATATATGGCGTTGCCGCCAATTTCGCCGGTGATCAAAATTCCCACGCCGAAAGGAGCCGCCAGGGACAGAACGCAACCGAGCAACACGATTGCCAGAAGAAAGCCTCTCATACTATCACTCCCGAAAATCAAGATAATACGAGTATATATTGTGAGAAATAATTTCTCAAGTCTGAGAATATTATTCTTGAAACAGAGAATTGTTCTACATATTGGGAATTATATTCCCGTAGGGTTTCCTCATAACGTATCCCACATAATCGCTTATGTTCAGGTCAATCACTTTCACCAGCTCCACGGGCTCTATCAGCCAGTCCAGCGAGTATTCTTCCACCAGCTCGCTGACGGTTTCCTGAATCACCGCCAGTTCTACTCCGGCCATATAAGAGTGGTAAGCGAAAGACCAGACGAAAGGCGTTCTAGGGCTCTTCGCGGAGACATCGTCGAGGTTCTGGAGAGAAAGTTCCGCATACTCGCCCGGAAAATCTCCCGGCTTATCTACAATCCATCCGTCGGGAGTCCATTTGAAGAAACGTGTGAATTCCGAAAGCTCGGTTACTTCGAGCGATTTGACCATATGATCGTCCAGCACACGGAGCTCTTTGGTTCCGTCGCCGTCGATATCCACGATATTTCTCACCTGACCGGGGCTGATCGCGACTGTGAGCGTATAGATGCCCCTTTCGGTTTGAGTGATGTAGAAGGCTCCCATGGGAGTTGCGTAATCGCCCGTGAGAAAGAGGAACACGGCGGTCTCGCTTTCGACCGTCGGCGTGTCGAGGGCTATGATCGGTCTGAGTATAGTCTTTCCCGAAAGTGTATCTATCAATACCCCATCTTTATAGAACTCTATCACATCGGGAAGACCCAAGCCCGGGTCTCCAGGTTCGAAGTGGAATTCCACCCCTCCGGGTAGAGGTCCACCGCCGTATTCGACGTATACCGTTTCGGTGGCCGCGAACGGGCGAACCGGCTCGAGAAGAGACTCAATCCGGGTAGCGACCTGTGTTGTTGCCGGAATGGAAACGGGATTTTCCTTTGTTGTTTCTATAGGCTGCTCCCGCGGGTCATCGACGAAAAAGCCTTCGAGCTTCAACAAATCTTCGAAAGAATCCAATTTCAGTATCTCTCTGGCTATATCTTCGAAATACGCGGTTGCGGTAGCAGAATGGATATCGGCGGGATCGCTGGCCACCAGACCGACAGATAAAAAGACAATTAAAAATAGGGAAAAAAACCCTCTAGAAATCAAATTCATCTCAACCTCACCCGATTATACACATCAATTATATACTCAAAACGGCCGTTTGGAAAAACGGCGAGGCTTGTTGTATAATAAATCGATCTGTCGAAAGGAGGTGGTGCAGAATGAAGGATAATTTTACGATGTTCCTTAACCCCACGGGTTCCGGCACCGCCATCCAGACGGCTCGCATAAGCTGACGTCATCGACAGTCCGATTATTGTGACCACAGGCGTTTCCGGAGCCTGTGGTCTTTGTTTAATGCAGTCTTTTCAAAATCAAAAACAATAATCGGAGGTTATCGATGAAAGGTGAAGTAGTAAACGTTCAAAAGGGAATGTACCATGTGAGGTCCGAAGACGGGGATTTTTTCCGCTGCCTTCTGAGAGGAAATCTCCTCAAGCTTGAAAGGGAAGAAAAGAGCATTCTCGCCGTCGGAGACGAAGTACTTTTTGAAAGACTTCAAAAAGATCAGGGCATAATCACGGCGATAGAGGAAAGGCGCAGCAGTCTCGTCCGAAAGGGTGCCGGCAAGAAGGGAAGGCATCTTGAACAGGTGATCGCCGCCAACATAGATCAGCTTCTTGTCGTAGTTGCCGTCAAGGATCCCCCCTACAAAAAAAGTCTGATAGAGCGATACATAACTTCGGCCAGGAGTTCCGGTCTGGACGTGATAATAGCCTTCAACAAGGCCGATCTTGGATTTTCGGAAAGAACGATCGAAGATTCGAAGGTTTACAGTGAACTCGGGTACACCGTGAAATTCACGAGCGCGCTGACCGGAACGGGTATAGATGAACTCGCAGGCTTGCTGAGGAAAAAATCGACCGTGCTGACCGGCATTTCAGGCGTTGGCAAATCTTCTCTCGTAAACGCACTGCTGAACTGCGACTTGGCAAAGACAGGCGAGGTTAGCCTGTCAACCCACAAAGGAAAGCACACGACTACCTCTTCGAGTGTTTACTATCTACCCGGAGGAGGAAAGTTAATAGACGTGCCAGGGACGAGGGAGTTCGCCGTGAGCGATACTGAAGGACTCGACGAAGCCTTCGACGACATAACCGAACTCTCAAGGGACTGTCGCTTCAATGATTGCACCCACACGGTGGAACCGGGCTGCGCAGTCCTCAAAGCCGTCGAAGAGGGAAGACTCGAGAAAAGAAGACTGAGAAACTATCTGAGGATCAAACAATACGAATAAGGCCCGGATGCCCGGGCCTTTTCTTTGAAATTACGAGAGATACCGTTCACCTCCTCGGGGCTGTATTGACAGTTCATAAGGCAACAAGTATTATTGGTAATACAAGTCATACAAGTCATACAAATCGTACGTGTCGACAACGATGGCAAGTGAAGAGGGGGCTGATGAACCATGAAGGCAAAATCCGAAAGCAAAGGCAAGTACATGGGCACGGTTAAAGTCGGCCAAAAAGGTCAGATTGTGATTCCAAAAGAGGTCAGAGAGATGTTCGAGATCTCCCCGGGAGACACTCTGGTGCTTCTGGCAGACTCAGAGAAGGGAATAGCCATAGAACGCTACAGCGTTTTTGCCGGGATCGCGGACAGAATACTGTCGGGCAGGGCAAAAGAAGTCTATCCAGATAACAGCGAAGAGGACTCGATAAAGTTTGCAAGAGCCATAAAGTCGATCGAAGATGAAGATGATGAGAAATGACGGCTATAGAGACAAAGGGCCTGTCAAAGACATACAAGGCAACGAGAGCGGTTGAAGATCTCAACCTTACGATTGAGAATGGGGAACTGTTCGCCTTACTTGGGGTCAACGGCGCGGGAAAGACTACGACTATCAAAATGCTCTCCTGCATTATAAAACCGAGCAGCGGTGATGCAACTCTAATGGGAAACAGCGTTGTAACCTCGCCGCTCAAGGTGAAGGAAATCATAAACGTATCGCCTCAAGAAACGGCGGTGGCTCCCAATCTGTCCGTGCGTGAGAATCTCGAACTCATGTGCGGGATTTACGGTTACGACTCGAAAACCGCAAGGGAGAAGACCGACAAGACGATCAAGGACTTCTCACTTTCGGAGATCGAGAAGAGCAGAGCGAGGATACTATCCGGAGGCTGGCAGCGCAGGCTTTCCATAGCCATGGCTATAATAACGGAACCGGAAATACTCTTCCTGGACGAACCTACGCTTGGTCTTGACGTGCTTGCGCGCCGTGAACTCTGGCGCATTATAGAAAAGATGAAAGGGAAAATCACGATTGTCCTTACTACACATTACCTTGAGGAAGCGGAGGCCCTGGCCGATAGAATCGCGATCATGTCCCGCGGAAAGCTGGTCGCTATCGGAACGGCCGGAGAGCTGAAAACACTGGCAAACGCCGGTAACTTTGAAGATGCCTTTGTTGCCCTTTGCGGGGGAGAAAAGACTTATGAAAATGAGTAGTTTTGCAATCAGGAATGCGAAGAGTTAATCAGAGACAGACTCAATCTGGCTTTCGGCATAGGTTTTCCCGTGATTATTCTGCTTCTGCTTACCCTGATTCAGTCCAACGTGCCAGTGGAACTCTTCGCCATCAAGAATCTCACTCCCGGCATCGCGGTCTTTGGACTTTCGTTCATATCTTTGTTCTCGGGAATGATCATTGCGAAGGATCGAACGAGTTCTTTCATGTTGAGGCTTTTAACCTCTCCCATGAGAGCTGGAGACTACATACTGGGATATACCCTGCCTTTGATTCCCATGGCGGCGCTGCAAATACTCGTTTGTTTTATCGTAGCCGTGCCGCTGGGATTGGAAATCAATATCAATATGCTTCTGGCGCTGATCGTATTGATGCCGGCGGCGTTGCTGTACATCGCGATAGGCTTGCTTTGTGGTAGCCTGTTCACAGACAAACAGGTCGGCGGGGTTTGCGGAGCGCTGCTTAACAACGGATCTGCATGGCTTTCCGGCGCATGGTTCGATGTTGAGCTGGTCGGAGGAGCTTTCAAGGCAATCGCAAAAGCTCTTCCTTTTTTACACGCGGTCAATGCCGGTCGATACGCTTTGAACGGGGAATACGGCAGAATAATGCCGGAACTGTACTGGGTGATTGGTTACACAGTGGCTCTCACTGTACTGGCGATCATCGCTTTCACGAAAAAAATGAACAGCGACAATCCGTGAAGAGCGAAAGAGCGGTTCTTTGTTCCGACGCTTCGCGTCCAGGTTCCTGGTTCAAGACAGAGGAAAGATCGGAGATGCCGGATCAGGTCCGGCATGATGGAAAGGAGGAAAGACCGCGAAAATGGGGACTGACGGGCTCCTGACGTCTGTCCCCGTTTTTCGCGAAGACCGGGATCCACTCCTTAGAAAACCGTGATTCTGAGTCAAGCTCAGAATGACGGGAAGGGAGTAAGACTGTCATCCCGTGTTGTCACCGTACTGTCATCCCGTAGTGCTCTTATACGGGATCTCGCTCTTGCTCTTTCGAGGGAGCGGAGATGCCGGATCGGGGTCCGGCATGACGGGAAGGGAGGAAAGGACGGGTTTTCTCTCCTCTCTCTCTTCCTCTCGAGTCTTTTACCAAGAACCTGGACGCGCAGCGTCGGAACGAGGAACTTGGGCGCAACGCGCCGGAACCGTTCTTTCCAAGGACGGGTCCACGCTCCTGGACGAAGGACCAAGTACGGCTCTTCCCGTTTTCTCCTCTCTCTTCCTCTCTCCTCCTCTCGAATCTTTAACCAGGAACGTGAAGTGTGGAGAGTGGAGAGAAAAAACGTCGATATTTCGCTCCGTTCATGAGAAGGGGAGAGCGAAAGTGAAGACTGACGATTCTCCTGACGTCTGTTGAATTCTTCCATTCGAGATTGCAGGCTGGAAGAAAGCTGTAATAATGGATGCCTCATCGCATATGGTAAGAGTCCTCGATCCGCTTCCGGTAGTTTAGAGACTGATGGATACTTCTCCATCAGAAGGGGTCATTTTTAAGATAAAGGATCGATTGCTGCAGGAAAATAATGTGAAAGTCGTGATCGAAAACGGGAAGGCAGAGATAAGAGAAGCAGATGAGAGTTTTGAGATAGAGATCTCGGATCTCACCACTCTCCTTACCGGAAGGCTTTCGCCAATGAGACTGTGGAGGCTCGGAAAGCTGCGGGCCGGCTCCTGGAAGAACGTTCCGTGGGGAATTTCCGAACCGCCCGGGAAAGTTCGAATTCTGGAATCCATATTTCCCGGATTGATTATGCACAACGCTATCTGACCGGTTGGCCACCTTTTTCTATCAAGCCGACTCGACACTAAATCGGATATATGAAGAGCTACCAGCCGATATCCTTCGACATTTATGAACGATGAGGCCCATCAATTTTGTAAACCATGGCAAAACGTATCTGTCACACTTTTGAGTGGACAAAAACTGTCTGCTTTATGCTACAATCAGACAATTATTGTTGGTTTTATTCACTCTTCATCTGCGAGGCGACCAAGTTGAGTTCGAAATCCTCTTCATCAAAGACGTTTTTCGTGCAAGGCATGCATTGTCAGAACTGCCAGTTCTTTGTCGAAAGTAAACTGGAGGAAGTTGAAGGAATAAAAGGGCCAGAGCCTCCCTGAAAGATTCCTCGGTCGAGATTGAATTCCTGGGAAAGGTTTTTACGGTCAAAAGTATCAACAAGATCTTGAGCGGAACGGGCTACAGTGTCGCTGAGGCGAAGCCGGAAAAGTCTACTGGAAAAGCAGTAAAGGTACTCGTTGCCGCTTCTATGGCCATTGTCGTCTTTTTCACCGTGGAGAAATTCGCAATAGGCGGCTTGATAAACGTCGATTCAAATTCGTCGCTGGTAGGCTTCTTCCTTTTCGGGCTGGTCGCAGGGATATCGAGCTGCGCTGCTCTTGTGGGAGGGCTGATCTTTTCTGTTTCCAAACAGTGGTATTCGCTTTATAGTAATGAGGATTCCTTTCTTCAAAAGCTGCGGCCTCATCTGATTTTTCATGCCGGACGGCTGGTCTTTTATAGCCTTTTCGGATTCTTGCTGGGCTGGCTTGGCCAGAGTCTGAAAATCTCTCTGACCTTTTCTTCGATCCTTGTGATAGCAGTCTCGATCGTTATGTTTTTAATTGCACTGCAAATGCTGGGAATCCACACGGTGAGTTTATCGATACCTCCCTTTTTACGTAAAGCGCTTACAGTAGATAAATCCAGACGTGGACGAATGATGCCCTTCATACTGGGCGCTACAACCTTTTTCCTTCCCTGTGGCTTCACGATAACGGCTCAGGCTCTGGCGCTACTATCGGGCTCTCCCTTCCATAGCTCGTTGATAATGCTCTTTTTCGCGCTTGGCACCTTTTTCCCGCTCATCGCCATCGGTGCTTCATCAATCAAGTTCTTCGCCATGAAGACCTTCTCGGAAGTCTTCACGAAAATAGCGGCGGTTCTGATAATATTTTTCGTCATCTACAACGTGAACAGCCAGCTAAACGTTCTGGGACTGCCAAGCCTGAACGATCTGACCATCGGAACCGGCAAGCAGGTTTCATTTATTCCCGATGATTCGCCGACCGTACCGGCAACGGCCGGTGACAGAGAAGAGATAGTTATGGATGAAGCCGGTCGGAAGGAAACGGGAGAGAACATAGACATCGAAGAAAAATTTGAAATTCAGGAAGTTGCAGAAGAACAGCCTTTAGATATCGTCCAGAGTGGACAGGAGATACAGGTTATAAGGACTGTAGCCAACGCGAGAGGTTATACGCCCGATTACTACCAGGTGAAAGCCGGCGTTCCCGTCAGGTGGGAGATCGAAGATGTCGGCACCAGCGGTTGCACCAACGCTATCATCTCACGTAACCTCTTTCCCCAACGTGTAGAGCTCACCAGGGGCAACACTAGCGTTGTAGAATTCACCCCGCAGCTTCCCGGCCAGTATAAATTCAGCTGCTGGATGGGCCACTACACAGGGATAATAGAAGTCGTGAACTGACCACGTCCCACACAAAAGGTTGCAAAGAGATGACTTTCCAGGCGATAGCAGCCAGACCCGTGGTATCATTTACGCAGTATTTCAATCAGTCTGGAGGTCAAGAGGTATGAAGAGCATAGAAGCGTTCGATTATTTTCTTCCAACAAGAATAATCTTCGGCTGTGGAACTATCGGCAGGGCAGGACAGTATTCCAGGAGACTGGGCAGGAAAGCGCTCATAGTTACTGGAAGGCACAGCACGAAGAAGACTGGTCTGCTGGATAAAGTGATAGGACTGTTGAAAGAGGAAGGGATCTCCTCGGTAGTGTTTGACGAGATAGTACCCAACCCTCTCTCTACCAGTATCGACAGAGGGGCTTCAATAGCCGTCAAGGAGAACTGCGATTTCATCATAGGATTGGGCGGCGGTAGTCCGATCGATTCCTCCAAGTTGATTGCCCTCGTGGCGAAGGACGGAGGAAAGTGCTGGGATTACACCGGTGTCGGTGGAGGCAGAAAGCCGAAAGCGGCCTTGCCCGTAATAGCGATCCCCACGACCCACGGAACGGGGACCGAGGCCGACCCCTTTGCGGTAGTCACCAACCCGGAGACCAACGAGAAGATCGGCGTGGGTTTCGACGAGATCTTTCCGGCCGTTTCGATAGTCGATCCAGAACTGATGCTGTCGCTTCCTCCCGAACAGACGGCAGCGACGGGTATGGATGCCTTCTACCATTCAATAGAATCTTATATCAATTTGAATCATCAACCGACCTCCGATCTTCTGGCTCTGGAATCGATGTCGCTTATAAACTATTATCTGCCTCTAGCATATGAAAACCCGAACGACCTGGACGCAAGAGTAGCCCTCGCGTGGGCGAGCACTGCGGCCGGCATATGCGAAACGCTTTCGGGTTGTGTGGCCAATCACTCGCTGGAACACCCCATTAGCGGCCACTACAATGTAACGCACGGCGCCGGGCTCTGCGCGACCGGCCCCTCGCTGCTCGAATACATCCGTCCATATATCGCGGAGAGACTGGCAGAAGTCGCGAGGGTGATGGGAGCTCCCGAGAGTGTCATCGGCGTGGAAGAGCTTTCAAAGATGGCCGTAGTCTTGCTCCGGAGACTTCAGAAGAATGTCGGTCTCGATATTTCCCTCGGCGAACTGGGAGTGGAGAGCTCCATGCTTTCAATCCTGGCTGAAGACGCCATGAGAACGATGGGAGGGCTTGTAAGCGTAACTCCAGGAAACCTGAAAACCGAGGATCTGAGGAACATCTACCAGATGTCGATGTAACTTTTCAGTCGAGGATATGAGGGAGATACTTGGAGATAACAAACTCAGCAGACGGAAACTGTGCAGGACGTCTTTTTTCATAAATGCGAAAGTTTGAAAACCTGGAAGTGTATTTCGAGCGTGATTTCGGAAATATGTACCATGTTATAATGTTTTTGTCAGTTGCAGAAATCAATCCCATCTGACAATCAGGGGGTTTCTTATGAGTCACGAAAGATCAAGTCTTGACCGGACGGAGCGTGACTTACGCCCTTCTGCGGAGGTCGAAAGGAACCTGAACCCTATTCTCGACATCGATATCGACGGAAAAATAACCTACCAGAACGCTGCGGCTACATCATTTTTGAATTCGAGTGGATTGAAAAATCCGGGTATATTTCTGCCAGAGGAGCTTCCGCCGGGTTTTTGGAAGTCGGAAGAACCTTCTTCCTTCAATTATGAAAAGACCATAGGAGAAAAGATCTTCTTTATATCTCTGAACCCTCTTCCCGGAGCCAGTATAGCCAGAATCTACGCCTTCGATATTACTCAAAAAAAGGCCCTGGAAAGACAGCAGCTCGAGACCAAGGAACTCCTTGCGAAGGTTACCGGAAGCGTGACGGACATGCTTTATGCTCTCGATAAAGAGCTGAGATACATATACTGGAACAGCGCCTGCAAAGTTATGATCGGACTCAAGTCCATAGATGTTATAGGAAAGCAAGTGGCGGATATCTTCCCCGAAGATGAAACCACTGAAAAAGCTATGGCCTCCTACCGAAGAGTACTCCAGAATGGGAAACCGGAATCTTCGCTCTTCGAATACAGAGGCAGAGGAAAGACCTCGATACTAGAGATAAACATCTATCCGCTAGGCGAAGGGGTATCGGTCTTCGCCAGGGATATCACCGAACAGAAGAACGCCGAGAGAAAATTCGAGATCGAAAGAAAAAAACTCCGTCAGATACTGGACTATATACCTGAAGGCATCTATATGGTTAGCGAGAACTACGACATCGAGTACGTGAATCCTGTTCTCATAGAAAAATACGGCCCAATAGAGGGTAAGAAGTGCTATGAATTCTTTCAAGAATTCGACGCTCCATGCCCATGGCGCAAAAACGATCAAATTCATTCCGGCCAACCGATCCGCTGGGAACGCAGGTCCGAAAGAAGCGGCCGCATTTACGACCTGATCGACATACCGGTTTTCAACGACGACGGAAGCATATCGAAGTTGCAGGTCGTCCACGATATCACCGACATGCGTGCCTACCAGGAAAAAGTAGAGCAACTGAACGTCGAGCTCGAGGCAAGGGTTGCCGAAAGGACAGCGCAATTGGAGGCGGTCAACAAAGAACTCGAGGCTTTTTGCCTACTCGGTTTCCCATGACTTGCGAGCACCTTTGCGGGCAGTGGATGGGTATTCTAGAATAATCGAGGAAGATTACGCGAACGTGCTCGACGGTGAAGGGTTGAGGCTACTGGATGTAATAAAGCGCAATATAAAGAAGATGGACCAGTTGATTCTAGAGCTATTGGCCCTGTCCAGGTTGAACAGGGCCGAACTTGTGAAGTCGAAGATAGACATGGTCGCGATGGTAAATTCGATATTCAATGAAGTGGCTACTGTCCAAATTCGCGAGAAAGTTAGATTCACGCTGCAGAACCTTCCGGAGGTCTATGGAGACAGCGTCATGATGAAACAGGTATGGATAAATCTGCTTTCAAACGCCTTGAAGTTCTCAGCTCCCAGGGAGGTTATAACCATAGAAGTCGGTGGCTATTCTGAGAATGGAATCAACACATACTACGTGAAGGACAACGGTGTAGGGTTCAACCAGAAATACGAGAACAAAGTCTTCGAAGTCTTTCAGAGGCTTCACAGCTCCAAGGAGTTTGAAGGAACTGGTGTTGGCCTTTCGACAGTTCAGAGGATAATTCACAGGCATGGAGGTACCGTAAGGGCCGAAAGCGAAGAGGGTCAAGGAGCGACTTTCTATTTCTCCATCCCCGAGAGGTGGAAGCGATGAACGATAGCGTAGTCGAGATACTTCTGGTGGAAGACAACCCCGAGGATATCGAACTCACACTGAGAGCCCTCAAAAAGAACAAACTGGCAAACAATATAGTGGTCGCCGAAGACGGAGAGGAGGCGCTCGATTTCATATTTGCCCGGGGCAAGTATAGAGATCGTAGCGTCATTTGCTCTCCCAAGGTGATCTTACTGGACTTGAAACTTCCGAAAGTCAGCGGTATAGAAGTCCTCAGGGAAATCAAGAAAGATCCGAGGACAAGCATGATACCGGTCGTTATTCTTACCTCTTCCACCCAGGAGGAAGATATCGAAGAATCTTACAAACTCGGGGCGAACAGTTATATCGTGAAGCCTGTTAATTTTGAGAACTTCATTCAGTCATTGAGACAGATGAACGATTACTGGCTGGTGCTTAACAGGCTTCCATCGAGGTGAGTTTGAAGATGATTAAAAAAGGCAAGATAAAAATCCTTTTCGCAGAAGATCTATCGACGGACGTCGATCTGGCCAAATGGGAGATCGCCAGAGTGTTTCCAGAAATTGAAGTCGCCGTAGTAGACACGGAACGTGATTTCATTGAAAAACTGAGGGGGTTCTCACCCGACCTCGTTATCTCGGACTACCTTATGCCAGGCTTTGACGGAATGAGGGTGATCGAGCTGGTACTCAAAAACGCCCCAGAGCTTCCGGTTATCATCTTGACAGGTTCAATGAACGAAGATACCGCTGCCGAATGCATGAAGGCCGGAGCGATCGATTATGTGATAAAAGAGCACATGGCAAGACTGCCATACGCGGTCGTTGAGGCGTTGGAGAAAAAAGAGATCAAAATTGCCAAAGAGAAAGCCGAAAAGGCTTTGATCGAGAGCGAGAGGAAGTTCAGGCTGCTGGCCGAAAAGGCTAACGATTTAATTTACAGGTATGAGCTCTATCCAGAAGAAGGATTCAGCTATGTCAGTCCTGCATCGGTACGCATCACAGGCTATTCACCAGATAATTTCTACAAAGATCCCGATCTGATAACCAGAATCGTTCATCCCGAAGATAGAGAAAGGCTCTTGAATCTTACGAATTCTAGCGCTACCTCCCAACAGAGTGAAACATTGACTATGAGGTGGGTGAGGAAGGATGGAAAGATCGTCTGGATCGAGCAACAGAATGTCCGCATCTTCGACGACAACGGGAGGCTGACCGCTTTCGAAGGCATAGCCCGTGATGTCACCGAAAGACATGAGGCAGCCGAAAGGATCAGAGAGGCCTTTTACTCCATAATAACCGTGGTTTCCGATATACTAACGGCGAGAGATCCTTACATCGAATACCATCATCGCAATGTGAGCAGGCTATCCTCCAAGATAGCCGAGAAAATCGGCCTGAACGGCACCAGCATTGAGGCCGTTAAAGTCGCCGGACTACTACACGATATAGGAAAGATAGCCATACCTGCCGAAATCCTCTCCAAACCGGGCAAGTTGAACGACAAAGAGTTCAGCCTGATTCAGCAGCACAGCACAATTGGTTACAACATACTAAGAAACACTCGCCTTCCCTGGCCAGTCGCGGAAATAATTCACCAACATCACGAAAGACTCGACGGCTCCGGCTATCCCGGTAAGCTCAAGGGAAATGAAATATGCGTCGAGGCCAGAATTATCGCCGTTGCGGACGTAGTTGAAGCGATGACCTCTCACAGACCGTACAGGCCGGCCTACAAAATGGAGACGGCATTAGAAGAGATTCGTGACAAATCCGGTACAGCCTTCGATTCTAGGATCGTAGAGGTCTGCATCGAATTGATAGAAGGTGGCTTCGACTTTAAACAGGACGCATCGAAGAACTAGCCATCGCTCTGGCTTTCCACCCGAAACGAGAATCCGGGTACGGGCTTTCCGTACCCGGATTCTTTAAAGAAAACGGCGAGGTTCGTTGATTCTTCTTTCAGACAAGATCGCGTGGTCCGAAGAAAGCCAGTACCAGATGCTGGATACCTGATGCCATAAGTGCGATGCCGATTATTATAGGTATGGAGATTCCCACTATCCAGGGGTGCAGGGCTATTATGATACCGCCTACCAGCAGTAAAAGGTTGAGGACGATGCTGAGAAAATAAATACCCTTTCCGGCGGGTTTTATGCGATCGATGTTGATCAGGTTGTTGACAGCATCGACTATGAACCAGACGGCAACCATTATTGCGAAGACAACCGCGGCGAAGGCCGGTCTGAAAAGAAAGATTATGCCGAGGATCGTGAGCAAGATGCCGACTATGAGAAAAAACCACACCTTGATGGTCGTTCTGTCGTTAACCCTGAAAAAGGCTATTATCAGCATGAGACCACGGACAACTGCGACGATGCCGAGCATGATAGCCAGAGTCAGGAAAGTGGCGACCGGGTTCATAAACGCAAAAACACTACCCACGATCAAAACGATTCCGACCAGTAGCGAGATCCAGTTGAAACTCTTTTTTTCTGCCATAGAAACCACCCCTTTTGGTGCCACGTTTTTTGACCGGAAAATCTTTCAGTTCACCTGGTTCAGTAAATCGACATTGCTCTTAAATAGGATGATTATATATATTTAGGCCCTTTCAAGTCAAGTTTTTGAAGGGCGATTCATTTGCCGAAGTTAAAGCAATCATCGGCAAGGATCGCGATAGTCATCAGAGACCTTTACGAGAGCATCGAAATGGGAGAGTTCCAAAAGTGGATGATGTCCATACGGGTCATGACTAAGGGCGTAGCGGTGGCCACATGTATATCTCTTGATGAGGTGAAATAGAAACTCGACCGGATAGATGCTACCGGCTTTGCAGTGCGCCACTCTTTAGAAAAGATGCGACGCTTTCTACGGCCTCTCTTATCTGAACGCTTCGCTTGAGGCTCCACCAGCCAACGCTCGCAACACCGCAAACCGTGGCGCCTTTCGATTCGCAAAGCCTCTTCATGCTCTCCAGAGTTTTGTTTCTACCCATACCCGCCGGAAAGACGCCAGTTGCAATGCAGGCCGCTTTTTTCCCTTCCAAAGAGGGGATACGATTCAAATAGTCCTTGATCTGTTGGGCTGGTTCACCGCCGTGTACGGGCGAACAGAAGATGACGGCCTCGAACTCGTCGATTTTGAAATCTTCACCCTCCAGCCTCTTCAAAGAAGTTCTGTGTCCCAGAGATGAGAGCTTCTCGGCTAATTTTGATGCCACCGACAGTGTATGCCCCATCTGCGAGTAAACGACGATGCCTATATTCACGACCCATCACCTCCCGTGTCGTATACTGATGCGTTGCCATTTTCCTTTACTTATGCGTTTTTGATTCCGCGAAAAGTTCGGCAGCATGATACGAACTCCTTACAAGTGGCCCGGACGACACGAATGAAAAGCCCTTTTCGAGGGCCTTTTCCCTGTAAAATTCGAACTTTTCCGGCCTCACGTACTCCACAACGGGTAGATGTTCAAGAGATGGACGCAAATACTGCCCAATCGTGAGCAAGCAGCAACCGGCCTCAAGAAGATCGTCCATCACCCCGAGCACTTCTTCATCCTTCTCTCCCAGTCCAACCATGATTCCGGATTTGGTGATTAGCGTACTGTCCATCTCTTTCGCGCTCTTCAAAAGCTTTATCGAACGCCCATAATCGGCCTGAGGACGAACGGAATCGTATAGGGACGGTACGGTTTCGAGGTTGTGGTTCAACAAGTCCGGGTGTTCTTCCACTATTTCTGCAAGCGCTTTCCAGTCTCCACGTAGGTCGGGTATCAGAACCTCCACCGTTGTACCCGGGCACTCCCTTTTGAGAGTTCGAATCACTTCTTTGAACTGATGTGCGCCGCCGTCCGGAAGATCGTCCCTGGTTACCGAAGTCACAACGATATGCTTCAAACCCATCAAATTGGCAGCTTTTGCGATATTCTCAGGCTCACGTTTATCGGGCAAAGCGGGAATCCCCTTCTTCACCGCACAGAAACGGCAGTTTCTGGTACACGTATCGCCCAGTATCATGAAAGTGGCAGTTTTCGAGGTGAAGCATTCCCCGATATTCGGACATCTTGCCCCCTCGCATACCGAATGCAGATTCAACCCGCGAAGCGTAAGCTTCACTTCTCTCAAGTCTTTTCTGTCAAGCGCGATCATATCTTTAAGCCAGTCGGGTTTTCTCTCACGCATTTGCATCACCATCCAGCCATCCTCTGGAGACCTTTATGAACTTTGTATCGAAGACCAGTGAGAACTTCTCCTCCATTTTATCCACCACTTCGGAAAAACACACAGGTGAGATCAAATCGTTTAGCGAGGAGACGGACAATCCCTTCAAACCACAGGGATTGATGAGTTCGAAGTGACTTTTATTCACTTCTATGTTGAAAGCCAGTCCGTGCGTGGTTATCCACCTTTTGACGGCGATGCCGACGGCCGCGATCTTTCTTTCGCCTACCCACACTCCCCTGTATTTGGGTTTCCTCAACGCTTCGATGCCATAATCCGACAGAACCTGAATCACGACCTCTTCGAGAGAAGAAACGTACCAGGGAAGATCCTTTCTCCACTTTCCCAGGTTGAATACCGGATAAGCCACAAGCTGCCCCGGTCCATGATATGTGATGTTCCCTCCCCTGTCGGCACGGTGTAACTCTATGCCCAGCCGCGTGAGCTCATCGCTATCGACGAGAAGGTTTTCCACACCTCCGGACCTGCCGGTAGTGAAAACCGGTCTGTGTTCAAGCATGATTATCACACCATCTACTTCAGATGATTCAACTCTTTCCAGGGCTCTTTTTTGTAGAGACAGCCCCTCGCCGTAACCGGTTAAACCCTCGATTCTAATTTCCATGCAATTTCGATGCATAAGACCTCCACCTTTTGAAATTGTAGCACCGTTCGGGGTTATTGTTTCAAAGCGCTTCGGATATCGTGAATTCCAGAGATTTCTTCGATTGCTTGAAACTGCGAGAAATATTGTAATATCAGATAGTAAAACGATGACCTTTGTCTCCTCAAAACAAATATTATCGACTCTGAACACTCTTGAGAGGAGATCCTTTTCATGGACGAATATGTTTTCATATTTACGTGTAATGTTTAAAGCTAGAAACCGATCGCAAATTGAACAGTTCTGTACACTCTTTACATAAAAATAGATGAAAACTCCAACCAGTCGCAACCTGCGATCGTCAGGACTTGCGATTGCAGCACAGGTTTTAGGTTTTACTTGCAGTCTAAAAGGAGGTATCGATGTCAAGTAGAGGGAAATTCAAACTGAAGGACGATTACGTTTACAAAATGCCGGTCCATTTCGGTGGAGATCCTTTCTACCCGGTGAGAACCATTTACCGAGACATGACGGGTATCAGTATTCAATTCGAAACGGATCAAGAAGCCTTGCTGGAAATCATCCCGCATGATTTCGAGCTTCTGGAACCAGTGGTCAACGTTCAGTATTCGAATTGTCGCGATGTAGATTGGATGGCTGGCGGCGAGTACAGATTGATACAGGTCGGTTCACCTGTGAGATATATGGGCAATTCCGAGGGCCTGGAAGGCCAATATGTCTTTGTAATCTGGGAAAACAAAACCTGTCCGATAATCGGTGGACGGGAAGAGGATGGAATGCCCAAGGTCTTCGCAGATATCTGCTGTGAGCGGCACCTAGAAGATCATTGGTTCACGGCCGCCAGTTACGAAAGCTACACCTTTTTGAAGCTCGATTTCGTTAAGACCGGCGAACTCGATGATGAAGCTGTAAAAGAGGCAAACAAGAACCCAAAGATCAATTTCTTCGGCTGGCGTTACATACCCAATCTCGGCAAAGCCGGGGCGAGTCTGAGCCATGTCACTTTATACCCGCAAGAGGCCTACTTTAGCAAAATATGGACTGGTAATGGCTATTTGGAGTGGACAAAGCTGAATTACGAGAAACATCCCCTTCAATTCAGAATAATTTCCGCTCTGGCCGAATTGCCTGTCGTCAGATACACCGAAGCGAAAATGTCCAAAAACTCTGCCAGATTGAACGTTGGCGATTCTAGAATTCTACCCTGAAAGGAGGGAGATTGATGAGCGAATACTTCGAAAACAAAGTTGCGGTTGTAACCGGCGCAGCCTCGGGTATCGGCCTGGGCCTGACGGAGCATCTTCTCTCCAGAGGCGCCATGGCCGTGTTTATGAGCGACATCAAGATGGAGAACCTCGATAAGGAAGCCAAAAGACTGGAGTCGAACTTCCCCGGAAAGGTCTTTCCGGTGCTTTCCGATGTGACGAAGTTGGAACAAATCGAAGCGTGCATAAACAAGGCCAGGGATTTCGACGGCCATCTCGACTTCCTTTTCAACAACGCTGGTATCGGTATGACTCTGCCCACCGAGCAGGTCAACTTCGATATCTGGAAATATGTCATCGATATCAATCTGATGGGTGTTATCTACGGCACTTACACGGCTATTCCGATCATGAGAAAACAGGGTTCGGGCCATATAGTAAACACCGCTTCTATCGCAGGTCTGGTTCCCGTGCCATACCAGGCATTGTACGCCGCTACCAAGAGCGCCGTGAAGGTGATGAGTGAATCGCTGCAGTACGAACTCGAAACGGAGGGCCTTCAGTTCAGCGTGGTCTGTCCCGGCAACGTCCGTACGGCTATATTTGGCAACCTTACACCTCCACCCGATTCGATAAGCGTCGATGAGGCTGTTCAATACATTCTCGACGAGATGGAGAAAAAGTCTCTTTTGATAGTACTGCCCCAGGCAGCTAGAGATATCGACATTGCCTACAGAACAAACAGGGAAAAATTCGATGAATTCGCCCGCCAGCTGGGCGCCGAAAGACGTGAAAACTACCGAACGAAGGGAACCTATTATTGATATGAGCAAATCCCTGTTGTTTAACAAGGCCGATCTCCAGCTGGAGGTAGTTATCCTGATAATCGCGGGATTGATCGTGTCGATAACGGGCATTTTGCTTTTTCCCGTTGCCACAGGATCACTTCCTTATTACGAAAACGGCCTGTACGGTTTGCTTCTGGTGATGTTTGCACTCCAGATAGTTTCGCTGGGGAAGACTCCCTTCGGCGATATGAAGCGCACATGGCTGCTTATTGCCGCCGGTGTCATCGTCGCCGCCGTGGGAATAGTGACCTGTTTCGTTCCAGATATCTTCAACGAAACACCACGACTGCTCCTCATGCTTTTTTTCGGCCCGGGAGGTTTTTTACTGTTCATGCAAATGATCCTTTCCAGGGACAGACTGATGAACTGGTTGAAATACGGTGGGATCTTTCGTCATTTAATTGCCGGTTGCTCACTGGTCTATCTTCTGTCGATGGTAATAGCTTTGCTTCTGTTGAACCGGAACTTGCTCACAACTCAGGTAACCGCGGCGGTCGTGCTGACCTACGGAGTGTCCATAATCTATCTGGCCCTCGTTCTGCGCAAAATCTATCTGGCTTACCCCCAGGCCGAGAAAAGAGGCGGGGAAAGCGTCGATCTTCCTATGGACAGGGCGATTATTTTGCTTATCGGCGTTTTCATGGTACTGCTGGGTCTGTTACTCATTCCCGTAAACCTCCGTATGTTGCCCTTTTCAGGAAGCGCCCAGCTTGGATTGCTTATGGTCTTCTTTTCGGTTCAGATGCTGGCCTCCGGTAGCACGCCGATAGGTCCCTTCCCCCGCACCTGGCTCATGGTTCTCTTCGGACTCCTGTTCGCATCATTGGGAACCGTCTCGTGCGTGATCCCCGAAATCCTCGTTTTCCCTTTGACAGTCCTTATAGGTATTCTAAACATCCTTGGAGGGCTGCTCAACCTGGGAAAGTTTGTTTTTCAGAGCCTGAAAGGCAGAGGAAAGCCTCGGGCTTCGCTACCTCCGATCGTACACAGACTTGTGCTAACACAGCTTGTTCTGAGCCTTCTTTCGATAGTGTTCGGGACTTCGATGTTGATTTCATCTCTCCTTCCAGGCCTCGTTATAGGAATAGTATTGACGGCCAACGGAGTGGTGCTTCTGTATCTGCTGTACATTCTCTCGGTCATCGACAGGATGAGCAAAACTATGGAAAACACCAGATAGCTTCATTTCCAGTCGAACCACCGTATTGTATATATTTAACCGTAAAAAAGCATACCGCCTTAGCGGTATGCTTTTTTTTGTGTTCCATATTATCTGGTTGATGAATCGGCCGAGCCGGAGAACTCCTCGAACCACGCTTCCTCGGACGTCGTGTAGCCCGGCTGCAGTGCAGTGATAACCACGTTGTCAATGTCGGCCCAGTCGCAAACCTCGTTCGAAAAAGTCAAGAATGATAGATTGGTCACACTGAAGGTGCCGGTGATATTCTCCGTCCTTCTCAAAACATCGTTGACATAGACCCGGAAGTAATTCTGACCGGCGTTAAGGTCGAAATAGATATAAATGTCGTACCAGGTGTTCGCCGTCACATTCATGATCTTGGTAAATAGACCTGTGCTTTCGTTCCAGGAATACAGGCCGTAACCGCTTCCCATATCGCCCAAAAGTATGTATGGAAGCCAGCTTACGTTGTCTCTAAACCCGATACTGCCATTGGCGGCGGCCCTGAGATAGAACTGGACAGAGCCCTTCTTCAAAGCCGAAATATCTCGTGATATCTTCGAATTGCCTGCACTATTAGGGTCTACGAACGTGAGTCCTTTCGAGTTGCCGTAGCCGAAACTGGCGGAAATATACGAGTATCCCGGATCGACTTTTGAGTATGTAGCCCAGGGAAGAGTCGCAGCGCTCAAATTTCCCAGCGGACGCGATTCGAAGTTGTCGTTGACTATCGTGTAGGGCTTTGTAGTAAAAGCCCATACGGGGCCGGTCGTGGTGTTGACGCCGTCCTTGGCCACTATCTTCCAGTAGTAAGTTGTGTTACTCAGTAACCCGGTCTTGTTGTAAGTGGTCGAAGTCAGGTTTGAAGCAAAGAGCGGCGGGTTTGAAATAATTCCGAAATAAAGATCGTACGTTACCGCATCGCCGTCGGGATCTCCGCCGGTCCACGAAAGCGTGAGGTTGGGATAATTCTGGTTGGTTGCGTTGTTCGCCGGCGATGGATTGGATGGAGTGTTTGGTGCCCCTTTGACAGTGATCGTGAAACTCGTGCTTACCTGCCCTTTTCCGTCAGAGGCGCTTATGGTAATTGTGACCACACCTATCGGCGCACTGACCGTCCAGCTGTAAGTACTTCCCGATATCGTTCCCGGTCCGCTTAATAAAGTGAAGACAAGTGGATCGCCGTCGGGATCGGAACAGTAAGTCAAAAGATTTATGTTTACCACCTGCCCGATATTTCTAACTATGTTGGGGATCAAAGTCCATACCGGCAGTTTGTTCAGAAAGGGGCATCCAGTAAGCATTATCAAAAGCGGAATTACCAGTAGAACCAGATATCTTCTCTTCATACCAACACCTCCTCTCGAATGTGTTAAGCGAGTAATTCCAATATTCTCTCCTTGTGTCTTCCTTTTATATGATAGATTCTAAACCCAAACTATCAATACTGACGTTCTTTTTTAGAGTGTTCATTCCACCCGACCAAAAACTATTCGGACCCGGCGCTTATGAAATCTGAGAAGGATAAAATATGAAAAGATAATGATTCGCAGGGTCGATCATCTAAACGGGCTACCAGTCCACAATGGCCTCAAAGAGATCTGTGTTGCCGGGTACGATTCCCATCAAAGTCCCGTGGAAGGCGTAAGCGCTCGAAATGGCGACGACCTTGCCCCCGTTGACACTGGACGCCGCGACGATAGGTATCGGATCGGAAACCTGTGGAATCGGAGCCTGTCCTTCAAGCGATGAAACATACGTCAGGAAAACGGCAGAGTCCTCTGCATAGACAACAGCGGTGGCATTTCCTCCCACTGTGAGCTTCGTAGTGAAGGTCATCGCGATTTTGCTCGATAAAGATGAAGCAATAGGATGGGTACCAAAGTTATCGGACGCTATCACTAACTTGTTGCCGCCGATGTTGTTTACAGTATCCGTTACCAGCCCCCACACGAAGCCTATACAGGTGTTCAGCCCGTCTGAAAGGGCATCGAGGAAGAAAGTGCTTGCCGGCGGTACTTCGACGAGCATATCGATTATTATTTTGCCTTTCTAGCTTAGCTGACTATTGAGAGCGGCTATCTCGGTAGGTGTGTAGGCCTGGAGGGGTATCGACAGAATCACAATTGCGTAGTTCTGAGGAGTGAATCCTACTTCAGATGCGTACGCCACTTCGTAGCCCTTCGAATAGAGGATAGTCACTATGCCTTCGAATTAACCGGCAAGCTCGTTTGTAGCATATTCTTCGATTGAACTGATGGAAATATTGTTGTGGACGTCGTCTATCAGCACTATTTTCGGAAGCGGTTTATCTCTGGGAAAGCAGCCTGAGATTGTCAACAGCATTACTGTACATACTACAACTACCAGTAATCGTTTCATTTTTTCACCTCCTATCGAGATCATAGCAGGAGAAGGGAAGAGAGATTAAATACGGATCGAAGTATAGAAAATTAAGCCGGTCAAACAACAACTTGTTTGTAGGCGAAAGAATTGCAAAATTCGCACGGAAAATAGTCTAAACGACAAGTAATGTTTATTTTGGAAGATGATTAGATATATACCCGGATTTCATTATCTAATAGACACAACATAGAATTAAAATGCATGATCAGAAACACAACGAAGCCACTTAGTACAGAACCTAACTCTCACTGCTTGAATACTAATGAAGAGCTTTCGCAGGTCCTTTGCATCGAGTATAGCCGAGAGAAGATCAAAACCGCTCTTTGATGTAATGAACTGTCGCGGGGCAGCCTTCGCATCTAGTTCTGTAAAGAGGACACTCTGGGCAGTAGCTCTTGCAGGGCGATATTTCGAGCGTCGGTGATGTCTCGCCCCGGGAGAATTCGCTCTCACCGGTTAGTTTTTCAGGAAACAGGAGCTCGATTGATTCCAGTCCTACCGTGCCGGCCGGGTCTTTTTCCGCCGCTTCCAGCCACCAGAGGTGATTTTCTGGCAATCTGAAATGGGACCACACATATCCTCCACAGGTAGAGCAGGTTACAGTGTAAGGGCAGCTCCGGAAGACCTCCGCGATGTTGACCGACTCTCCGCCCTTTCCATACAAAATCACATCGATGTTTCCCATTTAATTACCTCCAGAGATATATATTTTTGTATAGAGCTATTATCGCATCTTTCAACCAAAAAATAACGGCGGGAAAACCCGCCGCCAGGTAGTCAGTTATCTGATACTTATTTCGAGAGAATCTCCATGGCCCTTTCAAAATCCAGCACCGACCAGCTGTAATCGCCGCCGAGTTTTTCGAGCTGTCTGTAGAAGGCCCTTAGGTGATTCTCCGAGCCCGCGAGAAGGTTTCTGTATACTCTTTCGGTTCTCGCGTCGAGTTTGCCTTCGAGAAGTTCTTCAAGATCCTTTATATCTGTCTCTTCTACCAGCAGGCCGACTTTCACGGCCCCCAGGAGAGATTCGCTTCCCATCTCGACGAGATAGTCGTACAGAGCCTGCAACTCCTCGTTTTTGAAAACGCCGATTTCGTTTTCGCCTGCCGGATCTTCGTAACCGAACCCTTCGATCAGCGAGAGAACTGCGCCGGTGTGCCTGGCTTCGGCCTGGGCTATGTTCTTAAATACTTTAAGTCCCCATATTTCATACAGAACGTTATATACATCTTGCGCCAGTTTTTCTTCTTCTCTCATATATGCTATCCCAGCTTCTTCACTCATAGTGGAACTCGCAGTCGCTGTTGCTATAAATACAATCAGTACCAGAAATACGTTCATTGCTCTTTTCATTTTTGCCCCCTCCTTTGTATGCTTTCATACAGATGTTAGTCCCTCAATCTTAGAGGTTGCTGAGAAGAGCCTTAAAATTTCATGAGAAAGACCGGCCATGCTGGGCCGGTCTTCGCGAGTATGTAGAGTTTACAGGTCCTTAGATATTTTGAACCCGTAGAAAGCCAGAGCCGGTAGATGACTCATCGCATCGATGATCGAAAGATAGCCGGGATTGGCGCCGTACTGGTTGTGGACTACCCCATGAACACCGGGCTCTCTTGAAAGACGGAGGAGTATCATATTGTCCTCGATCGAATAGTCTTCTATTTCGATCTCTCCAGATTCGTCGAAAATGGAGAGTGGAAGGTCTCCGGGTTTTAGGTCGAAGGCGTACAGTCTGGAACTGACGTTGTCGAAGATAAGACGAAGTTCTCTCCCTCCAGTCGCCAGGGCAGCGGCTATATCTGGCGCGTCGGCCTGGAGATCTCTTGAGAACAGGTGTTTGAGAACGCTTTTGGCGAGTCGCTCCCCGAGCATCACGTTGCCGTAAGAGCTGTTGTGGATATTGTCCGAAAGTGGCAGATCTATCGCCGGTACTACGAAGATTCCCGGAAGTTCCTTTGCTGCACATCTCTGGGCCTCCCTTACTCTCGACCAGCCTTCGTCGCCCATTCCCCAGGGTCCGGGATCGGCCACGAAACGGTTGAGCTGCACAGTGAAGAAGGGCAGGTTCGGAGTTGCTAGGTCCCGCCTGAGAGATTTAACGAAATTGGCGAATCTTTCGCCATAAGTTTGACTTAGAGTAATTGTGGTATCGGAGCAACCCTGATACCAGAGCACACCCCTGAGTCTTCCGCAGCTTTTAACGATTTCCAGAAGGTTTCCGTATAGTTCTCCGCTCTCAGCCGGGTTCCATTGACCGAGACTCGAGCCTCCCAGCGAGGCCTGGATCAGGCCAATTGGACTGTTCAACTCTCTTTTCAGGTATTTGGCAAAGCTCAGATAAGGCGAATGGCCGGGGTTGATCATCTCCGCGTTGATCGGATGGATCGATCCGGTAGAGTCGTTTAGAGGATGAGTTGCCAGGTCCCACTTCCCGTTGTTTCTAAGCACATGGACTCCGAGCTCGGGCGGATCGAAAATCGGGTCCTTACCGTAACCGGCCGAGTTGCTTTGACCTGTTATGACGAAGAGTTCGCCCACGCCGATATGGTGTACCATGTCTCCCCTGAAGGCATATTCTATGCCAAGACCGTCGGGTTTCAAAGAGGTCTCTATCCTGTAGAGTCCACCGACAGGAAGCTCGAGCGATATCTCCCATCTTTGGCCCTCATGTATCGTGGCCGGAAGCCATGGCAGCACGGTATCGGAGCTTTCCTCGCGCACCACCCTGACGAAGACTATCTGTCTATCCGGTATCTCGCCGGAGGGGAGATACCTTCCCGCGAGCCCGACCTTCGCACTCCCGTTTTCCTGCTGGATTATCTGCCAGTCACAAGGACCGCTGTCGATATAACAACCCGGTTTCATACATTCCCCCCTCTCATGTATCTCTCGACAAAGTATAACGCCAACCCTGAGAGGGTGCATCTCTCAGGATCTGTAGCCTTCAAAACCCCGGGAAGTCCAGCAATTCCCGGCACTTTCAAGGCTTTTTCAAGTTCCTCTTTTAGTGAGGGTGCTATGAAATCGAAAGCGCCGGAGATCTCCCCCCCGATTACTACGAGGTCGGGTTGAAAGAGCTCGACAAAAGGAACGAGTGCCTTTCCTAGAAGGCTTCCAGTTTCGCAAAAGAGTTCTATGCAGAGAGGATCGTTTTTCAAGGCCAGTTCGAAAAGATCCTTCACATCCAGATTGCCCGTGGAAGAGTTCGAAAATTCTCTATATCTTGCAAGTATTCCCCTCCGGGAGATCCTGTCGTCGAGTATGCCCTTCCCGCAGGGGAGGAACCCTATCCAGCCGTAGGGAGGCACTCCCCTTTCATTCTCTATTATCCTGCCATCCTCAACGAAAGCCGAACCCAGCCCCGTTCCTATCGTCAGTCCTATTACTTTCTTAGCTCCGCGCGCGGCGCCTTCAAGACATTGGCCCCGGGTGAAAGCCCAAGAGTCTGCATCAAAGAACACTGGAATCCTGTTGGCGAGGACTTCGTCACGGAAGAAGCTCTTAATATCGATCCCGTAGAGCGCTTCGTACTTTCCCACACCTTTGATGAGGCAGATTCCCCTTTCGTAATCGAAAGGCCCTGGAAAGGCAAGAACGAGACCGGATGGTTGGGAGCCCATTTCGTCGGCTTTTGCGAGAAGATCTATCACGATTTTGGAAAACACATTCAGGATGGTGCTTCTGGAGCCCCTGGAATCAATGGGAGTGTAGTCTATATTCGAAAGAAGACGCCCCTCGAAGTCGCAAAGGACCGATTTCACGGTCGTTCCCCCAATGTCGAGAGCGATTATCACACCGAGATTCATTTCAGGCGTGCCTTCACTATTACACACCTTTCCCCACCCCCGGCCTCGATCGTGTAACGAATTGCACTGGCTGGAACTATAACTGTCTCGGAATAGCCGAGCCTCAACTCCTTACCGCCCGAGATAATCTTCACGCTCTCTCCACCAACGAGCGTGAGTATGTGAAAGCGGCCACCGGTTTCGAAGGTGACACCCGTCTCAAGTTCGAGTCTGTAAACCTCATGGAAAAAGCTTCTGTCGGTCGCAATCAGGTATTCGGCCCAGCCTTCTCCGCAGGCTTTCAGCGATGGCTTCGGTTTCAATTGTCTTTCCACCCGTTTTCCGCGTCTGTACGTTCTGATTACCTTGAAGGCGTGATCGATGTGGATAGGTCTCATAACGCCGTTCAAGTCCGGTCTGAGATGGTCGTAAATCTTGAAGGTGTATCTGTAAGTTGTCGCGCTGATCTCCAAAACCACCAGCCCTTCTCTGGAGCCGTGAACCGTGCCTGGGGGGATCATGAGGATATCGTGTCTGGCTACCGGGATGCTGTGAACGTATTGAGTATAATCGAAGGCGATGCCTTCTCTTTCGGCCTTAACGGCCGCAGCTCTGAATTGGTCGATGCTGGCGTTATCTCTCAGACCGAGGTTAACACGCCTATCGCTCTTGCAATCGACGATGTAGTACATCTCTCCCTGGTGGTACCTCTCGTTGAAATTGAGTTTTATGTAGCCGGTCGGCGGATGGACCTGAATCGAGAGATCTCCACCGTCCATTGTGTCCAGATAATCGAATCTTATCGGGAACTCTCCACCGAAAAGATCTCTGCTCACCTCGCCCATCACATTCTCGTGTGCGAGATCGAAGAAGAGGTTCCAGGGCAGTTCCAGCGTAGTTTCGTGGTTCTTGACCAGAAGCGACATCTCGGGAGCGATCACCTCGTAGCTCCAGGCGCAGTTAGGCCATTCTTCGGGAAGATGTCGCACTCTTTTCAACCACTGTCCTCCCCAGGGTCCCGGTTCGTAAATCGGTTTCAACCTGAAGGGCTTGGAGGAGATTTCACGCGCGATTTCTCTCAGATCTTCTACACCGAGTAAAACCGGAGTGTCTTCCATACCGGCATCGACATAGAAGTCGAGAGAGTCGAGGAGCCTTCTCCTGTGTTTTTCCGAAACTGGAAAGTCTATGTAGTACAGTCTTTTAGGACCGATGCTCTGGGTTCCAAAAGCCGGCCCGGTCATTTTATAACGCCTTAAAGCCTCTTCCCTGGTTAGGTCGAAGTAAACGGTCAGATCGTACTCACCACGCATGGCCACCTGTGCACAACCCCAGCCTACAACGAGTATCGCGTCCAACCGCTTCGATTCTCTCTCCCGTCCGATGTCGGCCTTGAGGACTGCGATACTCTCACTCGAGAAAAGCGTCGCAATGTCGCGCCTGAAGACTTTGCCAAAAACAGCGTCCTCACCCAGATAACTGGCAAGAAGGCTTTCGATCTTTTCGTCGCTTCTTCTGCATTTATCGAAGTCGTAGATCTTTACCGCGAGAAGATTTCGGCCGGCAAACTCCTCGATACTTTCCATTAGTCTCTTCCAGTCGTTTCCTGTGAAACCGTCGATCGCGATAACGAAAGTCCCCTCCGGCCTCTTTCTCCGCCTCGCGAACAGAAACTCCAATATTCTCTCCATACCTTTCACGGCAAAAATGTTCGCCGCCATGGAGATGTTGATCGCACCGGAAAAATCGATGGAAGAACTCAAATGTCTCACTCCCTCCGAATATCTCCGCTTCTTTTGAGCAGTCTGACGAATCTGACCAGTTCATGGGGCTTCAAAATAAAGAGCCGCCCGCTCTCGCCTCCGGACAAAACATACTTCATGGCCCGAACCAGCTTGGTGAGATCCAGCCCCTTCGATGCTTCGCCGAAATAGCAGGGCGTCATTCCCCAGAAGGGTGAATCCAGACCTATTATGGCCCAAACACCTGATGGAACGTTATCGAAACTTCTTTCCCATTTTTTCACATCACTCATGGGCTCGAAACTCCAGTGAACCGTCTGCTGGTTCAACACCAAAAAGTCACCATCATCGTACAGTACGCGGGGCCACTCTCCCTCCTCCCTATAACTCACAGCATATTCGAAGCCAGCCTCTTTCAAGACGGTGAAGTCGGGCTCGGCACTTCTGTGCCTGTACTCCGGGCAGGCGTCCTGGAAAGAATAGTGGCCAACCGGTACGTTCGCCTCACCACAGTGCTTTGATATGATCTGCCTGGCTTTCAGCAGGGAATCAATGTAAACCTTACGCGGAAGGTAGCCTTTGGCCTCGGTGGCCACACCCAAACCGGCGCTGCTGAGAAGGATTTCACCCGAAGGAAAGATACCTCCCCTATCGCGTGGAATAAAGAACTGTTCGAGCGTCTCACCTGCGAAGTCCCACCAGTTCGCCGGGAAGGCTATTCCATCTCTTATCCCCTCGATAGAGTGTAGATCTAGATACCGGGGAAGTACAGGTAGATGACCAAGATCGGCCGCGTAGTTTATGAAGACGAAGGGTATGCCTCCCTCTTCTAGTTTCTTCTGGAGGTATTCGTCGGAAACCTCCTCCTTCCAGGGTGCCTTCGCCTTTTTTAGCCAGAGAGATGGTAGTTTTACTTTATCCTTCACGGTCAGACCAACTTCGACATCGTGCGCCAGAACAAGAATCACCCCTCTCTTCGAGAGAGCCGATATCACACCATCGTCGTAAATCTGGCTTCCCCATACAATATTGTTCCCCGTCTTTTCTACCAGCTCCGAAATGACTGGAACGCTATCTCTCAGAGTCTTGAGGGCAGCAATCGGTAGTGTATCCTCTCTCAGGTATCTGGCCATCCAGCGTAGGGTGATCGGGTCGTTTCCCAGAGCCACACCCCGCCCTTTCCCGGCCCAGCGTCGGGATATTCTGCCAGTCAGATCTAGCAGTGTCTCTCCATCTTTCAGCTCCTCTATCGTATCTGTTTCAAAACCCATACGGTCGAATTTCTCGGCCGCTTCATCGCCACAGCAGGCGAGGAAGAGCCGTTTCACCCCAAGCCCGCGAAGTTTTTCGAACTGCCTCTCTCCGGCTTCGAGGTGAATCGCGAGCGCTTCGCGATAGAGTATTTCCGGGTACAGGAAGCTGTCTATTCTTGAGCGGCCCGGTATCTTGAACGAGCCGAGATCTACGGCCTCCAGAGGAAGATCCCTCTCGCGAGAGGGATAGACGACGGCCTCGGCCGGCAGAGGTTCATCGAAGCTATCGAAAAGCTCGACATACAGTTCCAATAGTTCGTCAGAAGAGCGCACGAGAGACTGACAATTCCTAGCTTTGAAGAACCTCTCGAAGGGTATTTCTTCGCCCTCACCCATGGAGACGAAAAGTATCCTTTCGTAGAAATTGCTCAAAAAATAAAGCTGCTCCTCATGTCTGTTTCCGGCGAAAGGAAGGAAGTCGCCGATCCCGGCGAGACTGGGCCTTACCGAGAAGTAACCGTCGAAATCTATCTCTCTCTTCCTGCATAACCAGGCGATGACCGGAAGGGGCGCGACCCTGGCCGGGCAGCTTTCATGGCTGTAATAGAGGACGAGCTGAGGGATTTTCATGCACACCTCCTTAAAACGCTCATTACAAGCATTTGCAAATAATGATGAATTTTAGAAGACTAGAAATAATTAATACGTCTATACTATACAACAGAAGAGATTTATAAGATATATAAACTAGAGCAAGAAAAAATGCAAGCGTTTGCATTTATAACCAATAATCGCATTTCATTTGCCGTGAAGCACCGAAAGTGGAGATTACCGGGTTCGAATAAGAAACTTCCGAAATGATAGAGTTTGTCAGGCAACACGGGCACCGAACGTATTCCGGGGAGGGATTTAAGGTGAAAAGACCATTACTGATTCTTTTTTTGATCACGTTGATGGTAGCCGTTGCCCTAGGGGCAGCTACGAAGGTGAAGTTCTGGCACATGTATCTTTCCGGTCCATCTAAGGAGATCATGGACGAAATCATCGCACAGTTCAACGAAACACACAAAGGGTCGATCGAGGTCGAGGATCTGGCAATATCCTTCTGGGACTACTGGGACAAAATCAGGGTCGCGATGGCTGCGAAACAGGAGCCGGATGTCTTCTTGCACGATCTGGGCAACGTGGGCATGAGGGCCTCGACGGGTATTCTGTTAGATCTGAAGCCCTATCTGGTGGCAGCAGGTTTCGAACCTGATGAAATCTTTTTCGAAGGACCTCTGGAGATGTGTTCCTATCGCGGCGGCATCTATGCTCTTCCGCTCGAGACGGACGTAAGGCTTCTCTTCTACAACAAAGGGCTTTTCAGGCAGGCGGGTCTCGATCCAGACAAACCGCCAACAAGCTGGGAAGAACTGCTCTCCTTTGCCGAGAAGCTCAATGTTCTCGACAAGAACGGTGAATACGAAATCGTCGGTTTCAACCCGCTTTACGGTCAGTCTTACTTCTGGATGTACGTCTGGGGTAAGGGTGAGGATTTCATCACAGAAGACGGAAAAGTCGTCGTCAACAGCCCGGGTATAGTGCAAGCCCTTCAGGAGTGGGTCGCATTGATCAACAAACTGGGGCTCGAAAAGCTTCTGGCTTTCGGTGCCAACTTTGGCTGGGGCGCGGCCGATGCCTTCATCGCAGGCAAGGTAGGAATGGGAATCCAGGTCGGCAATTTCATAACCGATCTTGCGACCTACGCGCCGGACCTTGATTATGGAATCGTCCAGATACCTTACCCTGTTCAGAACGCGACATGGTCCAATGGCTTCTCCCTCGAGCTCTCATCAAGATCCAGGAACAAGATCGAAGCCGTCGAGTTCGCCCTTTACCTGTTGAGCGACGAGGTGCAACTGAAGCTCGCCCATGGGCTCTCTTCACTCATAGGCAACAAGAAAGCCGCGTACAAATCAGATCTTCTCGAAGACTCCCGGTGGAAGATGCAGATCGATGCTCTCGAGTTCACGAAATTCAGACCCTTCGTTCTCGAAGCACCACTCTGGTACGAAACTTTGCAGGTCGCCACCGAGGAGGCCATCTATGGCAAAAAGACTCCCGAACAGGCTCTCAACGACGCACAGAAACTCATAGAAGCAGAGATTCAAAAATACAAAATGACTCACTGAGAGTGATCACGGGTAGCGGGACACGGCATTTCCGAAGTCCCGCTACCCTTCATTTTTCTGAAGGGAGAGCCTGAAAGATGGGAAAAAAGCGAAGCAAGTACTTCAGAAGAAAAAATCTGGCCGGCTACCTCTTCGCAGCGCCCTGGCTGATTGGGCTGTCGGTCTTCGTTCTAGCTCCAATACTGGCGACACTCTTTCTAAGTTTCACGAGTTACGATATGATCAACGCTCCACGCTGGATAGGATTGACCAACTACAAAATACTTTTCACGCTCGATCCCGGCTTCTGGAAGGCCCTGGGCAACACTTTCTACTACATGTTCGGCTCGGTCTTTCTAAAGGTCTTCGCCGGCCTCGTCTTCGCCCTGCTTCTGAGCAGCGCTCTCAAGGGAATGAGGATATTCAGGACTATATACTTCCTGCCGGTAGTCCTTCCCTCTATCCCTGTTATGTTTCTCTGGATGATGATGTTCAATCCCAGGAGTGGCCTAATAAATCAGTTGCTGGGACTGGTGGGGATAAAGGGTCCTCTCTGGCTGAACTCGCCCCAGTGGTCCAAACCGGCGATGATCCTCATGAGCCTCTGGGGGATAGGCGGAATAATAGTCATCTTTCTGGCCGGTCTTCAGGATGTTCCCGAGTATCTCTACGAAGCGGCCGAACTCGATGGGGCTAACAAGCTCCAGATGTTCTGGCGTATCACCGTTCCAATGATAATGCCCGTGATCTTCTTCAACGTGGTAACCGGTCTCATAGCGGCCTCTCAGGTTTTCGCGGAATCTTACATAATGACGGCCGGTGGTCCTCTTGAATCGACTACCTTCGTCAATCTGAAGATCTACCTGCTCGCCTTCAAGGATGTGAGGATGGGTTATGCCTCGGCGATGTCCTGGGTGATGTTTATGATACTCGTACCGATGACTATCCTTCTTTTCAGGATCTCAAGAAGATGGATGGACTACTGACGGGAGGTGACCCATGAAAAGCCTCAACAGAATGAAATCAATAAGGAGTATCACTATATACGGGATTCTTGGTTTTTTCAGCGTGGTCTATCTGATACCTCTCTTCTGGATGGTATCGACTTCGCTCAAGCCTGACCCACAGATCATGTCTATACCGATGCGGTGGCTGCCAGACCCTCCCCAGTGGAGCAACTACGCCAAGGCGGTCAACAGTTTTCCTTTCTTGAGGTACTTCCTCAACACGCTTTTTCTGACGGTGATGAATGTTCTGGGTAACACTCTCACGGCTTCTCTGGTGGCTTACAGCTTTTCCAAATTGCAGTGGAGGGGCAGAAACCTCATCTTCTACCTGACAATAGCCACCATGTTCATTCCAGGACAGGTACTCATAATACCGGTCTATATACTCTTTACGCAGTTAGGATGGGTTAATAGTTACCTGCCTCTGATCGTGCCAGCTTTCTGCGGGGGCGGTGCCTTCAATATCTTCTTGCTGAGGCAGTTCTTCATCTCCATTCCTGACGAGTTGATGGAATCGGCCAGAATTGACGGCGCATCGGAACTGAGGATCTTCACCAAGATAATCCTGCCGCTCTCCAAACCGGCGCTTTTCACTGTGGCGCTCTTCACGGTCGTTTTCACATGGAACGATTTCTTCGGGCCGCTGATCTATCTCCACGATCCTTCGATGTGGACTCTGGCGATAGGATTGCGTGGTTTCCAGCAGCAGTATTCGACCAACTGGAACCTTTTGATGGCCGCCTCGACTCTCACGGCCCTACCGTTGATAATCCTTTATTTCACGGCTCAGGACAAGATGATGCGCGGCTTCACTTTGAGGGCAGGAATAAGATGAGAAACGGGGGAATCGAAGCATGAAAAGAATCGTGGCAACTTTGGCCGTCCTGTTGCTGGTGGTAGTGTCTGTGGCAAAGATCGAGAAAGTTCACCTCATACCCTTCAGTCACCAGGATATAGGGTTCACCGGAACGCAGCTCGAAGTCGAAAGTTATTACGTTCAGATGTACAACGATCTCCCCGACTTTATGGAGAGTTTCCCCGATTTCAGGTTCACGGTGGAGACCTTCTGGCAATTTGAATGCTGGTTAAAATCCTCTCCCGAACCAGATCTAATCGAGTTGTACAGGAACTACGCTCGGGAGGGAAGAATAGAGTTTGGGGCGGCTTATGGCTCGATGCACACAGGTTTTGCGAACGACTATGTGCTCTCGAAGGCTTTAGAGAGCTCCATGAATTTCGCCCGTGAAAGCGGGTTTCCCCTCACGGTCTGCCTAATGAACGATGTTCCAGGTTATACGGCCGATCTGCCGGACATACTTGCCGGAAGTGGGATAGGTTACTTCATGAGCGGAATTAACGACGCCTACCCACCGGCACTGGCCCTGGAAGAAAGCCACAACCTTTTTTACTGGGAGGGCCCGCTTGGGAAGCGAGTTCTTTGTTGGGTAAGCAAAGACAGCTACGCCGAGGGATACTTTCTCAAAAGCCCCTCGTTGCTGCGCAACTATATTAATAACCTAGAGATATCAGGCTATCCGTACTCGGATGTGGCTGTGATGGTCGCCTTCGATAACGCGGGATATTTCCCCGGAGCGGTCGCGTATCTGGAACTCTACCGGGGATGGGACGACAACACGGGAGTCGAGCTGGTCGTCTCGACACCCTACCAATTCATGAGAACGATGGAAGAGAAGTACGGTCGGGATCTGAAAGTTTACAGGGGCGACTGGTCGGGCTGGTGGGAAATCGTTAAAAGCGGCGGACCCTATTCGGCGGGTGCGATCAGACGCGTCCAGAGGTTCGCCAGGGAACTCGATGGAGATCTTGAGAGAGTCGATCCAGAATTGAAAAGCAGTATGGATCTTGATCTGGTGCTGTACGGCGAGCACACTTCGACTGTAACGGCTGGCTGGCCTGGCAAACTTACCCTTGCGGAGAACATCACCTCGAATGCG
Source organism: Mesotoga infera (assembly GCF_900157305.1). Classification (NCBI taxonomy): domain Bacteria; kingdom Thermotogati; phylum Thermotogota; class Thermotogae; order Kosmotogales; family Kosmotogaceae; genus Mesotoga; species Mesotoga infera. Next base: position 2,594,803 of record NZ_LS974202.1, read on the forward strand.
AGTGTCGTGGGCTTCGCAACCGATGCTTACTCTACACTCGAAAGACTTCTGAAGAAGATGAGGGACACGGAATCTCCCCATGAACTCTTCCTTGTCTCTCTGAGAGATGGCCAGTACCACGTAGAGATACCGGCGCAGGTACGCGAAGGCGAGTCGCTGCTACTGGAGATCGGGGGCGAGGTCTTCGCCGGACACGCCTTCTCTCGAGAATACAGGGATCTGTGGAATGTCCACACCCAGGGGTACTACTTCCTGCTACCGCTTAAGAAAGGACTCAACTCGGCCACTCTGAAAGGTTATATGACGGAAACGGAAATGAAAACTGACTTTGACAAACTTACACGGCTCGACTGGAGAGAGACCGGAAACGGATCGATAAATGTGACCGTCCATCGTGACGGCGGCAGCGATTTACATCTCGACCTGTGTCTGGAATCTTATTTGACCGGAAGCCCCGAAGAATTTTCACAGATAGATGCTAGGATCTCATCGTACGAGAGGTCTTTCGACGGTTTGAAGGAAGTCGTTACTCTGGACTACGACGATCGGCCGCTTTCGCAGATAATTCTGACCGCCGTTTCGCACGGTGGCCTGGAGATAACTCTCGTGGTCGACAGAACTGGTCTGCCAAAAGTACCGTACAGGGATCATTCGATAAACTATGTTCTTTCGCTGGGCCTTGACGGTATCACCGGTCTGGAGTACATGGGAGCGAGATCCTTCCTTAAAATAGAGAGCGAGCTGGCTGGGGCGAGGCCGCCCTTCATACCCTTCGACAGCTTTGTGATACTCGATAGATCCGGAGAGAAAACCGTTCTTGCCAGCCGCCAGAGCTTTTCCTTCAATCTAGATGGAAGATTGAGGTTCCAGCTCCTGAGGCATTACACCTACAGCGCCACATCGGACTGCGGGATAGTGCCGCTGGGAGAAAACGAGCCTGGTGCCCCAGATTTATTGACCTTTTCGTTCTACATAGATACACTCGAGAACGGTGGATTCGACAGGGCCGTTGCCTTTGTCGATACCCCATTCGTACTCCCAGCTGCGAACGACGAAGAAAGGTGATTGCTATGAGTATCGGTCTGAAGGAGATCGCAGAACTAGTTGGAGTATCGGTTTCCACGGTTTCCAGGGCTTTGAGGGATGATCCGAGAGTCAACAGAAAGACTAAAGAGAGGATCGTCTCCATAGCCAAAAATATGAACTATCTGCCCAACCAGGCCGCCAAGAGTCTGGTAACGAAGAAAACGATGACGATAGGTCTGGTCCTACCGAACCTGAGGTCTTTCATGCACGATATATTCGACGGACTCGAGAGTGTTTGCTCGCCGGCCGGCTACAACATCCTGCTCGGCGTCTCCGACAACGACCCAGCTAAGGAGATGCGTGAGCTCAAGCTACTTCTGGAAAAACGCGTGGACGGTCTGATCCTCTTCTACGTGGGAGGAATCTTCAACCAGGCATCCATAAGGTTTCTCAGCAGTATAAGCGTTCCGATAGTCCTCCTGGACAGGTACATACCCCGTTCCCGTTTCGATTTCGTGGTGAGTGACAACCGCAACGGCTCAAAAATGCTCGTTGAACACCTCGTTTCGAAGGGGAAGGATAAGATCGCTTTCATCTCACAGAAAGAGGATGCGTCGGCCATAAAGGAGAGGATGGACGGTTTTGTCGATGGAGTACTCGAGTGCGGGATAAGTCTGCATCCGAAGTACATGGTCTGCGGGGAACTGTTGAGAATGGAAAACGGCTACGAAAGCACAAAAAAACTGATGGCGCTTGACGATCCGCCACAGGCAATAGTCGCAAGCACCGGAGACATAACGCTGGGCGTTGTCAAATACCTTCTGGAGAATCCGGAGCTGGAGAGTAAAATCACGGTCTGCGGATTCGACGACTTCGATTTTCTCTCCTTCCTGAAGATTCCAGTGACAACCGTGGCTCAGAAGACCAGAGAAATGGGCCGGCAGGCGGCGACGATTCTCCTTGAAAGGTTGAACGGAGACCGGGGCGAACAGAGAAGGATCTTCCTTGAGACTGTACTCGTCGAGCGATAGGATTTGTGAGGCGATTCCATGAGAGTAGTTTCGATGGGAGGAGACTTTAAATTAGAGATACTCTTCACCGATCTGTTGAGGAGGGCCGGCAATGCGCCGAGGCTGGTGGTGGTGCGTAACCTTTCCGGAAAAGCCTGCGAAATCTCTCTTTCACAGGCCGATACAAGGTGTGAAGCAACCGTCGCCCCGGGCCAATCGACATGGCTGTTCTCTGTCGAAAGAGGCCCCGTGAAAATCGTCGTTTTGTCTGATCGAAAGATGTTGGAAAAATGCCTGGAGCTTGAGCCACCGAGGACTGTGGAGTTCGATCTCATTATGTTCTCGCACGTTGATCTGGGCTACACTGCCTCTATAAGTGAAGTAGAGAAGCTCCAGGCCGTCTATACAGCTAAGGCTCTGGAGTATCACCGCAACAGTCTGGCCTTCCCGGAAGAGTCCCGGTTCAGGTGGAATATAGAGACCACATGGGCACTGTCGTGCTTCGAGAAGGTTCATGGTCCCGACCAGACGCAGAAAGTCCACGACCTGTTGAAAGTGGGCGAGTTCGGCATAGGCGCTCTCTTCCTTCACCATTACGCCGACAGAGCGGAATTCGAAGAACTCTTCCACTCTCTGAGAAAGGTAAGATCTCTGAAGGCGGCGGGTATATCTATCAAGAGCGCCTTTCTAAGCGACGTGCCGGGAATGAGCACCGGTCTTCTCGAACTGCTCGCCGAAAGCGGTGTAGAAAATCTCTTCATGTCGATAAACAACTTCGTGGCACCCTTCAAAGAGTATACGAACCTGCGATCACCCTTCTGGTGGAAACTCCCTGGAGGAAAGAGAATACTAACATGGTTCACGGATGATCCAAAATGGGCATATATAGAAGGTTACAGGTTCTTCGGATCGGATTTAAAGACGCTCGAAGGCGAAATTCTGGAAAAACTAGTCGCGATGGATGGCAGGGGATACGGACTGCCCGTCTTTGCCATTCCAATGGCGATCGACAACAGGGAACCGGTCTTCATCCCGGTCGAACTGATAAAAGAGTGGAACCTGATCTGGCGAAATCCCCGCATTACAACGGCTACCATCGACGGCTTTTTCGAAAGGCTGAGATCCTTCGCTTCAAATCTTCCGGAAATAGAGGGTGAATTCAACGGCTGGTGGACTTCGAATGTTCTGGCCTATCCACGTGAGAACTCTCTCTCTTCGATCACTTTCTCCATGCTACACGAGGCTGCTCTGCTGAACCACGTTTCGGGTGGCGGTCATGAGGAGGAAATCAAGGAAGGTTTCGAGCTGCTGAGCGGGTTCAACGAGCATTCAGGTGGTGGCGGTCTTTATCTGTCTAAAGACCCGGAAGCGATCCTGGAGGCGGTCTCCCAGGGTTTCGGCTGGATCTTCCGGGCCAGCCGCCTGTCAGGTAGAATACTCGTTGAACTTCGAGAAAGCCTGTTCGGCTCCGGCAGATACATCACAGTATTAAACCCGACCGGTGTAGCCAGAAACGATTTCTGTGTCATGGACTGCGATGATCCAGATCTTGGTTTGAAGGCGTCCGATGGCACCTATGTTCCTTCGCTCTTTTACAGCGGTAAGCTTTACTTCTACCCGGGGAGACTGGAAGCCTTCGAACACCGGAGCTTTCTGCCTGGTAAAGTTGTGAGAGGCGCCAGAGAGACATCCCATTCGAAAGGCGGTCTCGATATCACGACCTGCGACTACGAGCTCTCCTTCAACGACAGGGGTGAACTGTGTTCGGTCGTGGTCAGAGAAAGCGACCGGGAACTTCTCTCTCCTCCTCTGACTGCCGGAAGGTTGAAGATCGTCCGTCTGCCCGTAAACCCTGTCGATAACCTGTCCGACGCCATCAACCACGACGAGCTTTACACAGGAAGGACGCCCCCGGGTAGCGAGGAGGATTATCTGCCTCTGGAATGTGGTCACAGGGTCTTTGAATCTGCCTGGGGTACGATAGTAGAGTTCGAACCGCTCGATCTCTACTGCAGACCCTTCAGAAAGACGTATCTCCTGCCGGCGAAGTCCGGGGAGATAATTCTAGCCGTCAGATTCAACTATGTATATGGCGTCGGTCCGTCGGACTTTCTCTTCCTCGAAGTACCTCTCGGAATGGAGCGGCCGAAGATAAGCTACCGCACCTCCGGAAGAATTGCGAGGCTCGAAGACCTAATAAGCGGCAGTGGTACGGATACTTTGACGGTCCTGGGAGCTTTGAGAATAGAAAGCCCGAATGATCGCGATTGCTCGCTCAACATCGGCCTGGAAGGCATCAACCTTGTAGATTTCGAATCTCCCTCGCCACTGCAGTTCAGACCGATCCATCAGGCCAGCGGCAGGCTTTTCTTCAGGCTCTTCAGCGGAAATCTTCAAAATCGTTTTGCCAGCCCCTTCCTAAACGGTGAACCTATGGAATTCGCGGTAAGACTGTCGATCAAATCGTCAGGGCTATGCCGATACTCTGCCGCGATCAGACACCCCCTCTCGGTCTTCAGGAGCGACCTCAGAAAGGAACCGTTACTGGCAGGCTTGAGGGCGAGCGAGAACGTCGAATTGTTTTTCGGGCGCGACAATTCGACGAAGACAGCTCTCTTCGCCAAGGAAATTGCGGGAGAGACGGGTTATCTCTACACAGGCGAGGGGATCAGATATACTCTGGAACCTTACAGTTTCATACGAGTTAGAGGAGCGGAGGGATGAAATGACTTCAAGAGAGAGAATAATCGAAGCACTCAATCACAGAGAAGCCGACCGGGTTCCCCTGGATCTTGGGGGCATGAGATCGACTGGTATACACGCAATAGCTTACGGAAAGCTCAAAGAATACATGGGACTTTCCGATAGGTCGGTTAAGATCTTCGACGTCTTCCAGCAGCTGGCGCTCGTCGAGGAAGAAGTGAGGCGGCGCGTCCATTCGGATGTAGTTGAACTCAAGAGGCTTGACGGTGGATTCGATACAAGAATAGATAAATGGAAAGAGTACGATATGTTCAAAGACGGCGGAAGGTATCTTTTGCCCGACGGTTTCGATCCCGTGACGATGCCTGACGGCTCCAGGGCGATAGTCAGGGAGGGTAGGATCGTCGCCAGCATGCCGAAGGGCGGATTCTATTTCGATGGGAAGTACTTTCCGCTGACCGGTGTGCAGGACAGAAAAGCGATCGACGAAGCCGTCTATCCAGACCTTACTGAAAGAGAGATCGCTTTTTTGAAGGACCAGCTGGGAGAATTGAGGAGCTCTACCGACTGTGCCGTGATAGGAACTTTCGGCGGGAACTTTCTTGAGGCCGGCCATAGCTACTTCGGCTACCAGGAATTCATGGAAAGAATGATAACGGACCGGAAGCTGGTTGAGTACTTTCTCGACAGACTTCTCGAGAAGTACACGATCGAACTCGAGAGATACCTCTTAGAAGTCGGCGGTGATATCGACCTTATACAAATCGGTGACGACTACGGGACACAGGAAAACACTCAGATCTCGCCACAGGCATTCAAATCGCTCTTCAAGCCACGCCTGAAGGCCCTCTGTGATTTCATTCATTCGAAGAGACCCAACCTTTTCATCTTTCTCCATTCCTGCGGATCGATCTATCCCTTCATAAGAGATTTCATAGAAGCCGGTGTTCAGGTTCTCAACCCCATCCAGACAAACGCGAAGAACATGGATCCTACCCTGCTCAAACGGGAGTTCGGGAACGAAATAGTTCTCTGGGGAGGAGGTTGCGATACGCAGCACCTGTTGCCATTCGGGACTCTAGAAGAGATCGAAGAGGATGTCAAGAAACGCATAGACATACTCGCCCCTGGAGGTGGGTTCGTTTTCGCCTCGATCCACAATATACAGATGGAGATACCACCGGAAAAGATTCTTCGGCTCTTTGACACGGCTTACGAATACGGAAGAGGTGTGTACGGTGGCCGGAAAAGATAGAGTCGTCCTCGTTATCTCCCATACTCACTGGGACAGAGAGTGGTACGAGTCTTTCCAATCTTTCAGGTACAGACTCGTAAAGGCTATAGACAGACTCATAGAGGTTCTCCAGGAGAACGCCGATTACGGCTGCTTCAACCTCGACGGTCAGGTAGTCGTACTGGAAGACTATCTGGAAATAAGGCCAGAAATGCGGCCGGTCCTGCAAAGACTGGTGAAATCGGGGAAAATCGGCATAGGGCCGTGGTACGTTCAGACCGATGAGTTTCTTTCCGATGGAGAAGCCCTGATACGAAACCTCCTGCTGGGTGCTCAATTGGCCGAAGAGTTCGGTGAGGTGCAGAGACTGGCCTATCTTCCCGACACTTTCGGTCACAACTCCCAGATGCCGCAGATAGCGAGGCAGTTCGGTATATCATCTTCGCTTATATGGCGCGGTGTGTCCGGTGACGATTGGCCGTGGGAGTTTATATGGAAGGGTGCCGATGGCAGCTGTCTCTACACTTATAGACTTCCCGAGAGGCAGGGGTATTGCAACATGGCCTTCACTCCCGAGGGAAAGCCTATAGATTCGGCTTTTTTCATCGGTTCAGCCACGGAGTTCATGAAGAATTCGCTCACTGGCCTAGTCGTTCTTATGGATGGATGCGATCACGTGCAGCCCGATGGGTCTATTCTTCCACTCATAGATTTCCTGGCAGGCGCTGAGGATTCTCTTTCCTGCAGACAGGTTCTCTTCAACGATCTGTCTGAAGAACTCGAAAGAAGGATACCACTCTGCGAAGGGATAGAGGTTCTTCGGGGCGAGTTGAGGGGGGTGAACACTTCCAGGAGGGGATACTTCAACTTCATTCTGCCTAACGTTCTCTCTTCAAGGTGCAACAACAAGCGGGAAAACTTTGACACGCTCAACTGGCTTGAAAGCTACGCCGAACCACTGGCTTCTCTGGCCTGGCTCAACGGCAAGAAGTACCCCAGTGGTTTCCTACGCGAAGCCTGGAAACTGCTTCTCCAGAACCTCGCCCATGACAGCATCGGTGGTTGCAGCATCGATGAGGTCCATCTGGACATGTCGCGCAGATACTCACACTCAGTGGAGATAGCCAGAAATGTCGCCTTCGATTCTCTGGCAGCTCTCTGTTCTGTCACACCTGAAGGATCAAACGGCTCTTTCGTTGTTTTCAACTCTTCGCAGTATTCCAGGGATGAGATCGAGATACATCTCGACCTTCCGGCGATGGTTATCGGAAATCCCCCGAGAAGGCCGGTGATGATAGACGAGAAGGGCGAAGAGGTAGAGTTCCAGATCTCTTCGATGAATGAAGTCGTGAAAGCCCTAAATTACCTCGGTAAATCGGCGCCCATCGAGAAAGTAGTCTCCGTTAAGTTCTACATAAAATCGAAGATAGAAGGGCTTTCCTTTAAAAGGTTCTACATCTCTCCTTCAGAGATGCCAGTGAGTCACAGCCACTCCGGGACGGATAACTCTCTCCGGTTGGAAAACGAGCACATGAGCGTGAACGTTCTGCCAGATGGAACAATCGAAGTCCTCAACAGGGTAACAGGTGAAAAGCTCTTCACAAACCTCTTCGAGGATGGCGGGGACTGCGGAGATGGGTACGTTTACTCAAAGCCGCTTTTCGATACACTTGTCACGAGTTCCGGTTGTCTTAAGGCTATAGAAGTAATCGAAAATGGGCCTCTGGAGAAGGCAATAAGGTTGCGGTACTCCCTGCCAGTTCCGGCAGGCCTGTCGGAAAATGGCCGGAAAAGGAGCTATGACAGGAAAGAGATGCCCATCCAGTGTGTCCTGAAACTCATAAAGACAAACGGTGTTCTGGAGATCGAGACCGAAATCGAAAACAATTGCGAGAACCACAGGGTTCAGGTTAATTTCTGGAGTGAGAGACCTGGAAAGGCTCTTTTCTACAAAACCCCCTTCGACATAGTAAAGGCTGCAAAGGATGAAATCTCTCGATTCAACCCAAACTGGATAGAGGACGAGCCGGTTGCGAGGCCCAACAACGGTCTCTTCGGAGAGATAGAAAGCATCGACAATTTCAAGGGATTTGCCGTGAGCGCCAGGGGGATCAACGAATTCGAAGGTTCGGTGCATGGCCTCAGGCTGACTCTTTTCAGGGCCGTCGGTCATATCGCCTCTCCATATCCACTCTCGAACATGAAAAGACCTGCCGGCCCGAAGATAGAGACTCCCGGGGCGCAGATGAAAGGACGGTTGTTCTTCAATTATTCGGTCTTTTTCATAGATTCGCTAGAAGAGGCACTGAAGAAAAGTTCTCTGTACCTGAAAAAACCTCTGGCACTCGCTTTCACTGGAAGGCTTCCCGAAGCCCCTCTTACTGTTGATAGCTCAACAACAGAAATTACGGCAATGAAGAAGTCAGAAAGCAGGGAGAGTTTCATCCTGAGACTGGCCAACCTTTCTACGGAAAAGGACCGGGTAGAAATAAGGCTGAGAGAGGGGCTCTTCAGGAAGGCCTTTCTTTGCACGGCCAACGAGAAGAGAAGCGGAGAAGTTCCAATCGAGAACGGTGTGGTATGCATTGCTTGCGGACCGAAAAAGGTCGTAACACTCGAACTGGAGGTCAACGGCAGACTGACACTCTCCGATTGGCAGGAGTAAGGTCCGGACGTGTTATCCTTTGTATAATTTCAAATGGAGGTGTCTCGATGGGTAGAACACGTTCGATCACTCTAACGATCCTCTTTATTCTGATCGCTTTCGCGGCTACAGCCGTGACTGCATTGAAGGATTTTTCTCTGGCGAGCATAGATATGAAAGAGTTCCAGGCCGTTCAGCCGATGTACACGATATCGGCCCTGTCCAGGTTCAACGGCAGGTCAGGATCCCCCGCCTACGTCTCGGTCGAGGGCGCCATATACGATTTCTCCCAGCTGAGACGCTGGACAGGGGGTAACCACATGTCTCAACACTCGGCCGGCACCGAACTGACATACGAATTGAAAAGTCTTTCTCCTCACAGGGAGGGGAAGATCGCGGACATAGAGCCGGTCGGCGTTCTGGTGATCACTCTAGAAGAGTTGAAAAAATTTGACGGAAAGAGTGGAAGGAAAGGTTACGTCGCTGCCTGGGGAAAGGTGTACGATTTCTCGCGGCTGGGCAGATGGCGAAACGGTTCACACCAGGGAGGCATTCATCTGGCTGGAGAGGAATTGACTTCCGAGCTCACGAAGGACTCCCCTCACGGAGTACGCAAGATCGAAGGGGTCGATGCCGTTGCCATATTTGGTATGACCATCGACGAGTTGAAAACGATGAACGGGAATGGTGGAAAGAAGACCTATGTGGCCGTAGAAGGGAGGGTTTACGACGTGAGCGCTCTCGCTTCATGGAAGGGTGGAAACCACCAGTGTGGACTTCATATGGCCGGTAATGAGCTAACCGTGGAAATACTTCACGACTCGCCCCATGGAGCGGCAAGCCTTGACAAGGCTTACCTTATAGGCATACTGGTCTTTACGCTGGAACAGCTGAAGAGATACGACGGTGTCGCGGATAACCGTAAGCTCGTCTCGTACGAAGGCGTGGTTTACGATGTGGCCGACATCGACTGGACTGCCGGTTACGGAATCGAGGTCGGAACCTCGCTGGGCAATGAACTCTCGAAGCTCGAAAATGCGCATATTATCGGATATATAGTGCGAAACTGAAAGATCCACGTTTTTTATCGTGTTCAGAACAAAGAGAAAAAAGGCTAGAACGATTTCGTGAGACTACCCGCCGGTTCGATGGTATGATGGTATTGAAGACGCGTGGACGGGTCCTACACATTTTTGCCACAGGCTTTTCAAAGAACATTTTCAAAAATCTTATGGAGATGGGGGTAGTGTTTGGATGTTTCAAAGACTCATAGAAGGCAGGCTTCTGATAGTCATAAGAGGACTGGATACCGGAAGAACTATCGATCTATGCGGTTTGCTCCACGATGCGGGAGTTCTATTTGCCGAAGTTAGCTTTTCCGACCGGTGGGCCTACGAATCACTCAAGGAACTCAAAAAACACTTCGGCGACAGGTTGTTTCTGGGGGCGGGTACGATCTTCAACACAGATGATTATTCGAAGGCGTTGCGTGCCGGCGCCGATTACCTACTCAGCCCCGGTTTCAGTCACGAGGTCGCCTCACTTTCGTTGAAAGATGGTATCCCATATATACCGGGAGTTTATACCTCTACGGAGATCCAGACGGCTTTGAACATGGGCTTTACACTTCTGAAACTCTTTCCGGGGGAACTTGAAGGGCTCAGACTTTTGAAAGCCTACAGGGGACCGTTCCCGCAGGCCAGATTCATGCCATTTGGAGGCGTCACGCCCGATAACGCGGCTACCTTCATCCAGGAGGGTGCAGCAGCCCTCGGTGTGGGGAGTTATATAGCCAACGCGGAGCTCCTCGAAGAGAGGAAATACGGAGAGATTTCGGAGAGAATTTCCAGAATGAAGACCGCGGTGGGGATAATCGATGACTGATCTTGCGATAGATGTCGGTGGGACCAAGACGCTGGTAGCGGTCTTCGAAGATGACTCTGTAAAACCGTCGGAAGTGGACAGATTTCCAACCGATCCCTACGCCGGGCTGGAGAACTTCATAACCAGATTATCGAAGGTCTGCGCGAAATACGTTGATCCTTCGAATGTGAGGTACTGGGGACTTTGCACGGCCGGGGCGGTCGATGTTTCGACCGGCAGGTTGATATGGTCTCCCAACCTCGGCTGGAAGGATGTAAATCTCTACGAAAGGCTCAGTCAGCTTTTCGGAAATCAAGGAATCGTTGAAAACGACTGCAATGCGGCCGCCTATGGCGAGTGGTCTGCCCGACCGGGTATAGATTCTCTAGTTTACGTTACCGTCAGCACGGGCATCGGTATGGGGATAGTATCGTCGGGCCGGATAATACGAGGCTCCCATGGTGCGGCAGGAGAGATAGGCCACACTACGGTGCTTCCTGACGGGCCGGAATGTACCTGCGGACGCAGGGGCTGTCTTCAGGCTATCGCCGGGGGAAGGGGTCTTTCCAGCCAGGTAGAGAGACTCCTGGGGAAGCGTCTTTCCACAGAGGAGATAATCGACCTCGCCAGAGAGGGGGAACCGGAGTACGTCGAGATCGTTGTAAAGGGGGCCATGTTCCTGGGGCGTTTTCTCGCCAACATGATCGATGCGCTCGACCCGGCCGTGCTGGTTATCGGAGGCAGCCTGGGAAAGAATCCCCACTACCGCAAGCTGGTGGTGGATTTTTTTGCGAAGTTCTATTACATACTTCCGGATAAAACCGTTGTGATCGAACCTCCCTCGGCGGAGCCCGATCCCGGCATAATTGGAGTGTTGCAGTTATCCAGATCGATGGGGGTGAGGAAGAATGAAAAGAGCGATAAAATATTCAGTTCATGAGGGAGATTTTTCGAGGGGTATAGAGGGCTTCTCATCTAAAGCGGTGAAGATCACCGGGCCCTTTTCAGGCCGCCCGGAGGCACACCGCGACCAGCACGACCTCTATGTCGTTATTTCCGGGAAGGCACGTGTAAAAACCGGGAAACTTACTGGAGAAATCCAGGAGATAGCCGATGGCGAGTACCGCAGCGACGAGATGCTCGCCAGCGAGGAATTCACCCTAGAGGAGGGTGAATCGCTTCTGATTCCCGCTTCGGTCGCCCACACTGTTCTCGTGGATTCTGGCATTTATGTTCAGTGGGTTTTTAAAATCGACGCATGAGGCGCCACTCTGGAACTAGATCCTTTTTACTTCGTATTGCTTGAGGCTGTGGATTTCTTCGCCGATCTTCAATCTTAAACTGTACGGATATGGGTTCAAGATAACCCTGTAAGACCTCATACTCAACAGCCTGGCCGAACCTTCGGCCTTTCTTTCAATCGAAGCCTCGAGGAAGATTCTTTTTATCGATTCGACGTCCGGGATAGTGCCCACGTAGTAACAGTTTTCCTTTACCGTTACAGCCGGTTTTCCCTTGAAAGGTCCATCTATGTATCTTGCCACCGTCTGGCAGCCGTTAAGTACTTCGATCTCCTCGGCTACGAAGTCACAATCAAAAACGTTCTTGCAGGACGAGACCTTGATCGGGCCTTCCAGTCCTCCGAAATCGACAACGTGAATCCCCGTCAGAAGCTGGAAATCGTCGGCCTTCTGCACCCGGATGTTGTTGTTTTGATCCTTTTGAGCCGTCATGGCGGTGATGAATATCTTCCCTTTGAATTTCAGCAGATCCCTGACGAAATCTTCATCGAGCTTGAAGGCCGAAGGAATGGCAACAAAGGAGTAACTCTGCGGCGATTCTCCGGGAAAGAGAAAATCGACATTGTAGCCAAAGTTCCTGAAGGCTTTATAAATGGGCAGTATCGAGTCGAACAGGAATCTGAAATTGCCGTTTAGATTGTCGGTCTCACCTATCCAGAAATTCTCGTAGTCTATATAGATCGCGGCCTCTTTTTGCGGATCTTCTATCTTCCAGTTTCGTAACTCCTTGATCGTTTCAGCGAAGACTCTGGCCCTCTCCGTCATCGTTCCGTCGTAATTTAAAAGGCCACCGTGAAACTGCTCGGCCCCGAACGGGAACTGCCTGTACCTGAAAACAAGGGAACCGAAGGCTCCGTGTGCGACGGATTGTTTTATCCAGAAGGCCAGCTGTTCGGAAGGATACGCGTTGTTAACAGAGCGCCAATTGACTCTTCCGGGTTGTTGTTCCATCACCAGAAAGGGAGCCTTCTTCAGAGATCTCATCAGATCGTGATTCAAAGCCTGTAGATCGGGATCGTACTCCCCGGCCACGTAGTTATCCCAGGATACGAAATCGATCTTTCTTGCGAGTTTTCTGTAATCTATATCGGTGAAATTGACCATGAGATTGTGGGTCAGCGGGGCTTTGCTGCTCTTCTTAATTATCTCTTTATGAATATCGTGGTATTCGATCGCCGAATCGGATGAGAAGCGTCTATAATCCAACACCAGAGAGGGGTTCGGCGATACAGGACCGGGTTTGGGAGGGTTAATCTCTTCCCAGTCGCCGTAGGTGTGACTCCAGAAAACAGTTCCCCACGACTGGTTTAGATTGTCCAGAGTTCCGTATCTTTCTCTCAACCACTCTCTGAAAGCTCCGGCACAGTTTCTGCAATAACACAGTGTGGAGCCGTGGCAACCGTATTCGTTGTCGGCCTGCCAAGCGATTATTCTGTGGTCTTTCCCGTAGTGATCTACATATGCGCTTACGATCCTTTCCGTCTCGATACGGTAACGCGGAGAGTTGAAGCAGTACTGGCGGCGACCCGCGGCGACGGGTGTCCTTCTATCGCCATCCATTCTAAGCACACCGGGATATTTTTTAAGAAGCCACGAAGGCGGGGCCGCAGTCGGAGTACCCATTATGATTCTGATGCCCTCGGAATACAGCGCATCGATCGCTTCATCCAGTAGAGTAAAATCGATCTGGCCGGGCCGTTTCTCCACAACACCCCAGGAGAACTCCCCAATCCTCACTACATTAATTCCGAGGTATGCCATTACTCTTGCGTCTTCCCTCCATCTTTCCCGGGGCCAGTGTTCCGGGTAATACGCCGCTCCAAACCAGTTCAAATTTCAACACTCCCTTGAAAGCCAGCCAGATGACTTAAGGCACGTTTGTTGTTATTATACAAAACGCCGGATTACATTTCCTTCAATTCATCAGTAAATCAATGGAAAGAATTGCAAGACCGGTCATTTTTACCATAATGGTTGCCAGATTCATATCACTGCCCTTTTTCTTGGCGGTCCGTAGCAAAGAGCGCCGCACCGTAGGCGCCCATTATATCCGGCACTTCGGGAAGGATAACTTTCCTCTTAAACACTCTTTCCATGGCGTGCACGACTCCTGCGTTTCTCGCTACACCACCTGTGAAGACCAGTGGTTCCGGAGAGCCGAGACGTGCGTACATCGCAGCCACTCTTTTCACAATCGCGTTGAATAAACCTGCAGAAATGTCCTCTATCTTCTCTCCTCTGCCTATGAGCGACACAACTTCTGATTCTGCGAAAACGGTGCAGACTGAACTGATCGAAAGCTCTCTGGAGGAACGGGAAGCGAGTGAGGCCATCTCTTCCGGATCAAGTTCGAGAACCTTCGCCATGACCTCCAGGAAGCGGCCGGTTCCGGCGGCGCATCTGTCGTTCATAGAGAAATCCTCCACTTTCCCTTCTGTGGAAAGCTTTATCACCTTGCTGTCCTGTCCCCCGATATCGACAATTCCTCTTGCCGATGGAAAAAGCGTCGAAACGGCTCTGGCGTGGCAGGAAATCTCGGTTACCGTTTCATCGGCGAAATCGATCAGTTCCCTACCATAACCGGTCGCGACTATTCGGGCCACTTCTTCCTTCGTTCCAACGGACTGCGAAATTAGCTCTTCGTAAAGACGCCTGGCAGAAGCCATAGCATTGATTCCCGTTCTGATGGTTTTCCAGTGTAGTATCTTTCCCGTCGAATCGGTCAATACACCATTGGTGGTTGTGGAACCGGAATCTATCCCTAAAAAAAACGAACCTCCCCCTTTTTCCATTTTGGATCGTCGCGCCGAGTTTTTCTCCAGCAATGCTCCCACTCTCGTGGCGATCTGCCCGTGGGAGTTAAGGGGATAATCGATCTCGGCCCTGTATATTTTCGAGTCGGAAGTGTTGCGCGTGAAATCGTAGAAGTCGCAAAACTTCGGTATGGCGTACAGCAGCCCATCAAGTTCCCCGTACTCATTCTCCGCTTTTTCTGAAAATCTCCCGCATGGTGCCCGCCAGCCAATCAACCTCTGTGCCACAGAGAGTGCCGGATCTTTTCCGATACGAGTTCTGGATGCAAAGGGCCTTGCACCCAGGCAGGTCTCGTTAAGGGTTATCACCCCGCCCGCACTCTCGATTATTCCGTCTATCTCACTCATATCCACTATTCCACCAGCCAGACCGAAATTCTTTCCTGATGTTTTACCTTTGTCCACAGAACCTGTCGGGACGTGCTTCAGACCGTTTAGAGCAGAAAGATAGAGTTCTGTGAGATCACGGCCTTCGAGCGTTGCCTCCAGCGATCGAACATGATCGATAAGGTCGTTGAAGCGCTCTATTCCTGCTAAAAGATTAACGTCAATCCCTTTTTTCTCGAGAAACCCGATCAGTCGAAGGACTTCCGAGGCCATGAATTCCACCGCCAGTTCATCTCTCTTCCACGGGAGGCGCATTATGAATACTCCTGCCCTGGAGCTTTCGTTCAGGAGGTCTCCTACTCTGCGCATCGCATCGCACGAATCGGCCACAAGGAGAAAATCGCCCTTGTCAAGCTCCATCCCAGCTCCGTAGACCGTCTTGGCGTAGCCACAGAGATTGCAGCCCAACTCGTGGCAGGACGATGGGGTTACGCTCAACAACCTCTCGAAGTCTCTACCTGTGCCCATAAGGATCTCCAGCGGGATATAGCTGCACGTGTAAAATATCATCTCCTGCCCTCCAGAATCTCTAGAAAGGCCTGAGCACGAGTTCTCAACTGCCCGGCCCCTTCTGAGGTATGATCGACACAGTCGCCCGTCAGCTCCAGGAAGGGAAGTCCCTTCGATTCGAACATCTTTTTGAGATAACTCACACTTCCTGCCGATTGCCTGCATCCCCAGTGGGTGAAATGAACGATCCCGTCGGCTCCGAAATCATCGGCCAGATCGGCGCAGAGTTTCCATCTGTCTTCAGCCCCTCCGCACAGGGGATTGAAGACGAGCTTCTCGGCCAGACTCTCCAAAGGCCTATCGGGTTCCACCGGATAGAGCCAGTCCCACATCAGTTCGTTGCCGACCACAGTATGTTTCGATTTTGGTGAAAAGATCTTGAAAAGCTCGTTGTCGTAGTAAGGTGGGATGTGTAACCAGAGAATCTTCTTCTGCTCATGCCTGTCTGCAATCAGATCCCTTTCGAATTCCTCCGACGCGTCTTTGAGCCTGATATCGCCGGCGAGCGTATGCATTACATAAAGTGCGTTCATGTACTCATACAGCTCCTGTGGAAGATAAGAGCTTTTCATCTCTTTTCGAACCCGCGAAAGATTTTCCACCGTCTGTCTTTCAATGGCGAGTATATCGCTCAAGAGGTTCATCGGGTAAGGCTTCCCGGTAATTTCCTCTATGAGCTCTATAGCCTCCTTGAGTTGTGAATGAACGTATCCTACGGAGTTTTTCATGCGGCCCCGGGGAACGTCAATCAGTATGAAGGGTACCTGATATTCCCGGGAGATCCTCTTGAAAGTAGGCAGGTTCCCGTCGCAGAAGATCGTGGAGGTCATTATGAATCTTGGAGCCGGAAACAGCTTCTTGATGGATGCCCCGAGAGAAGTTCTGTGAAAGGTGCAGAGCGAATCGGGAATTCCCGATTCGGCGGCCGAAGATATGGCAAACCCTTCGAGGTGCATCGAGGCAAGCATGCCCGATACTCCCTCGGCCGAGACGGGATTTATACCCAGAGGCAGGAGCAGTTCCGAAGGGGCTAGCAGGTTGACCCAGGCAGTCTCCCTTCCGGTCAGGGAATAATAAATCTCTTCAACCGCAAGGCTGTTGATGATCCTTAGAAACCGGGCCTTGCGAGAGGGTAAGCGGCGGCGTCTGAAGCTTTCAAAAGCGATTCCCAGATTGAGCCACTTTCTAAATTTTACTTCATCATCTATATATCGTCTCAAGAACCTTCCAAATCCTACACTCTTTTTCGACATCTGCTCCCCTATCTCATATCTCTGCTGATGTAAGGTCTTAGAATTATACTCTCGAAGGATAAAAGTGGTTTTACGATCCTCCGTCGTGATGGGAACACCGTATTGTGGCTCGCGTTCTTCATACACAATTTGTAAAGTGAAAAATTGACATTTTGTCTATAAATATGCTAGTATTTTTTATCATCGACCTTGAGATAAACACAGCGGGTTACTCTGCCGTTTTTGGCGCTTATCCGGCGGGACGGTGGACAAGACAATAGAGGCAAATGGAGGGTGAGGATCGTGAAAAAACGAGTGAGTGTTGTTCTGATTGCACTGATAGCTATTCCAGCTTTTTGCTTCGCGGCCGTTGCCGCACCACAAATCTTTACGTTTGCTGGCCACAACGACGTAATGACACTGGATGTCAGCCAGATGAACGACGAGATGTCTGCCTTGATAATGTATGCGTTGAACGAGGCTCTGATCAGAAACAGCTACAACAACATCGTCCCAGGCCTCGCCGAATCTTACGATGTGTCCGAAGATGGCACAGTCTATACTTTTCATCTCCGCGATGCGAAGTGGTCCGACGGGGTACCGGTGACGGCAAAGGACTTCGAATACTCTTTTCTTAGAACGCTGAGCCCTGAAACCGGATCATCACAGGTTTCCGAATTCGATTCGATCCTGAATGCCAAGGCTTATTACAGCGGTGAGATAACCGATACCTCTCTAGTCGGCATAAAGGCGGTCGATGACAGGACACTGGTTATAACTCTCGCCTACAGCGATCCTTTCTTTATTTCGGAGATGGCCGAGGGTATCAACTTCTACCCGATAAGAAAGGATTACGTCGAGAAATATGGGATGTCCTACGCCTCAAGCGCCCAGACTTTCATAGGTTGCGGTCCTTTCGTGCTCAAAGAATGGGTGCAGGGTGCCAGTATCACCCTCGAAAAGAATCGCCTTTACTGGAACGCCGACAGTGTGAAGCTAGAGAAAGTAGTAGAGTTGATAATTCCCGATGAGAACACCCGGGTTGGTATGTACGATCTGGGAGAGATCGACGCTATTTACTCGATCTCGAAGGTACAGACGATAATGCATCCCGAATACGGCAGCAGAAGCGGCGGTACTCTTCAATATTTGGCATTCAACTGCTCCAACGGGTTAGTAATGAGTAACATGAATTTGCGCAAGGCGCTGAGTTTTGCAATCGACAGAGCTTCGATCGTTGCTGCAATATCCTCTCCGGGGTCGCTCGCCGTCGATCGCATGATTGATCCCAGCATAATGCTTGATGGCAAACCCGTCACGGAAACCTATCCCAATTCTACGGGCGTTCCACCGGACGGAGATGTGGAACAGGCCAAAGCATACCTTCAGAAAGCGCTCGCCGAGATGGGGCTTTCAAAACCGACCGACCTTCCGGCGATAAATTACGTATGCATGGACTCGCCGGTCCACAAACAGTACGCCGAAGCGCTACAGGCTGGTTGGAAGGACTCTTTGGGCGTTAAGGTTGAGATCAAGATACTGCCGGTTCCACAGGCTATCGGGGCGCTTCTCTCCGGTCAGTTCGATATATTCCTGGTCGGACAGTCAACGGGTGTGGATCCCGATACGATATTGAACAATTTCACCATCGGCAACGGCAACAACTACGCCAGGTGGAACAATCAGGAGTATTCCGATCTTATAGCGCAGCAGGGTAACAATCCGAATATCCTTGAAAAGATGCTGCTACTCCAGAAGGCCGAAGCCATCATTCTCGACCAGGTACCGGTTGCTCCACTCTGGACACCCGGTTCGGCGTACCTTCACCGCGAATACGTGAAGGGTCTCCACTATGGAAGACAGACCGGTTCGATCGAATTCATCTACGCGTACATAGAGCATTGAGATAAGGTTTATTCAATCAGCATTCGATGCAGCCGCTGGAGATCTGTTGTCGGCGGCTGCCTTTTTTAAGTGAAAGAGATTTAGGAGTGAAGCGATGATTGGATATGTCTTTAAAAGGTTCTGGATCTCCTTATTGACGCTATGGCTGCTTGCAACGATAACCTTTTTTCTCCTCAGGGTTCTGCCGGGCAACCCCTTTCAAACCGACCAGATATTGACCGTAGAGATGCAGGAAAGAATGATGAATTACTACGGTCTGAACAGGCCGATTTTCGAGCAGTACTTCACATACATGGGAAATCTGCTTCGGGGGAACATGGGGTACTCACTGAAATACACCAACAGAACGGTCAACAGCATCATAGCAAAAGCCTTCCCGGTTTCGGCAGATCTTGGCCTTAGATCGCTCGCACTAGCTTTACCAATCGGGCTCTTCCTGGGAATCGCCTCGGCGAGGAAACGCGGTAAGGCCGTTGATTATCTGTGCGTGGTGGTTTCGGTTATAGGTGTTTCGATACCGAGCTTCATACTGGGCTCTTTTCTCCAGTTCGTCTTCGCGTTGAAGCTCAAGATTCTGCCGATGGCTCAATGGACTACTGAGATGCACAAGATCCTTCCAACGGTCGCGATTGCTCTTGGATTACTGGCGACGCTCACCAGAATCATGAGGGCCAGCATGCTGGAAGTCACTACTCAAGATTACGTTAAGACAGCCAAGTCGAAGGGTCTGAGCGAGGGAAAGATCGTTTGGAGCCACGAAATCAGGAACGCGCTGATTCCAATACTCACCATGCTTGGGCCGATGGTCGCCAGTGTACTCATGGGGACTTTTGTGATCGAGAAGATCTTCGCGATCCCGGGGCTGGGTTTGCATTTTGTCAACTCGATTACCGGCCTTGACTATACGATGACGATGGGGCTGACCGTATTCTTCGGGGCTTTCCTGGTGACGGCCAACTTTCTGGTCGATATCGCTTACGGGATTGTGGACCCGCGTATCAGAATCGCAAAGTGAGGTATCTGCCATGATAAAAGATTTCGCGAACATACCACACGACGAGTTCGAATTTGTCGAAAGAGAAGAAGGAAAATCGGAGGCTCTGACCCGTCCAAGCATTTCCTTCTGGAAGGACGTCTGGAGAAGAATGCTAAAAAACAGAGTTGCTATGGCCGGGCTCTTAATTATTTTGACAATAGCGCTTCTTTCTATAATTATTCCAGAGGTGTCGTCCTATTCATATAGCCAACAAAATCTCAAGAACATAAACGCCGCACCGTCGTCCGAGCACTGGTTCGGTACCGATTCACTTGGAAGAGATCTGTGGGTTCGGACCTGGGTAGGTGCAAGAGTATCTCTCGCGGTGGGGATCTTCGGTTCTATAATTCCGAGCCTCATAGGAATAGTGATAGGGGGCATATCGGGCTACTTCGGTGGCAAGGTGGATATGATAATAATGAGACTGATAGACATAATAATCTGTATTCCTCAGATGATCTATGTGATCCTGATCATGCTTGTAATCGGCTCAGGCCCCGTACCGCTAATACTGGCCTTTGCGATAACCGGATGGATGGGCTCGGCCCGTAACGTCCGTGGCCTCATTTTGAAGATCAAGGAAGAGGAGTTCGTACTGGCTTCGCGCATTCTAGGCGCCTCGCACGGCTACATCATTTTCAAGCACCTTGTCCCGAACACACTGGGGATCGTCGTCGTGAGCATGACACTGGGCGTTCCGGCGGCCATCTTCCAGGAAGCCTATCTCAGTTTCATAGGGCTGGGAATAAAACCTCCTATACCCAGCTGGGGGCAGCTGGCGAATCTTGGCGTTTCTGTCTTCAGGATCTACCCGTCCCAGCTCCTCATACCTGCGATCATGATTTCCCTGACTATGCTTTCCTTCAACCTTTTCGGAGACGGCCTCAGAGATGCTCTCGACCCGAAACTGCGCCGATGAAGGGGGATACTGCAGTGTCCGATAAGATATTGGAAGTCAGCGATCTGGAGTATTCCTTCGATACCTATGCCGGCGAAGTCCACGCGATAAGGGGCGTATCCTTCTACGTGAACAGAAGTGAATCGCTCGCGATAGTCGGAGAATCCGGCTGCGGAAAGAGCGTTACGGTACAGTCGATCATGAAGCTCATACCGACACCTCCGGGAAGGTTCAAGAGAGGTAAGATAATCTATTGCGGCAGCGATATAACCGATTACGACGACAGACAGATGGAGAAGCTGAGGGGGAAGGAGATGTCGATGATTTTCCAGGACCCCATGACCAGCCTTAACCCCACTATGCGGGTCGGAAGGCAGATCAGCGAGGGGATAAGGAAACACGAGAAGATCTCTACCGGCGAGGCTCTCGCGAGGAGCGTCGAACTGCTGAAAGAGGTCGGCATTTCCGACCCCGAGAGAAACGTCATGCGCTATCCTCACATGTTTTCGGGGGGAATGAGACAGAGGGCTATGATAGCTATCGCACTGGCCTGCAATCCAAAGATTCTTTTCGCCGACGAGCCGACCACATCTCTGGATGTCACCACTCAGGCCCAAATCCTGGAAATGATGAACCATTTAAAGCGGGAATTCGAAATGGCCATAGTGCTTATCACTCACAACCTTGGAATAGTAGCAAGATTCGCCGAGCGCATATCGGTAATGTACGCCGGAAAGATAGTCGAAAGCGGAAGTACGGACGACATCTTTTACTCTCCGCGTCACCCTTACACATGGGGTCTTTTGAACAGCGTTCCCGCCGTCGGAAAGAAGAGAACGGAAAAGCTTTCCACGATCAAAGGGACCCCTCCGGATCTCTTTATGCCGCCCGCCGGCTGTGGCTTTTACGATCGCTGCGACTATCGTATGAAAGTCTGTAAGGAGAACGACCCACCTGCAAGGGAAATAGGGGAGGGTCATTTCGCATCCTGCTGGCTTCTGGACAACAGAGCTCCAGGAGTGACACCTTACGTTGCGAAGAGACATACCATAGAGAGTTCTGGCAAGGGTGTGATGTAAGATGCCTCAGACTATTCTCGAAGTCAAGAACCTTAAAAAGTATTTTCGTATATCCAAGAGCCAGGTTCTAAAGGCCGTCGATAATGTCAGCTTTTCGATAGAGCGGGGAAAGATACTTGGAATGGTTGGCGAGTCCGGCTGCGGAAAAACAACCGTGGGAAGGACTATTATGCATCTTTACAGGCCCGACGAGGGGGAAGTCCTCTTCAACGGGATTGATATCCACCAGTTGAATAACAAAAAATACCGGCAGATTACGAAAAAGATGCAGATGATCTTTCAGGATCCATATGCTTCACTCGATCCGAGAAAGACCGTCGGTTCAATAATTGGAGAGGGTATCGATATCCATAGACTGTGCCGCACCAGGCCCGAACGCATGGACCGGATCTACGAGATGCTGGAGATGGTCGGCCTCAATCGCGAGCACGCCAACCGCTTTCCACACGAATTTAGCGGCGGACAGCGCCAGCGTATAGGGATAGCGCGGGCACTTGCTGTGGGACCGGAGTTCCTGGTATGCGACGAGGCGATTTCGGCACTGGACGTTTCCATACAGGCCCAGATCGTAAACCTTCTGATAGATCTCCAGAAGAAGTTTGATTTGACGTACCTGTTTATAGCACACGATTTAAGTATAATCAGATATATCTCAGACGATACGCTCGTCATGTATCTTGGCACGCTGGTGGAGAAGGCAGAGACCGAGGAACTCTTTTTAAACCCTCTGCACCCCTATACAATCGGACTTCTCGAGGCCGTTCCGATAGCAGATCCAGAGTATGAGAAGAACCACAAACGTGACCTGCTTTCTGGCGAAGTGCCGAGTCCGATAAATCCCGCCCCGGGATGTCGTTTTGCGTCGCGGTGTAAGTTTTCAAAACAGATTTGCAAAAGGGAAAGGCCTCTCTTGATGTATGCAGGCAACGGTCACATGGTCGCCTGTCACATGGTCCTTAGCGACAGTTGGTGAGAGTGATAGGTAGAAGACGGCCCTTTTCAATTACAGTAAAAAGGAGGCTTTGCTTTGCTTGAAGTAGAAAGTCTGAAGAGAGTCATAGAAAAGGCTCTGTCCTCGGGAGGCGACTTCGCTGAGATCTTCCTGGAGGATAAAGACGAATTGAATATAAAATGCTCAGGTGGTACTATAAGCGGGGTCACCACCGTTCGAATCAAGGGAGCCGGTATATACGTACTGTATGGCTGCAACAGTGTGTACGTATATACCAACGACCTGAGCCTGCAGAGCCTTGAAAGCTGTGCCGAAAGAGCCAGCGAGCTTTTAGGCGTCCGGAGAAGGCTGTCCGACGATATGGTAGGTACAAAGTTTTCTATGCAAAAGACCGTAAATCCGAACAGATTTGAGATCTATCCTTCCTCTGTGGATTTCAAAGAGAAGATCAGGGTTGTACGAGAGACGGATCTTGCCGCTAGAAACTCAGGAGAAAGTATCAGGCAACTCAACGTCGATTATTTCGACACGGATCAGAAGGTTGCGATTTTCAACAGCGAGGGACTCCATGCAGAAGACAGGCGAATAACTAGCAGACTGAGACTTCAGGCTACCGTAGAGGTCGGGGAGCTTTTCAAGTACGAATGGGGCGATTACACACGCCCGCAGGGCTTCGAAGCCTTCAGTACGAAAAACGATTATACTTCCTTCGCCAGGGAGTTCATAAGAGATATGGCCGAGGACCTCAGGGCTGTGCCGGTAAAATCGTGCAACGTGCCGGTTGTCTTCGAGGCCGGCTCCTGTGGTACATTCTGGCATGAGACTTGTGGCCACCAGCTAGAGGCTTCGGCCGTCTCAAGAAACACGAGCGACTTCGCCGGTAAAATAGGGCTAACCGTCGCTTCTGAAAAAGTCACTTTGATCGACGACGGAACGCTTCCCGGTCTTTATGGATCGGCGGCCATCGACGACGAAGGCTTCCCGACACGTAAGAATGTCCTCATCGAAAACGGTATTCTGAAGAGTTACCTGTGTGACAGACTATGCGGTAGAAAACTGGGAATTCCTTCTACGGCAAGCGGTAGGAGGCAGGGATACATGTACGCTCCGGTGCCCCGTATGAGCAATACCTATCTGGCCCCCGGTAACGACGATGATGAAGAGATGATTCGCTCCGTTGAAAGAGGTCTCTTTGTGAAGAGACTCGGAGGCGGTACTGGTGGTAGGGAGTTCTCGATCTCCGTTAGCGAAGGATACTGGATAGAGAATGGCAGGATCTCCCACAGACTGAGGAGCGGTTTCATTCTCAACGGGAGGGGCATAGATATGATAAAGAGGGTCGATATGGTTGGGAGGAAGCTTCAAAAAGAAGGTGGCAGTTTCTGTGGAGCCGATTCGGGGTTGTGTCCGGTCACCAGTTTCCAGCCCAGAATGAGAATATCGCTAATGTCCGTCGGCGGGGAGGATTGAACATGAATCATCTGGATAGATATCGCCACGCTTTGAGAACCCTTCCAGAAGGAGTGTCTGAGGCCGAAGTAGATGCCGAACGGAGGGTTAGCACAACGGTCAAATGTTCCGGTGGGGAAATTGTAGAGACCGGTTCGTCCGACACCACAGAGCTCTTCGTTCGGGCTTCCGGTGATAAGACCGGGTACGCTTACACACAGGACCTGGAAGAAGAGCCCGAAGGCGTTTTCACGAAGGCACTCAGAAATGCCAGTCAGGTGGAGCTCACGCAGAGGGACAGACTCAACGGAGCCTTCGTGAGAAGGGCATCACCTGACGGGATAGCCAACTCCGATATACAGTCGATGAAGAAAATCGCAGGCGAGCTGGAAAATGTAGTGAGGGACGCCGATCGTTATGTATCGAGCGTTACTGTTGAAATCAGGGCCGAAGGTTTTTCTAGAAGCGTGATTAACTCGCGTGGGCTCGACGTTGAAACATCTATGAGTCTCTATAGCGCGACGGCGACTGTTATGGCCGAAAAGAACGGCCTGCAATACAACGCTTCCTGCTATTCGAGTACAAAAGAGCCGGACCATTTCGTTCTCGAAGGATTCAAGGAAAGGATCGCCGCAGACCTCAGCCACCAGTACGAAGCAACTGAAATCGGATCTGGCGAGTACAGAGTCTTGCTTGACAGCACCGTTGTCACGAATATTTTGATGACAGCCTGGCAGCTATTCAGTGGAATCAAATACAACGATGGTTCCTCGGCATTATCCGGTAGACTGGGAGAAACGATCGGATCGCCCTTCTTTTCGGTAGTCGATTCACCGTCGCACGAACTCACAGCGTATCGTTACGAATTTGACTGCGAGGGGAGTCCTTGCGTTAAGCAAGTTCTTGTCGATAAGGGAAAGCTCGTCGGATTGATGCACAATATTTCTAGCGCTACGAAACTGGGAGTATCCTCGAGCGGTAATGCCGGTAGATACGCTTTACTCAGCGGCTCGATTCCGACCGATATCATAATAACCCCAAGGATCATCTACGTAGAGCCTGGAAGCAAGTCCGTGGGAGAGCTGCTCGAAGAACTGGGAGATGGAATCTACGTAACCAACTCATATGACGTCTTCCACTCGATAAACATCGGCTCGGGCTGGTTTTCTATACCCTGCAGGGGAACGGTTATAAAGGGTGGGATAGAGGATCGCAATGTCACCGGAATGACGATGAACGGGAAGCTAACCAATCTCTTCGCTCGGGTCATGGCTGCGGGAAAGGATCTGTATATAGAGGAGTTCCTGCGCAAAAGTTACTGTGTAGGCGCACCAAGCTTATTGATAGAAAAATTGCAGATCAACGGAAAGTGATATGAAGTTACTTCGACACATTCGACAGAAAAGGAAGTGAGTCGATTATGGGCAGAGAAGAGGCGCTCGACTTTCTGGACAGAGTGGCAAGGGGAATAGCCGAAATGTTTGGAAGCAACTGCGAAACTCTGGTACACGACATGAGTGTTCCGAAGCATCCGATAGTCGTAATATACAACGGACACATCACCAACAGAAAGGTTGGCTCGACCGAGGATGTTTACGGCGATCTCGCAAAATACAGGTCTTCATATCTCGAAAGCGATTTCGTCAACCATCTGGCCGTCTATAAGTCAGGAAAACTCATAAAATCGACGACTTTCCATCTGAAGGGCGAGGGGTACCACTACGCACTCGGAATAAACTACGACTTCACGTATATGCGGGAGTTCTCAGGAATGCTTGAGAACTTCATCAGGGTGGAGTCGGATCTCCAGTCGGCGATCAGCGAAGCCGGTGAGAACAAACTCTCGTCGATCTTCAACAGCTGTCTGGAAGCGATAGGGAAGCCGATCGAAAGCCTCACGAAATCCGATAGGCTTAGGCTGATAAGCCTTCTGAAACGCGAGAAGGCCTTCGCATTTTCGAAATCCGTTCCATACGTCTCCAGGAGACTAAACCTCTCGAGGTACACGATCTATAAATATATCAAGGAAAGCGGTTGAGACAGATGCGTAAGCTCAAAAGGAGAAGACGATGTTTATTGAGAAGAGAATAAAGGAGCTGGGGATCGAACTGCCGCCGTCCTCTCCGCCAGGCGCGATGTATGTTCCGGTGAAGAGGTTGGGAAGAGCTCTGTTCGTCTCGGGTCAAGTACCGATGAAAGACGGCAGGCCCATCTACACTGGAAAAGTCGGGAGTGAAAGATCCATAGAATACGCTCAGGAGGCCGCAAGGCTGTGTGTCATCAATATGCTCGCTGCTGTTAGAGAATATCTGGGAGATCTCGACAGGGTAGCCAACATCGTGAAGCTCCAGACCTTTGTGAACAGCGAAACAGGCTTCACAAACCAGCACATAGTTGCCAACGCCGCCTCGCAGTTACTCCACGATATTTTCGGTGAATCAGGGAGACACGCACGAACAGCCATCGGCACAAACCAGCTTCCGATGGACTTCACGGTTGAGATAGAAGCTATAATAGAGATTAGAGAGAGTGGAGAATGAAATACGATTTCGATACATTAGTCAACAGAGAGAATCAGGGCAACATGAAATATATATGCACTCCTGGGATTGTAAAAAAAATGAACCTTATAAGTTATGCCGGCGCAGAGATGGACTTCAAGACGGCCCCTGTCATAATCGACGCTCTAGTCGAAAAAGCGAAGAACGGTCTGATGGGGTTCACACTGGCCGACGAAAAGTATATCGAGAGCATCCGCTGGTGGATGCGAAACATGCGTGGTTGGGAGGTGCAAAGTGACTGGATAGTGCCGACTTACGGGACTATCCACTCGGTAGCAACGACTATCAGAGCCTTCACAGAGGAGGGCGATGGTGTGATCGTGCAGCCTCCGGTTTACAACAGATATGAGCAGGCAGTTAGAAGAACGAAAAGAAAGATCGTCTATAATCACCTTTCATACAGAGACGGAAAGTACCATATGGACCTTGACGATCTGGAGAAGTGCATGAAGGTGGAAAGTAACAGAATGCTGGTTCTGTGCAATCCACACAACCCGGTTGCCAGGGTATGGGAGCTCTCAGATCTTGAAGGGATAGCCTTTCTCGCAAAGAAGTACGACGTCATAGTCTTCAGCGATGAGATCTTCGGAGAGATCACTTTCAACAATCATATTGCTCTTCCCTACTCCAGTGTTGCCGGAACTGAGAGTAGATCGATAGTCTCTACATCGCTCGGAAAGGTCTTCAACTTGACCGGTGTGAACAACGCCAACATGATAATCCCGGAACCGACTACCAGAGAAAGGTTCAGGACACAGCGCGACACTGACCACTATGGCAGTATAGACCCTATGGTCTATACTGCCGTCTGTGCCGGGTACGGATTCGAAGGAGCCGACTGGGTAAACCAGATGAAGAGCTATGTGTCGGAAAACATATCCATGATAAGGACCTTCTTTGATAAAAAAATACCGGCCGTCACAACTTCGGAGGTAGAAGGCTCCTTCGTGATGTGGATAGACTGGCGTGGGCTAAGATTGGACGAGGATGAGCTGTATTCTTTCCTTCTGAACGAGGCCTACTTAGACTTGGACAGGGGAATTAATTATGGGGTCTGTGGAAAGGGTTTTTCTAGGATGAACGTGGCGGCGCCGAGGCAGAAAATAGCGGAATCTCTGGGCTTTCTTTTCGACGCTTCATCCAGACGAGGATACACAGTCCATAAAATCGTGAATGAATAGAGGTGGGGTTCACCAGTGAAAGAATTGATCGAAGAATACTTTGAAAGAAACAAAGATCTAATGATCGAAGACATCGCAAAACTAGTTAGAATAAAAAGCGACAGGCAGGAGGCGAAGGAGGGAAAACCCTTCGGCGAAGGACCGGCCGAAGTTTTGGCGGTTGCGCTAGAAACAGCATCTAAAATGGGATTTAGGACCTGTAATTACGACAACTACGTCGGTGCAATAGATCTGAACGATCATGAAAGGAAACTAGATATACTGGCCCATTTGGATGTCGTGCCAGCCGGGAATGGCTGGTCGATAACCGAACCCTTCGAACCGTTCATCAGAGACGGCAGAATTTACGGTCGTGGAACAGCAGACGACAAAGGTCCAGCCGTGGCTGCGCTGTATGCAATGAAGGCCGTGAAGGATTTGAATATTCCCCTCAAGACCGGAGCGAGGCTCATTCTAGGAACTGATGAGGAGTGCGGCTCCTCAGATATAAGATACTACTACGGGGTCGAAACTGAGGCTCCGATGACCTTCTCTCCAGACACAGGCTTTCCGGTGGTAAACATCGAAAAGGGAGGTCTTCAGGGAAGTTTTGCTTCTGAGTTCGAAGAATCGAACACAACACCCGGAGTTTCTTCTCTCAGGTCCGGAGTAAAAAGCAACGTGGTACCGGGTGATTCAATAGCAATCATAGAAGGTATGGAACTTTATAAGATCGAAGGATACTGCAATGCGGTGAGCGAAAGAACGGGCGTGCTTTTCGAACTTTCGACCAGTGGCAACATCACGACAGTAAAGGCTAAGGGTGTACAGGTCCACGCAGCTACACCGGGAAAAGGCAACAACGCCCTGACGGCGATGCTTGAAGTCCTATCTTCGATACCCTTTCCAGAGAGCGAAGGCATCGAAAAACTCCGTGCACTCAATGCTATCTTCCCTCACGGAGACTGGCTGGGTAAATCCGCCGGAGTCGCCATGAGCGACGAATTGTCAGGTGATCTCGTGCGCCCGGCATGGTACACAACTATAGGGTGAAAGACCCGAATGTGGGGAGTCAAAGAAGCATTAGCCAGAGGCAAGGGTGTCACTGGTAACGGTGAATCTGAAGGAAGCCCGAGGCAAAGTCCGGAACTGAACGAAAGTGAACCAGAGATGGCCGTTACAGAGGGTAACCCTGCGAGATAAGGGAAAGCCCTGACTCCAGCTGTAAAGGTTCGGATGGCAGGATTCGGATGAAAGTGGTGTATCTTACCCGGGGAAGTCCTCATGAGTCCGAAAGGGGTAACCGTTAGCAAGGAGGAGATCCAAGTTAAGGGAAAGCTCAGGAGGATGGCAGATGAACCCGTAGTAGTGAAGAACCTCTCCGAAAGGAGAAGGGACCTTGGCTATAAGCCAAGGGGGTGATGAGGAGGTCGAAAGGCTCCATCACTTGCGAAGGGGAGAAGGATCGAAGAAATGTGATCGGAAGACAGTGAAGAGACTTAGGTCAGACAGTTAAAGACAAGGTACATATTCCCGGGAGGGTAGAGAAGCCAGTCATTAATTGTCGCAACAATATCTGAGGCTGGAGCTGTTGGAAGGGAGCATGCAGGAGAAAGAGATGAAGTATTACAGTCTAATCGACAAAGTCTATTCGAAGAAGAACCTATTGAAAGCCTATCACAGGGTAAACTCCAACAGAGGAGCTCCTGGGATAGACGGAGTAACCGTAAAATCATTCGGGGAGAAACTCCTTGAAGAAATCGAGAGATTATCCGAAGAAATCAAGAGCGGTGAGTACATGCCCATGCCACTCAGGAGAGTAGAAATCCCAAAAGCAGATGGTAAAACAAGGCAATTGGGAATACCTACTGTGAGAGACAGGGTGGTACAACAATCTCTCAAGGAGATACTGGAACCTATATTCGAGGAAAGATTCCATCCCTCCAGTTACGGTTACAGAAAGGGAAGAAATGCCTGGCAGGCGGTGGAGAAGGCGAAAGCTTTTGCATCCAAATACGGTCTGTGCAATGTAGTGGAACTTGACCTGAGCAAATGTTTCGACACTCTGGATCATGAGAAGATAATAGACTCCGTAGCAGAGAGAGTGAGTGATGGAAAGATACTCAAACTCATACGCGCAATGCTGAAGAGCGGAGTAATGGAAGATGGAGTCTGGAAGGCAACAGAAACTGGCAGTCCACAGGGTGGTGTAATAAGTCCCCTGCTGGCGAACATCTACCTGGACGAGTTCGACCAGAAGATGAAAGCCAGAGGAATAAGGATAGTCAGATATGCAGACGACATATTAATCTTCTCGAAAACCCAGGAAGAAGCCCGAGAGTTTCTGGCAATCGCGATCAACATACTGGAGATTGACATGAAGCTCAAGGTCAACAGAAACAAGACGAGAATCACAACACTGGAGGAGGGCTTTCACTTTCTTGGCTTCGAAATAAAAGGCGAGAGAGTTGGGATAGAGAAATCCAGATTGAAAAGGTTCAAGGGAAAGGTCAAGGGACTTACAAGAAGGAACCAGAGCACACCGGTAAAGGAAATAGTGAAAGAGCTAAATCCACTGTTGAGAGGATTTGCCAGCTATTTCAGGATAGTAGACTTACAATCTACCTTGAGAGGGCTTTTGAGCTGGATAAGGAGAAGGCTTAGAGCCATCATACTACACCAGTGGAAGAGCACAAAGAAACTGAACAGAGTCCTTAGAAGGGCTGGATGGGAAGAGAAAGTCAATTTGAGAATGAACAAATGGCGCTCTTCTCACACAAAAGCAGTCAATTACGCCATTCCCAACAGGTTCTTTGAAGAGATGAACTTATTCGATATGACATCGTACTATCATCCCCTGTCGAAGTATCCGATACTCGATCCATGAGCCGTGTACGAGGCCCGTACGCACGGTTCTGTGAGAGGACGAGGGGCTCCGCCCCTCTCCTACTCGATACTATAAGCTTGAACATTCTGGATTACGATGGCTCCAGCCTTTGCGGAAGCTTCGATTGCAGAGCACCGCTCTGTGCAACCAGAGAGAACCTGGTGGACGTAATCAGAGAGAGATTGGCCAGACATGGAATACGTCTTGAAAACAATGATATGTATCCACCACACCACGTTTCGGGAGAATCTCCTTTTGTCCAGACGCTGTTGAAATGCTACGAACTCTACACCGGAAACAAGGGGTACTGCATCGCAATAGGCGGTGGCTCTTACGTTCATCGATTGAAGAACGGTGTAGGCTTCGGATGCACCATGCCCGGGACGGACAACAATATGCATGGAGCTGACGAATTCGCCGTGATCGACGAGCTGGTCACGAGTGCAAAAATATTCGCCCAGGCGATAATAGAAATCTGTCAATAAAGGGTCGTTGAGGGTGATGAGAAAGAGCGAGATGACGAATCGGCCCATGCATGAAGGGAAAAGAGGAAAGACCGAGATCCTGGCTAGGATATGAGGATTACATAAAGAGAGTTGGCTGCCATCCTGTAATGCTCCGTGGAGCCTACCCTGAAATGCTCTTATTCAAGCCATTTCGTTGTGCTCTTAAAATGGATCACATCTCGTCCGTATCGTTTTCTAATTGAGGGTCAGAGCGATTATAGAGGTGAGAGAAATAAGGTAAGAGGTAAGAAGATCAAGATCTGAGAACCTTCTCACCTAGCCGCTGACCTCTTTTTCACCAGAAACATGGATGCGCAGCGTCGGAACAAAGAACTTCTCTCCTCTTCCGCAGACAGATCGGACAAACGAGATAGACAAATTGCACAGATCAGCACTCAATGCACAAAAAAAGGTCCCATGTGGAACCTTTGTGAGAACTTGAAGTTTTTTCGCACGTATCTATTTTGAGGTAAATTCCAGTAGCATCTCAACAAAAAGCCCGGGATTCTCTACGTTTATGCTGTGACCGTAGTTCTCGAGGACACTTACGTGCACAGTATGCAATATCTTTTCAAAACCTTTTGCCATCTCCTCGGTGATCAATATATCTTTTCTTCCAACTATCACCAGAACGGGGATTTCAATGCCTTTCAACTCTTCGGAATAATTGTACTTCTCAAGAGCGCATGCATTTTCAGTGAAGCATTTCGGATCCATTAGGAGTGCCTCATCGACCAACAATTCGGTGAATTCATCTACCGGCCTGGTCGGCATAGTACCTATGAGAGCCTTCTTCAGAAGTTCTCTGTTGCTCCTGTACATATCTAGAAAGGGATAAACTTCTGGTGGTGTTTTGAGACCGTCGGGCGGTGCAGGGTCTATCAGCACGACTCTACTCAGAAGATCGGGCCTGCGCACCATAACATTCTGGACAACGGCCCCTCCAAGGGAATGCCCTACCAGTATCACTCCTTCGAGTTCTAGCTGTTTGATAAAATCGACTACGTGCTTTCCGTAATTGTCTATACTCACCTCTTCGGTTCTATCGGACCTTCCGAAGTTCGGCAGATCCAGTGCAAAAGTGTGATAACTCTCTGGAAGCAGTTCCATAGCGGGTTCGAACCACTTTCCCGAGGCGAAGTTTCCGTGCACAAAAACCATAGGAATACCGCCGGGCTTGCCGGCCTCGAGATAATGGAGCTTTTTGTCAAGTACCTTAACATATCTGCTTTGAGGCTGTTCCATAGAGTCTTGATACCTCCCATGAAGAGAATGTGTAGCCTCACCGATGTTCGAAAGGTCGTCACTTTCAATAGAATAAATCTGCCCATAAAATAGATCAAACGAGACGTCCCGTAACATACTGGGCGATTCCGGAATACGATTATTATAGCAGAGACCACGGCCAATACATAATGCCCTTCCATCCGTGTCTAGATATTCCTTTGTGATGTTTTGGTCGGAACAAATTAAAAATCGGTTTGGCATATATGAATCGTAAGCACGGACAAGGCCGGGTAGGAGAAGAAATACAATCAGATAGAAAACCTCCATTAACCTTAATCGTTCTCTCGGGATATTGCCCAGCCGTTTTTTCATGACCGCAGCATCTCTTTAGAGGTGAGATCAGCACTTCACAGACCGAGATACGATCTCTTGACGTGTTCGTTGTTCTTGAGATCATCGGCCGTACTTTCTATCACCACAGTTCCGTTCTCCACAACATATCCCCTGTCTATCACTTTGAGACCCTGCTTCACGTTCTGTTCGGAGAGAAGTATCGAGACGCCTTCGGTCTTTATCACGGCCAGTTTTTCGAACAGTTCGGTAACCAGAGAAGGCTGGAGGCCCACGGACGGTTCGTCGAGTATCAGAAGTCTTGGCATAGCCATCAAAGCCCTTCCAACGGCGAGCATCCTCTGCTGGCCACCGCTCATAGTACCGGCCAGTTGAAAGGCCCGTTCTTTGAGAATGGGAAAGATCTTGAACACAAACTCCAGTCTCTCGGACGTCTTTTCCCTGGCTTCTTTTATGTATGAAGATCCTATTCTTAGATTCTCTATAACAGTCATTATCGGGAAGAGTTCTCCATCCTGTGGAACAACCGAGATACCCATTCTCACTATCTGGTATGTCTCCCGATCGAGCAGCGACTGTCCTTCGAAGTTTATTTCTCCGCTAGTCGGTCTCACCAATCCTATGATTGAATTTATGAGTGTGGTCTTACCGGCACCGTTCGGTCCAAAAAAGCCGACGGCTTCGTTACCGACGGAGAAGGTGAAGTCCTTGATCACCTGGATTCTTCCATACGAAACATTCAAGTTTTTTACTTCCAGCATCAGGCATCCTCCCCCAGATAGGCGCTAATAACGTTGTGCTGCATTGACACTACGCTGTAAGGCCCCTCGGCTATGATTTCTCCTCTGTCGAGCACGATGACTCTCTCTGTCAATTCCCTTATCACGCTCATGACATGTTCGATTATGCAGATTGTGACTCCCGTATCCCTGATTTTTCTGACAGTGTAAATCATATCTCTAGTTTCATCCATGTTCAGTCCGGACATAACTTCGTCTAAAAAAAGGATCTTTGGATTGGTTGCCATAGCCCTGGCTATCTCCATTTTTTTTATGTCCAGAACGGTAATCCTGTCAAGAGTTTCGTCGGGTTTTTTTAGACCTATCCCCTCGCAGAGCTCTAAAGCGCTTTTGCGGCCAGTTTTGAGATTCTCACCCTTGCCGAAAAGACCTCCGATCATTATATTCTCCACGACGGTGAGGTTCTTCAAAGGTCTGGCAATCTGGAAGGTTCTGGCGATTCCCAGCTTGCATCTCTTGTGGGCGGGAAGAAGAGTTATATCCGTACCTTCGAAAACGATCTTTCCTTCGCTCACAAGGTGTACACCGGAAATCAAGTTAGTCAGCGTGGTTTTACCGGCACCGTTCGGTCCTATGAGTCCAAGAATCTCGCCCTTTTGAATCTCCATCGTAACATCGTTGACGGCCACAAGTCCTCCAAAACGTTTAGTTACTCTATCTACCTTCAGTATGCTCATCTTATCGTTCCTCCAGGCGGCGCTTTCTATTCATAAAAAAAGCCTTGATAGCACCATAAACTCCGTCAGGCATAAAAAGAACAACTACGACTATTATCACACCGTATATTACTAGATGACCGTAAGGCATGATCAATTTGAGATACTCGGAGGATAGACCGAGGATTATGGCTCCCAGTATCGGCCCGATAGTTGAGTATATACCCCCCACAAGAGCCATGGCGATCGGCAGAAGCAGGTAATGAGGCGAGAAGCTGCTTTCGGGATACACGAACCCGTATTGAAGGGCGTACGTGGCCCCTATTACACCCTGAATGATCGAAGTTACAACGAAAACAAAGATGAGATATTTGTATATGTTCACTCCGTGCGACTTGGCGACGGTCTCGTCTGCTCTGATTGAGTCGATAGCGAAGTGAATTCTAGTCCTCTGAAATAGTTCCGAAATTACTACGGTACCCACCGCTATGGCGAGCAAAAACCAATAAACTTTGCTTGAGTCGTAATTGAATAGAGTGTTGTAAACTATCTTTCCGCTTGGACCACCGGTTAGTCTATGAAGGTTTCTTATTATCACCATGAAGACGCTTGCAAGCGCCATGGTAGTAATGGCGAAGTACAGACCTCTCAATCTCAAGATGGCCATGCCCAGTATAAGAGCTATGCCTCCAGCAACGAGTCCACCCAGCACGATGCCTATCACCGGATTTACTCCAAAGTCTGCGGCCGCTATGATACCTGTGTAACCGCCGAGACCGAAAAAACCTGCCGTTCCGAACGATAGCTGACCCGTTCTCAACATCATATCCCAGCTGAGAGCGAGCGTCATGAAAGTGAGAATGGTGATTGCGATGCTTATGAAGTACGCCTCGGTCATGATTGGAAGCAGCATGGCTGCGGTGAGTGCAATCAAGATTAACAAAGGCTTTGCAATTTTCATAGTGAAGGCCTCCTTATAGATCTTATCATGATTACGGCTATCAGTACTCCAAAGAAGACAATATCGGACCAACCGGCGTAACCCGGAATGGACTGTACTATCGCTTCACCTACACCCAAAGCGATACCGCTGATCAATATGCCTGTTAGGTTTCCAAGTCCGGCCATCGCAACCAAACAGAAGGACTTCATAGTATAGGAAGAGCCAACAGAGGGAAAGATTGCAAATCTCGGTACCATGACACCGGCCGCTATTCCAAGGATCGCCACCGATATTCCGAAGACTATCAGGTAAACGAAACCTGTATTTATACCGACTATCTTGGCCCCTCGCGGGTTTTGACCAACCGCAAATGAGGCTTGCCCGAGTCTGGTCTTTTTAAGAAACAGCTGCAAACCAATTAAAACGGCGATAGCGAAGGCCACATAAAGAAACTCGTAAGTTCCGAACCTGACGCCCGCTACCGTTACGGAGGAAGAAGAGTAACCCACGTACACACTCCTTGGTCTGGATGTCCAGATGAGGTTCATCACTTCCAGAAGAATCATCGAAATTCCGAATGTGAGGAGCAGCTGATTCAAATGACCGGACTTCAGAACTTTCGCTACCGTCAATTTATAAACGCCGGCTCCCAGCAAAAAGAGCAGGATGAAGACCGGAAGAATCGAGACGAGAGGATCCATTCTCGTATTCACGGAAAACATATAGACGATGTATATTCCCAGAGAAAGAAAATCTCCATGCGAGAGGTTCATTATACCAACTATCCCCAACGTCAGGGAAAGAGGCAGGCCGGCAAGAGCGTAAAGACTGCCCCTCTGCAAACCATAAATGGCTGCATGGGGTTTCCATATCGCAACGGCTACTATCAGCAAGATCAAAAACAAGATATTCTTATATTTCTTCCAAAATGAGATGCTCTCCAAGTCTGTCACCACCCCGGTTCTAGCCAATTTGAGATAATAAGGTCGGGCCTAAGGCCCGACCTCGGATCAAACTATCTTCCTTCCCAGCTCGGAAACGGGAACATCGGATCTGCCGTCTTGAGCTCGAGCGGCCATATTACCTGCTGTTCGCCGCCCTGCCACTGAAGTATCTTCTGAGCCGTGAAACCTTGATGCTTGATCACGTTACTCGGAGCGATCCTCAGTACTTCACCGATGGGCGAAGCGTATTCAACTTCTTCCAGAGCCTTGATCAAAGGAGCTTTGTCGATCGTTCCTGCGGCTTTGATACCTTCCGCGAGGAAGTAGATGTTAGTGTAACCGAGTGGTGCAAAGTACGTTGCAGGTTCTTCTTTGAACATCTCGATGTAGGCGTTATAGAAATGCTCGGCTATAGGACTCACTTTGTTTATTGTGGGTGCCCACATTCCGTAAAGTGTCACGCCTTCTGCCAGAGGAGAATCGCCGAAGTGCGCAGGCCAACCCGGAGGTGCTCCTACAAAGAACTCTGGAGCAAAGCCAATTTCTTTGGCCTGCTGAAGCATGGGTAGGGCATCGGCGTCGTAACCGGCCCAGATGAAGAGATCGGGGTTGTAAGCCTTGGCTTGCTGAAGCATGGCCCTGTAATCTCCACCACCGAGCGCGGCGCTCTTGAAGGATACGCCCTTGTAATCGTTCATGATTGCCGCCCAGGCGCCTTCGCCTTGTTGTGCCTGTCTCTGTAAAGCGACGTACGATTCGTGAGAGGCCGTTCCGAAACCGCCCTCTTCGTAAGCGAGGAAGATCCTATCGGTTCTTATTTCTGGGTAGGCTTCCGACAGTTCCGTCCACCCGCGTCCGTAACTCGCCCCCTGCTGATAATCCCAGGGATGTAGATGGAAATACCAGTCGGCGTCCGGTCCCACTGCGTTTTCACAAAGATAAGAAGCGGCGCCTATCCAGATGGTTATTTTCTGGTATCTCTTCATGACGGGAATCTGTGCCAGATGCACAGAAGAACCCATGCCTCCGACAAAGAAATCCACCTTGTCGACAGTTGCAAGTTTATCGATCGCGGCGGCACCTTTCTCCGGTTTCAATTCGTCGTCGATCACGATCAGTTCGACCGGTCTACCTAGAAGACCACCGGCGGCGTTGATTTCGGCTACTGCCAGCTTCATGGCCTTCGCAGCCTGATCACCGGTTATGTCTCCAAGGGGTAGCACGGCGCCGATCTTGATCGGGGTTGCGGCAACAGCCATCATCGCTAATACCGCAAGAACAAGTGTTAATAATATTACCTTTTTCACTTTCCCACCTCCTAATAGGTAGTTCATTCTAGACTTGCCAATTGCGATAAATCCACACACCAGAACGTTTGAGAAGGTCTATGAACAAAGTGATAGACACTGTTTTGCTTAGACTCTCTTGACAACCAGCGCAGTTCCCATGCCGCCGCCGATACAGAGAGAGGCGAGTCCGAACTCCAGGTCCCTCTTTGCCATTTCGTAAAGTAGAGTAACTATTATCCTGTTTCCCGAAGCTCCTATTGGATGTCCAAGGGCTATCGCGCCACCGTTGACGTTCGTTCTCTCCAGCAGCCACTCTTTCGATACGCCATATATCTCCTGCAATCCCTTTAAGACCGAGAGGGATTGTGCCGCAAAAGCTTCGTTCAATTCGAGGAGTTCTATGTCGTTGATTTTCATTCCAAGCTTCTTCAGAGCTTTTTCGATTGCAGGGACCGGGCCGTACCCCATGTATGCTGGATCGACTCCGGCCTGCGCAAAAGCGACAACTTCGCCAAGCGGTCTCAATCCATACTTTTCGACCATCTCTTCGCTTGCCAAAAGCGTAGCACTGCCTCCGTCGTTGATACCCGATGAATTACCGGCAGTTACCGTGCCACCTTTTTTGAAAGCTGGTTTAAGCTTGCCTAGAATCTCCATGCTGGTCTCTCTTGGATGTTCGTCGGTATCGAAGAGCGTATCGCCTTTTCTTCCCTTAATAACCACTGGAGCGATCTCATCTTTGAATTTACCCGCTGCAATGGCTTCCTTTGCTCTCTTCTGGCTCTCGAGAGCGAATTCGTCCTGTTCAAGGCGGCCGATACCATGTCTTTCGGCCAGATTCTCTGCAGTCACACCCATGTGATAACCGTTGAAAACATCGGTGAGGCCATCCCTGATCATATGGTCCACAATACTCCCGTCGCCCATTCTGTATCCAAATCTGGCTCTATCCAGCATGTACGGGCTAATCGACATGTTCTCCATGCCTCCGGTCAGAACCAGTTCAGCCTCACCCATGGCGATATCGGAAGCCCCGATCATCGTAGCCTTCATACCTGAACCGCACAGCATGTTTACCAGATAACCAGGACTCTCGACGGGAAGCCCGGCACCTATCGAAACCTGTCTTCCCGGCCCCATACCCTGGTTGGCGGTGAGAATACAGCCCATTATCGTTTCGTCGATTTTACCCGCATCTATACCGGCCTGTTCAATGGCGGCCCTGGAAGCGGCAATTCCCAGCTCCACGGCCGATGTATCCTTGAGAGTTCCCCCAAAAGTTCCGATAGCCGTTCTCTTTGCACCAACTATGAACACTTTCTTCATCTAATACCTCCTATATCAAACCTATATCGCTGGCCTGTTTTCGCAGTTCGGCCCTGAAGTCGGGATGTGATATGTTTAAAAGGGCTTCTACTCTCTGGAAGACATTCAACCCTTTAAGATGGGCCACACCGAACTCCGTTACTACATAATCTATGTCCTGCCTTGGGACTGTTACGGGCGAGCCCAGGGGCAGCAATGGAACGATTGTAGATACCGTCCCGTTCTTCGCCGTAGAGCGCAGCGCTATAATTCCCTTTCCACCCCGGGCCATGGAGGCTCCTCTGTGTGTATCGAGCTGACCGCCCGTACCGCTGTAATGACGCGTTCCTATGGCTTCGGAACAGACTTGCCCCGTGAGATCCAAGGTTATCGCCGTATTTATCGATACCATGTTGTCGTTCTGAGCCACCACATATGGATCGTTGACATAACTCCCTCTCAAGAGAAGCACTCCGGGGTTGTCTTCGATGAAGGAGTACATCTCTCTTGTTCCCAGGGCAAAAGTGGCGATGAATTTTCCAGGCCAGAGGGTCTTCCTCCTGTTGGTTATGGAACCCTTTTCGAATAGATGTATCATCGATTCGGTAAACATCTCCGTATGGATGCCGAGGTCGTGTTTGTCTTCCATCAATCTGGCTACTGCATTCGGAATCCCTCCGATTCCTATCTGAAGGGTGGAGCCATCGTCAACCAATGAGGAAATATGACCTGCGATTTCCATCTCGGTCTCTGAAGGCTCACTATCGGGAAGTTCAGGTATATCGAAGTTGTTCTCGATAACGTAATCGACCTCGCTTATGTGAACGTGAGTGTCTCCATGGGTCTTCGGAGCCTTTTCGTTGACTTCCATGATGACCATCTTCGCCCTTTCAACCATGTCGCGTTCGTAGACTGTGGAAAGTGAAACGGTCATGTAACCGTTTTTATCCATCGGAGAGGCAACTCCCCAGAAAATATCCGGTCTGTTGGCCATTATCCTTTCCATCCCCGCGTTATGAAGGTTGTTAGGGATATAGGTTACCGTTCTCAATCCGCTGCTTACTGCCTT
Source organism: Mesotoga infera (assembly GCF_900157305.1). Taxonomy (NCBI): domain Bacteria; kingdom Thermotogati; phylum Thermotogota; class Thermotogae; order Kosmotogales; family Kosmotogaceae; genus Mesotoga; species Mesotoga infera. The sequence goes on from NZ_LS974202.1 coordinate 2,634,543, forward strand.
TCTGGCGCCGACCGAATGGAACCATGATTCATTCAGGAATCTACCTTCGTACTCTTTGTGTGTGAAAAAGGGGTACTCACCTATGTTCAGGCAGGTCGCTACGGCGACGTTCTCCACATTTTCCACCCTGTGAAGGTTTTGCAGCAGTCCCTGAGCTTCCATTGCGGCCATACTTGTGACGATTTTTGTATTTGATTTCACGTTCTTCAGAGCTTCATCTATACTGATTCTCTTCTTTCTGTATTCTTCAACCCAGTTCAACTAACAACACCTCCGTAGCCCTTCGTCATGAGCGCTGCTATTTCTTTGAGGTATCCATCCCAATCTTTTGGTCTGTTATCTACGAAGAGAAGATCCAGTCCCATGAAATGCCCGATTCCCATAAGAAAGACACCCAGATCTCTTGGATCGATGTTCCTTATCTCACCCTTCTCTCGCGATTCTTTTAGAGCACTTATATAGGAAGTGAGCAGTTTCTCGTAGTAGAATCTTCCCGTTTCTGGAAGTACGAATTCCGATTCTCTGACTATGTTGTAGAGTTCTTTGTGTGAATTCATGAATACAAGGAAGGCCTTGTATGATCTTATTTCTTTGTTTAACCTTCCCTTTATACTCTCAGAGGCCTGTCTCATGGTTCGGCGAAGTCTTCTGTTGGCCTGGAGAACCAGCTCTTCAAGGAGCTTTTCTTTGCTTTCGAAATACAGATAAAAGGTCCCCTGGCCGTATCCGGCATGGCTGGTAATATCGTAGATCGACGTCTCGAAATACCCCTTCTCCCCGATCAATTTTTCGGCCGATTGCAAAAGTGCATCCTTGGCCTTGATATCGCCCGAGAAATCGATATTTCCGAGGTCGAGATCCAGAGAGCTCAGTTCGAAATCCGATGGGGAAGCGATGAAACCGTTCATTGAAAAATCGACCAGAGATTCTATCGTCGAGTCGGGAACCCTGACACCGTTGAAGATTATCCAGTAGATGGCCGTGAATCTGGAACTCCCAACTAGAAACCACTTCTTTGGCAGAGAGATGGTTGATCCTTCGATTTTTAAGGCCTTGATGAGAGCCTCCTGATATGTGCTATTAACGGAGCTTTCTACCTCTGGAAATCTATACTCTGCCTCGTGGAAGGCCATGAACTTTTTCTTTGAATTCCAGAGGGTATCGAAGACAGATCTAAAAAAGTTGAAAAGTCTTTCATCCTCTCTTTTGCCATTTATCGTACTGAGAGCGCTTTCAAAATCGGTTTTTATATCATTCACGATTTCCTTGAAGACCTGTTCCTTACCGGAATAATGTCTGTAAAAGGCTCCGTTGGAGAGGCCACAGGTTCTACAAATATTGGCGACAGACGTTAACTCGAAGCCCAGGCGGCTGAACAACTCTTCTGCCGCCTGCTTGATCTGGAGTTTAGTTCTCTCGCTACGTGAGATCCTCAAATCACAAGGCCTCCATCTATTCCTATCACCTGGCCCGTTATATAGGTGGATTCATCGGATATCAAGAAGAAGTATAGATTGGCCACTTCTTCTGGCAGTCCCATTCTCTTCAAAGGTATCTTCTCCTCGAGAGACTGTATTAGCTTCTCGGGGACCTTGTCAGTCATGGGTGTCTTTATGAAGCCGGGAGCCACCGCGTTCACTCTGATTTTAGCGCCCTTTCTAGTCAGTTCCTTGGCCCAGGTTTTTGACATGGCTATCACACCGCCTTTAGAGGCTGCATAGTTGCTCTGACCTATGTTACCGTACACACCAACTATAGAGGACGTGTTCACTATTGAGCCGTAGCCCTGATCCAGCATAACGGGAGCCACGGCCTGTGTCATGTTGAAAACCCCCTTCAGGTTGACATTGATGACCAGATCCCAGTCCTCTTCGGTCATTCTCTGCAAGAGCGCATCTCTGGTGACACCTGCGTTGTTTACTAGGCCGTCTATGTGACCGTACTCATCCCTGAGTGACTTGACAAGCTCGTTGATCGCTGAGCGATCCGTCACGTTCAGTTTTTTCGGTACTACTTTACCTGGAAGAGAAGCGAATTCCTCCCTTAACTTTTCCAGACCGGCCTCATCCACATCACAGGCGATCGTTATAGCACCTTCTCTGGCGAACTTTTCCACCGATGCCTTTCCCAGCCCACTGGCCGCACCGGTAATAATAACCACTTTGCCTTCCATTCTCATCTTTCAGCCTCCATATCTCTGCCCCACTTCACCGTTGTTGCGGCCCATACGAATCCAAGTCCTGCACCGACCATAACTATCAGATCTCCATCTTTGATCTTCCCTTCTTTCAGTCCGAGCTTTATGGAAAGAATCTGATCGTTCTGGCCTAGATGGCCGTATTCGTCGAGGTAAGTGCTCTGGTCTTCCCTCAAACCTAGCTCTTCAAGAACACCGAAGTGGGCGGATTTTTTGAAATGCAGTATGGCAAGATAGTCGATATCCCTCTGAGAGTAGCCGCTTTTCTCGAGAGACTCTCTTATAACTCCGTAGAAATTGACCATCGTCGTCTCACCGAGACGTTTTTTGAAGTCTGCCGCATCACCCGGAACATCGAAGGAAAACCTTGATATATCTTCGGGTTTGATGGGCCAGCTCTTAGACCCTCCAACAGGTACCACGCAATCTTCCGAGAAAGAACCGTCACCTTTGAAGGCCGATGCCAGGACGATGTTGCTGTGGTGGTTCTTCTTCAATACGACCGCGGCTCCGCTAGCCCCCAAATCAAGCATGAAGGAAGTGGCGGGCTTTTTTAGATCTATAAGATCCACATTTCTGTAACCACTTACGAGCAGAACGGTGTTGAGATCTTCATGGGCGATCATCATGCTCTTGGCGATATCAATTCCCGCCATCATCGAACCGCACATGGCCTCCATATCGAACGACCATGCCCTTCTAGCGCCTATAACGTCTGCGACCTTGAGTCCCGCAAGCCAGCAGGGGTAGTCTTTGTGCTGTGCGCCGTTCCATATCAGTAAATCTACGTCCATCGGGTCTACTTTTGCATCATTCAAGGCTTCAAGCGCCGCCATGACTCCCATGCGACTGGTGGTATCATCTGGTCCGGGAACCGGTTTCTGCTTAACACCGAATTTGTTCGCGATGACATCCTCTGGAATTCCCGTCGCCACAGACAGGTCTCTCGCTGTTGTGAATTTCTCGGGTATGTAGAGACCAATACCCGCTATTCCGATCTTCGGAAAACCGTTCAATGAGATCACCTCTCGACCTTTGTGAATTATCTCTCATTTATGACAAGTGAATCATCTCTCACTTTCAGCATACTATATTTAACATTCTTAAATAAGCATAATCAGAGACGACCTGATGCATATACAGGCAATGAGGAGCGAATAAAGATGATTATGAAAGTTAAACTCAAGAATTCTTCAATATAAACCCCGTAACGGCCGTTATGAATTCGGCTGTCTTTTCAAGAAATGCGCCGTGACCCGCGTTGTGAATGACCAGCAATTCTGAGCCCTTTATCCTCTCGTGTATCGGCTCCATCTCTTCAAGAGGGGTAATAATATCTCTGTCGGCGCACAGCAGAAGTGTAGGACAGGTTATTTTCCCGATTCTATCCAGGACATTGAAATCCGGGTTGGAAGAGGCCAGCCTTATGAATCCCTGGAACCAGGCGGCATCTAAGAGATTTTTGAAGGCCTTCTGACGGGCTTTGAGCCATTGGAGGTTGTTGTTGTAGAAGAGATCTGAATAAATGAAGGGAATGGCCAGAGAGAAGAATCTCTCGCCATCTTCAAGTTTGGCAGCTTCCTTCCAGGCCTCTCCCAGTTCCGCAAGGAAGGGTGAAATTCTGGCCGGCGTATTCGCCAGTATCAACGTTTTCAACCTTCCGGGCGAATCAAGGGCAAATAGTTGTGCAACCTGTCCACCGTAAGAGAGCCCTACGAGATTTATCTTGTCTATGGATAATTCATCAAGGAGAGAAAGGATATCCGGTACATGTATTTCTATGGGGTATTGCACGGACTCTCTGCTGGATTTTCCCTGGTCTCTGAAATCCATTAGAATCAATCTGAAATGTTTCGTGAAATCCCCGATAAACCCAGCCCATGAAGCGGTAGACATCATGATTCCGTTCAGTATCATCAAGGGTGGGTTCTCGCAATCGCCGTGAACTTCGTAATAAATATCTCTGTTGTCTCGAGTTTTAATAAACGACATTACCTCACCTCCACAACGATTATTACATTTCCGGACGGTTTTTTCCCCGATGCGGTGGTAAACTGATATTGAAATGAAGCACGAGCAAAAAAGGCACCTTCCAGCGATAAATAACTTCTGAAAGGATGAGTTTGATGTCACAATTCAAGCAAGACTTTATGGAACAGTCCGAAGCGGTTAGACTTCTATTGAGCACTGCAGACGATATAAGCGAAAAATCCCGAAAACTGGACAGTTCGAGGGTTCTTTTCACGGGCATGGGAGCTTCGCTCCATGCCGGAAGCGTCGCGGCGACTTTTCTGCGTTCCCTGGGAATCGATAGCGACTGTGTGGAAATGTCCGAGTTGATTTCCTATTCCTCGCCGGACCTTCTAAAGAATTACGGTACGATCGTCCTGATAAGTCAATCTGGTGAGAGCGCGGAGTTGTTGAGATTCATGGACGACAACGCGAGCCTTCTCGACAGAATGGCCCTCGTAACTAACAATCCGTCGAGTACTGCTGGCAAAAGACTCGAAAGAGAGAAGGTTTTCCCGCTCCTTGCAGGTAAGGAGAGATCGATGGGAGCTACGAAGACTTTCATCAACAGCATCTTGACAACTCTCCTCATGGCCTTGACCTGGTCGGGAACCAGAATCGATTTCTCCAAGCTTCCGGAATCGATCGAAGAGGCTTTCGAGACAGATGTAACTCATCTGGTTGAACTCCTGGCGGGAAATCGTGAGAGAATACTCGTAGCACGAGGATATGGTATCGGTGTTGCCAAGATGGCCCGACTCATGTTCGCCGAAGTTTCTAAACTAAGTCTCGTTTTCTATTCTGGCGCTGCCTTCAGACATGGTCCATTGGAATTGCTGAACGACAGACCCGTTGTCATGACTATGAATCCCTCTGGGGAAACGTCCGCTTTAATGGAGGAGCTTCATAGAGATATTTACCAGAAATGTGAACTGATAACTTTGACAAATTTCCAGTCCGCTTGCGAACGGAGCATCAAGGTGTCAATCGGGCTTCCCGAGATCATCGCTCCGATTCCCATGATGGCCGTCCTTCAAAAGATAGCCAACGAGCTGGCGTTGAAGCGTGGCTTCGATCCTGGAAAGGGTATATTCGGCTCGAAGGTTACGGTCAAAGAATAAGAAGTTAGCGACCGTCTAACTTGTTGATTGGGGACCTGGATCACTCCAGGTCCCGTTTCAGCAGTTGCATGTCTTTTTCGACCAGCATTTCGTACAATTCGAGCCCCTTTCTGAATCTCTCTTGGTCAACCTTTTCGTTGGTCATATATACACGGGAGAGTTTCTCGGGCAGGGCGAGTTTGTCGAACGTGAATCCGTTCCGAACCTTAAAAAGGTATTTAAGACCGTGAATTCTGTGGGAAAGGGCAGTCAATCTATCGGCGCTCCAGTCTATTCCTACGGCATTCAATGATTCGACTATCGTGTTGATGTCGTAGACTTTCCTGGAGAAAAGACAGGCGACTAGCGAGTTTAGAATCATTCTCCATACGCCCTCTTCGTACATTTCCAGGATCGATCTCTCGAAATCTACGGGTACGGGACTGGTGGCAACCTTCTGGTCCAGAGAATAACCAGCGTTGTCCAGATGTGAGTGACGGACACCGGTGGCGTAACCTATAAAGGCAAACGGACCGGTGACATAACCGGGCGCTTCGTTGGAATTGAATGTAATGGAGAAATCGTTTCCGCCATACTTCTTGGAGCAGTAATCGGCCCCTTTTTCAAGGTCTTTGAAGAACTGATTCTTCCCGGTCGATATATTCGACAGAACTTTCAAATAAACTTCTCCATCGCCGAAATTCAGCACTAAACCGTCGGTTTCCCTTTCCGTTATCAGTCCCCTCTGGAAGGCTTCCGTAGCCCAGGCAAGAGTGACACCGATCGAAATGGCGTCCCAACCCTGTTTTTCAACTAGCAGAAGTAGCTTCAGTATCATGTCAGTAGAATCGATAGAAAGGTTTGACCCCAGTGCGTATATCAGTTCGTGATCGTACGAGACCTTGATGGTTTTGTACATATGATGCGGCTCGTTGAATGGTTCCCTCAACGTGGCCATATGAATGCAACCTATTGGGCAGCCGGCGCAGGCGATTTGTTGAGAAAGCCTTGAGCGGGCGAACTCTTCACCGGATATCTTGTCCGCCCCTTCAAAGAAGCCCTGAGAAAAATTCCGCGTCGGTAGTCCGTTGATCCTGCTCAGCGGATAGACATTCATAGATGTGCCTAGATCATGGTACTTTGCCATAGAATCAGACTGAACTATTTCTTTATACAGTCTTAAATAGAGTGAGTTATACTCTCTCTTCTTCTCCAGAGGCCAATATTTACTGCCAGAAATAATGATAGCTTTCAGATTTTTGGAACCAAGGACGCCTCCAAGCCCGAGTCTTCCGAAGTGACGCGAGGCATCTACGGTGGCGCAGGCTATCGGTGATAGTCTTTCGCCAGATGGACCGATCCGAACTATCGACTTCTTGCCGAGCCCTTCTTCGCTATCTCTCAAAACTCTCTCCGTTGCAAGAGCCGACATGCCTTTTAGAGAATTGCACGGCTTAATATATACAGTATCATTTTCTATGACAATATAAGAGAGAGAAGGAGCCCGCCCGCGTATGAGAATCGCGTGGTAACCACTCTCGTACATCGCCAGACTGAGTCTGCCTCCAGCATGGGATTCGCCCAGATCGCCGTTTAGTGGAGATTTGAAAAGTGCAACGGTTTTGGTGATAACCGGAAAGAGATTGTTCAAAGGTCCGATGGCGAAAATTATTGGCGACTGCGGGGAGTACGGATCGAGACCTGCATAGCAATAATCGTATAGTAGTTTGGTTGCCACGCCAGTTCCTCCAAGCCATTCAGAGAACAGCTCCGTGATATCGACCTTTTTGAACTTTCTATCTGTAAGGTCGATTTCAAGCATCCAGAAATGTCTCACCTCTCCACCTCCACAAGCGCGAGGACGTTGTTCGGGCAGAAGGCGGCGCAGATGCCACAATGGTTGCAAACGATCGGGCGAAGCTCTTCCAGATCCCACTGGAGCGCTCTGGGTACACAGGCCTTTATGCATGCGCCACAGTTGATGCATCTGCTTTTTTCGAATTTCACCCCACCGCCATCCCTCGGAGTGAGGGCTCCCGTGGGACAGGCGGCTGCACAATCAGGCTCTATGCAGCCGTAACATACCCTGATTGAAAAGGCTCCTTCAACTCCGGGGTAGTTTTTAACTCTCATGGCCGACTTTTCAACCGTGAGCGCATTTTCCCAAGTTCTGGAACACGCACTCATACAACTGTAGCAGCCTATACACTGTTCTCGATTTATCACTCTCATTAGTTTTGGCAAGACCTCATCTCCCCGATCAGAGAAAGCGGGCACAGATCAGACCGACCAGCGGGTGGACCTGGACAATTTCTATCTCGTCTGCTCCGACTTTTTCGAAGACTTCTCTGATGAAATCTATCGATGCGGGATGGTCCGTTTCGTTGTCGTCGTAATAAACTTCGCTCCATTCGTCCCGATGGTTGTTTGGGTTGTCGAACCACATTATATCGCCAATGACGATAACTCCAGGTCTCTGAATTAGGGAAACGAGTTTGGTCAGGGCTTCGGATTTCATAGGATCAGTTAGATGGTGCAAAGAATAGATCGCTATAACTTTGTTTATGCCCTTTGTTTTTAGGTCGACTTCTTCAGAAGGATCTTCGAAAGAGCCCCTGTAGAACTCGACGTTTGCGACACCGGAGCTCTCGGCGTTCAACCTGGCATCTTCAATCATTCTTCTGCTTATATCGATACCGATAACTTTCTTACAGTGAGCACCCGCAGCGACGGCCCATCTGCCACGTCCGGTACCAATATCCAGCAAAACGTCTTCGCCACACAGATCGAGATAGTCGAGAGCTATCGCGCCGACCGTGGCTATGATGTCACCCTTGAATGGATCTATATCTGCTATGGGAGACGCTTCGGGAAGGTTGTCGAACTCCTCTTCCAGCTTTTTGCGATCGTAACCGTGTTCCACCACTTCCACCTCTTCAAATACTAATTGATCAACAAGATGATTATACCCCCTATTTAATTTCGAACCGCTTCTAAACATTTTTTTCTGCTTTCATGTTCATGACTGTGACTTTGGAGTTTTCCAGGTCCAAAAAGTTGTTACTGGAGACTCCCAGAAAACTGTTCCCAAACATCTCATAGAGGTGAGAGCTGATGTTCAACTCGGGCAAACGTCCTATGAGACGTTCTCCGTCGAAAAGAAAGGCAAGTTGGGCCGGCGTTGCGAAATGACCGTCCGGCGTGAAGTCGCCACCGCTGGCGATGAGAACGAAAATACCCTTCTTACCGCCCAGCAGTTCTTTTGCGGTCTTTTCGGATTCTCTGATTTTGAATTTCGGAAAACCAAGTTCAGGGATCCCGTCGTACTCTCCCCCCGCCGATCCCGTATGGGGAAGATTGAAAAGCGCCGCACTTTTTTTGTCTGTGAAGGGCGCTTTCAATACGCCGTTTTCAATTAGAGGAAAGATATCCCCATCGTTGAAGCTTCCTTCGGTATCGAAGAAGGAACCTTCGAAACCATCGTCGGCCTTCCTGCTCTGATAGAGCGTGAACTCTTCAGAGAACAGTTTCTCCCCGAGTCTTCCGCTGAAAAGAGAGCCTCCACTACCGAAAAGCATTCCATGAAGCGCCTCGTAGAATTTCGTCAGGTACGTGGTGTCGTCAGCGATGAAAACCACCGGGTAATAACCATCCTCAAAATCCTCTATCCTCTTCGTGTAAGCGTCGCATATCATATTGGTGAGGTCTAGAAACCCCTCTTTATCGAACTTTCTTCCTGCGTAGCCTGTGATCGCGTCCATTATGTTGGAAGAGTTTTTGTCCTTTATCACCAGCGTCAGGTTGAGAAAGCTTCTACGGGATCTCAGGTTTAACCCCAAATCGTTATCGATAGAGGTCTCCAGAGTGCTCTGTTTGAATACCTGGCTGAAGCTGAACCCCGGTTGAGTTTCCCTGAGCGCCTTAAGTATCGCTTCGGTTTCTTCGAGAAGCTCCGATTCTCTCTGGAGATCAGATTGAATATCCTCTTCGCGTTCCAACGATCGACCGGGCGAAAATGGATAGGGTACTTCCATTTTCAAAGACTCTTTGGCTCTCGCGAGCAAGTCTTTTTCATTCTCGTCTCCCAGAGCACCGGCGACTCCCATACATTTGCCATCGTAGAGTCTTACGGAGGTTTTTTTGATGTCTTTCTTCCTTATAGAGCTTACCTGTGTCTGTACTATTTTGATCGCATTTTCAACGTAATGGGTTATATATCTTTCTTTTATCATCTCAACACCTCACTGAACATTCAAAGATCTAACACGGACATAAGGCCCGCCAAAACCTACCGGCAACGAGTACTGTTCCATTTTTCCGCAGCCACCGAGAGAAAAGGAAAGTATCTTCGATTCCTTGGTAATACCCTCTATCTCGTTCAGAGTCTGGAAGACGCTTCCAGATATCACGGAAATTCTTACGGGCTCGGCTATTCTGCCGTTCCTTATCATAAAAGCCTGGTTGGGAGCCAGAGTAAATGTTGACATTCCCGATCCGTGGTTGAGAGAACTGACATAGATACCCGTCTCTATACCTTCGAGTAGTTCGTCGAAGGTTAACTCTCCCGGCGAAATGTAGGTTGTGGTCATTCTAACTATCGGTTCGTATTCGAAGTTCACTGCTCTAGCATTTCCAGTAGGCCGCTCTCCCAGTAAAGCCGCCGTTTCCACACTGTGCAACCTACCGGCGAGATAGCCTTCTTTAATGAGATAGGTTTCGCGTGCTCTGGTGCCTTCGTCGTCGAAGGACACGAAACCCACGCCGGCATGGTTGCCATCATCTATGATCGATAGATTGTCACTACCCACTTTTTTCCCAATACTCCATTCCCTCATCATCGTTTCATCGCCAAGCATGAAATCGGCTTCGCTCTTGTGGCCAAAGCTCTCATGGGCGAAAACTCCCGCGGCTTCCGGCGATAGTACTACGGTATATTTTCCCGGTTTGACAGTCGTGGCGTTCTTGAGAAAGTGCTCCGAACTCTTGATTTTTTCCTGCACCTCATGTCCCCTGTCTTTCAGCAGGGAGATGTCGTTCCCGGCCAGATCGTAACGGTCCATGAACTTTTCCTCGCCGAGGGCCATCTGGTAGGAAAGCCTGAAGCCCACTCTCTGGTAATCGAATTCCAGTGCCGAGCCTTTGCTTGAATAAAAGCTTTTGACTACTCTCTGATCTATATACTGGCCTCTCCAGAATTTTATCGGTTCACTCTCTTTTAGATGGGGGAAGTACTGACTCAGTAGATCCATCTTCCCTTTCAGAGCCATTCTGGAGATATCCTTTGAATCTCCGAAATTCAGAAAGCTTCCCTTGTTGATCTCGAAAGTTTCTACAACTTTGTTATTGTCGATGTTCGGGTCAGGATTTGAGAGACAGGCAAGCCTTTCGAGTTCTCTCTGAATGGATTCGATATCTGTTGTGGAGCTATAATACCACCTCCGGCCGTCGAAAACTCTTATAAATGCGGCCTTGTAACGCTGCTCTTTCATGTTGTCAAGCCTGTCGAGCGTAACAGAGATGTCTGTCTTGAAGACATCTTCAATTCTTACGTCGGAATACAATCCTTTGGGAAATCTGAACATTTCAAACCTCCTTAAAGCGTTATAGATCTATTTCAGTTCAATCCTACACAACTTTCCAGAAGACTTTCGATAGTATTGGAGATAAGGTTATATATCTCTAGCGAGGAACCGTCTCCCTGGGTGTTCTCGTGGATGTATCGAAGAAATCTCTCCATCTCCATGTACTCTCTGTTACTAAACCCTCCACTCACCGTAAGAGTGTCATCAATACTACCGGAGATGATACCCAGTAGTTCATCCGTATCATATAGGTGAAGCCTTTCCAATCCCAGAAGGGAAGCGAATCTGTCGAGTATCTTCAGGAAGATGGTTTCTGCATCGCCACCGCTCCTTTCCATAAACTTTTCGAGGCTTATCCACATTCGTTCACCGTCTCCGTCTACTCCACCGATTCCAAGCAGGGCTAGTGCTTCCCTCTTCTGGTCGATCCGAAGCGACATGAATCTCTTCTTGAGATCTCCGGTCGAGGAAGATATGTAGGAATAGCCAGAAAAGATCTTCCCCATAGCCGAATAAGTATCTAAATATCCTTGGACTAAAGTTTTTCTCAGGTCTGACCCGTTGAACTCGAAGAGATCAACATAGTTGTGTTGTGGCGAAATGACCGTGAATTCTATCTCTTCGTTTCCATGGGCACACCAGATATCGAAATAATCCTTGAGTCTTCTGTAGTGGAGATCTACAAGTATTATATCGTTGTAGCCTCTTTCTATGGCCATATTCACCGGTGCATTGTTGTAAATTCCTCCGTCTATGTAGGTTTGAGATTCTATCTCGACCCTTCTAAAGAGAGGAAAGTTTGCGCTGGCGGAAACGAACTCGGCAAGCAGACCTTTTGGTATATCTTCGAGTGACAATTCAAGCGGCTTCATGCGGCTCAAGGAATAGACGACGATGCCCATATCAATGCCCGATGTCCTTATCCTCTCTTCGTCTAGCACTCTTTCCAGTAGAGTTTCTAGAGGTTCGGAGTCTATTCCCCGAGAATCTATTACCTCTTTGGCGAGCGACAGGGCTTCGAAAAGCTTCCATTCGGTGAAGCCCTTCTTCAAAAGTTCAGATGTCTTTTCAGATATGTTGAAGATGGTACCAACCTCTAGCTCCAGCCAGAACTGTAAAGCCATTTCGTACTCCCGGCTGGCCACAGCGGCGGCGTTTATCGCACCGGCCGAACTGCCGAAGACTCCATCGATCTCCACTCCGAGCTGGATCAAAGCCTTCCAGACTCCCATCTGGTAAATACTGCGAACCCCTCCCCCGGAGAGCACCAGTGCAAGCGAAGCCGAAAGGTATCCATGAAAGAGAATTGCCTGACAGAGTAGGATAATAAAAACAATCTTCATGTCAATCTCCGCGACATTTCGCACTAGACGAGGTTATGTTGAAACAGAAAAACACATGTGTTTTATTATTATCAGTCGATATATTCACTCAAAGGTTCTCCTTTAACATATTCACGAGAGTTTCCAGGACCTTCACTCTGGCGTATCTCTTGTCGTTCGACTCAACTACGGTCCACGGAGCGTACGAAGTACTCGTACGAACCAGCATCTCCTCAATCGCCGGTTTGTAAATATTCCATTTTTCACGGTTTCTCCAGTCCTCGGGAGTAATTTTCCACTGCTTCACGGGATCGTTTTCCCTCGTCTGGAATCTCTTCAGTTGTTCTTCGAGGTCTATGTGCAGCCAGAATTTGGCCAGAACGGTTCCATGATCGTGGAGCTGTTCCTCCATATCGTTTATTTCGCGATAAGCTCTGGCCCATTCAGCTTCACTGGCGAAACCTTCGACTCTTTCGACAAGAACGCGGCCGTACCAGCTACGGTCGAAGATAGCGATATGTCCGTCTTTTGGCATATTGGTCCAGAATCTCCAGAGATAATGGTACGACTTCTCGGCATCGTTCGGCGCACTGATTGGTATCACCTCGTAACCGCGGGGATCGAGTTTAGCGGTTAAACGCCTAATATTTCCACCCTTTCCAGCGGCGTCCATGCCCTCATAAACGACTACCAGTGCCCTCCTCTTTTTGTACAGAATATGCTGATACTCTCTCAGTTTTTTCTGTACCTCGGCCAATCTCTTCTCGTAAAGATCCTCCTCCATACTCTTGGAAAGGTCTAGAGAATCTATGACAGATGTGTTGCCAGACCAGGGGTTGACAGTTCCGTTCACACTGTCATGTCTTTCAAGTGCCTTTTCAATGCAGTTCACGACGGTGTTCATTATCTGTACGGCGGCAAGCCTTTCATCGGTTGAGGGTATTATGTACCAGGGTGCGATATCCGTGTCGCTAGCCTGCAGGATCCTCTCGATGAACGACTTCACAGATTCGTAGTTCTTGTTCTGACGGAAATCTCTTTTCTTCACCCGCCAGGAAGTCGATGGATTCGAATCCAGTTTCTCGAGTCTTCTTTTCTGTTCTTTTCGGTCTATGTGCAGAAAAAACTTGATGATTACGGCGCCGGAATCGGTGAGAAGTCTTTCCAGTGAGTTGAAGGTTTTCAAATACGACAGAAACTCTCTCTCTCCAATCGCCTTTTCTTCGTCCAGTAGAACCTTGTACCAGCTTCTATCGAAAATAGTTATGCGTCCACAGGAGGGAAACCGATTCCAGAAAGGCCAGAGATATGGGTGAAATCTGTCGTTTTCGTCTGTGCCGGCCATGGGAAAGACTTTGAAACCTCTGGGGTCCAATGGCATTATGAGATTGTTTATCGCCGTGCCTTTTCCCGACGCCTCCCAACCTTCAAAGAGTATAACCACCGGAATCGATCTCTCTTTGAGTTTTCGCTGGAGAAAGCCGAGAATCGGTTCCAGAGACTCCAGAGCCGAGGAGTATTCCTTACCAGATAGTTTTGCTTCCAGGTCGATTTTATCGAGCATCAATACTTCTCCGAAGAGAACTTCATTTCGTAGGCCTCGTGCTCGGGATTGGCTACCATCATATCTGTAAAGTCGCTTAGTAGTTCCTTGAAGACGCCTGTTTTCATGAACTCGTCGGCATATCTTTTATCTTCCCACATGCCTACGGCCAAAGCCTTTCCACCGTTCGCGGTCATGATAAAGGCACGGATGAAACCCTCGCGTCCGGTAGCCCTTTCGAGGACCGCTTCTTTCCATATCCTGCAGGCCCTCTCGAGAGATTCTTCACGAAAGTGGTACCTCATTACGGCAACGTACATCTCTCTCACCTCCCTTTTCAATTTTACAGTCTCTTTCGCCCGGCGTAGAGAGACGGGGAGAGTGTAGAAAGCTCAATTTTGGTAGATATTGTCTATGTGGACGACGACCTTCGCACAGTCATGCCCAAGTATTGACGACAGTTTGTCGCTTCTTGTTCCTTTGATTCTATCGACTTCGAAGGAACTGAAGTTGCTTATCCCACGCGCGATTTCCTCACCTTCAAAGGAGAGTATCCTGACTACCTCTCCCTGAGAGAACTCGCCTTCGACTCTCTCGACACCGACCGCCAGAAGACTCTTACCCCTTTTCAAGGCGGTAATGGCACCTCTGTTTATTATAAGCGAACCTCCAGGAGTTGATAGAAAACCTATCCAGATTTTTCTGGCCCCGGGCGACGAATCGATCGGTTCGAAAACCGTGCCGGTTTCGATTCCATGAATGAACTTCCCGATGTTCGATAGCTCGCGGCCATTGCAGATGCAGCATTTGATACCTGATGCCGAAGCCCCTCTTGCTGCGCGAATCTTGGTGCCTATCCCTCCGGTTCCCCAGCTACTACCGGACATACTCTTGATCTTGCTGGCCGAATCGAAAACGCGCATAACCTTTCCCTCTTCGTTGTAGATGCCATCGACTGTGGACATGAGTATTAAATAGTCGGCCTTCCAGCCCATCGCAAACATGGCCGCCAGTATGTCGTTATCGCCGAACATGATTTCTTCGGTTGAGGTAGTGTCGTTCTCGTTCACTATGGGTATGACTCCCATTTCTAGAAGACCTATTAGTGTGTTTCTCAGGTTGAGAAAGCGCTTCCTGTGGCCGAAATCGTCTCGGTTGACGAGTATCTGTGCGACCTTTTCTCCGTAGAGATCGAAAACAGTTTCGTACAGCTTCATCAGTTGAACCTGCCCGGCCGCGCACAGTGCCTGTTTCAGGTACAGATCGTGTTCGGCGCTTCTACCGCTTAAGTATCCAAAACCGGCAGCCTTAGCACCGGACGAGACCAGAACCACTTCGTTTTCGAGAGATTTGAGATTGGCTATCTCCCGCGCTAGCTCGGCTATGTAACGTCTGTCGAGCTCTCCGCTCTTTTTCACTAGCAAATTCGAACCAACTTTAAGCACTATTCTGGACATTATTCTCTCACCTGGTAATCGCCCATCACGGTGTACTTGTAGCTCGTGAGTTCTCTTAAGCCGAAGGGTCCACGGGCGTGGAGTTTTTGAGTACTTATGCCTATCTCGCTTCCGAAACCGAACTCACCACCGTCCGTGAATCGTGTAGAAGCGTTCACGTAAACCGCGGCAGAATCGACGGCCTTCAAAAAGTACCTGGCGTTCGAGTAGTCTTCGGTCAGTATAGACTCCGAGTGATGGGATGAATATCTCTCTATGTGTTCGATTGCCTCTTTAACATCGTTTACAACCTTTACGGCCAGGATGAGGTCGAGGAATTCGGTCTCGTAGTCTTCTTCGGTAGCCGGGATCATTTCCGCGAACTGCCTCGACCTTTCACAACCGCGGAGTTCGACATTCTTTCTTGAGAGAGTTTCTTTCATCATCGGGAGAAACTTCCCGGCGATCTTCTCGTGCACAAGAACCGTTTCAACGGCGTTGCACGTTCCCGGTCTCTGTGTTTTTGCGTTGTCAATGATCGCTACGGCCTTGGATAGGTCGGCATTATAGTCCACGAATATATGGCAGTTTCCCGTCCCGGTTTCGATTACCGGTACTGTTGAGTTGTTGACCACGAACTGTATCAGACTGCTACCCCCTCTGGGTATTATCAGCGACAGATATTCCCTCATTTTCAACATCTCCATAACACAATCTCTGGATATATCCTCTATCAACTCTACACATCCGCCGGGTAGGCCGACCGTCTTCAGAGCACGTTTTATAGCTTGCACTATCGCCCTGTTGGAGTTTATCGCGTCGCTGCCACCCTTCAGAAGTACTGAATTTCCGGATTTTAAGGCCAGTATCGAGGCATCGACTGTAACGTTTGGGCGCGATTCGTATATCATACCTATGGCACCGATAGGAACCCTCTCTCTGGATATTCTCAGACCGTCTTTTTGGACCCAGGTGGTTTCTATCTCGCCAACGGGATCGGGTAATGCCGCCACGTCATGACAGGCCTGTATCATACCGTCTATCCTTTTTTCGGTGAGCGCGAGTCTGTCAATCAGCGATTCCTTGATTTCTCTGTTTCTGGCCTGTAAAACATCCAGAGAGTTCGCGTCGAGTATCTCACCGCGGTTCATGTCTATAGAATCGGCTATTGCCTTCAAAGCCTGGTTCTTAACGGTGGTGCTCGCCAGCCTCAGAAATCTGTAAGCCTCCCTGACTTTCACTCCTTTTTCCGTTAGGTCCGTCATTTCTTCCCCTCCAGTTCAGCGTTGATCTCTTTCGCCCTCAGATAGGTGTCGAAGAGAGCCTTCATTATAGTTCCCCTGAGTCCTTCTCTTTCCAGTGAATAAATCCCCTCTATCGTGGTGCCTCCGGGTGAGGTGACGAGGTGTCTGAATTCGCCAGGATGGTTACCCTTTTCTTTGAGAAGCTCGACCGATCCACCCAGGGTACCGAGTATGAGTTCCCTTGAAACCTCGTAGGAGAGACCCATCTTCAATCCCACGTCTATGAGCGATTCGACGATTACAAATACAAAGGCCGGACCGCTCCCGCTGAGAGCGGTAACGGCCGCCAGGTCCTTTTCTCTGACCTCGACTATATCTCCCATCGTCAGAAGTATTCTTTTTACCTCTCGGCGCTCGTCTTCGTTGAAGCCCTCCGAAAACACCAGACCAGTCACTCCTCTGCCGATAGCGCTCGGAACGTTCGGCATGATTCTAGCGATCTTTTTTATGGAAGTGTTAAAGGCTATTGTATCTATCTGAATACCAGTTATGGTGCTTATTATTATAGGACTGTGCTGTCTGCCGTTCTTTATCTGGGCGAAGAGCTCCATACAGTCCTGCGGTTTCACCGAAAGGATCACATGTGTGCAGTTTTTGAATATCTCTGAAGGTTCGGAAGCGACGACTACCTTTGTGGAATCGGAAGTCAAACCGGACAACTTCTCCGGGTATCTATCCAGTAGGTACAGGGCTTCCAGCCCTTCGAATTTGCTCAGCAATCTATGGGCAAAGATTCCTCCTATATTTCCTACACCGATTATTCCTATCTTCATTTTCCCCCTCCTGAATTTTCAGTTGAATGTCTTTCCACTATAGAAGCAAAATTTGAGAATATCTTTAGCGAATCCATCTCCGATCCGAGGTCGATCTCTTCGGGGTGAAACTGTATTCCGTACTTCAGGTTATCTTTCGAGGCTATCGCTTGAATGAAAGTTGAATCGTTCCTGGCGATGATGGAGTAACCATGCGGGACATAAGGCAGGGCATAGTTGTGTCGTTGACATACTTCAAGAGGTGACTTCATGCCCTTGAAAAGGTCGTTTCCGCCATCAAGCCACACCCTCGAGAGCCCCAGCTCCTTCGAGACCACCAGAGAAACTCCTGCAAGCCTCGCCAGTATCTGCATACCTAGGCAGATACCCAGGATAGGTTTGTTGAAATTCCTTAAATAGCTCGCTCCGTATAAATCACTTTTTTCTTCGAAATAATTCTTCATCGTAAATCCGCCCGAGATAATTAATCCATCACAGCAAGAAGCATCCTGCGGAAATCCCTCTCGAAAGGTTCTCCATGTCCGGTAGAGCACCCCCATCTTTTCAAGCGCAAATTCTAATGGAGAGAGTGTCCTGTCGAAATCACTGTCGTTTAGAAGAACACAGATCATCTCGCAAGACCTCCTGTGTTTTGCGCTTATTATATCACCAGCTATTTTCGTTAAGGTTCAGAGAGTTTGCAACGTAAAGACGAATGGACGGATTTTTGCCATCGAAATCTACAATGTTGGGATGTTACCCGTTGATTAAATCAGCCCGAAAAGCGAAACTCAATGTCGTTCAAACCTACAATTTTATATTCTCTTACCCATTAGACTGTTGAAGATATAGACCTCTCCGCCAGTCTTTGTGGTTATAGTTTTGTACGCTATCTCGTGGTATGCGGTTATTCTTCTGACCGTTCGTGTGCTCGATCTCATGGCAATGGAGTCGGTTATGGCTTTACTGTGGGTGAAGCGGACACCTTTAAGGAAAGAGCCGTCGGTTATGCCTGTTGCGCTGAAAATAACCTCTTCGCCCTTTATCAGATCTTGTGTCCAGTAGACATTGTTGATTTTGAAGTTGGATTTCTCCGTTTTTTCAATCTCTGCGCTGTCTCTGGGCCAGCATTTTACCTGTATTTCTCCTCCAAGGCACTGGAGCGCAGCCGCCGCGAGTACAGCCTCAGGCGAACCACCGATCCCCATATATATCTCAGTGCCACCATCGGGAAGGGCCGTGGCGATCGCCGCAGCTATATCGCCATCGTTTATGAGCTTTATTCTCGCTCCGACGTTCCTTATGGCTTCCACCAGTGGATAATTTCTCTCTCTCTCCAGCACCGTGACGGTAAGCTCGGACACTTTGACACCGAGAATCGCGGCCGCGATTTTGAGGTTCTCTCTCGGGCTTGCGTTTATGTCGAGACTCCCGGCAAGTTCTTCACCGACCGCGAGCTTATCGACGTAGTAAGTTGGAAGCGGGGCTATCTTGCCTCTTTCAGTCGCCGCTATCACACTCAAAGCGTTGGGTCGACCGTTGGCCACAAGTCTTGTGCCGTCAACTGGATCAACAGCGATAAGAACTTCGGGATCTTCCTCCCCCCATTTACCGACATGTTCCCCCGCAGCCAGCATTGGAGCATGATCCTTCTCTCCTTCACCGATCACGACTGTTCCGCGCATGTCGAGGAGATCGAGAATTCCCCGCATCGCGTCAACTGCCCTCTGATCAACGATCTCTTTGTCGCCCCGTCCAAGGTAAACGCTAGATAACAACGCCGCGGCTTCTGTTACTCTTACCATGTCAAGAGTGATCTCAGGTATCATTTTTTCACCTCCGATTCAATCATAGCATCACACATTCTCTTAGAGTGATTCTCAGCCTTCTCAAATATATCCCAATTATGGCATGATAAAATCGTAGAAAGTAACTGCGAAGGCTTGTTTTGTATCGTTGCTTTTGATACTGAAAATCTGAAGTATTTGAAAAGTATCGTTTCGGTTTGAGCCTAACGGTTTGTTTGGACCGCAGCTGTTGATGGAAGGGATTCGGTTATGAAGAACCCTTTCAAACCCTTTGAAGTCTAAGGATCGTTTTTCCATAAAGGAAGAGGAGGAGATGGAGATGAAGAAAGCGCTACTGTTACTTTTCATGATTTCTCTAGTCGTTTTGGCAATGGCTATGACCGAAGAGTTGCCGGAAATGGTATTTGTCAGTGGGGGGAACATCATTTACGTTGGAGGTACTCATATTACTGAAGATTCAACGATATGCGCAGTAAATCTTCAGATTCCATTCATTGAAGGGCTTACCAGACCAGGTTTCGAATCCTATATCAACTCTCTGATAAAATCCGAAGTCGAGCAATACAGCAAAGAGATCCAAAAGATGGCAGCAGACGCCTATGAAGCGTCCAAAGAAGATGAATGGCCCTTCAGAACTTTCGATGTCTATGTGGTCTATACTGCTTACTTGAGTAACGGCATTCTCAGCATAGATATGATCTTCAGCGAATTCACTGGAGGAGCCCACCCCAATGCGGCCAGGCGGACGTACAATATCGACATAAGTGGGAACCATTTAGTTTCATTGAAAAGCCTCTTTCCTTCCGAGGATTTCGAGAACAAACTGAACGAGTTGCTTTTTAGCAAGATAAAAGAAAGAGAAGATCTGTGGCCAGCGGAATTCAAGGGCGTTCAACCGGACCAGGGCTTTTACCTGAATGCGGGAAGGCTGTATATATACTTCCAGCCTTATGAGATAGGCCCCTGGGCTTCAGGTATGCCCGAGTTCAGTTTTCTCCTTACTGACCTGATGTAAGAACTGGATTAAAGGCTTTTCCGGGATTCTCTATAACCGGCGCTGAAAAGCGTCGCTGATGTAATTTTACGGTCTACCTCGTTGACACTCTCTGGTATTGATGGTAAAGTTTTATTGCCAGCCGAGGTGGTGGAACTGGCAGACGCGGCGGACTCAAAATCCGCTGGGGTTGAGAGCCCCGTGCGGGTTCGATTCCCGCCCTCGGCACCAGAGGAAGGCTAAGCCTTCCTCATTTTTATGGAGGTGTTCTTCTTGAGATTTCTGGACTTCGATCTACAGGACAGAGATCTGGATTCAGCGGCATCTGAGTTGCTTGATGGAGTAAAGTCCGGCAAGAAGTACTTCGTTCTCACATTGAATGCGCTGATAGTTTATGAGTATCTCCGTAACCGGGATTATCATGAGGCACTTGAGAGAGTAAATTACGTGGTTCCCGATGGAAGCGGAGTTTTAAAAGCCATAAAATTACTCAATAAAAGGAAAGTTGGCAGGGTTCCCGGTATAGACCTGATGCTCACTATCTGCAAACTGGCTTCCATGGGAAACAAGAGAATCTATCTTCTTGGTTCTAAAACCGATACAGTAACAAAAACCATTAAAAATTTAAAAGAAAGATATCCCGGTCTTAATATAGCAGGCTATCACAACGGTTTCTTTGATGAAAGTGAAAGTGATACAATCGTTTCAGAAATAAACAATTCACGTGCGGATATACTGTTCGTTGGAATGGGTGTACCTAAACAGGAATTATGGATCACGGAAAATCTGGACAGATTGAATGTCAAGGTTTTGATGGGTGTCGGTGGCTCCTTCGATGTCATTTCGGGAAACTTGAAGAGAGCTCCCGCCTGGATGCAGAGGTTAGGTCTTGAGTGGTTTTATAGAACCATTCAAGAACCCAGAAAACGCTTGAGATTGATACCCAAACTTGTCAAGTTTGAACTTCATATTCTTAAGTCTTATCTTTGTTTGAGAAGAGGTGGTTCCGGATGATCGTTACCAACGTACTGGCCTTCACGAACGATTTCGCGAATCCTCTTGTGGATGACGCGCTGGTCAGATTCGAGAATGGAGAGATTACCTACGTCGGTCCTAGAAGGGAGTACAGCATTCAGGAAGATGAAGAAGTTGTGGACGGAGAGAAAGGACTCCTGCTTCCGGCTTTTTGCAACGCTCACCTGAGCATTTATTCTAGTGTTTCATCGTACCCTCTCAAAATTATAAAGGGCTATGAGAATGGAGCCGGTTATTTCAACAATCTGCTTAAGTCAGGATACTCCAAAACCAACGAGAAGATCGCAAAAGTATCGGCCGAATTAGCAGTGTTAAAGGCTTTGAAGAGCGGCACTGTCTCATTCAGTGGCCCCATTTTCGATTGTCCAGAAGTGGATGCGGAGTTTTACAGAGAACTCGCACGGAGGTACGGAGTTAACATCGCGGTCGGCCCGGTAGTGGTAAAAGAATCGATCGAATCCATTATCGAGCGATGGCATGAAGTACCCCGTGATAGCAATTTCTGTCCTCTCATATATGTAAGCGAACTGGCGACCTACGACGAAGAAGACCTGATCAAGCTACGCGACCTCTATTCTAAGGGTATAAACTTGAACCTCTTTATATTCGACATGAAGCAAGAGAACGATCTGTGCCTTTCAAGATGGGGCGAAAGCCTTATAGAGAGATTGCTGAAGAATGGCATTCTCGTTCCCGAATGCGGCATTATTTATGGAGGAAACCTGAGTGAAACCGATATGGATATAATCTCGAACAGAAGGATATTCGTTACCAAATCCATACGTTCCGAGATGTACGCCGGAACCTTTCAACCTAATATCGCTGACCTTTTGGGGAGAGGAATGCACGTCTCTATAGGAACAGGTTTCATGGGAACGGAACTCATAGAGGAGGCCAGGGAGATAGTGCTTTCGGAAAGATATCACAAGCACTATGATAACGTTGTAATCGACTACGAAATACGGAAAACGCTTTACGATAATAATTATAAACTGGCACAGCGTTTCTTCGGAAAACGTACGGGGGTAATAAAAGAGGGCTATTCGGCCGACCTCCTTCTGGCCAAACCGGTACTGGATTTTGAAAGACTTGACCCCGAACTGCCCACAGTTCTACAACTGATCTTGAAAACCTCCTGTGAATCTAATTATGAAAAAGTCTGGAATACCGGAGAATTGATACTCGACAAGGGCTTCCCCCAGAGGATATCCAGGAAGGAGCTTAAAGACCTTTCCAGGGATATCAAAAACCTGGAATTGTAACCTGACCGGACTTTTTATATATATCGATCGCATGCCTTATTGCAGAGGCACGCTTTTCACCTATACCATCGACATCCTTCAATTCGTCCTCCGTGCTTTCGAGGAGGTTAAATAGCGTTCCGAACTCCCTTCCCAGATTTATGGCCACATGAAGCGGGATTCGCGGAATATGCCTCGCGAAACGGATACCCCTGGAACGTATAAAATACTCCACTGCCTGAGATGCCGTAGTGATATCGTACCCCAGGATTCTGAGAATTGAACCGAAACTGTTGATCTCTTTCTCGGTCAGTCCGTTGAGCCTGGTAAGAATCTCTTCAAGCTCTTCAGGTTCAACCAATTCATCGCTGAAATCCAGCACCAGGTTCTCTATCTCCTCACCAACATTGACCAACATCTCGGTGATCTGCATCTGGGGAAACCTTCCGTGATTTCCAAGTTCGGCGATTGTTATCTCCGCTTCCTGACCTATCATCATTACCATGAGCCCTTTCTGTATTGTTTTCACCACATCGAATAGAGTGAGAGAGCCGGCCCTTTCCATGAACTCCATTCCTGTCAGAGCCTCTATAAAAGCCTCTTTGTATTTCTCAGCCGTTCTTATCGTTTGGGTTATTTTTGAAGTGAGAGTCTCAACGTTGTTCAACGTATATACATAGTCACCGAAGAAAATAGTCATCGTATTACGCCTCTTGGAAACGGCAACGAGCATCTTTCCCGTCTCTTTTGCCATTCTCTCTGCGGCCCGGTGTCTCATACCGGTCTGGTTGGTGCTTATGTTATGGTCTGGAATCAACTGTACGTTGGCACCTATGATCGTCGAAAGGTCTTCGG
This sequence comes from Mesotoga infera, assembly GCF_900157305.1. Lineage (NCBI taxonomy): Bacteria > Thermotogati > Thermotogota > Thermotogae > Kosmotogales > Kosmotogaceae > Mesotoga > Mesotoga infera. Next base: position 2,657,722 of record NZ_LS974202.1, read on the forward strand.
TCACAACGATAGCGCCGTCCATCTTGGCCAGTTCGTATAATTTGTTTGCGTTGAAGGAGCAGTTCAAAAGGAAGCCGATCTGCATCAAGTTGCTATATTTCTTGTAATCATCCACAAAAAAGATCAGTCCGCCGATGCTGGCATCCTGGATGTCGTCGAGGGCGTGCCTGAGGGGAGTTCCCGGGGCAATGATCTTCAATTTCTCAATAAACTCACTTCTCTCCACTTTTTATCCCTCCAATGAGCCTCAAAAGTTGCTTCACGTCTTTTATACCATTCTTGCCCTCGGGAGAAATCACTTCATTGAAGGGCGAGTTTTTCACCCGATCCAGTCTCCGTTCCGCGGAAGACACTGAGCGAACCGTACCGTCCAGTCCCAGTTCGCCGAAAACGGCGAAATTATCTGGAATTGCCGTATCTGTGAACGAAGATATGAGAGCGGTTGCGACCGCTAGATCCACCCCGGTATCCTCTATCTGCAGACCACCGGCAACGTTGACATACAGGTCGAGACTGTCGAGTGGTATGTTAGCCCTCTTGGTGAGAACGGCCGCCACCAAAAGAACTCTCTCGAGAGGTACACCGGTGGAAAGCCTTCGCGGGGTTCCGTAGATAGGCCTGGATACAAGGGCCTGGATCTCCACCAGAAAAGCCCTCGATCCCTCGGAGATCACTGCTATTATATTCCCCGGTGAACTGACGAAATCTTCGACGAAAACGCTACTTATATCGGCGATCTCCTTGAGGCCGGAGGAGGTCATTTCGAAGACGGCTATCTCGTCGGATGGGCCGAAGCGGTTTTTCACGGTTCTCAGGAAGCGGTAACCAGTTTTACTGGCTTCGAAATACAGTACCGTGTCGACCAGGTGCTCTATCAACTTGGGTCCGGCAATCTGTCCGCCCTTGGTCACGTGAGAAACGATAAAAACCGGTATTTCTGAACTCTTGGCGCTCGACACCAGGGCATTTGCGCACTCTCTAACCTGCACTATCGAACCTGGCAGGGAGGGAACGTCTGATAACTTGAGTGTTTGGAGAGAGTCGAATACCATGAGTGCATACCTGGAAATATCGCCAGTTCTGATGAAGGTGATATCGTTTGCCGACATAATATGGATGTTTCCTGTGTTCGCCAGGCCAAGTCTGTCGGCTCTCATTTTCAACTGTCGGGGCGATTCTTCACCCGAAACGTAGAGAACCTGGCTGTCTCTGGCTATATAGTTGGAGAGCTGAAGCATGAAGGTAGATTTTCCGATTCCCGGTTCCCCGCTTATTAGAACTGCGCTTCCGGGAACGATCCCACCTCCGATGGACCTGTCGAACTCCTCCATCCCGCTTTTTAAACGAGGCGATTCTTCGATGCTTACATCCGAAAGAGGTTTTATGTCTACCTGCCGCGTCTCTTGAGAGATTCTGTTATCGGTGTGATTGAAGGTCACCGCTGTGTTCCACTCTCCACAAGAGGGGCATTTCCCGAACCAGGCCGGTGATTCGTAGCCGCAGGCATCACAGACATAACTTTGCTTTTTCTTCATAGACTTCTTGATAAAGCTCTCCTTTCTTCGAATATCTTCGATTTATTATAATACACAGGGGGCACAACGAATGTGCCCCCTTTTGAATTAATTAAACGTCAATAGCGATCTATCAGGTTGTAGCGCTGACTTCGGCTTTCTCATCTTTTTTTCTGGTGAAGACCAGCAGCTTGTTCTTCAACTCGATAGTGATCATGTCTCCCTCGTGGAATCTTCCGCGAAGTAGCTCCTCTGAGAGCGGATCTTCAACATACTTCTGTATAGCCCTCTTTAAAGGTCTCGCACCGTACACGGGATTGAACCCTTCCTCAACGAGAAAGTCTTGAGCCTTTTCACTCAACACCAGTTCAAGATGCTTCTCTTTCAGGCGTTTGCGCATATCTCTCATCAGGATATCTATAATCACCTTTATCTGTTCTTTTGTCAATTGATGGAACACGACGATTTCATCGAGCCTGTTGAGAAACTCCGGTCTAAAAGTCTTCTTGACCTCTTCCAGGACTGATGTCTTCATCGATTCGTACTCCCTGTCCTGGCGGGTGGATTCCACAAAACCGATCGAGGTCTTGGTCTTGTTGATGAATTCGCCTCCCAGGTTGCTGGTCATTATTACTATGGTGTTCCTGAAATCTACCTGCCTTCCCTGTGAATCGGTGAGCCGTCCGTCGTCCATGATCTGAAGAAGGATATTGAATATGTCCGGGTGAGCCTTCTCAATTTCGTCGAACAGTATCACAGAGAAAGGTCTCTTTCTGATTCTCTCGGTAAGAGTTCCTCCCTCGTCGTAACCTACATATCCCGGGGGGGCCCCGATCAACCTCGACACCGAGAAGCGCTCCATGTACTCGGACATATCGAACCTGACCAGAGATTTGTCATCTCCGAAGAGATACTCGGCCAATGCCTTGGCCAGCTCGGTCTTTCCAACGCCGGTCGGTCCGAGGAAAAGGAAAGTGCCTATCGGTCTTCTTGGGTCCTTGAGACCGCTTCGGGCACGTCTTATGGATTTGGCGACGGCTGATATGGCCTCGTCCTGCGAGACTATTCTCTCATGAAGAGCCGACTCGAGGGTAAGTAGCTTCTCGGTGTCTGTCTCTTCAAGCTTCCTGAGAGGAATACCGGTCCAGTTGGAAACGATTTCCGCTATCTCGTTCTCGTCAAGTGTCACGATTTCGGAGTCGACCCGGCTGCGCCACTGGTTGTAGCTGTCTCTATACTTCTGCTGGAGTATTCTTTCCTTTTCCTTCAACTGGGCAGCCTTTTCGTATTCCTGATCGGCCGCAGCCGTCTCCCTTTTTATTTTCAGTAGTTCCAGTTCGGTCTGCATCTTTTTCAGCTCTTCGGGTATGGTCAATTTCTGAAGTCTGGCCCTGGAACCGGCTTCATCTATTATGTCTATCGCTTTGTCTGGAAGGAATCTATCGGAAACATAGCGATGAGAAAGCGTAACGGCCGCTTCCAGTGCAATTTCGGTGTATTTGACTTTGTGGTGCAATTCATACTTATGTCTTATTCCTTTAAGTATTTCGACGGACTGCTCCGGTGATGGTTCGGTAACGTAGATCTTCTGGAAACGTCTCTCCAGAGCGGCATCTTTCTCTATATACTTTCTGTATTCGTCGGGAGTCGTAGAACCGATGCATCTTATCTCGCCGCTTGCCAACGCCGGTTTCAAAATATTCGCAGCGTCCACGGCACCTTCGGCCGAACCAGCTCCGACGATCGTATGCACTTCGTCGATGAAGAGTATGATGTTTCCATTGGACTTCACAACGTGAATCAGTTTCTTAAGACGTTTCTCGAATTCTCCCCTGTATTTGGTTCCGGCTATCAGAGAGGCTACGTCGAGCGCAAAGATAACCTTGTTCTTGAGAGTTTCGGGTATCTCCTCATCGACTATCATCTGAGCTAGACCTTCTACTATCGCAGTTTTTCCAACTCCCGGCTCGCCGATCAACACAGGATTGTTCTTCTTTCTCCTGGAGAGGACCTCCATCAGTCTCTGGCGTTCTATCTCTCTGCCTATTATCGGGTCGAGCTTTCCGGCCCGGGCCATTGAGGTCAGGTCGGTTCCAAAACCTTCGAGCTGTTTGACGGCCGCACTGGTACTCGTGTTTTGCTGTGGAGAGAAAACGTTCTCAGGCTCAGAGCCGCCTTCGTCCCAGTCTCCGGTGATATTTTCGATTATCTCTCTCCTGAGCTGAGAGAGGTTTACACCCATCTGCTTCAAAATGTGCGCGGCGATCCCTTCTCCTTCGCGTACGATACCGAGCAAAATATGTTCAACGTCGATCTTGTCCTGACCGAGCATTTTAGATTCATCATTTGCAAGCTCTATGACCCGCCTAGCCCTGGGGGTCATCTGTGGTGCTCCGACGACAGACTGATGAACATTAGTACCCACCATCGAAGTCACTTCTCTGGATACTCTTTCATATGTTATGGAATAGTTCCTGAGAATCCTCGTCGTTTGCTCATTATCGACCTTTATGATTGCCAGAAGGAGGTGTTCGGTTCCAACATATGGGTGGCCGAGACCCCTTGCCTCGTCCTGTGCCGTTACGAAAACCTGCGCGGCGCCTTCAGAAAACTTGTCGAAATACATCTCTATTTCACCTCCCGTTGAGCCTAAATCTCTGTAGAAAACGATCTACAATGTTCCTGATACATTCGTGAACCTCTGTCATACTTCTCGTTCCATCCACAATTTCATAGTTATCCAATTTCTCCCTGATAATTTTCATATAACCGTTCCTTACTTTTTCGAAAAACTCCAAACTCTCCACTTCTATTTTATCATTTTTCTTTTCTTTTCTCATCCGCAAGACAGCTTCAGTTGCAGGAACATCGATGTATATGGTGATGTCTGGAATTGTTGAACCTACTGCAAACCCATTTATGGTACTTACTATTTCTATTCCAAGCGATCTGCCTATTCCCTGATATGCCAGCGACGAATCCATGAACCTGTCCGCCAGTACCACAAGGCCTTTTTCCAGCGCAGGCCTAATGACTTCTCTCACTATCTGGGCTCTTGCAGCCATAAACAACAACAGCTCGGACTCCGGTTGTAGCCTGAAATCGCTGTGGAGGAGAATTCTCCTTATCTCCTCACCGGCTTTGGTTCCTCCCGGTTCTCTCACAACAATATGCTCTACACTTAATTGACTCAAGTATTCCTGTAAAAGTTTGATTTGAGTCGTCTTTCCAGACCCGTCGATTCCTTCGAAACAGATGAACATTCCCGCATTCACCTCAAAATTATTGGCGGTTCTACCAGTACTTCTGATGAAGAATTCTTTCTGCCAGCGATTAAAACGAGCTGGGCTTGCCCTCCGCTTTTGCCGTGTACGAACCTGATTCTGTGAATTGCGAGCCTCACATCCTCCATTCTCCTAATCCACTTCGTAAGGTCTCTGGGATGGATGAGGAAGAAGAAGGCCCCTCTGTTCTTCAAGAGTTCTCCGGTCGCTCCGACGAACTCGCCCATGAGCTGATGGGACATTCTCCTGGCCGTGTTTCTCCTGCTGTCGGGACTCTCGATACCCGGGTGGAGGTAATGTGGAGGATTCGATACCACTATATCGAAGTCGTGGTGTTTCTCGTGTTTGGAAGCGAGAAAATCAACGACCGAACAGTTGAAAAAAGAGACCCTATCCTCCACACCGTTTCTTCGGGCATTCTCCAGAGATAATTTGTATAATTGCTCGTCCACTTCTATTCCCGAGGCCTCTATTCCGTATCTAGAGGCCAGGTAAATAGAAATAGCTCCGCTTCCAGAGCCCAGTTCGAGTGATCTATGGGCTTTCCCGGGCGGTTTGCAGAACCATGATAGCAAAACCGTTCCATGGTTTATTCTGCCAAGCGGATTTGAAATGTCAAAAGTCAGTCCGTTGAGGACTCCGGGATCAAAATCTCCAAAAACCTTCATCTCAGTAAATAGCAATTACCGACTTTTCGTCGGCTTCCAGGTCAAGTTTCCCGGCGAGTTTTTCATCAAGACTTGCCCGCGACAGGGTTCTTACTGAAAGTAAGAATTTTCCATCGCCATAAATATCTTCCAGGCTCAGCGAGGAGGCTTCAAGCACTTCAAGTTTCTCAGAGGATATCTCAAGCCCTGTCATGGAGACTCTAGACAGCTGGTATATTTTAAAATGCTGAGAAGAGACGCCTCCGAGAAAGAAACTCGCCCTCGAATTCTTTATTTCCACCGTGTCGTTCTCTATCGTCGATCTGGAAAGCGTCGAAGATAAAGAATTGCTCAAAACGAACTTTCCGGAAGCGGATCTGGATGAATGTATATACAGATCCATAACGTTCTCGAGTAGTATGTCTCCGACTATCTCACAGTTGTATAGCTGGACGGTTCTGGTGCCGCGTATCTCCAGACCTGCTCCCAGAGTACAGCCATCCATAGCGATCACCGATGCATTTTTTACGACTATTCGCGTTTTGTTAAAATCGACGTTTCTGGCGATCAGAATGCCGTTGGTCGAGACCTCTAGAGTTCCATAAGAGCCCCCGGGGTTCAGGGCTATTCTATCTTTTCTGCCTTCCAGATCAAGGACGCCGCTAACCAGAAGGGTGTTACCTCTTGAAATGGTCAAGGTGGAACCGGATTCAACCTTCATTATGGAGTTCTCCCTCACTACTACATTTCCGAAGAGACGGTAGTCGTTACCCCCTACCAAAAGGGCATCCATTCCTAAAAGTGATGAGATAACTTCCGTACTGAACCTTTTGAAAAAACTCTCTTTTGCAAACACTGGCATCGATGGAAGCATTATTTCTGAAGGACTTTTCACGAGCAACCTGTAAAGATCACCTTCAACGGAAAGAGAGTCTCTAGGAATGGTTGCGGTTCTTTCATCCTGGTTATGGTTCGAGATGACGGTCCATTCACCGCCACTGAACTTCTGCAAAACAGTCGTTCCGTCCTGCGCCGTCCATTTTGCGTTTCGTACCGCGCCTTCTTCAATATACAGCTCTGGAAGGTTCTCCGATGTTCTCTTTATTATGTTGAAGCTCTCCTGATGCTTTGTAGAATTACCCGATGAGTCCGTCACTTTCACCACCAGTGTATCCTCGCCCTGGGGTAGAGGTGATTCGGGAATCAATCTCTGACCATCGTAGAGAAATCTTATACCACTCCGCTCCGTGGAAGCATCCACCAAAAGCCTGTCACTTCTATCCCAGTCGTCTTCCAATGTGAGCGTCACGGGGCCTCCGGAGTATGGAGACTCTATGAAAGTATTTATCTTTGGCGCTTCGTCCTCGTCGAGTAGGAAATCTAGAATCCCGGGCTCGGAAGAATTTGCACCGCGCATTGTGTAACCCTGTATGATGTAATCCCTTCCCTTTTCAATGTCGATCTCGAAAAAGGGAAAGGCCGAGATCTTCTCGATTCCAGAATCGAAAACTATCCTGAAGGCCGTATAAGAAATATCCCCTTGCGTGGCCAAATGAATCGACAACTTTCCTCCTGAAAGTTTCCAGATGATGGATGGGGTTTCAGGGATTCGAGTATCTACCAAGATATCGGTTGAAACAGGACTGGTCAGAAACCTCTTGCCCTTTACCAGGGTCACGTATATCCTGTGGGAACCCGGCGAATCGAGCTTGAAGCTGTACTTGGGTTCTTCGGTTCTGATTCCGTCCATTGCGTCCACGGGTATTCTGTCAACTGTGATAAGAATCTCCGGTCGTTCTCTTCCGGAATACCTTATATCTAGGTCGAGATAACATTCGGAGAATTCACACTTCGCCTGCTTGATCGAAATGGAATAACCTGTCCGATCGCTGCAGGCAACCAGTGAAATCAAGAGAGCGAACATTGAGAGAATCAAGAAAAATCTGAGCCTTATAATCCTCACCTTCCTATCAATAGAGAATAACACAATTGGGGTTTTTTGAGAATTTGTTCTTGGTGTGAAAAAGCGTTAGAATTCAAAAGTACAGTGAGAGGTAGGACCGTATCCAATAAATAGGCGAGGAAAGAAATAAGGCAAAAGAAAAGGGACTCAACTCCATATAGAATGTTTTTTGTGTATGAAAAACAAAACGAAAGGAGAGAGTCCCGAAGAAATGATAACACCAAAGGACATAAGAAAAGTGAAGGAAGCGGTGAGAGAGATAATACCTGCGCACAGGCAGGTGAAAGGAAGACCGAGAGAGTACTCGGACAGAACGATAGTGTTGTTGTATGTGATTTTTATACTTTTCCGTTGTAGCTCAATCGTTGAGATGTACAAAATGATCGAAGGAAAGAAGAGGGTGTTGAAAGTGATAGGTGAGCTTCCATCAAGGCAGACATTATCATATAGACTGAGAAGGCTGGATATTGAAGCTATAAGCAGGAGAATCATAGAAAGCATAAAAGGCGGAACATACATAATCGACTCGACACCGATAAAGGACATCACAAATCAGGGGATAAAAAAGTGTAAGAATCTGAAGTTCGGCAAAAACAGGGACGGATTCTTTTGGGGAAAGAAGGTACATTTCATAATCACTCAAGAAGGGATACCCGTCAAATTCAAGCTGACCCAGGCCAATGAAGACGATGCTAGAGTTGGAAAGGAGATGCTGGACAATCTCAACGGTCTGATTATAGCCGATAGGGGTTACTTCAAATGGAGCTTCTTGTCCCAATTCACCAAAGAAGGCGATCTAAGGGCCATAGTGAGACCGAAATCGAGAAAGAAGGACTCGAGCTTCAAGGAGAAGCACTCACAGACATATTCAAAGCGATGGAAGATTGAGAGGCTGTTCCAGAAAATGAAAGAGGTGTTCAGAGTGGAGATTCCCAGAAAAGGTGGCAGAGATGATCTCTTGTCCAGAGTAACGGCACTATTTCTAACGGTTGTTACTCTTGCCTTCTCCAAGTTCGTGCTCAACTATCCTATTCTGGATTACCTCAATTGTTGCTGATTTGTTTATTGGATACGGTGTGAGAGGTAGGCGAAACCAGGGAAAATCGATATTAATTGCTCCGGGAGCTTCGTAGAAACACATTTCCCACCGGGAGGTAGAGGACCTTGAGATTGATAGCGATTTTTGCGAGTACAGTCAACGGTATGATAGCTCTCTCCGAGAACGACAGGACCGAATGGACATCGAGGGAAGACAAAAGATATTTCAAAGAACTCACAACCAGCGTAGGAACGATCATTATGGGTCGAAGAACTTATGAGAGTATAGGAAGAACACTCCCGGGGAGGCTGAACGTTGTTCTCACCAGAAATCCTACTGCTTATGAAGAATCGGAAAGCCTGATTTTTCGCTCTTCATCGCCCGAAGCGCTGATAGAAGAGATCGAGGAGTGGGGAATCGACCAGGCATGCCTAATCGGCGGGGCAAGAACTTTCGCGGATTTTGCCGACAGAGGATTGGTGAACGAAATCCACATCACACTGGAACCAACTATAAGAAACGGAGTCACGCACCTCGCGACTCACTTGAAAAAACCTGTTTCGCTTGCCCTGCGCGGGATAGTATCTCTAGGTCCTTCGGTTGTGATGATTTACGATGTGAAATAGATGGAGCGGGCGACGGGACTCGAACCCGCGACCCTCAGCTTGGGAAGCTGATGCTCTACCAACTGAGCTACACCCGCATTCAAGGAGATTTTACCATCTGGAATTACAGGTGTCAATGCAAAGCACGTTCGAGAGGGCCCTCACCGCAGCTCTTCGAGTGAGCTGTCTATCAAATCCGTGGCTAGGGAAGCGTCCACCGTCGAGATGAGTCCTATGGCCGCGAATATGTAGTTCCTGTCTCTGTAGATTCTTATATCTGGCCCCGGGAGCAGTTCCTTTGAGTGCAGTTTAGACAACGATCTGGCATTTTCCATTATCTGACGGGTGTATCTCGATCTGCTCAAAAGCCCTCCAGTTCCGATTATGGATTTTATGGCAGTCAGGTCCTTTCCCTGGGCGATCTCAATCCTTCCAGTAGGACCATATATCTGTCGTATATACCCCGCATGGCGCCTTATGGAAGTCTCGAAACAGTATCTGCCGAGACGTGCTGAAAATCTTGAAGCTTCATCGCTAGTTGGGTAAGGCGATAGCTTGCCTACGATTTCGTCGAATGAAGCGAACTCACCTCTCAACTCCTTCTCACCTATGTAATCTATAACGTGGTGTGCATTGACGTAGACTCCGAGATCACCCTCGACCGTTCGCTTCGAGTGTGGCTCGGGCGAGACGAGCATTTTCGAGATCTCAGGGTCGCCGTCTGTAACAGAATCGACATCGGTGGTAGCCCCACCGATATCCACGACCAGAACGTCGTTGTATGTATTAGAAAACAATTCAGCGGCGAGCATCACAGCGGCCGGGGTGGGGATAACCGGCTTGTTTGCAATCAAGTAGATCTTTTCCATCCCCGGTCCCCTTGTGATGTTTCTGGAAAAGACTTCCCTTATGATTTTCCTGGTAGGCTCAACGTTCAACTCATCGATTCTGGGATACACGTTATCTACGAAGTATATTTCTCTTCCTGTCGGAGAGATTATTTCCCGCACCTCGTCGGAGATGGCGGTGTTGCCAGCGTAAACCAGAGGTATCGACCTGTCGAGTCGATTTATCATTCCGGCGTTATGGATCACCGTCTCTTCTTCTCCATAATCCACGCCCCCCGCCAGCAGAACGAGTCGCGGTTGAATCTTCGAAATTTTCTCCAGATCGCGCTCTGAAAGCTTTCCAGCAGTTACCAGTTTTATAACTCCACCGGCCCCGAGAGCCGCCTCTTTCGCTGCCCTAACGGTCATATCGTAAACGAGACCATGAACGGTCATTTTTAGACCGCCAGCCGCACTGGAGGAGGCGATGAAAACCTCCCAGTCGAGTTTATCATCCTTAAGTCGTTTTTTGAGTTCGATCAGGGCCCTTTCAATTCCTATCGTCACATCGTTCTCGATGACTGTTGTATAAGATTCTCCCTGGGCCAGGAAAGAAAGCTTTCCGGATGCGTTGCAAGAAAAGGCCGAAAGCACGGTCGTGGTGCTGCCGATTTCGGCGGTGAGTATTTGAACTTTCATCTACTCTCGAGAAGCTCCCTGACTATTTTGTTGGTCAGTTTTCCGTCGGCCCTTCCCTTGAGCCTGATCATGACCTCGCGCATAACCTTTCCAAGATCCGACGGTCCGTTGGCTTTCAGGTCTTCGATAGTCTTCAGCGCAACTGCACGTATTTCGTTCTCACTGAGTTCTTCGGGAAGATAGCCCTTGAGTATCTCCATTTCCAAAGTTTCCTGGGCCACGAGTTCGTCTCTTCCGGCTTTGACATAGGCCTCTATGGATTCCTCTCTCCGTTTCACTTCTTTTCCGATCAAGCCGATTACCGTGTCATCCTTCACTTCGCCCTTTCTGTTCTCTTCCGAAGACGCCTGGAAGTTTTTCACGGCGGCTATGACAGACCTCAACGTATTGGTTCTGAGCATATCCCGCGATTTCATTGCCTCTTTCATATCGTTCTGTATCTTTTCGTACAGACTCATAGAACTCACTCCTGTAATTCTTCCTCGCTCTGCATCTCTTCTTCTTCAAAAGAGATTGGCTTTACTAGTGGGAAGGGAATTATGTCCCTTATTGTTGGCGAATCGGTTACCAGCATTAGAATTCTGTCCCATCCGATACCCAGTCCGCCGGTGGGAGGCATTCCATACTCCAGCGCCCTCAAAAAGTCGTCGTCCATCATCTGGGCTTCTTCGTCACCCGCTTCTCTCAGTCCTGCCTGATGCAAAAATCTTCTGTACTGCTCTATCGGATCGTTGAGTTCACTGAAGGCGTTGGCCATTTCCATAGAGCTTATTATCAATTCGAACCTTTCAGTCACTCTGGGATCGCTTCTGTGGACCTTGGAAAGAGGCGAGATTATCACAGGATGTTCGGTGACAAAGGTTGGATTAACGAGTTTGTCTTCAACGAGATCCCAGAGTTTCTCTATCAGGTGGCCCCTCTCTTTCATGTCGGGCTCGCTGCCGTGTTTTTTCAGGACCTCTATCAATTTCTCGTCGGAATCCTCGAGTATATTCACTCCGAGGTTGTCCTGGATGAAATCGCTCATCTTCACCCTGCGCCAGGGTCTGGAAAAGTCGATCTCTTTTCCCTGATAGTTTATCTTTGTAGAGCCTGTCAGGTTCTCCACAACATAGTTGATCATTGCTTCGGTGATATCCATAATATCGTTGTAGTCGGCGTAGGCCCAGTAGAGTTCCATCATGGTGAACTCAGGATGGTGTTTGTAGGATATTCCCTCGTTTCTGAAATTCTTTCCGATTTCGAATATTCTTTCGAACCCCCCAACAAGGTATCTCTTAAGAAAGAGCTCTTCCGCGATCCTCAGAAACATCTGGGATTCAAAAACGTTTATCCTTGTTTCGAAAGGCCTTGCCGAGGCTCCACCGGTCAGATGGAGAAGTATGGGTGTGTCTACTTCAATGAACCTTCTCTGTGCCAGAAATTCCCTTATGAGCCGGAAAAGCTCGGAGCGCATTTTGAAGCGGTTGAGCGCTTCGTCGCTGGAGAGCATTTCGACGTATCTCTGGCGATATATTATTTCCTTGTCCTTCAAGCCGTGCCATTTCTCGGGCATGGTTCTCATAGACTTAGAAAGGATCTCGAAGCTTTTTACAAAGACCGACACCTCGCCTGTATGTGTCTTGAAGGGGAAGCCTATGATACCAACGAAATCGCCCATGTTGACATACTTTTTGAAGATTTCAAAGTTGTCTTTTCCAACCGAATCTAGTCTGATGTAGGCCTGAATCCTTCCGGTATCATCGCGAAGGACGAAAAAGAAGGACTTTCCGTGGCTTCTCAAGGCCACTACCCTACCGGCAGTTCTAATCACTACGTCTTCCTTCGTCTGGGAATTTTCCAGAGTGGAGAATTCGTTCTTTATATCCCCTGCCCAGTGGGTCTTTTCAAAACGATAAGGATAGGGTTCTATACCTTCCTCACGCATCTGATCTATTTCTCGAAGCCTCTGTCTTCGTGTCTCTTCACTCATAAATGTCTCCGATCATCTGCCGATGGTAAGTATTTTATACTTGGCCCATCCCGAAGGGGTTTTCACTCTTACGACTTCATCTACTTTGTGGGCAAGTATCCCTTTGCCTATGGGAGAATCGGCACTGATTTTACCTTCGAATATGTTGGCTTCTTGAGCATTGACGATTCTGTACTCTGACTTCTCACCGGTTTCCATGTTCTGAAGCTCCACTATATGACCTAGCTTGACTGTGCTCATGTCACCATCGTCTTCTATTACTTCAGCGTTGTTCAGTATCTCTTCAAGCTGTTTTATTCTGCTGTCGATTCGACCCTGCTCGTTTTTCGCTTCATCGTATTCGCTGTTTTCACTCAAATCGCCAAGCTCACGGGCTTCCTTTATTCTTTCGGCAATATCGTACATGAGTCTCTTTCTAAGGCTTTCTAGTTCCTCTTTCATTCTGTCGTAGCCTTCCTGGGTGAGGTAAATGGCTTTTTTCTTCACGACCTGGATCCCCTCCATTCAACGAACTTAATCGTTCTTTAGCTCTTTTATTATATCCACGAAATGATCTATGTCCCTGAATTCTTTGTAAACAGATGCGAAGCGAACATACGCAACCCTGTCCAGGAGCTTGAGTTTAGCCATTATCATCTCTCCAATCTCCTGCGAGAGAACCTCATGGCGCCCCGACCTCGTGACCTCGTCTTCGATAGAATCTACTATTGAGCTTAGTCTTTCGAGAGAGATAGGTCTCTTCTCACATGCCCTAAGAAGACCGTTCATAACCTTTTCTCTGTTGAATCTCTCTCTCCTCCCGTCTTTCTTGATTACAAAGAAGGGGAGTCTTTCGTATCTCTCGTAGGTGGTGAATCTTCCTCCGCAATCTTCGCATTCGCGGCGCCTTCTGATCGAGGTGTTATCCTCAGTCGGTCTGGAGTCTAGAACTCTGGTAGATTCGCTGGAGCAGAAAGGACATTTCATCAGATCTCCCCCATTTTCTCGGCTAACGATATCAGCTTTTTCAACCTATTATATACTGCGGATTTACTCATGGGCGGGTTCATCATCTCCCCGAGCTCTCTCAGATTAAGATCTTCGTTTTCCAGTCTAAGTATGGCCACCTGTTTCAACTCGCTATCGAGTCTGGAGAGACCTATTTTTTCGTCGATGATTCTAATAGCCTTGACGTGTTTGGCCATTGCCTGTCCCGATTTGTTTGCGTTCGCCGTCAGGAAATTCAGCGTTCGGCTCACATTACCCCTTATCTTTCTTACTTCCACCGCTCTGGAAAGGTGTGCGACCGTGCGTTTTCCTCCCATCAGAGAAAGCAGTTCCATCAAATCACCGGCCGATTTTACGTAGGTCTTGAATTTGTTCCTGACTTTAACTACTCCGCACTTGATGTTGAAATTGTCCTGAAGGTAATCTCTAAAAGAACCGACGAACTCTCTCGTCGTATCGAGCGTTATTTCGAGATGGTATTCCTTGGAAGGGTCCACTATGGAACCGCCAGCAAGGTATAATCCCCTTACAAAGGCTCCAAAATAAACGGGGTCGTCCCTCACGGGAGAGGGTATGATGTCGCTTCTGAGGGAAATGCCGTTGTTTTCAAGGAATTTTTCGACATCTGCGAAGAGGTAGATCAACTCACCCCCGCGCTTTCTCGAGAGGCGTACCTCTTCGGTGACCTGCGTTTCATATATGGGAAGAGAGAGTCTTCTGGTTATCCGAAATAGTCTTTTTAGACTGGTTATGGAAGTCAGAGTGATGACCAGGTAAGGCGTTCCATTCCTTATCCTGAGAGTTCCTCTGGACTTGACATAGCCCAGAAACTCCGCCCTGCTCTCGAAAGTGTCTTCGATGGAGAGATGACATAGTTCTTCCTTCAATTTGTCGGCGTAACTCAAAGCAGAATCTCCTCCAAGATCTCCAGCTCTCTGAGAATGGATACAATGCTCTCCCTTGAGTGCCTAACCACGAGCTTCTCTCTTCCATCGATTATAAGCTCGGTAGTAGCTCCACGTATAACGGTTACCCTCGTATCGTCCGGGAGATCGTTCCTTACAGGTACCGCACCCGCCCGTCTGTACCTTTCCAGAACAGTTTTTTCGACACCGCCAACTTCCGTCCAGAACACACGATCGAACGTAGTCCCAATGTATGATTCGACGGTATCTACGTGTTTCTTGAGATCGAAGCCTTCCGATTCTTTCGGCTGTGTCATTATGTTGCATATATACACTTTTTTTCCGGGAGATCTCGAAAAGGCTTCACTTACTCCAGAGACGAGAAAATTCGGAACAACGCTTGTAAAAAGACTGCCCGGTCCAACAATCAGCGTATCGGCCATCTCTATCTCCCTCAAAACCTCCGGCAAGGCCTGGACCTTTCTATCTAGAGTAAGTCTTTTTATCTTTTTTCCATACCGTGCGACTTCCGATTCACCCTCTATTTTCGATCCGTCATCGAGTTCTCCTATAAGACGAACCAGTGCGTCGGCCACCGGTAGAACCTTGCCCTTAATGTTTAACAGTTTCGATGCGGCGATAACGGCGTCTGGAAAGCTGCCGTACATTTCCGTCAGGCCCGCGATTATGATGTTGCCAAGCGAGTGTTTTTTCATAGCGTCTGTGGAAAACCTGTGCGAAAATACCTTAGTGAGAATCTCTTCGTTGTTAGCCAATGCGATTATATTATTTCTTATATCGCCGGGGGGTGGTATCTTCATTTCCTCACGAAGAATTCCAGAGCTTCCTCCATCATCGGTTATCGCAACTACGAGCGTGAGGTCGACCGGAAAACTTTTCAACACTCTCGCAAATGTAGAGAGTCCAGTACCGCCTCCTATAAGCACTATCTTCCTCAACTCAGCACTACCCTCTTATTGTTATTCTTTCATCTACAAGATCCACCGGTATAACGTTGCCCTCTCTTTGAAAGTATCTTCCGAGGATTCTCTGGAAGGATTCGGGGTTGCCACTCACGTAGTAGGTGACCCGGGACTCTTTATCACCGGTTTCCCCGATCCAGTTTTTTAAATCCACCAGTATATAATCGGCCGGGTCTACCAGAAGAGTTTTTTGAGATATCGAAGCTTCTATGACTTTTCTTATAAAAGGGTAGTGGGTACAGCCCAGTATAAGGTAATCCGGCTCCATCCGGTTGATCTCGGCCAGATAGTATCTGACCACTGCATCTACTATCTCACCTTCCCAGATGCCCTCTTCGATTATCGGCACGAAGAGTGGACAGGCTTTTTGGGTTATTCGACGCAGATTTTCGTATCTGAAAAGCTTCCTCAAATACAACGATCTCCTCACAGTGTTGCTAGTCGCCAATATCGAAACCTCCGACCCTTTCGGAGCGATCGAACCTACCGCTCTGACGGTCGGATCTATGATACTGAAGTACGGCACGGGAAGATTCTGCTTTTCCCTCTGAGAGAGTATAGAATCCGATGTGTTGCAGGCAGTGACGATTGCGTCGATACCGAGTTGAAAAAAGAAATCGAAAATCTCTCCGACATAACCGCGAAGGGTTTCGATGGGTTTCGACCCGTAAGGTACACGTGCTGTATCGGCGAAGTAGAAAAAATCCACGCCGCGGGGAAAGCCCTGCAAGAGTTTTTTTAGTACTGTCAGACCGCCAATGCCGGAATCGAAGACTCCGATCTTCAAATTATTCTTCAACACCTTCACGTCCCTGGAAGTATTCCGAGAGTACCTCTTCATACTTGGCTTTCAATCTTACCAGTTCGTTCTGGCTTTTAATGAGATCGTGAGCGAGGTTCACGCAGATACCCACCATCAACTTCTCGAACCCGATTTCATCTTCCTTCTTCTTGAACGCGTCGTACATTTCGGTGACTTTTGAAAAGACCTGATCGACGACTTCTTGAGGATCGCTGCTCAGAAAGGAGAACTGGCGTCCTCCCAGGTTCAAAGAGACTGATCGTTTCATAATTATTACTCCTTATGTTTTTTTGCTGTTTTCATCGAGACTGACTTTCACACGCTTTATAAGGGAAGATATAGTCTTCGATTCGCTTTCAAGTCTGAGTTCGAGCTCGCGTATCTTCAGCTCGGCTTCTTCCAGCTTTTGCTGCGACTGTTGAACCTGTTTCCAGAGCTGCTCATTCTCTTTTTTAATGCGGCTGAATTCTTCGACCATCTTGTCAACAACCAGTTCAAGCTCCTGATAACTATCCAAGAACCACACCCCCTCATCAGGAGATTATATCATTTGAGTCGGCAAAGAAAACTAAATAGCCGCCCTTCGGGGGCGGCTATGAATTCAGAATGCCTTATGCATGGTTCCTGGCTATGGCAACCAACTGTACGAAGCTCTCGAGAAGACTCGCTCCACCAACCAGGCCGCCATCAATATCTTCCATGGCCACCAGAGAGTCGAAGTTGTCAGGTTTTATGCTTCCTCCGTAAAGGATTCTAATGCTTTCCGCGAAATCACCGTCGTAGAGCCCGGCCAGAAATTGACGGATGTATTTCATCGTCTCTTCGGCCTGGTCAGGTGTCGCCACCACTCCCGTTCCAATGGCCCAAACAGGTTCATAGGCGATTATTACTCTGGAGGCCTCCTCTTTTGCAAAGCCCATCAGGCCGGCCTTTAACTGCCTCTCCAGAACACTGTTGGTGAGGTTCGCCTTTCTCTCTTCGAGAGTCTCTCCGATACAGAGAATCGGCGTAAGACCGTTTTTAAGGATGGCCTTTATCTTCTCGTTGGTCTGTGCATCAGTCTCCCCGAATAGTTGCCTCCTTTCCGAGTGGCCGACGAGAACGTAATCGATATACAATTCCGTCAACATAGAAGCTGAAATTTCCCCAGTGAAAGCACCGCTGTCGGCCGGATAAATGTTCTGCACTCCGACTTTGATCTTCGTGTCTTTCATGATGTCGGCAACACCGGAAACGGCCAGACTTGTCGGGAAGACCGCCACATCGACAGTCGATTCTTCTCCTATCGAAGAGGCCAGGAACCCTGCGAACATTCGCGCCTCCTTCGGCGATTTGTTCATCTTCCAGTTACCTGCCACCATCAATCTTCGTTTTTTTTTCCGGTCGTATTTGCAAGACTCTCTATACCGGGCATTTCGCGGCCTTCTAGCATCTCTAGCGAAGCACCGCCTCCAGTCGAAACGTGCGATACTTCCCCGGCCAGCCCGAACTTGTTTATCGCCGCCGCACTGTCTCCGCCGCCGATTATCGTAACTGCGTTTTTTAGAGCGGCAAGAGCTTTGGCTATCGTTTCGGTTCCTTTCGCAAAATCGTCGATCTCGAATACACCCAAAGGGCCGTTCCAGACGACAGTTTTGGCATCTGCAAGCTTGGACTCGAATAATTCAACGGTCTTCGGCCCTATATCCAGTCCCTTCCAGCCGGCCGGTATTCCATCATCAATCATGACGACTTTCTTCTCAACTCCGGGGGCAATTTCCCTGGCCGTAACCGCATCTACCGGAAGCACGAAATCGACTTTCTTTATGGAGGCCTTGTCTAATATTTCTCTGGCAAGTTCGAGTTTATCGTCTTCCACGAGTGAATCGCCAACGTTTCTACCGAGCGCCTTGAGAAAGGTGAACATCATGGCGCCTCCTATGAGTATTCTATCGGCCTTTTCCAGCAGGTTGGTTATCACTCCTATCTTGTCGGAAACTTTCGCACCACCCAGTATTACCACGTAAGGATGTTCGGGATTCTCTATCGCCATGCTCAGCATCTCGACTTCCTTTTCCATCAAAAAGCCTGCTACACTTACCAGATGAGCCGCCACCCCTGCGTTGGAAGCATGGCCTCTGTGGGCCGTCCCAAAGGCATCGTTGACATGAATATCCGCAAAAGCGGCCAGCTTCGCAGCGAATTCCGGGTTGTTCTTCTCTTCCTCGGGATAGAATCTCACATTTTCCAGAAGCAGTATCTCGCCATCTTTCATATCGGAAACGGCCTTTTCAACTTCGGGACCGATGCAATCACCAACGAATTTGACAGGCTTACCTATAAGCTTTTCAAGTCTAAAGGCCACATTCTTGAGGGTGTATTTGGGATCTTTGCTCCCTTTTGGTCTTCCAAGATGGGAGACCAGAATAGCCTTCCCGCCCTTTTCGGTTATATATTCAATCGTAGGAATGGCCGCCACGATTCTCGTATCGTCGGTCACTTCCCCGGTTGTCTTGTCCAGCGGAACGTTGAAATCGACCCTGACAAGAACTCTTTTTCCTTTGAGTTCGACATCTTTCAGTGTTAGTTTCTTAGCCATACTCTGACCCTCCTTCTCATCAAAACGGGGCCATAAATGGCCCCGCTTCAGAAAGCTTCGATTAGATTTTCATCATTTTCTCTGCAAGATCGACAACTCTGCATGAATAGCCATATTCGTTGTCATACCAGGCACACACTTTCACGAGATTGCCCATCGCCGAGGTGAGTTTGCTGTCAAGAATGCCGGAAACCGTTGTTCCGACGACGTCCGAGGACACCAGTTCTTCTTCGGAGTACTCTATAATTCCTTTGAGTTCATTTTCAGCCGCCTTCTTTATCAGAGCGTTAACTTCTTCGGCCGTCGTTTCCTTCTCTACAACCACCGTGAGGTCAGTTATAGAGCCGTCGGTTACGGGAACTCTCATGGCTATTCCATCGAGCTTGCCTTTAAGCTCAGGAATCACCAAACCGACCGCTTTGGCCGCTCCGGTAGAAGTTGGGATCGTGTTGGCAGCCGCCGCTCTGGCTCTTCTCAGGTCTTTGTGGGGAAGATCGAGTATTCTCTGATCGTTCGTATAAGCGTGTACCGTTGTGAGGTATCCCTTCACGATCTTGAGATTATCGTTGAGTACCTTTATAATTGGGGCTATCGAGTTGGTCGTGCAGGAAGCGTTAGAGACGATCTGCATCTCTGGCTTCAACTCACTGTCGTTTACTCCAAGAACGATCGTCGCGTCAACCGCTCCTTTGGCCGGGGCGGTAATGAGAACCTTTTTTGTGCCGGCTTCGACATGGGGCATCGTTTTTTCCTTGCTCGTAAAAACACCTGTGGACTCAATAACGAGCTCTACTCCAAGGGCCTTCCAGGGCAAGTTCGCCGGACTCTTTTCCGCAAAAACCTTTATCTCTTTTCCATTTACGATTATTGCCCCTTCTTTTGCCTGTACCGTTCCTTTAAACCTTCCATGAACCGAGTCGTATTTCAGAAGATGGGCCAGCGTCGCCGCGTCAGTTAAGTCGTTGATGGCGACTATGTCGAATCCCCCGCGCGCCACCATTTCTCTGAAAACAAGTCTTCCGATTCTTCCAAATCCGTTTATTGCTACTTTGTGCATCTGCTACACCTCCTAAAGTATATTGTTCGGCAGATTCAGTGCTCCGGTTACCTTTGACATTTCTTCATCGCGTTTTTTCGTTACTTCCGATAGTGCTTCGTTTACTCCGGCGATTATAAGATCTTGAACGACCTCGAAATCCTCTTCTTTTAATTCTTGATCGACTTCTATAGATTTTATCCTGTAATCACATGTTGCCACAACGCTGATCGCGCCCCCGCCGGCCGAAGCCGACACTTCCATGTTCTTGAAGGTGTCTTCAAGGTTGTCCATTTCCTCTTGAGCTTTTTGAGCCTGCTTCAAGAGATCGTTCATGTTCGCTCCCTTTTTCGAACCTCCGTAATTTCTGCCTCCAAGGCCTCTGAGTTTTTTGGCCATTTCAGTCCTCCTCTATTTCAATCTTGAATTCTCCAGGTGCACCGTTAACGTTTAAACCGAGCACATCCATGAAGTTCTTGACGTAGGCCCTTTGGTCTTTATCAAGCTTTTCGAAGGCTTTTGGGCTTTTGTCTCTGGAGAGAGAGACAGACTTCCCCACGACCTCCGTAGAGATGCTGTTGATCATGTCGAGTTTCTCTTCTATAAGGTGCGAAACAAAATCCTCGTCGCTATCCACAATGAGCGATCCTCCGTCTTCCGATAGAGTTATCCTCGAAAGACCGAGGAGCACCCAAAGCAAAGTGAAATCTTTTTCGTAGAGATGATCAAGGAGTTTTTCAACCGGACCGCGCGAGATATCGTCTCCTCCTGTCGAAAGAGGCGGGACCTCGACTTTGGTCTGTACGTCATTCTTCGCAACGGCCGTGCCCTCAAGCCCACCTTTTTTCGAGACGACTCCAGTGGTTTTATTTATACCGGCCAGCTCAGAACTCTTCAATATGGTCATCACTTCGAAGACTGCCTTTTTATCTTCGGCGTATTTCATCTCCTTGAGTATTTCCCAGAGGCCCGAAATCATCTGCAGGGCGCCCAACCTCATGTCTTTAACGTATTCTTCCTTAACAAATTCTATCGATTGTTCAAGCAGAGATTCGTACGAAAACCCCTCGTCGAGTACCTCTTTGGAAACTTTAAGCAATCGATTTGGATCTGCCCCCGAAAAGGCTTCCAGAAAGCTGGTGATAAGTTCGTTCGGGAGTATTCCGAGCGTCAATCTCACCGATTGATCGTCCAGCGAGCCGGTGAAGGCCAAAACCCTCTCCATGAGGTTAACCGCGTCTCTCATGCCACCACGCGCGGCACGGGCTATCCTCGTCAGACCGTCTTCTGAAAAGGAGAAGGATTCAGAGGTCGCTATTCTTTCAAGATAAATTACGATCTCTTCTTCGCTTAAAGTCTTGAAGGTGAATACCTGACACCTTGAGAGTATAGTCTCGGGGACCTTCTCGATATTCGTAGTGGCCAGAATGAAGACTACTCTTTCGGGAGGCTCCTCGAGTGTTTTCAATAAAGCATTGAAGGCTTCGCGGGTAAGCATGTGGAACTCATCTATTATGTAGATCTTGTAGCGTCCCATAACCGGCCTATAAGCGGCTGAGTCTCTTATCTTTCGGATCTCGTCGATTCCCCGGTACGACGCAGCATCGAGCTCGACGACATCCAGGTGCGACGATGTATCTATGGCCCGACAGGATTGACATATGCCACAGGGTTTTTCATTCGATTCGGAGAGGCAGTTGAGCATTTTGGCGAAGATACGGGCAGTTGTGGTCTTTCCCGTCCCTCTCGAACCCGAGAAAATATAAGCATGCGAGATGGAACTCTTTTCAAAAGACTTAATCAGGACCTCTTTCACTTGATCCTGACCAACCAGCTCACTGAAGTTTTTTGGCCTGTACTTTCTGTATAGAACCTCCGACATCTTATCACCCGTTCAACTGAATTATAGCAGATTGCCAGAATTTTGTTTGCCCACAATGAAAACATTGAATAAAAATATGTGAAATAATTAACAATCTGTATTATTCAGCAGAACGGTTACCCCTGTCCATAGGCGTTTTCTTATACTGTATCCTTCAAACGTCTCTCACTAGAAAATTCCCGCGCATTGCGATCGAATCGATCGAGCCAGATCTCGTTAAAGGAACGCAGATCGCTTTCAAGATCTTCAACGTATATCTCATCACAGCTCTGGAAGAAATCTATGGGACTGACGGAGATGAAGCCAGCCTTAATGCACTTGAAATCCAGATCGGACTCTTCCAGCTCGTAGATTATCTCTCTTCTCATCCAGTAAACTGGCTCGCCCCATTCATTCGTATTCTTTTCGAACCAGCGCCTTTTCACTAGCCCGCCAGGTCTAGTACGAGCTATACCACGAATATTCTGGCGCGGAAGTGAGGGTACGTTTACGTTCAGAACGGTGTACCTTGGTAGTTTTCTCCAGTCGTAATAAAGTATGAATTTATCGACGAAATCCAGTGCTGCCAAGAAATCAGGATTCTCATCGGACACCACTGAAACGGCGATCGCCGGAATACCAAGAGTTCTAGCTTCGAGCGCCGCCGATATGGTACCCGAATATCTTATGTCCACACCCAGGTTTTGCCCGTGGTTAATTCCACTCACCACTATATCGAAAACGTTATCGCCGAAGAGAGTTGAGGCAGCCACCACGCAGTCTGCCGGCGTGCCGCTCGTACAGAAGGAATTGACACCTTCCACGGTAGCCTTTTCCCGTATCCTCACGGGAGTCAGCCATGTAATCGAGTGACTCACGCCGCTCCGGTTACCTTCCGGAGCCACAACCGTGACATCGTGATTTAGCGCGAGCCTTCTGGCGAGAAGCCGAATCCCCGCGGCTTCTATGCCATCGTCGTTTGTAAGAAGTACTTTCAATTGAATTCACCACCCGATAAACTGTAAGTATTGATCTATCTATCAACCGGTCAATATAAAGATAAAGCCGGAAACTCACTTCTAGCTGCGCCTGTCTTTCCGCATATCGATTCAGAGATCGAGCAGTTCGCGGGCCCACTCTCTTGAAGTCTCAACATACTCGTCCATTCTCGAGGCGGGCGATTCGAAATCGATCTCCTGAACGATCTCGTTTCCCTTTAGAGCTTTCTTCAGATTCTCCAGCGCAGCGCCAATAATTCCCTGATGCGTGCAGAAGAGGGCAATCCTTTTACCTTTAATGTTCGTCTTCTCGAAAAATGTGTTGAATGGCGGCGCATAAGTGAGAGCCCATACAGGCGTACCGATGATTATCATTTCATAAAGATCGGGATCAAAATTGAATGGCTCGAGTTCAGGTTTGTTATTCATAGCAACCGATTCGCTACCCCAAACATGCTCCCTTTCAGGATTGTATCCGGGTGCCGATTCTATCTGTTCGGGATTCTCTGCATGATGGTAATAAGTGCGGGCGAACTCACCGGTAGGCACCAGCCTCAACAAATCAGCGCCGATTGAGGACGCCATCGCCTCAGCCAGCGTCCTGGTACTTTCATCGAAAGAAAAGTAGATTACTATTGACTTCATGCCCTTCGCCTCCTCTTTGGCGGTCTAACAAATCTCGCTGAATGGAATGCCTCACAGATAAGAAAGGACAAACCTCATAGATACTCTTATTATAGACTGAAAAACCGTCGATTTCAGGACTCACTGTGAGGATTATGAGTCGTACGTTGCAGATTGTTGATAAGAGTTGGGAAAGGGTGTCGAAAGTTCCCTTCACTAACGAAAGAGAGAGCGAAAATAAAAGCTGCCAGTCTCCTGATGTCTATACCTGATTTTCGCGTCTCGCATCTTGTTCATCTCGCCCTCTCGCCTCTTATCTCTCCATCTCTCCTCCGGTGCCCCGCTCTTTCGATCATCTTAATCGTCTATTCGCATCCGGCATGTATAATTCCGTCGAGGTGATGGGATGAAAATAGATCCGAGATGTATACCATGCAATATGAGCGCGCTGGTGAGAATACTTTCACAAAACGGCGTCAAGCGAGAAGATCAGCTCTCAGCTGCTAGACTGTTCTTGAAAGATATGGCAGAGATGGATCTGGAGAACGAGACTCCGATTGAAATTGGACGCAAAGTGGGGAAGGCTCTCAAAGTAGTCTTGGGCGAGATCGATGCCTTCAGGGAGGTCAAAAAAGCGGCTAATGATCTCCTCCTTGAAGTCTATGACGTGCTAAAGGAGAAACTCCGTGCGCTCGACGATCCTTTGATCGGAGCTCTGAAGCTATCGGTGGCAGGTAATATCATAGATTTCGCCCCGGGCCACAGAATCGACATAGACGCAACCATGAGGCAGGCTCTCTCCATTCCCTTCGCGATCGACGATCTCGAAGAGCTCTCCAGAAGAATCAAAAAAGCGAAAAGTATGTTGATTGTGGGTGATAACTGTGGCGAAGTGGTCCTCGATAAACTCCTGATGGAGATAGCAGAAGTTCCGGAAACATATTTCGCAGTGCGCGGCGAACCGACTCTAAATGACGTCACTATTAGGGAAGCGCTCGAAGTCGGCCTGGACAGCGTAGCTAATCTTATCGATTCTGGGGCAGACGCCCCCGGTATGCAGGAAGATAGAATGAATGACGAGTTCGAGGATATATATACCGGTGCCGACGTGGTAATCTCTAAGGGACAGGGAAATCTGGAAGGATTGAGCTCTGCTAAAAGGGAGATCTTCTTCCTTTTGATGGCCAAGTGCGAGGTTATAGGCAGTTTTCTAAATGTTCCAAAAGGATCGTTTGTAGCCTACAGAAAGGCATGATTGGGGGGAGCGGAGATGGAGTGGTTCAAGGATTTTTCTATTCTGGTAGTTGACGATGATCTGCGCTCGGAAAACACTGGTGGAAGGGCAACTCGAGAGATAATCAAAGAGCTCCAAAAAAGGGGCCTGTCCGTCATAGAATCGTATTCGGGTTATGACTGCAAAATCGAATTCATGTCTCACTCCAATATAAGCTGCATCCTGCTCGACTGGGATCTCGTGATAAGATCCGACGAAGAGTTTCTCGGTCCGGGAGAGATAATAGAGATAATCAGGGGCAAAAACGCCCTTATACCGCTCTTTCTGATGACCGAAAAACTCAGGGTCAAAGAAATTCCGCTCGAGATAGTCAGTCAGATAGACGGTTACGTGTGGAAACTAGAAGACAGCCCATCCTTCATAGCCGGCCGTATCGAAGAGGCTATCGAGAGATACATGGAAGAACTACTGCCGCCCTTTCTCAAAGAGCTGATTCATTACGTGGATGAGTTCAAGTACTCATGGCACACTCCCGGACACAGCGGTGGCGAAGCCTTTCTGAAATCTCCCACCGGGAAGCTCTTTCACAGGTTTTTCGGAGAGAACGTTTTTCGCAGCGATCTCTCCGTATCTGTCCCTGAGCTCGGCTCTCTTCTCGAGCACACCGAAGCCATAGGTGCGGCTGAAAAGTTCGCGGCCAAGATCTTTGGAGCCGACGAGACGTACTTTGTCACTAACGGAACGTCCACATCCAACAAGATCGTCTTTCATTCCTGCGTTACCCCTGGCGACATCGTTCTCATTGACAGGAACTGTCATAAATCGATAATGCATTCGATTATAATGACAGGTGCGATTCCGATATACCTTACTCCTAGCAGAAACTCTCTCGGTATTATCGGTCCCATTCATGAAGAGGAGTTCGACTGGGCCGAGATAAAAAAGAAAATCAATTCCAGTTCTCTGGTTAGCGACAAAGAAAACTTCAGAATCAAGCTGGCAGTCGTGACGAATTCGACGTACGACGGGCTCTGTTACAACACCAGGAAGATAATCGACAGACTCGAGGGTGTTGTAGATTACGTTCTCTTCGACGAGGCCTGGTACGCGTATGCCAATTTTCATCCGATGTACGTGGGCAGATACGGGATGTCTCCTGAAATAGATCGAGAGAAGGCTCCGACCGTTTTCACGACTCACTCAACGCACAAACTGCTAGCCGCTTTTTCCCAGGGTTCAATGATCCATGTTAAAGATGGGAAGAAGAAAATAGATCACGGAAGATTCAACGAGGCTTACATGATGCATATGTCGACCTCGCCCCAGTACGCTATAATCGCTTCGCTCGATGTTTCCTCGAAGATGATGGCCGGAAACTCCGGTAGATTCCTCATCGACGAAACGATACAGGAAGCGATAATCTTCAGGAAGAAGATGAAACACTTGAGCGAAGAAATAGAGGATAAAGAGGTCGATCGCAAGAGAAGATGGTGGTTCGAGATCTGGCAGCCAGCGCAGATCACCATGGAGAACGAAAAGGGCGAAAGGAAAAGAGAAGATATAGAAGATATCGACGAACAACTCCTCAAGGAGCATCCCGAATACTGGTGCTTGAAGGGAAATGCGGACTGGCACGGTTTCGGGAAGTTGGAAAGCGATTATATACTCCTCGACCCCATCAAAGTGACCGTAATGACGCCGGGGATAACCAAACAGGGCAGAATGAGGAATTGGGGGATACCTGCCACCATAGTGACTACCTTTCTCAGAGACCGCGGTATAGTGGTCGAGAAATCCGGACACTATTCATTCCTTATACTCTTTTCGCTGGGTCTCACTAAAGGAAAGTCCGGTACGCTGCTGGCGGAGCTTTTCACGTTCAAGAAGCTGTTCGACGAAAATGCCCCGCTTGACGATATTTTTCCGGATATAGTCAAGAAACATCCGAAAAAATACGGCAAAATGACTCTCCAGGAGTTATCTGAACAGATGCACGAGTACCTCCGAAAGGCCAGAATCGCTAGAGTTTTGAAAGACGTCTATTCGCAGGCTCCCGAACAGGTAATGCTTCCGGCAAAAGCTTACTATGAATTGGTAAACGGCAACACCGAACTGGTGAGGATAAGGGAACTTCAGAACAGGATTTCCGCTGTCATGGTTGTTCCATACCCTCCCGGCATACCGGTGATCATGCCCGGCGAGAGGTACACGCCCGAAACCAAGAGGATCATCGAATATCTAAACTTTTCGGAGGATTTCGACAACAGGTTCCCAGGGTTCGAAAACGAGATGCACGGCCTAAAGGTGAAGCTAGACAGCAACAATAAAAAGAGATTCTACACCTATTGCCTGAAGGAAACATCCCAGGAATCAACATAATTGATATGTATTTGGAACTGAATAATCTTGAGTTTTATTATCCACATTATGTAGAATACAGTAAAGGAGTGATTTTATGTACGATAGACAGGAAATCGCCAGAGCGATAGAACTCAGGATTACGCAGAGGAAATTCGAAAACAGGCGGCTTAAGGAACATGAAGAAGCATCTGTGAGAGATTCTCTTAAAGGATTAGAGCATCTTGAGCGCTCCGGACCTCTCCAGTGGTACTATTCGCAAAACTTTCCCATAGCCTCCGGAATAGTTCTGGCAAAGATGAACGACTTTTCGACCGAGAAGCTTGTGGAGTACGGCTTCGAAGGTGAACAGATAGTTTTGAATCTCACGCTCAAAGGCTTCAGCACAAGCTGGGCAAGACTACCCAATTACCTTTCCATGATCATTCTCGGTTATCCCGAGAAGAATGAGATCGTGAATGTAGAAAGGGCGGCACGGAAACTTTACCGGAATTCAAATCGAAAACCACTCGAAGAACTGATAATGGGCAGAACGGAACTGCTGGATCCTGATATGCGGGAAATACTCCTTTCGGGAAGACTTGCCCCCTCTTCGTTCAACCGTCAACCATGGACCTTTGAAATTCTTGACGAAAGAGAGATAGCCATTCACGGCTGGAAGAAACTGCCGGTCATTTACGAAGAAGTGATTTCGATAGATCTGGGTGTAGTTCTTTCCCACGTTTATCTGATGGCACGTGCCATCAAGAGCGGGGTTACGCTCGAGAGAAAGAGCACGAGAACTTATTTGCTCAGGTGGTCCTGAAATCTCTTCGACTCAGATATCTATGAATAGTCTTTGACTAATGTATAATATACTGAATCGACTTCCTGGAATGGAGGTATTTTTGTGTTGCCCGAAGGTGTGAATTTCTGTGATTCAAGTAACTATGACTTTCTTTCCTCTCTTTTCAGACTCCAGAACAACGAGTTGATAATGGAAAGATTCAAAAGATTGCCTGCCAATCTCGAAATAGAACCGAACGAGAGAATCCTGAAGTGGGTCGAAAAGACAAGAAAAGCTCTTCCCGATGGAATCAGGGAAAAATTGGGGATTTTTTTCGACAGAGAGTCTTTTTTCGCACTTTTCCTGACCAACCATATAGCGACTAAGAAGTTGATGGAACCGGAGTCTCTACTTTCATACCTTTCAACGATGTCCGACAAAGACTTGATAGTGAACTTTCTCTGTTCCGGCCACGGATTCTCCGAAGAGGCCGATCTTTTGAAGCCGATATCGGCCAGCAACAACGAGCGAGAATTGATAGAGTACATATCGAAAAACATGGCTATGCCGACGAAACAGAAGGCCGATCTCTTGAAACTCTGCAACAATCCATCAGCAGCAAGAAAAGAGTTGATACACCTTCTTCTATGGTACAACGAAAGGATCTACGAAGATCTGCCCTTCGACCCGGTCCGTGAGGTCGAAGAACAACGATCGAAGCTGTACGGTTTTTTCGAGAAGTACGGAAAAAACTACGTTCAGTGGCTCACAGGGAGTTCAGTCAGGAGTGGTGTCCCTGCAACCGGATCCATCACTATAGCTGTCTCCTTCTTCTACGAAATCATTCTGTTGAAGGGCTCAATACCCTACAGAAGAGAGGATATATACGTCGTGGGATACAGATACCCTGAAAGGATAACCCCTCCGGTCGATAAAATGGCCTCGGGAGTAGATCTCTTCACCATCCTTGCAAACGATGTGAACCTGCGAATTCTTAAAAGACTCTCTCAAGGTCCCATGGGAGTAACAGAAATAGCCCTTTCCACAAAACTTACCAACGTCGAGGTAACCGACTACCTGAGCGTGTTGATGAGGTACGGAGTTATTGAAGACAGTGTAGAAGGAGATAGAAGACTGTTCAACCTGAATAAAAACTTTTTGATTAGAACCGTTGGAGATTCCGTTAATGAGATCTTCGGAGAGGCTGTCGATGGCTGATGTAAAGGTTTTTAACAACGAGGCTGTCTCTGTTCTCACTGCACTTTTTCGGCTCAATAACCATGAGAGAATGATCGATCGAGATGCAATCGCCGCCGACAGTCTTGCACGATGGGTGGTAAAATCCAGAGTCGCTATCCCCGTGGAGCTCTTCGAAATGATAGAGGTTTTTTTCAGCTGGGATAGTTTCTTCGGTTTGAGGACGCTTCCTTATGTTTGCTTCGAAGGGATCGACTCCTGCGAAGCTTTTATGGAGTGGCTGGAAGATCTCTCGCCGCAGAGTTTGATGGCAAAGTTTTTCAGCCCGCAATACTGCGAAGACGGCGAGGCGAGAGATCACGCCTTCAGAAGACTGGAACTCGACGAGCGAGAAGCCCTTAAATACGTTTTTTCGAACCTGGAGCTCAGCAATTCCGGCAGGTATTCGGCCATCGAAATCCTCAGAGACCAGAGCAGGGCGAAGGAAAGTTTCACGGGACTTCTGCATTTCTTTTGCCGGAAACTCTTCGACGACGAGCTGAGAGAAATCTTGCGGCAAAGCTCCCGGACCTTCCGAGAGCTATTCGATGGCAACTTCTCTCTCTATGGCCTGCCCTTCCTGAGGGAACTGCTGGACATTGAAACAACGAAAGAAAGCGATGAGCCGGACTTTTATATTTTTTCTTCATGGTTTCTGGGAGGTTCCGTTATCACCGCCAGCCTACCCGAAAGGAACTCTGTGATCTCGATTGTAGGCGAAGAGATGATTAAGAAGAGGAACGTACTTTTGGCAGTCCCGAACGCTCTCGAAATAGCCAGAACGCTTTCCATGGATGGTTCTATGAAACTTTTGAGAGTCCTCATGAACCGCCGGATGAACATAGAATCGATCATCGAGGAAACTGGCCTTCACAGACACGGACTGATCGAAAAACTGGCGGCATTATCCAGACAGCGACTGGTCGTGACAGGCGTTTCCGGCGATGAATTCTGGTTTGAAACCGGCGAACAGCTGATAGATAAGGCCTTGTTAACCATGAGAGATATAATGGTAGAAAAGCGGGTGGTCGGCCACCCGCTAAAGTAATTGATCACAGAGAAACCTTTCCGACACTTCGAATAGCTCTTCTATCCAGTCGAGCCTCTGGTACTTGTGGTTGGCCCCCTTTACTGCGTGGAACTCAACGCCTCTCTCTCTAGCGTAGCGCATGACCGGTTCATAAGGTACCGACTCGTCCTCCGACCCGTGGATAATCATTAGAGGGCCGTGGTAATTCTCCAGTTCCGCGGAGGCATCAACGCTGAGTCCATCCCTTTGAAAACCGGGGCCTAACTTTAGACCCAGAATATCTTTGTACTTTTCGTCTCTGGAAAAGCTGTACTCTTCTCTTGAGAAGAACTCGCCGTTCATTATGACGGGCGACCATAGAAGCACGGCATCGAACTCTCTCTCCCTTCCGGCGAGCAGAGAGGCGACCATTCCGCCCATGCTGTATCCTATAAGCGCCAGCTTTCCATTGAACCAGCTCTTCTCTCTCACAAGAGACACTATTTCTAGAGCATCCCGGAGTTCAGTAAGGGGAGACATATCGCAGAACTCGCCCTCGCTGTCTCCCGAACCCCGGAAATCGAATCTCACGGTCGCTATACCCCTTTTCACGAGTTTTCTCGATAACCGCGGGTATTTGAAGGTCGAGACGATGTGCTCTCCGGTGAAACCGTGAAGCATTACCACCACGGGAAAACTGTCGCCGCCTTCGGGGAGTTCGAAGATACCGAAGATCCTGTTACCGTCTAATCCTGTTGTGAAACTCTCTATTTTCGACATAGATACAACCTCAATCGATATTCAGTCTGGATTTTATGAATTGTACGATTTCTTCGTCCAGCGGCTCTTTGCCGATGGCCTGATTCCACTTTAAAACCAGGCCACCGCTAACTCCGGACGCTATGCCTCCCGAAGGTCCTTCGAAAGAGAGACCACCATCTTCGAGAGAGACACCCCAGGACAGTTCCTCAAAAAGCCTTTCGTAAGTACTCAGCGAATCGTGCGTGATCGCCTTTCTGGCTAGGACAACAATCAGCAGACCACCACTTTCCACATAATTCTTGATGAAGGCGATCTGCTTTTCCGAAATGGCCATGAAGTCCTTCATAAAAGTGTCCTGATCGGGTAGCGGAAGAATCAACACCTGGCCTCTGTTCATTGTCGCTTCCGTCAGCTCGCCTATCACGGGCCTCACATCGCCGCCGAGATTGCTCAAAAGCTCCGTTAGGTACTGCAGCTCGGACACATAGTAATTCTCGTGAGAAGTGTCGAGATGAGCAACGAACCTGGTGAAATCGATCTTCAACCTGAATGCGGATTCGCCGTCAATGCAAAAGACAAGATCCTGGGAAGTGCAGTCTAGAGTCTCCCTTATCTCGACACAACTCATTGGCGGAAGTACGTACTCTTTTTCCATAACAGTACCGCACTCACCCATTATAGTCACATTAAGTCTCTCTTCACTCTTTCTGGAGTTTATTAGATCGAAAGCTATCTCGAAAGGCAGTCCGAAAACCGGTCTGGCATCGACTGATCTGGCATTCAGTATATATTTCTCACTGCTACTTTGGAACCAGATCGGAGAAGAGACTATCTCGTTCCCATCCTTTTGGTCTATCTTAACGAAGTACCAGTTGTAAGAGAACGGATTTTCGACATCGACATCGATTGTCCAGGAATCGCCCTCGACATCCAGTACCAACGGTCCTTCGTTACTGTAAAGCCAGACCGAAGCTACCGGATCGCCGGGATCGCTGTATTCGATCTTCAAAGTTGCTGTCGGTTGATCGTAGAGAATATCGCCCATTTTGGACTGTCCTGCCGAGAAAGATATGAAGGCGTTTCTGTCTTCGCTGGCGTAGATATTTCTCGTTTTCAGTGCCTCGTAAACCTTCTGAGTGGTAAGCTCGTCGATCACGAAGACCGTTCTCGCGTCGTTGGCCGTCGCCCAGTTCTCGTAGTGATTGTCCTGATTGGCCGAGGCACCGACGTGCCAACCCCTGTTCAGAGCTCTCTGGTAACGTTCCAGGTATTCAGGCTTGATCACGTTGTTCGATTTTCCCGCACCATTGCCCACTTCGATAGTATTAATATAGAGATCCACTTCTGGAAAGTACAAAAAATCGAAGAAATCTCCGTAGGTCCGTCCCGGATGGCAGAACTGGGCCGTAGCCTTTTTCTCGACTATCCAGGCGTATATGTCCAGGAGGTCCGAACTGCTCCTGTCAAGGAAATCATCGGTGTTGTAGATCGTGATGTGTCCACGACTTGTAAGAGTCCACTCGTAACCCGAAATCGCTATGAACTTCCCCTCCTGCGTGTACTCTCTTGCCAGGTTACGGATGACGTCCAGCTTCATAGAGCCGTCGGGAAGGGGATATACCAGATCGTGACAGTGCTCGGTTATTGCCTGTATATCTACCACACCAGAATCCCTGGTGTACCTGAAAGCCTGATCTGGCGTCCCACGACCATCTGAGTAAGATGTATGAGCGTGAATGTTTCCAAAAAAGACCGCACCGTAAACGATCAGAGAGATCGATATGAACAATGCCACAAACACTCTTTTCATTTCAAACACCTCTCAAAAAACAGGGGCAGTCTCCGGCTGCCCCTGTCATCGCTGAAAAAAAGATCAATAGTAATCGTCGAGAACTCTCTGTGCATCCTTGTGAAGCTGCTTTAGGACTGCATCTACGTCTTTTGTGGGATCGGACATCACCGATTCCCAGGCAGACGTGATCATGGCGTGCACCTCGGGATAGGGACCATACCAGGGTCTTCTTACTGCGCTGTCTCTAAGTTGCTGATATGTGAGGGCGAATCTTGGGTCGTCGGTCATGATCTTTTGTATCTCGGGCGATTCGAAGGCCGAGATTCTGCTCGTCATGTATCCAGTTGCCAGAGACCACTTCATGGAATTTTCGGTGGAAGTCAGGAACTTCAGGAATTCCCAGGCGGCCTGTTTCTCGGCAGCCGGTCTGGAAGAGAACATGAAAACGTTTGCTCCGCCGATCGGAACTACCTGCTTTTCCTGCATCGGCATTATCGTTGCACCGAGATCGAATTTGGCATTCTGTTTTAGATAACCGAGACTTCCTGTAGAACGGACGACCATCGCTATTCTACCGGAAAGGTCGAGCTCATTTCCGCCAGTCGTTCCGAATATGAAAATTCCCTCTCTTACACCTTTCTGGAAGAAGTTCCAGGCGTTTACCGTCTCGGGAGAGTAGATCAACATTTTTCTGCCATCTTCCGATATGATCTGTCCGCCGAATTGCCATATGTAGGCTTCCAGAAGCCAGTCGTCAATACCAAATCTGTAACCGTAAATGTCGGGACCCAACGTCTTGATCTGTTTGGACGCGGCATAGACTTCGGTCCATGTTTTCGGAGGATTGTCGGGGTCGAGTCCGGCCTGTCTGAAGAGATCCCTGTTTATGTACAGAAGGGGCGTACTGCAGTTCAATGGAAGTCCGAGAAGCCCCTGGTCGTAGGTGTTGGCGGCTATGAATCTGGGCCAGAAATCGTCGAGTGTCGCAGCGAATTCCGGATCGTTCTTGATAAAGACGTTCAAATCCTGGAAAGCTCCCCCGTCAACAAACTGACCGATTCTTGACTGCTCTATCTGGGCTAGTGTAGGCACATCACCGGCTACCAGAGCTGCCAGCAGTTTCTGCATTGTATCCTGATAGTTTCCAGTGTAGACTGCCTCGACTTCGATTTTGCCTTCCTGGAGTTTGTTAAATTCGGCAACGATGTCCAGAAGTGTCTGTGAGTAAATGCCCGTCTGCGCATACCACATAGTGACCTTTACGGGAGCTGCAAAGACAAGTGCAACAACTCCGAGTACAAGAAGCACTAACAGAGTCTTTCTCATAAAAAAACCTCCCCTTTCGAAATTTGGGTTATTCCTTCAAACCCGAGATGCTTATTCCTTCGACAAACTGTCTCTGAACAAAGAAAAAGAAAACTATTACTGGCAAAACCGCCGTCGTCGAAGCGGCCATTCTCATAGTCCACTGAGTCTCCCATCCACTAACGAACTGCGAAATTCCGACCTGGATCATCTGTTTCTTGGCATCGTTTATAACAATGAGCGGCCACATGTATTCGTTCCAATGTGCGAGGAAAGTGTATAGAGACATCGTGTACAGGGCCGGTTTCGACAGCGGAATGATGATCTTCAAAAAGATCTTCATCCTGCTGGCGCCATCGATAATAGCCGCCTCTTCCAGTTCTTTTGGTATTCCCATGAAGAACTGCCTCAACAGGAAGATGCCAAAGGCCGAACTCATGAACGGCACTATCAGAGCTTTGTACTGATTTATCCAACCGAATTGCTTCACGATGACGTAGAGAGGAACCATGGTTACTTCCGGCGGAACCATAAGCGTTCCGATCAAGACCATGAAGACAACGCTCGAACCTTTGAATCTTATTCTCGCCAGGCCGTAAGCGGCGAGCGAGTTGAAGACAAGCTGTAAAAACGTCACCGAAAGAGCAACGAATAGAGTATTGACAACGTATTGGCTAAGAGGGATTAACTGAAAGGCCTTCACGAAATTCCTGAAATCGAAGATCGTTGGCAGAAAACTGGGCGGTATTGTGAAGGCCGCGTCCTCCGTTTTGAAAGAAGTGACCAGCATCCATATGAATGGTAGATTGATCACAATCGCGACGAACAATACCATTAGTACCACTATTGTTCTCAGGGCGATATGAGGTTTTTTTCTCATGAGTAATGCACCCTCTTTTTGCTGACCGCGAATTGAATTAGAGTGAGAACTACCATCAAGGCGAACATAAACACGGCGATGGCCGAGGCGTAACCGAATTTAATATACTTGAAGGCATTTTCATACAGGTAGTAGGTTATGACCTGGGTGCTCTTGGCCGGTCCGCCACGCGTCATGACAGATACGGAAACGAAGACCCTGAAAGAGGCGATGAACTGCATGATAACAACGAACAGCGTGGTCGGTGAGAGGAGCGGAAGAGTTATACTCCTGAACTTATTCCAGGAGGTTGCACCGTCGATCTCTGCTGCTTCGTAGTAAGTCCTTGGTATAGTCTGAAGTCCGGCCAGAAAGAGAACCATATTGTAGCCCACACGTTTCCAGACGCCAACGATTATCAGCGCGAGCAGAGCATAATTGGGATCACTCAACCATTTGATGTTATTTATGCCGAACCACGAGAGAAAATAATTCATCAGTCCGAAATTTGGTTCATAAAGCCATCCCCAAATGACGGCAGCCGCGGCCATCGAGGTTACAACGGGGATATAAAAGAGAGTTCTGAAGATTCCCTTTCCCTTCAACCACTCGATATTCAACAACATGGCTAAAAGGAGGCCTAAAACAACCGAAGGAACGACTGTGCCAAGAACGTAAAGGACCGTTGTCCAGAGAGAGTTCCAGAAATCCGGAGTCTCGAACATCCTTATGTAGTTTTCCAGACCCACCCACTTCATCGGTCGGATCATGTTCCAGCTGTGAAACGATACGTAGAAAGCCCAGGCCAGTGGAAGATAGATAAAAACCACCTGAACAACGAGTGCGGGCGTTACCGTCAACCAACCGGTCATAACCTCCCTGGAACGACGCCGCAAGTGTATCACCCCTCTTATCCGAAAGTACGCAAAATTAGTTACAGCGATTATGACGGCAAAATTCAGGCACGAGATCAAAAACCAGATCAAAAAAAAAGAAAGCCGACGCCATAAAGACGCAACTTTCTCATCATCTCTGTCACGCTATGAATAGTTTAGCATATTCATCAACGCGAAATCAACCTGCGGGAAATGTTGGCTCTTCGATCGTCCTTTCGTGTTATCATTCCCAGCGGGAGAATGAATCATCATATAAGGAAAGGATTATCTGAAGCGGGGTGACTGGATTGCCGAAAGTACCGATAGAGGAAAATTACAATGAGAAAGACGAGTTTCGTTTCGATGGAAAGACGGCTCTGATACTCTCCGGCGGCGGCGCGAGGGGCAGCTACCAAATAGGCTGCTGGAAAGCCCTCAAGGACCATGGAATAGAGATAGCCGGTGTTTACGGTACCTCGGTAGGTTCGATAAACGCCGCGGCGGTCGCGATGAATAACTTCGAGTTGGCGGCTGAACTGTGGAAAAAAATAGATTATTCGACGGTGATGGAGATATCTCCTGAAGTGGAATCAGTAATTCAGATGGCCAAAGCCAAAGCAGGCATCAGAGAGGTCTTCATGGGTATCAAACTTCTTATGGATGGCCGAGGAATCGATATAACTCCCTTGAGGAGATACCTCCATTCCATGATCGATGAAGAGCGCATCAGAAGATCGGGTATCGATTTCGGATTGGTCACATATTCCCTTAGCGAGATGAAACCGGTTATGCTTTACATAGACGAGATACCCCGCGGAATGCTCGTCGATTACATTCTTGCGAGCGCCAACTACCCCGTTTTCAAAAGAGAGGAGTTCGATCGCCGCAAATTCATAGACGGCGGGGTTTATATAAACATTCCCATAGACATGGCCAGAAAAAGGGGCTTTATAGACATGGTCATAATCGATATAGGCACCAAGAGCCTTATAGACAGACTTAGAGTTATAACCGGAGCCTTCGAAAAAGACAAAACCCTGTATATAAGGCCCAAAAGACACTTCGGCAGCCCTATGCAGTTCGAACGCGAGATAACAATGAAATATCTTGTCGAAGGCTACCTCGATACTCTGATGGCTCTGGGAATCGTTCAGGGCAGTTATACCTACATCTACGAGACAGAGGATCTGCTGGCGAGACTGTTCTGGTCCATAGACGAAGAAACGTTTTCCAGGGCGCTCGGTATTCTGAACATAGAGCGTAAGAAAACGGAAAGCCCCATGTACTTTTACTTCAAACAACTTCTGCCGCTTCTAGAAATTGGTCTCAAGACCTGCGGAAGCAAAGGCGTTCTGTGCGGGCTCGCCGATTACACCTTCGGGCTGATGGAGGTCGAAGAACTCGGGCTTTACTCCGGACTCGATTTTTTCGAAGCGATATCCGCAAGACCCCCGACCTCTTTAGAAAGCCTTCGCGGTGCCACAATCAACGAGATACCCCTTGCCGGCCTGCTGGAGATGTTATCGCTCGTGTACAGAAAGAGCCGGTTCAAGGTGAAAAGACCGGCCAGATTCGATCAATATCGGAGTAGCCTGGATTTCCTGGGAGCGAAGTGAAAATCCTGGCGCGATCACCTGACGGGGTTCAACAACTTTCTCAAATAATAGCCGGTATGGCTGAACCTCGTCTCGGCCACTTCCTCGGGCGTCCCCGAGATCACGACCTCTCCCCCTCTGGCTCCTCCTTCCGGTCCGAGGTCTATTATATAATCGGCGTTCTTTATAACGTCCATGTTGTGTTCCACCACAACCACGGTGTTTCCGAGTTCGACCAGCCTCTTGAGGACTTTCACCAGTTTTGACACATCGTCAAAGTGAAGTCCTGTGGTGGGCTCGTCGAGAATGTAGAAGGTACTGCCGGTAGATTTTTTCTTCAATTCCGAAGCCAGTTTTATTCTCTGTGCCTCTCCTCCAGAAAGCGTGGTCGCTGGCTGGCCAAGCCTTATATAACCCAGTCCGACATCGTTGAGCAGCTCCAGTATCCTGTTGAGAACCGGTATTCTTTCGAAAAAAGAAGTGGCCTCTTCCACAGTCATGTTCAAAACATCCGAGATCGATCTACCCCTATATTTTATCTCCATGGTCTCTTTATTGTAGCGACGGCCTTTACAGACATCGCACTCCACGTAAACATCCGGCAGGAACTGCATCTCGATCTTTATCATTCCATGTCCCTGGCAGGCTTCACACCTTCCTCCTTTAACATTGAAGGAGAACCGCCCTTTCGAGTAGCCTCTCGCTCTTGCCTCTTGCGTTTTAGCGAATAGATCCCTAACGAAATCGAAGAGACCGGTATAGGTAGCCGGGTTGGATCTCGGCGTTCTACCTATGGGGCTTTGGTCTATAACTATTACGCTGTCGATCGCTTCCCAGCCTTCGAGGCTGGCTCCGGTATCTATCGGGGTTTTGGAGTTGCCCAGACGGTTTTTTAAAGAGGGGTAAACCGTGTCCATCACCAGTGAACTCTTGCCACTGCCGGAGACCCCCGTAACAGTTATGAACCTACCCAGGGGAAAGGCGACGTCTATGTTTTTCAGATTGTTGCGCGATGCTCCCCTTACTGTCAACCAGCCGCGATCGCCGTTGCCGGCGACTTCAAGCCTCGGGACTGAACACTCACCTTTTAGATACCTTCCCGTCAGAGATCTTTCAGGAGGATCTTCGATGAGTCTCTGCGTAGGGCCCTGATATACTATCTCTCCGCCGTGAACACCCGCTCCCGGCCCCACATCCACAATGTAATCGGAACTTCTTATAACTTCTTCGTCATGTTCGACTACTATCACCGTGTTTCCCAGGTCGCGCAGGTTCTTGAGAGTTTTGATAAGTCTATCGTTGTCTCGGGAATGGAGACCGATGGTCGGTTCGTCCAGTACGTAGGTAACTCCGGTGAGACCCGAGCCAATCTGCGTGGCCAACCTTATTCTTTGGGACTCCCCGCCGGATAGCGTCATCGCGTATCTTGAGAGCGTAATATAATCTAAACCGACATCTATCAGAAACTTCAATCTCTTCTCGATCTCGCCCATGAGTTCGCCGACTATCTCGAACTGGTGTTCGCTGAGGTGTATTTCCTGCACAAAATCGAAGAGCTCCTGGATCGTCATATCGGAAATTGATGCGATATTCCTGTCCTTGAGTGTAACGGCCAGAGCCTCGGGGCGCAGCCGCTGCCCGTTGCACTGAGTGCAGGTTTGCTGAACCATGAAACTGCTCTCCATCCAGTAGCGCATTTCTTCGGACTGGGTTTCCTGGTATCGCCTCTTGAGGTTGTTGATAACACCTTCGTAAGGCCTTTTCAATTCGTAGGTCAGTCTTTCCGATTTGTACTTCATGGTTATGTCATCGGTTGTGCCAAAGAGCAGGGCATTTTTCACGTCTTCTCGCAAATCTTTGAAAGGTTTATCTGGAGAATCCCCGAGCGATTCGATAACCCTGATCAACATCTTCATGGTGAAACTGTCCTGTGACCCAGAGATAGCTTTGAAGGCACCTTTTAGTACGCTCAGATCTTCGTTGACGACTAGATCCCTGGAGAATTCCATTGTATACCCCAGGCCATGACATCTAGGACAGGCACCAAAAGGATTGTTGAAGGAGAAGATTTTGGGGCTTATCTCAGGAAGGCTTATCCCACAGACCGGGCAGGCAAAGTTCTCGCTGAAGATCTTTCTCTCCTCTGTTTCTATCAAACCCACCTCCACGAATCCGTTCCCTTCGTGGAGTGCCATCTCTACGCTGTCGGCGATTCTCGAGGCGTTCTCTCTCTCGACTTTCAACCTGTCGATCACCAGGCTTATTGTGTGTCTCTTGTTCTTGTCTAGTTTTAAATCCTCTTCGAGATCGTAGATATGATCGTCGATCTCCACGCGCACGTAACCCTTCTTTCTGAGATTCTCCAACTCCTTCTTGAATTCGCCTTTCTTCTCCTTGCAAATCGGTGAGTATATGGCTATTCTAGAACCTTCGGAGAACTCTTTGAAGATACCCTCCACTATCTCGTCGAGACTCTGTCGCTGAACTGTTCTTCCGCATGAAGGACAATGTGGCACGCCGACACGCGCGTAAAGAATTCTCAAATGATCGTGGATCTCCGTTACCGTTCCGACAGTGGATCTTGGGTTGTGACTGACGGTCTTCTGTTCTATGGCTATTGCAGGCGAAAGCCCTTCGATGCTCTCTACATCGGGTCTTTTCAGTTCACCCAGAAACTGTCTAGCGTAGGTTGAAAGCGATTCTAAATACCGTCTCTGACCTTCGGCGTAAATGGTATCCAGTGCGAGTGAAGATTTGCCAGAACCGGAAAGGCCGGTTATGATCGTTAACGAGTTTTTGGGTATTTCGACGTTCACGTTCTTCAGATTGTGGACTCTGGCCCCCTTGACAGATATGTATCTATCCATTGCTGCACTCCTCGACGAGCTCAACGAGCTCTTGACAGGTCTCCTCCACTTCGTGCGAATCGACGCCTTCGACCATCACTCTCACATACGGTTCGGTGCCCGATGGACGTAATACTATACGCAGATCGCTCTTGCATTCGAGTTCGCAGAGTCTTGTCTTAAGCTTTTCACACTCCATGACGCCTTTTTTATCGGAAACAGGCACGTTCTTGAGCAGCTGGGGAAACACCGGGAACTCCTTAAGGAAGTCCTCTAGAGTTTCACCGAGCTCACTCAGAGTATTTAACGTTTCCAGTGAAGTTATCAGACCGTCTCCGGTAGTACTTCTGTCCAGGAATATGATGTGTCCGGACTGCTCTCCGCCCAGAACACCGCCGGTCTGTAGCATTCTCTCAAGAACGTATTTATCGCCGACCTTTGTTCTCTCCAGACCGATTCCTCTGCCGGAGAGATACTTCTCGAAACCGAGGTTGGACATCACTGTCGCAACGACGCGGTTGCCCTTCAATCTACCCTGCCTGACCATTTTTCTCGAATTGAGGGCCATTAGCATATCGCCGTCCACAACACGCGAACCCTGAAGAACGAAAAGGCATCTGTCGGCATCGCCATCGAAGAGTATTCCGACCTCTCTTTCCCCGAGAGCCGCTCCAATGAACTCCGGGTGAAGTGAGCCACACCCATCGTTGATGTTTATGCCGTTGGGCTCCATACAGATGAATCGGGCTTCTATGCCGAGTTCATTATAGACAGGTTCGACGACCGTAGTGATTGCGCCGTTCGCCCCGTCGAGAACGAGCTCATTATCGGGGAATTTCTGGCCTGTGAAGATCTTTATGATGTAATCTATGTACTCCTCACGATAAGATGTGACTGTGCGTGTCTTCCCAACACCTGAATAAACGGTATAATGGAAGGGTTTGTTCACTATGAGATTTTCGATCTCGACCTCGTCTTCATCAGAGATTTTCATCCCTTTGGCCAGTACTTTTATACCATTGTAAACTGCCGGATTGTGGGAAGCCGAGATAACCGCTCCGATAGTGTCCAATTTCCTGGTTATATACGCCAGCGAAGGTGTCGGCATAACGCCAGCAAAGTCGACGTTCATGCCTGCTGAAGCGGCTCCCGCGGCCAGTGCGTTTTCTAAAAGATCGCCCGAGCTCCTGGTGTCTTTGGCAATGATAAAGTTCCTATATTTTCCGAGATAGTATCTCCCTATGGCGTTTCCAAGCTTCATTGCGAGTTCTGCAGTCAATTCTTCGTTTATAACCCCCCTGATACCGTCTGTACCGAAGAGTTTCTTCATCTTTTCGCCCCCGATAATCAACATTTCTATACCTATCCTTTAGTTTACCACACAATTGCGTTGACAACTTTAACTACGGTCTATATAATTGTCTGTGTTGGAGAGATGGCCGAGCGGTCGAAGGCGTACGCCTGGAGAGCGTATGACGAGCAAAACTCGTCCGTGGGTTCAAATCCCACTCTCTCCGCCATTAAAAAGGCAGCCCGTCTTCATGACGGGTTTTTCCTTCTGGGCATACATTTTGAACAGATTGAACAGGACTGGAGGAGGTTACTTGGCCAAAGATAGCGTGAATATCAGACTCAACACGGCTTTGGGACAGAATTTTCTGAAAAATGACAGGATCGCCAGGAAAATGGCCGAATTCATAGACCTACCAGTTGGTTCTACCGTCATAGAAATAGGCGTAGGTTCGGGAATATTGACCAGAGTCCTTCTAGAACGCGGCTTCGCCGTTGTAGGTTTCGAACTGGACAGAAGATTCGTTGAAGTCAATCACAAGCTAGAAGGACCCGCCTGCAAACTGATATACGAAGATTTCTTGAAGGCCGATCTCGGTTCTATTCCCGACTATGTAGCTTATGTCGCGAACATTCCTTACTACATAACCTCACCAATAATCGAAAGGATCATGTTCGAAGGCCCGCGTTTTTCAAGTGCGTTGCTCATGGTGCAGAAGGAGTATGCAGAAAGACTGACTGCGTCAGCCGGGACCAAAGAATACGGCGTTCTCACAGTAAACGTGAATACCTTCGCCACGGTCAGGGAGCTTTTCCAGGTTTCAAGAAGCGAGTTTATACCCCATCCAGAAGTGGATTCTACGGTCATAGAGCTTCGACTCCTGGAAAGGCTTGAAGAGTTGCCCGATAGAGACGGTTACAGGGCTTTTATTAGGCATTGCTTTTCTCAGAGAAGGAAGAAGCTAACCAATAACCTCAAGTCCTTGATTGACTCGCCCGATGAACTTCTCCTCTCCTGTGGAATAGATACCTCGGTAAGGGCCGAGGAACTTTCGATAAACCAATTCAAGAAGCTTTATAGCCTTTACACCCTTCAAAGAGAAGCCGGGCATGGGCCGGAAAACAGGAGCGATCGTGAACCGGGATCTCTTTGATAGAATACTCAACTTTCTGATGGAAGGCATAATAGTCATCGATGCCACTGGTAAGATCATTTTCATAAATGAAGAGGCTTTGAAAATAGTCGGACTCACCAGAGACAGGGCAGAAAACCGCCTCATAATCGATACCATACCCAATACCAGATTACATATCGTTCTCCAGAGCGGCACTCCCGAAATAAACAGGATTCAGTATCTGGGGGACAAAACTATCGTAACCTCCCGCTTCCCTCTTATGGACGAGAGCGGAAAAGTCTATGCCGCTATGGCCATCTTTCGCGACATGACGAACGTGGAAAAGATGGCCGAGGAGGTCATCAACCACAAAGAGATGGAGTCTCTTTTGACCGGCATTATCGATGCCACCTACGATGCGATATCTGTCGCCGATGAAAAGGGCAAAATTGTGCTGGTCAACAAGGCTTATACTAGAATCACAGGCATGAGCGCAGAATACGTCATAGGAAAGATGGCCACTGTCGACATTGCAGAAGGGTCGTCACTACACATGGAAGTGGCGAGGATCAGAGAACCCGTCTTCAACGCGAAATTAAAAGTCGGGCCGGGGAAAAAGGACGTCATAGTGAACGTAACTCCGCTTCTTGTCAAAGGAAAATTCAAAGGCAGCGTTGGAGTAATCCATGATATATCGGAAATTGAACGACTCGCAAAGGAACTCGAAGATGCAAGACGACTTCTGAGATACGTAAAAGCCAAATACACCTTCGATGATATCGCCGGCTCCTCACCGCTCATGAAAATTGCGAAAGAACAGGCCCGCAAAGTATCCAGAACGCGCGCCACCGTACTACTGAACGGGCAGAGCGGAACCGGAAAGGAACTCTTCGCACATGCCATACACAACTCCAGCGACAGACGCGACGCAAATTTTATCAGCGTCAATTGTGCAGCCCTTCCCGAAACCCTGCTCGAGTCGGAACTGTTCGGTTATGTTGAGGGAGCCTTCACCGGTGCCATACGCGGGGGCAAGAAGGGGTTGCTTCAGGAAGCTAACGGTGGAACGGTCTTCCTCGATGAAGTTGGAAAGATGAACCTCTCGGTGCAGTCGAAGTTTTTAAGGTTTCTTCAGGACCACGAAATCAAGCCTGTCGGCGGAAACAAATCAGTGAAGCTAGACGTTCGGATAATCGCAGCGACTAACTTAGAGCTCGACAAACTGGTGGAAGAGGGGAGGTTCCTCTCAGACTTATACTACCGGCTCAACGTGGTGCCTATCGTAATCCCAGCGCTCAAAAATCATCTCGAAGACATACCCGAAATAGTACATACAATAATAATGCGCCTCAACCAGGAGTATGGCAGAATGGTTGAAAGAATCGAACCGGCTGCATTGAATTTGCTTCAAAAGCATGATTGGCCCGGAAACGTAAGGGAGCTGGAAAACGTCATAGGCAGAGCCATCATCAACATGGAGCCAGACGAGCACACAATCAAAACATCACACCTTCAGGGACTCTCTGTCGTATCGGAAAGACGCGATTTACTGCCGGAGGGCGATCTCGAGAAGATGATGAGTGACTACGAAAAGCGAGTCATCGTTGCCGCGCTGGATAAAAACGACTGGAACAAGACTGCGACAGCCAAAGAACTGGGAATAAGTATCAGGAATCTATACTATAAGATCGAAAGGTACGGAATACGTGACAACAAAGGTTCCGGATGATATAATAAAAAATTGGGGGCGAAACGGTTTCGACGGGGTCAACGCACCTGCAGGAGCGAGTCGAGGTTCCGGAGCCGCGTTAAAAAACCGGACAAATAGAAATGCCAACAATGAATTTGCTCTTGCTGCTTAATAATTAGTAAGTAGCCGCTCTATCGGCTTTGTGGTTCGATGGGTCGAGATGAGCGTCAGAAAATCGAACTTAACCTGTGCCTTAGCTCCGAAGGTTCGGGGACATTCAGGAGC
Source organism: Mesotoga infera (assembly GCF_900157305.1). Taxonomy (NCBI): domain Bacteria; kingdom Thermotogati; phylum Thermotogota; class Thermotogae; order Kosmotogales; family Kosmotogaceae; genus Mesotoga; species Mesotoga infera. Next base: position 2,702,063 of record NZ_LS974202.1, read on the forward strand.
TCGGATGGTCGGACTCTGCCAGTGTAGTCTTGGCCGTTGACGATGATCACTGGCTGCGCTCGGAGACCCTGCAGGGAACTTGGTTTCGGACGCGAGTTCGACTCTCGCCGCCTCCACCATCATGACTAAACATCCATCTAGCCTAGACGTTGCTTTGGAACGAATACGGAATTTGTTGGCTTAACCTCACACAAAATAATTGTGTGAGGTTTTGCTTTTCAAAAGAACTAGGAGTTGAGGTTACGAATTGAACACTCCTGATTATCTAACCCCATTTCTCCTACTTCTTTTCATCGGGTGATTGTTGGTATGATTTATAGATATCGGCAAACATTCTCGCGACAACCGAAATCGAATACCTTCTATACACAGTCCTGCTGCCGTTTTCGGCAATCATTTTCATTTTACGCAGTGATAGGTCTTTGTCCAGAAGTATTTTGACCAGGTCCCTTCCGAGGGTTTCTTCAGAGGTGGTATCGATGAGGAATCCATTCAAACCGTGCTTTATATACTCTTTCACGCCACCTCTGCGTGGGGCTATCGCCAAAAAACCGGCGGACATGGCTTCAAGAATCGCTATGCCGAACTCCTCCTTGTAAGAGGGCGCTACATAAACCGGTGGTCGTGGACTTTGAGAGATCGCAATATCGTTTTCGAGACAGCGCACGTAATCGTTTTCCATAGCCGGGAGATGACAGAACCCCGCTGAAATCAAGGGGGATTTACGAATGTACTCCTCAATTTTTCTCAGTTCTCCGGCCTCAATTTCATCGGGGTTTTCTATACTACCTCCCACGATGACGAGGTTGTATCTGTTGAAGAGCGGGGATTCTCCCCAGGCTTTAAGAAGTTTAAACTGCCCTTTTAGCGGATCCATTCTCCCCACCGTGAAAATAATGGGCAGATTTTTTCTATTGCGGTCGATGTGGTACTTTCTCTCCATCTCGAACAGCGAATCGTATCCAATATATCTCTGGCGCATTTCGGATGGACATTCATCTCTTAAGGATATTCCTTCCGGCACCATGTTCAACTTACAGCGTAGATTCTCTCTTATCAGCGGCGGATAGTAAGAAATCAGCTGATGTTCGTTCCGGCTTGCTCCGATTCCTATCAAACTATCACACTCTCTCAGCATTCTCCAGGAGATCTGGACCCGAGAAGTGTCTTCCATAACTCTATCGATTCCGGCTTCAAGCAGAGCCCCTCCACCACCGGAAAACCTTCTTTGAGGATCGGCCGTTAATGTGAAGTGAGTCTTTATTCCTCTGAGTTTTGCAAGTTTCATCATAGACAGCGAAGCGTAATCCGAAAATCTCATATGAAAATATGCTGGAGAGATTCCAGCTATCGAAAGAATGTCGTCCATCGTCGAAGCTAGCGGCCATTGATAACCGCTGAAGTGAGCGGCTTTAAGTTTCTGATAACCATAAAGCGGAAAGTAGATGAACAAGTGGCCGTCTTTCTCGACCCTATCTAGCTTGAAATGTTCATCCAGCTCTGTTTCTTCGACGGGGATAACTGTAATAACGCTATCCAAAACACCGGCAAGTTCGTTCCCAAGAGTTCTGAGAAAAGTCCCGATTCCGCCACTGGAGCCCCGACCGGATTTGAAAGGATCTCCATGAAAAGAGAACTGGACCAGCGATCCGACGGCAGTGTAAACGCCTTTTAACTTTTCTAGAGAATGGTAAAGTCCGTTCGCCCAATTGAACCGGCATTTCGAAAGGAACTCCGGAATGATCCCCCGTCTGACCGCTTTGAGTATGGCTTTCATCGAGAGAAGAGGATCGGAAAGGCTGGAACGCTTTAGATATTCCGACCAGTTTGCGTTGCGAGAATCGAGGTAATCCAGTGCCAGAGCCCCTCTATTTCCCCCTTTCATGAGTTCCTCTTCCAGATCTCCCGCAAACTCGAGATCATCACCTTTCAACATGGACGATTCGAGCAAGAAGGAGGAATTGGTTTTGCGTTCTTTAAACTCAACGGTTTCCAGTAGCAACTCATCCATTTCGAGGTTCGTTCCGAAGAGGACGTCGAGGGTTTCGACCGGAAGTGTTCTGCCACTTCTCGCCATTCCGCGCAGGAGAGCAGTTACTGCAAGCCTTTCCGATTCAGGATTAATGATGAATTTGGAAAGTCCTTCAGCAGGGAGAATCTCGCCCAGACGAATGAATGCAAGAACTCTGATATGGGCGTTGTGGGATCTTCCAATCTCGAACAACCTGGAAGCGTTCGTTATCTCACCCGTGAGATACTCGAGGGCTGAGAAATCGTCCTCAACGAGTTCAAATCTCTTCAGAGCCTTTACTGCATCTTCCAGAGAGATTTTGGATCTATCGACCTTCGAAGCTATTTCTTCGAGATTTTCTGTGAACCTGCCATCGTCATATTTCACGGAACACCTCCGAATAGATGATAATAGGCCCACATAGGAAATCATCTGTAGCCAGCCGTTGAGATGCTTCTAAGAAGGCCTAATGCTCACCATTCTTTTTTCGCCTTTCTGAAAGCCAGGTCGAGCGCGTAAGGCCACTCCCAAAAATCTGTCTCTCCCCTTTCCTTCGCGCGCAGGGCTTTGAAAACCCTTTCCCTGCTAAGCGGGTAACTGTGTATCCTTATGCCGGTGGCGTTGAAAAGGGCGTTGTTTGTGGCGGGGGCCGGCGCGATCATTGAATGCTCCCCGACTCCACGGTTACCGTATGGAGAGAGCTCTTCAGGTGTCTCTTCCCAGAAGGCTTCTATCTCGGCAGGCGCATCCTTGAAAGTCGCTATTTTATAATCGGTAAAATCGGGGGTTAACAATTTTCCATTTTCATCGTAGGCCATGGCTTCCATAAGGCAGGCCGAAAGCCCCTGCACAGTTCCACCTTCTATCTGGCCGCGTACATTGATCGGGGTTATCGCCTTTCCCACATCGTAACCTGCAACCGCTCTGTTTATTGCTATCTTTCCGGTTCCAGGATCGACTTCCATATCCACACCGATAGCTCCGAGCGTGAAGTGTACCACGCTCTTGGCCGATTGGCCGGTATCGGTGTCGGGATAGATTATGTCTGGAGGCGTAAATGAACCAGTACCTATAATTGGACCACCTTTTAAAACACCGTCGGGCATTTTGAAACCGTTCTGGACTCTTTCATCGATTCTTTCACTCTTCCCAAGTTTTCTGCATTTCACAACTCCGTATTCAATACTTATACTGTCCTCTGAAACCTGCCAGTATTCGGAAAATAACGCTATGAGTTTTTCTCTCACATCGCACGCTGCACGCTTCACCGCCATTCCCATGGACCAACAGGAACGGCTAGCAACCGTTTGCCAATCATAGGGATGGCTCTGGGTGTCGGGGTAGTAAACCTTTATCCAGTCGTACGGTACGCCGAGTTCTTCCGAGACGATCTGCGCATAAGCGCTGTAAGTTCCCTGTCCCATATCCATAGTCGCCGCGAGGACTTCGACCGTTCCATCTCCGTTCAATTTCACTATGGCCGAAGAGGAAGCGTCCGCCGGAATAGCAGGGGCCTTTATCGCGAGGGCTATCCCCTTTCCCCTCTTCCAACCTTCCCTTACGGGCGGCTCTTTCTCTGAAATCTTCAGTTTAGCGGCAACTCTGTCGATGATTTTGTCGAGTGCGTGATCGTGCATAGGCATGCCTGTACATGTAGTCTGGCCTTTCTTTAGAAGGTTTTTCTTCCTGAACTCCACCGGATCGATGTGCAACTTGTCGGCGGCGATATCTATCACGACCTCGAGTGCGCTCATGAGTTCGGGAAGGCCGAATCCCCTATAAGCGCCCCCGAAGGGTTTGTTGGTGTAAACTGCGTAGCAGTCGGACCAGACGTTTGGTATGTTGTATGCTCCCATTGATGTATAGCCGGCACTCCTGACGGGGTTGGCGCCGTACTCGGCTGAAATACCAGTGTCGAACCAGAAGGTATTGCGGATTGCCTGTATCAGGCCGTCATTATTAACTGCGAGTTCGATTTTGGCCACGAAGCCCTGTCGGACCCATGATGTGAGAAGCACTTCTTCTCTGGGTATGAAGAGCTTGACCGGTCTTCCCGCTATCTCCTTATCCATGGCAGCCGCAAGACAGAGAGCTTCGATCGTCATTCCGGCCTTTCCGCCAAAACCTCCGCCTATCGGAGGAGCTATGACTCTTATTTTATGGAGAGGATAGCCGATGCCTTTCGCGATTATATCCCTGACGGTAAAGGCCGACTGGGCCGATGTCCAGATCGTTATCTCGCCGGATGCGGGGTCTTGTTTGCAGATCGAGCACAGCGTTTCGAGAAAGCCGTGGGCTATCTGCGGACAGGTTACGGTCTCTTCGAAGATATGGTCTGCTTCCTCAAAGGCCTTTTCGACGTCGCCCTTTCTTATCCTGAACCAGTTGCCTATGTTCGTATTGGGTTGGGGTGTTATGAAATCCACGTGTTCATATTTGTGAAGTTCTGGATGTACGAGAACGGTGTTGGTCGTGGCTGCCTTCACCGGATCGAAGATAGCTTCTAGCTTTTTGTAATCTACCCTGACACGCTTCACTGCTTCCCGTGCAGTATTTTCGTTTTCGGCCACTACCAGTGCCACCGGCTCTCCGCAGTATCTCGTTCTGCCGATAGCCATCGGTGTTCGATCCTTGAGATAGAGACCGAAATGGTGGGGAAAATCCTCGCCGACTATAACTCTTACGACTCCGGGCATTTCGAGGGCCTTAGTGGTATCGATCGATAGTATCTCGCCATGTGGAATGGATGAGCGAACGACGGCAGCATGAAGAAGCTCCGGTCCGAATCTTAGATCGTCGGTGAACTGAAGAGTACCTGCCGCCTTCTCAAGATCGAACTTTCTCGGCAACCATTTTCCAACGCCGGTACTGGTTTTTATATTCTTCATATCACTCGCCCCCTTCGCTTCTACCTGCCATGATCCGGGCGCTCTTCTTTATGGCTCTGACGATCGAGAGGTAACCTGTACACCTGCAGAGGTTGCCCGAAAGCGCCTCTTTTATCTCTTCTTCGATTGGAGAGGGATTCTTCAGCAGTAGAGCATAGGTTGTCATAATCATTCCTGGGGTGCAGTAACCGCACTGTATAGCTCCTTCGTCTATGAAAGATTGTTGTATGGGATGAAGTCTCCCATCTTTTATCAGTCCTTCGACGGTGAGGATATCTGCCCCTTCTGCTTCGGCCGCCAGGATGAGACAGGATTTCTCTGGTAGGCTGTTCATGATTACGGTGCAGGCACCGCACTCTCCCTCTTCACAACCCCTCTTTAAGCTTGTGATGCCGTGCTCCCTGAGGGCGTTGAGAAGGGTGGTGTTGTCGCCGGCCACGAGGAAAACGGGCCGACCGTTCAGAGTGAGCTGTATTTTTCTTTCTCTCATGTTGGCCCTCCCCCTTCCAGCTGCTCTACACAGCTTTTTATAGCTCTGCGCGTGAGTTCTTCTACCATCGCCAGGCGGTACTCTCTGCTGGCCCTAACATCTGTAATGGGATTGACAGCCTCCATGGCCAGCTTCACCGCTCTATCGACAATGTCACTATCCATTTTAGTCGTGCCGTTGAGTAGCCTTTCTGCCTCAATGGCTCTGACAGGGCGTGGCGAGACAGCACAGAATGAGATTCTGAACTCCCTGGTGACTTTTTCAAAAGCCGTACAACAAACTGCCGCCTGTGCTATGTCCAGGGCTTCACGACGACCGATCTTGAGGTAACATCCGGCCGATTTCCCCTCGGGCAAAGCGATCTTGATCGCCGTTACTATTTCATCGACAGCGAGAGCCATCTGCTTAGGGCCGGTTATGAAATCGTCGATTCTGAGCGTTCTATTACCCGAAGTGCCGGCAATCTCAACAACCGCCCCGTAACAGAGCAGGGGAGCTATTAAGTCTCCCGACGGAATGGCCGAGCACACGTTGCCGACGACCGTGGCCCTGTTTCTGATCAGAGGATCGGAATGGGCCAAACAGGCCTGTAAAAGCGCCGGCAATCGCTCTTTAACAGAAGGGTGAGAAGCCACCTCGTTCAGTGTTGCAAGAGCTTTTATCTCTATACATTCCTTCGATATCTCAATTCCCTTAAGCTGTTCTATCTTCGTTAGATCGATCACATAGTCGGGATTAACAAGCGATTTATGGAGCCAGACAATCAAATCCGTTCCGCCGCTCTTCACCATGGCCCTTCCTCCAGCTTTTTTCAGGATACCCAAAGCTTCGGGGATGGATTGCGGCCGTTCTAGAATGAAATCTCGCATCGTTATCGCCACGCTTTCAATTAAAATTTATTCCTCTTCGTCGAAAGCTACTATTCTACTTATGCATGACTCTCCACCCACGAATCTCCAGGGAAAACAACCAATTATCATTCTCCTGTTGAGTATCTGGTCGATTTCTCCGCCGACGTTTTCGGCATGTATTATATCGTAGGGGAAGAGAAGTACGTGCATCAACTGGTAATCGTCCGGTGGGAAGATCTCATCAAGAGCCTTGCCGTATTTTTTACGGAAAAAGACGTCACATTCTTTAGCTTGAACGGGCATCCAGTCTCTAATCTTTGTGTTCATCGGATGATCAGCCGAACCGCAATCGACGCCAATCCACTTCAACTTCTTCTTTCTGCACCAATCGGCAAACTCTCTCGTTGGACCGGGATGCTTAATCATATAGCGCACTTCGTCGGCTTCCGGTTGATCGAAGGCGTATCTATGGTATCCCGTGTTGATGATCAATATATCTCCTTCCCTCACCTCGACCCGGTCCTCGATATCTTTGGAGGTATATATCCCGTAATCCTCCGCTATATCGGAGAGATCTACGATAACTCCAGGGGCAACGAGTTCGTTGAGCGGTATGCTCGCAATATCCCGACCGTGAGTACAGAAATGGAGCGATCCATCCAGGTGTGTTCCCACATGGTTTGAGTGCGTAAGAAGCTGACCATTGGCACCATTTGGCGCGAGCCTTTTGAAAAACTTAATCTGCAAAGGTTCGTAGGTAGGCCATGGAGGCGTCAGGTGGCTGATAGGTTGTGAGAGTTCGTAGATTCTGATTTTCTCCCAGTTTTTTAATTCCATTAGCGGTTTTCCTCCTTTATAAATACCTGTCGGTAAAAGCATTTGCGGCCGACACAAAGGCCTTGGAAGGCATTCTTACTATGCCGGCGCCAACTTGTCCCTTGCCGGCTTCGCGATGGGCGGCTCCGGTGTCGAGAACAGGTGTGATACCGGTCTCCACAACTTTTATTAGATCTATACCCGTTGGCGTTCCCCTAAAATTGAGAGAGGGAATCGTGAAGTTCCTGTTCTCACCAAGGCAGATCTCATACATCTCTCTTGTGTAGTTGATAGCATCCTGAGGCGTACCGCCGACGAACTGGACGATAGCGGGCGCGGCCGCCAGTGCGAACCCCCCGACTCCGTAGGTTTCCATTATCGCGCTGTCACCTATATCCCTGTTTACGTCGGCCCTGGTGAATCCCGGGAAAAGCAAAACGTCAGGTAGAGCTGCCTGGCAGGTGAACCATCGCCTTTCTAGACCGGCTATTTGTATCCCGAAATCCGTTCCGTTTCTCGCCATAACGGTTACCATCGTAGAACCCTCGACGAAACCGATGCTGTCCAGCGAAACCTTGGCTGCAGCCATACCGGGATTGAGAAAGAAATGATCGTTGCCGGCCATGAAACGCATCACTTTCGCCAGAGAGGTGTTGTCGGTGGAGGATTCCACAAGATAAGGCGCGAGCGTTCGGATTAACAAGGAGGTAGCAGCCCGGTTTCTGTTATGAAGTTCGTCGCCCATATGAAGGGCCTGGGAGATAAGGCTTTTAAGATTGATTCCTCCGTTATCATTCACATAATGTTCCACGCCTGCCTTTAGCACGGGGAAAAGGATCTCTCTCATCCAGCGAAGCCTTTCGATTACCTCTTCGTCAAAGGCGCCCATTCTGAGGACTTTTCCCAGTCCTTCATTGAGGGTAGCGTAGCTCCTTTTGCCGCTTGAGCGGTCCTCTACAATCCATACGGGCATTCCGGGTGATATTATTCCCGCCATCGGTCCAACTGCACCGTGATGGTGACATGGATCGAACACCACATTGTTTTCTTTCAAGTACTCTGCGGCCTTTTGGGGTGTGTCTGCCCAGCCTTCGTAGATGACTGCTCCTATCATGGCCCCCATCATAGGCCCCGACATCCTTTCCAGTTCTATCGGCGGTCCGGCATGTAGTATGGTGTTCTTCTCTATTCCGGGAATCACTTCACAGGCTATACCGAGATCCACTATATGTGGCTCGGCTTTTTGGAGTCTTTCAAATGCTATCTGATTGGCCTTTTCGATATCAAACAAAGTTACCACCTCTCAGCTTCTTCAATTTCCCGAGCAGTTCTTTGTCGGCCAATGGAGGCTTCCAATCGACCCAGACGGTAGGTACTTCACGGGCTTTAAGATCGATATAGAATTGCTCAATTCCAATGTTTATTACTTTTGGAACGTCTTTCAGCAGTTTTTTCAGACTCATTTCCGTTCTCTCCCCTCCGTAGCCGCCGCTGCGAAAATCGCCGCTTTCGCGTTGCTTTCGAATACATGAACGCCGGCTTCCTTAAGAATTCCGGTCTGTCTCTCCAGATTCTGGGGGTCGCCCGACGTTCCACATACGTAGGCGACGTAAAGAGGTCCTTTCTTCCTCTCAAGGCTTTTTATCGCACTTACCACATCGGCTGAAGGATCCGGTGCGCTGCCGTAGCCGAGAACAACATCGAAGAGAACTACCGCGACTGAAGGATCCTCTGATTGTATCCTGAGCTGCCCGGATCGGAAGGAAGGATCGATCATAGGGTGGAGTTTACCCTGAGTGAATTCATCTTCACCGTAGTCTATGAAACTGTTTTTAATAGGCTTAAGACTATCGGGTAACTTCATTCCGATCTCTAGCGGGTTATTTCCGTAAACCGATTCGAGATATCTCCTGGCTATGCTTTCGGCCTCATAGCAGAGAGTACCGCCCGTGAAGAGACCTCGCAGGAACCGTCCGGAAGCTTCGCTCTTCCGTCCCAGGACTTCGATTTTCAAATACTCATTTATCAAATCCTCTCTGGCTTTTATCACGTCTTTTCCACCCAGGAGAGCCGCCGCTAGAGTTGCGCACTCCTCAAGACCGGTAGCGTATTTCAACTTTGGTTCATCCTCGCGTGGTGATTCTCCCATGAAACACGTAACCGAAGGCTTTCCGCTGCTTCTCAGTGCCTGGACAATCTTCTCCCTCACTTCGGGCGAGGGTGGTTTGCTTATAAACACCATTACGGAGATTTCGGGATCGTTCGCTAGAGCCTCTACCGCAGTCAGCGAAGAGATACCGCCCACGGCCGACTTAATATCTCTGCCACCCGTTCCTAGACCATGTTTCACACCTATTCCACGCCTGGCAAGCTGGACCATTACTTCCTGCAATCCCGTACCGGATGCAGAGACTATACCGACCGGGCCCACCGGGCAGACATTGGAGAAGCCCAGCCCTTGACCGTTTATGACCACTGTTCCGCAATCCGGACCCATCACTATCAGTTCGTTCCGGGAGGCGTACCTCTTCAGCTCGATCTCCTCTTCCAGCGAAACATTGTCGGAGTAGAGCATTACATTCAAACCTCTCTTCAGGGCTTTCATCGCTTCTGCCGCAGCGTATCTTCCTGGCAGGGAAATCAGTGCGACATTGGCTCCCGGAAGCACAGATAGCGCTCCTTCTAGTGTCTTGGGCGTATATTCGCCAGGCTCTTCACTATCCTTCCACGGCAGCGAGGAGAGATAGGATCTGGCCATCTCCATAAGTCTGTCGTACAGCTTTCCAGGACAGTCAATTCCAATTATCAGATCGTCCGGAGAGGCATTTACACTCTCCACCTCGAAACCCGCGGCTTTCATGACATGCAAATTCGCCTCCGTCGCCATATTCAACGTGGCTTCGGTAACGCCTTCGATCTTCTTAAGCTCCTTTGCCACGAGCATGAGAGTCACACTGTCGTAATATTCACCCTTAATAATCTCTACTCTTTTCAAGAGATCGACCTCCATTCTCTCATCTATCTACTCTCACTCACGAAATCCCTTCAAGTCCAGTAGAAAACCCTGCGAGCCAGGCCCTGCCGGAGAGATGCCCCCATTGGAGAATACTCCCGACCGCCGATAGGAACTCAGACGCTGAACTGCCAACTAGTGCCTGGCAGAGTTTATAGCCTCTCTTCCAGATATATCCATTCAAAGCATCTCTTATCATCTGAGTTGAAAACCAAGTCGTTCCGTTTTTCTCCAGCGCCTTAAAAAACCGTTCGCCCACCTCTACCCCCGTCCATCTGAATGCCGTTATAAGGCCGGTGACAAAGTCGTCGCCAGCAGGTGTCGTTCCCGGACCGAGGCCTATCATTCTTTCGGGATTCTCCAGCTGATCCAGCAAACACTCGAACCGGTCATCAAGCAAAAAACGTCTCCACTCACTCCAGAGAGGTTGCCAGAGGAGATTGGCAGGCTCCGAAACTGGATTGATCGAAGGGTCAAAACCCACACTGGAAAGTTCCTGAGAGACTCTTACGCTTTCCCCGGTGCGCAAAACAGGAAGCGCCTCTATGAGAGATGCTCTTGGCAGATAATCCACTTCCCTGGTGATCAGAGAATACCTCCTGTTATCATCTCCTTCAAAATTGATAACCTTAGAATAGATGCTGTGGACCTTCACGACTGACTCAATTTTCTGCCAATCGGAACTTCGTTCAAATGGGTACAGAGTGATCATATGACCCCTCTTTTTTTATACTCCTCTAACTCTTGGAGACTCAAACCAAGTAGTTCCTGATATATTTCTCCATTGTTTTCTCCAAGCGATGGAGCCGGTCCACAGATTCCCGCTGGCGTTGCCGAGAACTTTATGGGTACGCCGGGCATCTTTACGTTGAACCCCTTCTGGGGAACGTCCACGATCATTTCACGCGCAAGTACTTGTGGATCGGTGAAGAGATCAGCGATGTTGTTTATACGACCGGACGGTATATCGAGTTCCTGGAAGAGATCGAGCCAATCTCTGGTGGTTTTCCCAGAAAGAGTGACAGAGATTATCTTTGTGAGTTCGATTATATTTCTCACACGCTCTGGATTGGTGGAAAACCTCGGATCTTCGCACAACTCCGGCCGCTCTATCGCCATGCAGAATTTTTGCCATATACTGTCGTTTCCGATTGCGATGTTTATCTGACCATCAAGTGTCGCGAACGAAGCGAAGGGTGCGATCGACGGATGACTATTGCCGATAGGTTCTGGTATCCTTCCAGTTGCCGAAAACCTCGCGATAGCATTCTCGAGAACGGCAACCATGCTGTCCAGCATCGCGACATCCACCATCTGTCCTTCACCATTTTTTTGCCTGTTGTGGAGAGCCGCTAGAATACCGATACAGGCGAAGGTTCCACAAAATATGTCGGCAATAGAACTCCCGGTCTTCGTAGGGTGGTCTCTATCCGGACCCGTTATGCTCATTATTCCGCTCAATCCCTGTATTATCAGATCGTAAGCCGTCCTCTGACTCATCGGTCCGGAATGTCCAAAACCTGATAATGCCGTGTATATAAGCGAAGAGTTAAGCTCCTTGAGTCTTTCGTAGGAAAACCCGAGCTTCTTCATCACGCCTGGTTTGAAATTCTCCACCAACACATCGGCCTTTTCAACGAGTCGTTTGAAGAGCACCTTCCCCTCGGGAGCTTTCAGGTTCAACGTTATACTCTTCTTTCCCCTGTTGATACTCATGAAATATGCGCTTTCACCGTTTATCATGGGACTGAAAGTGCGGGAATCGTCTCCGCCGTCTGGCCGTTCGACCTTCACCACGGCCGCTCCCATATCGCAGAGCAACATCGTGCAAAATGGCCCCGCGAGGACTCTGGTTAGGTCGAGTACGAACAATCCTTCGAGTGGCTTGGGCAATTTCATCTCCTCCTGAATGGAATGCGCTTTGCCGGTTCGAAGGCTGATTTACCCTCTTCGAGAATTCCGGTGTAGGCCTCTGTGTTCCTGTCTTGAATATGGTCGAATATCTGGTCTCTGTTCGAGCCGGGAATGATCTTTTTTATTGGATCGGGGTCCAGTTCGGCATGGATGAACTCGTCACAACCCCCGGCCTGAGAGAGTTTCATACCTGAAGGGTGAACGATCATCGAGCAGCCGAAGAAATATGCCCCGCTGGCATCTCTTCCGACAGAATTGGTACCTATCCAGTAAACGTGATTATCGTAGGCACGCGCCCTGTTGGTAAGTTCCCACTGATCGAACGTTCGCAGAAAAGCCGATGGTCTGCATATTATCTCAGCTCCCTTCAGGGTCGTAATTCTCGCAAGTTCGGGGAAATCTCCGTCATAACAGATCACCATACCTATGTTGCCTATCGGAGTCTCAACTGAGAAGGGCTCCCTGCCTGGTGTGGTCCATCCGCCTGCCTCCAGTCGTTCCGATGGAAAGGGATGGGTCTTTCTATAAACACCCAGCAGACCATCTGGGCCTATCAGTGCGGCGCTGTTATAGATAACCGGAAAGACCTCACCCCTCTCGTAAGTTGGAAAGCATATATACATATCCAGTTCACTGGCCCATTGAACGGCCCTATCAATTATCGGACCGGGAATTGTGGAAACTGCCTTCCAGAGGTCTTTGACACCACCAATAGGAGTAAACCCGGTAGTGAAACTCTCAGGTAGTACCACCAGATTTGCGTTGGAGAACTCTTTGGTCTTCGTTATCCAGTAATGGGCTATCGAAAGGTTCTTTTCGACGTTCATCGGTTCGATTGCAAACTGTACGGCAGAAACAACGATTCTCTCCATATCTACTCCTTTTTCACAAAGAAGTGGGGATATGCCCAATCTATCACATTTTTATCCAATTTAGGAATAATGGAGAGCAGTGTGTTTGGTGGTTTTTGACTTTGAGAATTGAACCATGTTGAAGAGTGGCAAGTACTCTATAAATGGACTCCTTTTGGTCGGTATCTCAAAAGACCGGAAGCTTTTCAAGGTGTCAATCGAGTATGGATAAGAGGTATGAGAGCAGGCAAATAAGCCAAATTATTGAGTAATGAGTTCTTATATATTGCTTAAAACTCTTTTCTATTGCGGCCTTTAATTTTCTCAATTCTCTCCGTAACAGATTTTTTACATTTATACCCGACAAAATACCTCTTATATATTGACAAAAACGAGTAAATTGGGTAGAATTATATCAAGAAGAACGAGAAGACAGTAAGAACCCTTGCTACCCCCAAGAGTAAAAGGTCACTGAAAAGACAGGAGATAGCAAAAAGAACCCTAGTCATCAACGTGCATGGTCAGGCATGTTGAAACCCCCCTAGAAAATCCCGATTATTGAGCCGCCGGATGGCGGCTTTTTTTCGTGACGCCGATATGGATGATGAAAATATGCTGACGTTGAAACGTTTATCTATGAGAGTCTTTCAAGCTTTCTACGAAGGGGAGATCGGCGGGAGATAAATCGTAACTACCCAGCTCCTGAACGCAGATCCAGCGAACTTCCGAATGATCTTTCAAATCGAACTCCTCCGAGATAAATTCAACACTGAAAGCCTCAAGCCTAATTTTTCCAAACGGGTATTCGTAAATTGAGGTGCCGAAGTGACCCTGAATGTTAATCTCGACACCGAGTTCTTCTTTTATTTCACGTTTCAAACACTGCTCCAGACCCTCGCCGGTTTCAGCTTTGCCACCGGGAAATTCCCATTTCCCGGGTAGCCTTCCCTTATTGAGCCTCCTGGCTATCAGAACCATACCGTTTCTCTGGGCGATTGCGGCCGTCACCACTACCAAAAGATCACTCCCCCTTCAAGATGCTTTCAAAATAGATTCTCTCATGAATCCAGTCAGTACAGACAATTATAAAACCAATAGACGAAAAGACCGGAAGAAATCGGTTCTTCAAAGGTCTGCCGGTTCTCCCACGATTCTTTTCAGAGCGTCCTCGTCGAGTACCCTTATCTTTTTCCCGTCTTGGCCGATGATTCCTTCGGATGTGAACTCCCCGAAAACTCTGGACAACGAAGGCCTTGCAACACCGAAAGCGTCGGCCAGTTCTTCTCTTGTTATCTTAAGTTCGAACTCCGGACCGTTTTCAGAGGCTTTTTTTAAAAGAAAATGCGCCAGTTTCTGGCTTATAGTGTTCAGGGATAGCAACCACACTTTTTCGGCCAGAGTGGTGAGTCTGTTGCCCATATCGCCTAGGAGATTAACCAGGAATCTCTCGTTGTTTCCACATATAGAAATAATTCCGGTCTTCTCCATATAGAGTATTGTGACGTGATCTATGGCAACTATATCGACCGGTAACTTTCTGTCTTTGGCGAAGATGAAACCTGAGGCCAGAATCGAAGGGGCCTTGATTCTCTCAATCTGAACGACCTTACCCGAGAAGTCCTGCATCTGTGCCTTTACTTCACCCAAAAGGAGCACAAGCATTTCCTCGCAGCTACTCCCCTGTTCCTCTATGAGTTCTCCCGGCAGGAATCTACGGATCCTGTGTTTTACCTTTGAAAAAATATCTTCAAGCTGACCCACCGGGATACCGGCAAAGAGGTCACACCTTCCCAGGTTGTAAATCAGAGGATTCAAATGCATTCACCACCTTAATGAGTTTCATCAGAGATGTCGATATAGAGAGCCATTTTTTATTTACGGCAAATTAGATGCCTTCCAGGCTCTCCTGGGTAGATTATACTTATCGATTGCTGAATATCAACGATTTCTGACCAAAAGTTCCCTTCGATTTCTCTTGATTTTGGGTACTGACAAAAGGTATTATATTAAAGTACACTTTGATATCCTGATTTTATGGGTTGTTTCAGATGGGATTTTCGGGTTCAATTTACTTAACCTGTTGTAGTTAATGTATATTTGTAAATACATTGTTTGGAGGCCGAGTTGAGACTCTTTATCTTCGATGTTGGCGGTGTTGTTGCCGCAAATACCAGTGTGGTTCCCCAAATATGCGATTATCTCGATATTCCCCAGGAAAGGTTCATAGAACTCGCAGGCCATGAAAGCATCAAGGCCCTCCAAACGGGCGGGATGACCGAAGAGGACTTTGCCCTTCGTCTGTCTTCAAAGATAGGTAAAGAAGTACCTTCCAATATCTGGTCGATCTTCTTTAATCCTGTTCCGATCGAAGGCACGATCAAGATCATAGAAAAATTAAAAACCCGGTACAGGGTGGTAGCCGGGACGAACACAATTGACCCCCACTACAGGATACATAAAGAACGAAACGATTATGTCTTGTTTGACGAAGTTTACGCCTCCCACATCATGGGTCTGGCTAAACCCGATTCAGAGTTTTACCGTCATATCCTTTATGCCGAGAACTGCACGCCTGAGGAGGCTTTTTTCGCCGACGACACTTTGAAAAATGTTCTGGCAGCGAGAAATCTGGGTATTGTATCATTTCATTTCACAGAACCTTCCGCTCTGGAAGAAAGGCTCAAAGAGTATCTTTGAGTAAAAATCGAAAGGGGTGAAAAGAATGAGAAGACTCACTGTAATTCTACTTGTTTTGCTGATTCTGGTTATTCCTATCGGCGCGATGGCGAAAATCACCATAACGTGGTGGATCAATCCCTGGAGAATAGCACCTCCCGGGTTCCCAGCCGACAAAGCAGCAACAGAAGAGGACTTCCCGAAGTGGGCCGCAGAGGAGTTCATGAGGCTCCATCCTGATGTAGAAATCAAGTACGTAGTTGTAGGCAACACTGAGTACGCACAGAAGATGGCTGCCGCAATAGCGACTGGAACTCAGCCGGATATCTTCAAGGGACCCGTCTGGGATAACAGATGGGTAGGTGCAGGACTTCTCGAGCCAATCGACGACTATCTCACTCAGGAAGATATCGACGATTTCTACGAGCTGGCACTGGAAAGCGGATATGTTAACGGAAAGCACTATATCTGGCCATGGAATCTCGGCACAAATGGAATGGGTACATCGATGCTTCTGTACACTCCAGATTTCGAGAAGGCTGGAATCGACTGGAAGAAGATAGTCGAAGAAGGCTGGACAATGGAGGAGTTCGTAGAAATTGCCAAGAAGCTCACATGGGATTCCGACGGTGATGGCAATATTGACCACTATGCTATAAGTTTCGGTGCCCAGGATACCCACAATCTGATGAACTTCATCTACGCTTTCGGCGCAAAGCTAATCAATGAAGACGAAACGAAAGTCATATTCAATTCCCAGGAAGCCATCGATGGTCTGCAGTTCCTGGTAGATCTGGTTGAAGTTCATGGCGTGGCTCCCAAAGGTGTCGAGGCGATGGGTGTTTACGATGTAATAGGTAACTTCCACTCCCACAAAACCAGCATAGGTTTTGGAGGTCCTTATGAAATCGGTAGAATAACAAGATATGTCAAGTCCGGCCAGCTTGCCGAACAGTTCTATCCGGTCATCGCTCCTTTCCCACATGTAGAAGGAAAGAAAGGTGTATCTTACGCTTCTGCGAGTGGCTTTGTGGTATTCAAGCAGAAAGATGCAGCCAAGAAGGAGAAAGTGATGGAGTTTGCAAAGTTCCTCACCAACAAAGAGAACACGGCGCTTCTCGAGAGCCTTCTTTATCTGACAGCGAGAAAATCGGTGAACGCACAGCTCTTCAAGAGTGATGAATACCTCAACGATCAGACACAGACCTTTGCTAGAATTATGGACGAAACCGGTATGGAGTTCTTTGGATCGCAGAGTTTCCCGTGGTCAGAAATTTCCAAATTCTTCACAAGCGCTATGCAAGGTGCCTTTGGACTGACAAAAACTGTTAAGGAAGCCCTCGATGGTTTCGTTACAGAAGCAAACAGGGCTCTAGCTTACTACTATTGATCCAAAGCAATCAGTCAAAGGAACAGCCTCTACCCCGGTTGGGTCTGGGGCTGTTCCTATTTGATGGGGTGATGAGTTTTGAAGCAGATTCCGGCTAAACAGCATAAGAAGAACGTGCTAAAAGAGGTGTGGAAGAATCGATCGGGATACTTCTTCGTTCTACCGCATTTTGTACTGTTTGCCGTTTTCTTTTTAGTACCTGTTGGTTGGGGCATGTATCTCAGTATGTTCCGACACAATGTCTTTTCGCAGACCTTCGTCTGGTTCGACAACTATAAAAGGATCTTGAGTGATTGGCTTTTTTTAAAGGCCCTCAAGAATACCTTTGTTTATACATTCGGAGTAGTGCCTTTGTGGCTCGGGAAAGCTTTACTGGTAACCGTTTTGATATATCCGTTCCGCAAATCGATACAGACTTTTTTCAAGGCGGCTTTTTATTTGCCTCACGTTACCTCCTCAGTTATAATTTCGATGATCTGGCTCTGGGTTTTCAACCCCAACTTTGGTCTTCTCAACTACTTCATGACCCGGCTAGGACTGGACCCGGTCATATGGCTGGGAAGATCGCTCACGGCCATGCCTTCTTTGATAATCATGCAGGTGATTATGGGAGGAGGATCGACCATAGTGCTTCTTTCGGCGGCCATGGCCTCGATTCCCGAGTACTATTTTGAAGCCGCGACTCTGGAAGGAGCGAGCTCCTGGGCGATTTTCAGAAAGATAACGATTCCCCTGCTCAAACCTACGATTCTCTATGCGTTGGTGATGGGTACTATTGCTAACTTCCAGACGTTCTCTAATATCTACATCATGACCAAGGGTGGGCCGGAGTTTTCAACTACAACTATTGCGTACCTCATCTATGAAACGGCCTTCAAAAGCTATAACCTTGGACTGGCTTCCGCGATGTCTATGGTGATGTTCGTGATACTAGTCGTTTTGGGAATAATACAGTTCAAGTGGCTGGGTTCAAATGTGGAGTATTGAGGTGATTGTGCGTGAAAGCGAAAACTAAAAAGAATATAAAAAAGGTGATATCTCTGTTGATACTGGCTGTACTCGCTTCAATGGCCTTCATTCCACTTTACTGGATGGTAGCAACTGCTTTCACTCAGCCATCGCTTACAATGAAGTTTCCTCCAGATATTATACCAAAAAAACCAACGCTTCAGAACTTCAGTGATCTCTTTGAGAGAAGCATTATCTTCAGATGGACCTTGAACAGTTTCATAGTAGCCGGTACCGTCACATTTGCGCAGATCTTCGTTTGCGCCATGGCAGGGTATTCTCTCGCAAAAAAGCGTTTCCCAGGCAGCAAAGCGTTGTTTTCTATCTATATCGCTTCTATGATGATACCGACGCAGGTGACGCTTGTTCCCCTTTATATCCTCATATCCAAAATGGGTATGATCGATACTTACCAGGCTCTAATTCTGCCAGCGATCGCGGCTCCCTTCGGAGTTTTTCTGATGAGGCAGTTCATGGTTTCCATTCCAACAGAGATAATCGAAGCGGCGAGAATCGATGGAGCCGGTGAGTTCAGAACCTTTATAGAGATAATAGTACCGATATCCAAACCAGCTATGGCCGTGCTCGGCATATTCACTTTCATGGGCCAGTGGAATAGCTTTTTATGGCCTTTGATCGTAACCAACACCATTCAGATGAGAACACTGCAGGCCGGTCTTTCGCTGTTGCAGGAACAGGTCCCGATGCAGTATTCTTATCTTATGGCCAGTGCCACATATTCTGCCATTCCCATGATAATAGTATTTCTTGCATTCCAGAAATATTTCTTGAAAGGAATTACTGTGGGAGCGATCAAATAAACATGAGCTTGGAGTGATATTTATGCATAAACAGTATTTTATGGTTCCGGAAGGCACTTCGATCGAAATGCTTTCTGCCAGGTTTTGGACGCGGAGGATAACGGGCCCGGGTAAGCGTTGGTTGAAAAAATCCGAGCTGAGCGTCTTCAACAAAGAATTGTTAGATAACGCCAAAAGAGAGGGTCTGGAGCGATTTTATCGTGATCTGGATGAGTTTCCCGCCAGGGTTGAGTTGGATTCGATAAGAGCCATGATAGGGGAAATGATTCCGGAAGGCTTTTTCGCAAGAACGTTGGTTTCACCCGAAGGGGAAGAGGTCCCCAAGGAAATAAGCGACGATATTCTTGAAAACGCCACCAATCTCATGAATCAGGACATGGTTCTTCAAATGGGCCTTACAACACGTCGAACACATTTGAGAGCCATGCCAACAGATCTGATCCTGGTCGAAGAGTTTCTTGATAACGATGATCTGCAGTTGACTTCAGTAAGCCTTGCCAGTCCATTTGTCGCTCTGGCCAGAAGCCGTGATAAATCCTGGCTTTTCGTTCAAACACGAACCTACAGAGGCTGGATCAAGAGTGATCACGTCGCCTTAGCCAGAAACAGAAGCGAAGTAATCGATTACCGTAAAAAGGAAGAGTTTTTACTGGCCACCGGTAGCAGAGTAGAGATAGAGCCGGACCCGTTTCTTCCCGATACATGGGACCTCTTTCTTCAGATGGGTGACAGATTGCCGTTGGAGAAACCAAAAGACGTCGAAAATCCCCATGCTCAGGGACCTTACGGCTGTTACGCGGTGAAAATACCCTTTCGTAATCGCAAGGGAACCCTAGAATTTCGAACCGGTCTTATACGGGCAAGCGAAGATGTCAACATGGGTTTCATGAAATTGACCACCAAAAATGTACTTAGACAGGCCTTCAAAATGCTAGGCGAAAGATATGGATGGGGAGACTCTTATAAGAGACGAGATTGCTCGCGATTCGTCCAAGATATATATAAGTGTTTTGGCCTGGAACTACCCAGAGATTCAGGAGTTCAGGAGAGATTGATACCCTCTCCCCGGATCGAGTTCACAGGAAACGCTGTGGAAAGAGAAAGGCAGCTTGCCTCTTTGAGACCGGGAAATCCTCTCTATATGCCTGGACACACTATGATCTATCTTGGGCAACACGATGGACATTTTTATGTGATTCACGATGGAAGCGGTTACACCGATGGGAAGGGCAGACAGGTCTCAGTGCATGGAGTTTTTGTCATGGATCTCTCTCTTAGAACTATGAAGAGTCAGAAAGGCTATATAGAGCTACTGACTAGCGCCTTCGAGATAGATAAAAAGCTCATGGACAGATAGGGTGGCGTGAGGGCGAAAGTTTTCATGAATTCAACCGTAAACGATTGAGAGATATCGTTCAAATCTCCATCTCTGAAGGGGTTCGACAAATGGTATGTTGGGCGGAAGAGGTCTGACCGTGTTGTCTATTGTAATAGCGAGCGAGCGAGCGGTGTAAACCGGATTGTTGGTTACTTCGATAAAATATTTGGCCGGTAGATCCCAAAATTTCCAGGGGTCGGGTATGACATTTCGCGTCTGCGATGTTTCTATCTCGATAACAAAGCCTATATTGGGAACAAAGTATCTGTCTATAACACCTTCGAGTCGCTTTCGCGGATAAACATATCTGGCCTTCACTACGGCCCTCTCGTTCGCCAAACGACAGGCCATCTCGTGAAGGGTCTCTAAGGGAATTTCCCGTTCCTTCTCCTCTCTGACCAGTCCAGAACCGGTCTTCACGGTTTCTATCATTTTGGAACTCCCGGGAGAGACCACAAGTCGGAGTCTTCTTGCGTCAGGTAGGCTCAGATACCACTGAATTATGAGCAGGCAGACCTCCGCTCCCGCAAGTGTTGGATCGTCTATATTTCCACTATAAAGGAATTTTCGTTCAATCTCCAGCATCTTTAGACCCCTCTCCGAAGATGTCTTCTTAAGCAATTCTACTACGTGTTGCTTGTTGCGACTTTTCACTTACTGTGTTAGTATCAACCGAATCGCAAATAATGGAGGTTTACAATGGAAGAAAGAGATGAACTGGAGCTGCAAAATTGTGAAGACTGTTGTGATGGAGACTGTGACTGCAACCACGAATACGAACCCGAAAGATTCTCTGTAACAGATGAAGAGGGTGTCGAACACCATTTCGAGATTATTTACGAATTGGAAGATGATGGCAAGTTCTACTGGATAACCCAAGAATTTTTCGAAGATGAAGATGGGGAACCCATAGAGGACGATGACGAATCGGAATACGTTGTTTTCAGAGCTGAGTACAGTGAGAATAACGATCCGGTACTTTATTCGGTTGATGATGAAGAATTCGAGAAGGTTAGTGCAGCCTGGAACAAGATAGTCGAAGAGATGCTCACCCAGACTGACGATACAGAAGAGGAAGAATAAAAGAGGGGACCTTGGGTCCCCTTTTTTGTTATAATCTCTGTGGGGGTGATCCGATGATTCTCGCTCTGGGTATCTTTGCACCTGAAGTGAAACCTATTATAGACCAGATGCATGTTATCGAATCGGGGGAGATTCTTGGAAGGAGTTACAGCAGGGGTGTCATAGGCAACAACGAAGTCGTTGCCTGCAGTGGCTTCGTGGGAAAGGTGGAGACCGCCTTTGTGACTCAAAAGCTGATAGATTGTTTTCAACCCCGACTGGCCCTGCTTCTCTCCGGCGCTGCCGCTCTCGATAAGTCTCTTAATCCTGGTGACTTGGTGATAGGCACGGAGTTTGAAGAGTACGATACATTCTTCCCCCTTAGTCAGGATAAAATGTCTATAAAGGCACCAGATAATCTGGTTATGAGGTTCCTGAAGATTTATTTTAAAGACGGGAAATTTGGCAAGATAATATCGGGCGACGGTGTAGTTTACAGCGCAGAAGAAAGAGATAGGATAGCGAGCTCCCACAGAGCGCTGGCCCTGGATATGGATTCGGCGGCCTTCGCCAAGATGGCTCACGAAAACAACCAGAGTTTCGTTGTGATAAAAACCATTCTTGATATGGCCGACGAGAACACACAGAGAGATTTTGACAGGAATTTTCCGATTTTTTGCGGAAAACCTGCCCGGCTGATGGTAGAGTTAATGAAAACTCATTATATAGACAGATAGGGAGTGTTAATTATGGACTGTGTGTTCTGCAAAATCGCTGGCGGTCAGATAAAGAGCGCCTTCGTTTCCGAAAACGAAGATTTTGTTGCTTTCGACGATATCAATCCGGTAGCTTCCTGCCATGTGCTCGTGGTTCCAAAGAGACACATCAAAAGCATCAAAGAGCTGTCCGGCTTTTCCGGTCAGGCGCTCAAGAATCTACTCGGCATTATAGATACTGTCACCGACGAAAAAGGCGTCAAGCAGACTGGTTACAGAGTGATCGTAAATCAGGGGAGCGATGCCGGTCAGGAAGTGGAACATCTCCACTTTCACGTTATTGGTGGAAGGAAGCTTGGAAGACTAGGATGAAAAAAGGCTTTGAGCACTATTTTACAGATCAAAAACTGCCACCTAGAACGGTCAAGACAGTGAGGTTCGATCTTAAGAACGGTCATCAGTACATCTTCAAGAGTCCTGAAGGAGTTTTCGCCTATGGAAAGGTTGATCGGGCGTCGGCGATACTGGTCGAGAACTGTGTTGTTTTTGCAGGGAATCGTGTTCTTGATATAGGCAGCGGTTTCGGAATGGTAGGAATCACCTTGAAGCGCGAATACCCTGATATATTTCTCTTCATGAGTGATGTAAATACCAGAGCTGTCACCTTCAGCAAGATCAACGCCAGAGATAACAACGTTCAGGCCGATGTGAGGAAGGGCGATCTTTACGAACCGTGGAAAGATATGGAATTCGATGTAATCCTTTCCAATCCACCCATGGCTGCCGGAAAATCGGTTTGGGAAAGAATCGTTCTTGAGGCACCGACACATCTTGCACTGGGAGGAAGCCTGCAGATAGTCGCCTTTCATAATAAGGGAGGATCACGCATCGAGGGAATAATGAAGCAAGTTTTCGGTAACTGCACCACTCTGGTGAAGTCCGGTGGTATCCGTGTATATCTCTCCAGAAAGGCGTAAAATTCTCTCTCTGAAGGGAGTATCCATTTCATTCAACGGCAACAGGGTGGTTTCAAACGTGTCTCTTGTGCTTCATCAGGGTGAGTCACTCGCTATTATAGGTCTTAACGGTTCGGGGAAGACATCGCTTCTAAGATCCATAGCCGGGATAATAGAGGAAGTCTCGGGCGAGATCCTAGTCGATGGCAGAATCGGGATGGTTTTCCAGAACCCCGATCTATCACTCTTCGGCACAACCGTGGAAGAAAATTTATTGTTCTTGCTCAACGGCTGCGAAGACGACGAGGAAATTATCTCCTCGAAGATCAAGAAGTCTCTTGAAAGATTCTCTATATCGAAGTTGAGAAAGAGGGATATACTTTCGCTCTCCGGTGGAGAGCGCCAGCGTGTCGCTCTTGCAGCTGCAACCGTTGTCTCACCGGACCTCTTACTTCTCGACGAGCCTTTTTCCATGCTGGACAGGTGCGAGATAAGGAATTTGCTCGATATCTTACACATTATGAAGCAGAGAGGTACTTCAATAGTGTTGAGCACCAACAGGTTTTCCGAACTCTCTGATTTTGATCACTTTCTCGTGCTGGGAGACGGTTCAATGATCTTCTACGGCAGCTGGGAGTCTCTAAAAAAAAACCGTGAGATCTTCGCACTGGCCGGTATGCCTGTGCCATTCGAACTGGAGCTCTCATGTTGAAAGTTAAGAACCTTTCCTTTGCATACCCCTCAAGAAGATCCAAGCCTGTGAAGGTTTTATCGAACATCTCCTTCGAAGTCCAAGAAGATTCTCTCGTTCTCCTTACGGGACCTACCGGTTCGGGAAAAACGACCCTCCTGAAGCTTCTTTGTGGTCTTCTGAGGGCGGAATCTGGGGAGATAAGCCTGGACGACGAGAATGTGGAAGGCCATGCGACGATGGTTTTCCAATCCCCAGAAGAGTCGTTCTTCAATGCCACCGTCAGAGAAGAGATTCTTTTCGCCTTTAAAGAGAGACGCTATCCTCACGTTGAAGATCGGTACAGAAATATCTTGAAAACTTGCGGTCTCGATGACGAGAAGTATTCGTCGCGTTCTCCACTCAGTCTTTCCGGAGGTGAGCAACGGCGTGTGGCGTTCGCGTCGATGCTCGGCCTTTCGAAAAAGCTCCTCCTTCTCGATGAACCGGCCGCCGAACTCGACGAGCCGGGAATTGAAGACATACGAAAAATCGTCACATCCGAACGTGACACAAAGAGGATACTCTTTATCGCTACGCATCATTTAATAGATTTTCTCGATCTTGCAACCCATGTTGCAGCTCTGGAGAGTGGTAGGTTAAAATATTTCGTTACAACAAACGAGTATATTCTTGAAAAGGTCCGTGTCGAGGATCTGGGTCTCAGGGAGAAATTGATAGTTCATTACTACCGCAATTTTGGTCGCTTTCCCGGCGACGAGGAGCTTCTATCTTATTGGAGGGGTGAATTTAATTGCTGAATATCTCTGTGATCGTAAACACTCTTGCCGTTATTGCCGGTTCGCTCCTAGGAATCTTCGGTGGAAAGTTGGTCAAAGAAAGTTACAGGAAGGTATTCTTCAACGTAATCGGTTTGCTGACCATAGCGCTGGGAATAGAGATGTTTCTCGATACCAGCAGTGTACTGGTTGTCCTCGGAAGTCTCATAATCGGAGGAGCCATCGGTCAGGCTCTGGATATAGAGGAAAAAATAGGAAAACTCACGGGAAAGAAAAGTGAAGATGTGAATTTCGTGAAAGGGTTCATAACGGCTTCCGTTCTCTTCGTCGCAGGTCCAATGACGGTAATAGGTTCTTTGAAAGCCGGTTTGAGCGGTGAAAATGAACTCATATTCATAAAGTCATTAATGGACGGTATCTCTTCTATAATGCTCGCGGCAGCTATGGGCAGAGGTGTACTCCTATCGGCCGGATCGGTCTATATCGTACAAGGCTCTTTGGTTTCCCTAGCCGGTCTTCTCTCCTTTCTTCAGAGTCCCGTTTATCTGGGCGACTTTTCGGGAGTAGGAGGCCTGATGTTGCTGGGACTGGGATTGAGATTGCTCGAAATAAAAGAAATCAGGGTCGGCAACTTTCTCCCGGCCCTGATAGTATCTCCGGTACTCACATGGATTTCGACGCTTTTTACCTGAAGGATTCCAGCTCTCTCTCGAGATTGAACTCCTTCGAGTCTTTCACTGGAACCACGCCGTCCTTCAAAACAGCGTGCAACTCACAGTAAGAGGGTTTGTCTCTGGTGTATATAATACCCATCGGAATGCGCTCACCCCATTCAAGAGACTTCTCAAAAGCCTTCGCCTTATCGCCTGGATCGTATGATGGGTTCTCTTCCTTGACATCGTATAGACGGTCCTTGTAATATTTGAAAGTGTTCACCTTGTTGAAAGTCACACAAGGTTGCATTATATCGACCACCGAAAAGCCCCTGTGCCTTATCGCGGCAGCAACTACTCTCTTGAAGTGTTCACTATCGCCAATAAAGGTTCTACCGACGAAAGCTGCATCCATTGCAATCGTAAGTGCCAGAGGATTGAGCGGCTCATTTATGACACCCTGCAACTGGGAACTCGTAACCTGACCCTTCTGAGTTGTAGGAGAACCCTGACCCTTGGTGAGCCCATAAATTTGGTTGTCGTGGATGAGGACTGTAATGTCTATGTTTCTCCTAATTCCGTGAATGAAATGATTGCCGCCTTCGCCATACATATCCCCGTCGCCCGATTCGGCAACGACCGTGAGCCGTGGATTGACAGCTTTAATCGCAAAAGCAACTGGCAAACTCCGGCCATGAAGACCGTTGAAGAAGTTCAACTCCAGATAGTGCGGCATCTTTGCAGCCTGACCGATTCCCGAAACCATAACGAAGAGTTCTTTGGGGACTTTCAATTCATCCAGCGTTTCGATCAGATTCTTTCTTAGGGGAAAGTTCCCACAACCGGGGCACCATGCAGGTTCACACTCTCTAAAATATGTCATGACAGCCCCTCCCTTTCTATCTCTTTTGCAATCCAGGAAGCGCTTATCGGTCTGCCATCGTACCTTCCCAGGTGTTTTATATCGAGTTTCGTTATCGATTTGAGAAGCATGGCGAACTGACCGGTGAAGTTTCCTTCCACCGTAACGACCTTTTTGCCGCGCAGAAGATTCGCCACAGAGGCATCGAGGGGGAAAACTTCGTTGTAATGTATATAACCTACATCCTTTCTGCTCCTGGAGAACTCATCTATCGCACCCCAGCTATCGCCCCAGCCGACCAGAACGAGCGGGGCATCGAGGTTGAATTTCAGAGGGTCTGAGACTTCACGTACAAGATCATCTAGCTTTTTCATTCGTTTCTCAACCATCTCTTTGCGTATCTTCAGATCTTCAGTTATATGCCCGTACTCATCATGTTCGTCAGAATCAACTTTCACCAGAGCTTTACCACCGGGTATGGCTCTTGGAGAAATACCGCTTGAAGTTAGTATATATCTTTTGTAATTCTCCTCGCCATCTACTATCGATCTTTCCAAGTATTCTTCTCTGTGCGTCGGTTTCTCAATTGTCGCAGATGAATCCGTCAGACATTGACTTAGGAGTATAATGACGGGTATCTGGTACTTATCGGCTATGTAGAAGGCCTTCTCAGTAATTTCGAAGGCATCTCGGGCGGTTCTTGGAGCGACGACGTATTTCGGGAACTCACCGTGGCCCGAGTGAATCACGAAATGGAGATCCTCCTGCGCTGTTCTCGTTGGTAATCCGGTCGCCGGAGCCGGGCGCTGTGCATCTATGATCACCAGTGGAGTTTCCGTCATTGCCGCCAGCGAAACACCCTCCTGCATCAGGGCGAAACCTCCTCCGGAAGTTGTTACGAGGGATCTTGCACCGGCAAAGGAAGCCCCCACGGCCATATTCACCGCGGCTATTTCATCTTCGGCCTGTTCTACAACTATCCCATGTTTCAAGGAGTTCGAAGCAAGGAAAGTCATCACTCCCGTTCCCGGAGTCATGGGGTAGGCGGCCAGAAATTTGCATCCTGCAGCTATGGCACCAAGACCAGTCCCTTCCGTCCCATTCATGAGATAGTATTCTCTGGAGGTGGTCTGGAAGGCAGGCACTTCAATGGGCAAGGCTATTTCATAGCCTTTGCTAAGGGCAAGAAGGTTGGCCCTGGCTACTTCTTCTTTACCTTTGAAAGCCTCTTTAACAAGTTTCTCGGGGATCTCTTTTTTTACTTTGAGAAGGTTCAAAAGTGCACCTAGAGAAACCACATTCTGTGCACGCGCTTCCCCCGCTTCTTTTGCCATTCTTTTAAACGGGAATTTGACCTCTTTGAAGGATATTCCCGCTTCTTCGGGGGAGACGTGATCGGAATCGGAATCGAAGACCAGTACTGTTTCGTCGTGGAAGTACTCTATCTGACTCAGCGTGGTGCTTTTACTCAGAGAGACCACAAGATCGAATTCCTGCCGCATCGAATAAAGGGGTGTCTCGGATATTCTTATGCGATAAACATACTCTCCACCCCTGATTCTTGAATGGTAGCTCTTGTCGGTAAAGACGCAATAGCCATTTCTGAAAAGGCTTAGGGCCAGCATATCTCCTATAGTGTTTATACCCTGGCCAGCTTCTCCAGAGATAGCGATCACATAGTCCTTCAAATTGACACCTCCAGGTCGATCTAACTTGTTACCAAAAAAAGCGGGAGTTGGACTCCCGCCAAAGTTCAGTCGATAGGTTCAAAATCGTCCTTACTGGCTCCGCACAAAGGGCAAACCCAATCATCTGGAACATCGTCAAAGCCTGTACCGGGATCGACACCGTTGTCGGGATCTCCGACTTCGGGATCATAGATATACCCGCAAATCGTACATCTGTACTTCATCACACCAACCTCCTTGTACTTGATACTAAAAATCGACTTTTTTGGAGCTTTCCCAAAGGCCATGAATATTGCAATAGGAAGTTGCAATAAGGGTTCCTGACTTTTCGAGCTTGATGCTGAGTACTGCCCTGGATTGGGTTGTGACGGGTGTCAACTCGATATGTCCCAGATGAACCAGTAGTTGTCCGTCATCGTACTTGACGTATAGATCGAACCACTTGATGTGATGTTCGATGGTATTCGGATGTGGGATTTCCTTACCGACGGTTATTGTTACATCGAATGCCGTACCGGGAATGACTGACTCGGGGATATCGATAACTGGTACGTGTTTTTCGTTCTTCCAGTCGGCGCTCTTAATAAGTTCTCCAATTCCCATTAAGACCCCTCCTTGTTATGGAACTATGATCAAAAAGATAAGACACATCAAAGACAAACGATTCTCTGAAGAGCTTTCAACGTTAGATTCTGTAGAATTGCCCCATTAGGATAATTATATCATACCATCAAAGTGGTAAATCTATTTGGAATAGTTACAAAGAATTGCGTTTGGGAAACTGGCTTTCGTGCTTTGTAATAGGATTTGCTTTGAAAAGAAAAAAGCAAAGGTTTATAATATACCCAGGAGGGGTAATATGAATGAATTAACGGCTGTTGCAACGGGTACGCTAGTAATCTCTCCGATACTCAGTCCAATAGTAAGCACGAGTGTAACTTACAGCAGTGCCTTTCTTGGAGGGCTTTTGTCTTTCTTCTCTCCTTGTATTCTTCCGCTCATACCTGTTTTCTTCGGTGTTCTTATGGGAGGAGCGTCTGATGGAAAGGCACGTTTACTCAGAGGGATTTTCTTCACGCTTGGTATGTCACTCTTCTTCTTCGTATTGGGAATCGGAGCCACCGGTCTGGGCACTTTCATAAGACAGAACGAAGTTTTAATGAACATATTGTCTGGAAGTCTCTTCGTTCTTTTCGGCTTCCTCTATCTCTTCGAAATAGGTTTTAAAGGTGTGAAACTGAACGTCTGGAAACTCGGAGGATCGGCCATCAGCGGGTTCATTCTCGGAGCAGTTCTCGGGCTGGTTTGGGTACCGTGCGCCGGCCCTATACTCGGTTCAATACTGGTACTGGCTGCCAACCAGAACACTCTGGGCGAAGGAGGAATCATGTTGCTGATCTATTCGCTTGGTTTGAGCATTCCATTCCTCACATTGAGCGGATTAGTGGCGAGGATTACTTCTAGAATTTCTTTTGGAGGCGAGAGTCACTGGAGAAAGGTTATGAGAATCGCCGTGTTCCTTATCCTGGTGGCGGCAGGGATACTTACTATGACTGGAAATCTAAATTTGCTGCAATTTACAACGGGAGGTTGATTTTGTGAGAAGGATATTAGTTTTGCTCGTTTTACTGTTCGCCGTCGCGGTTTTTTCTTATGTGGGAATGCTTGACGACTTCGATACGGCAATGAGACTTGCTTCTATCGAGAAAAAAGAAGCGATTATTATGTTCTCCGACAAGAACTGTAGCTACTGTGTGAAGTTCGAAAAGGAAACTCTTGCAGACAGGAATGTCCAGGAGATCTTGAAGGCTGGTTTCGTGTTCGCCCAAATATACAAATCCAATCCTGGTAAGGCTACCTTTCCAGTCCAGGGAGACAGCAAAGAGTACTCTTATAGTGATCTCTACACGGCCTTCGGTGTAAGGGGGACTCCTACCTTCTGGTTCTACACGATTGACGGAGCACCACTTACACAGCTGCCCGGCTATGTGCCCGCCAGTGATTTCATTCCGATATTGAGGTTCATTGGAGAGAAGGCCTATGAGACTGTGAAGTTCGACGACTACAGGAAAATGCCATCAAAATACATAGGAACGGCCGCACTTGTGAAGGTAAATGAAGAGGATTACGGGTTTGTCCTTGCCAAAGACCCGCTGGCCAGGGAGTACAACGGTGAAGAGTTTGACCCCTTTACGGTCTGGCTAACAAAAGATCTGGCAACTGGCCAACAGCTATTCGAGAGAGGGGCCTTCAGAGTCCTTGTTTTGAACTGAAGTAATCGAAGGATATCGAGAGAAATTCCGAGTACGTTTTGCTGTTTATGAGGCACATCTTTATCAGTTTCAACGATGAAGATGGATAGTTTTTGAAATAGTCCACAGTGGCTTGGAAAAATTTTTTGGCACATATGCGAACTGAAACGCCGAATATACCCGTAGATATGGCCGGCATTGCCAGGGTAACAATACCCATGGAGCCGGCCTTCTTATATACGTTCATGAAGGAGTCGTAGAGCTTCTCTTCGATTTTCTTCTCGCCCAGTTGTGGACCAAGAACGTGTATGATCTTGCCAGCTTTCAGTGTACCAGAGTCTGTCACTGCAACTCCGGAAACTTCCAAAGGCCCATCTCTCTTCACCAGTGCGTCGCTTTCTAGTTGAATTTCTCTACCGCCTGCCCTGACAAGCGCTCCGGCAACTCCACCTCCATGTCTTAGATAGGCGTTTGCCGGATTAACAATCGCATCGACCTCCTGAACAGTAATATCGGCGATTTCCAGTTGCAATACCCTGCCCCTTTCAAGCAAATGGACATGCATCATTCCTCCGGATACTCCTTCATTCCCTTCCAAAGGGTTTTCAATCTCTCGGCTAACTGTCGCTCTTTGCCCATGTTTCCTGGTTTGTAGTAGATCTCCTGTTTGATCTCCTCTGGCAGGTAGTACTCCCTTGAGAAACCACCTCTGTCGTGCGGATAGTGGTACTCCTTTCCGTATCCGAGTTCCTTCATCATATTCGTCACGGCGTTCCTTAGCTTTAGAGGTACCGGAAGATTCGGTGTTTTTCTGACTCGATCGCGAGCCGTAATCATGGCCTCATTCACCCTGTTGCTTTTGGTCGCAACAGACATATAAATCGCTGCCTCCGAGAGGTTGAGAATACATTCTGGTAGCCCCACAGTGTTGACAGCTTCAAAAGCCGATATGGCAATTACAAGTGCCATAGGATCGGAAAGTCCTATATCCTCGGAGGAAAAGATCACCATGCGTCGGGCAATGAATTTCGGATCTTCTCCTCCCTCAAGCATTCTAATCATATAATAAAGGGCTGCATCGGGATCGCTTCCCCTCATACTCTTGATGAAGGCAGATGCTATATCGTAATGCTCTTCACCTTTTTTTGTGTACCGTCCAGAAGGAAGGACCGAAAGCTCATTCATCAGCTCGAGATCTAGCTTCTCCCTTTCAAGCGCGGCGGCGCTTTCCACAAGAGTATCCAGTAGATTGAGGGCTATGCGGGCATCGCCTCCGCTGCTGCTGGAGATTACTTTTATAACTTCATCATCTACCGATACGCCGGATGTGGATAGAACTGCGTCTCGTTCCAGCGCGCGAGATAGCAGGCGTGATATATCTGCTGCATTCAATTGCTTGAGGATCACCAGACGGCAACGCGACAGCAAGGCCGGATTGACTTCGAAACTCGGGTTCTCAGTCGTCGCTCCTATCAATATAATCGTACCGCGCTCGGTAACAGGTAAAAAAACGTCTTGTTGACTTTTGTTCAATCTGTGTATCTCGTCTACGAAGAGAACCAGCTGTTGACCGACTGCCTTCAATCTCTCACCGTGTGAGAAGTGTTTCTTCAGGTCTGCCGTCCCCTGAAGGCTTGCACTGAAGAACTCGAAATGGTAGTTTTTTCCCAGATAGGTCCTGATGAGCTCTCCTATGGTGGTCTTTCCCGTGCCTGGGGGGCCGTACAGTATCATGGAAAAGAGCCGGCCGCTCTCTACGGCTCCCCTGATTATCCCTTTCTTTCCTGTCAGATGTTCCTGTCCGACCAGGTCGTCGAAGGTACGAGGTCTGATCCTTTCACTTAAGGGTTTCCAGTTCGTTTCTGAAATACTCAATAGTCTTTTCCAGTCCTTTTTCCAGCGTCACTGTGGGCTCCCAGTCCAGAAGTGTGCTCGCCTTAGAGTAGTTCAGTATCGATTTCTTTAAATCTCCCGGTCTCGGAGCTTCATGAATCGCTTTACCGGAGTAGCCCGAGATTGCCTTCATCTTCTCGAAAAGCTCATTTACCGAGGTTCCGATCGCCGTGCCAATATTCACCGTGTCGTTTTCAAGTCTATCCATGGCCAGCAAATTAGCCCTAGCCACATCTTCCACATACACGTAATCCCTCACGCATTCACCGTCGCCGAAGATAACCACATCGTCGCTTTTCAGCATTCTCCTGGAAAAGATGGCAACTACTCCGGCTTCGCCGTGGGGGTCCTGTCTGGGTCCATAAACGTTGGCATATCTGAGTGTGGCGTACTTCAGACCATACTCGCAGGCGAAGAACCGAAGGTAATTCTCTGTGGAGAATTTAGCTATTCCATAAGGGGAGAGAGGTTTGGGAAATTCATTTTCATCGGTTGGTATCTTTTTGACATCGTCCCCGTATATGGCTCCACCTGTGGAAGAAAAGATGATTTTTTCCACTCCGTACTTGATCGCCATCTGCAACAGACCGATTGTACCTATTATATTGACCTTAGCATCTTCTTCCGGTTCTTTCACCGATCTCGAAACGCTTATCTGTGCTGCAAGATGGAATACAGCTTTGGGCTTGTGGAGCATGAAAATCTTCTCCATCATCTCTCGGTCGGTTATATCTTGCTGGTAAAAAAGAGCTCTTGGATCGAGGTTCT
The DNA here is from genome assembly GCF_900157305.1 of Mesotoga infera. NCBI lineage: Bacteria > Thermotogati > Thermotogota > Thermotogae > Kosmotogales > Kosmotogaceae > Mesotoga > Mesotoga infera. The sequence continues at coordinate 2,734,490 of NZ_LS974202.1, forward strand.
CTATTTTTCCACTCGAAAGATTATCTATAACTATCGGGATCTTCCCATCTTTTATAAGCGCATCTACTATGTGGGAACCGATGAAACCGGCACCGCCCGTAACAAGGTAATTCTCACCCACATTACCCGCCTCCTATGATTCAATTTCTCTTCCCTCTATTAATCTATCGTACATTTTTCTGATTTTCTGTATATCTTCCCAGGTCAGGCTCTTCGGAGAGCCTGGATCCCGTGAAGGATATCTCAAAAGATAGCTGGGGTGGAACATGACAAATATCTTTATTCCACCGAGCCAGTCGTATAACTTACCCCTGGCCTCCGTCATTCTTATCTTTTCGTCGTTAACGAAAAAGGATAAAGCCGTAGCACCAAGAGCGACGATTACCTTCGGTCTGACAATGGCTATCTGAGAGAGAAGGTAAGGCGCGCATGCGCTCTTCTCTTCTGTGGTGGGAACCCTGTTGTTTGGTGGGCGGCACTTCACGATGTTAGTTATATAGACGTCCTGTCTATCGATTTTCACCGATTCGAGAATCTTTGTTAGCAACTGCCCGGCCTTCCCCACAAACGGCCTTCCAGAAGCGTCTTCATCCGCGCCAGGACCTTCTCCCACGAACATTATCGGAGACTGAATGGAACCTTCTCCGGGCACTACGTTGTTACGCGTCGTGCTCAGAGGACATCGCGTGCAATCATTTATCTTGCTTATCACTCCGAGCAGATGTTCCTTTCTTTTTACGTAATCTGTCACAGCTTATCACCTCAAAATCTGAATCTGAAGAAAGGCGCCCCTTTGTGAAGCCCTACGACCAGGTACCTATCTTTCAATTCCTTGATGTAGAACTTCACGGCAATAGTCTCCAACGTTTCCGCAAACGTCTTCACCTGACTTCCAAAACTGATTTTCAGAATTATCTCAGCGGCCATACAATGGAGATCGAGATAGAGAGGTGAGATCTTACTTATTGATTCATCCCACAGGGATATATCTCCGGCATAAGTTCCTATCTCAACGAAATTCCTGCCGCCACTTCCGTCTATCCCGAAAGAGAAGCGCTTCAATATACCGGGTTTGTCGGACAGGGAGCCCATCGGGAAGTACAGATCGTTAATATGCATCACGAAATCAATGTCATCTGTGAAGGACAGTTCCATGCTCATTCCGAACTCTTCAAACTTTCCCGTGCTGCCTCCCAGCACGATGGAGTTGTTGAACTTCACATTTGCGACTCCCAGGGAGTACGCACTGTAATTGGTGTTGGAAGCCGTTTTTGTAGCTATGAAATACTCTCCTACCGTTAAAGAAGATATTTCGAGCTGCTTCGATTCCCAGATCGCGAAACGTGCCCTGGTTTCGGCAGCACTGAAGTATTTGGCCGGGAACTTGTATTTAGAGTCAAAAGTCGAGAAACCAGTCGTAAAGTCAAGGAAGGCGCTCTTCCATTTGATCTCTCCGATAGTGAGGTTGTTTAACTCGACTCTGATTCTATCGTATATTTTTTTCTGCCCAGATAGATAAGGATATCTGAACTTCAGCGCAAAGGTGGCGAAGTCTTCCAGCGTTATGGAAGAGCCGAAATTCAGGTCCTTCAACCTTCTTTCGTTATCAACGATATTGGGAGAAGCGTCGTAAGTCCAGTCAAGAGTGAACTCTAGTTTGGTCTTTGTCTTTAACGATAGAGTCAACCTCTCCTTGTTCACGAAGTCGTCGAAGAGATCGTTAGATTGCCAATATACCTTGTTCTCGGTACTGTGAGAAAAGATATCGGACTCGAAGCTCACCGAATAGGAGGTCTCCGAAGCTTTTGAAGTTACAGGCATGAAAATGGTATCCGATTTGTGACTGAGAGTGGTACCCCAAAGGTCGAATTTTCCTTCGCTCTTCAACTCTCCTTTTCCCAGCCAGTTCATATCCGTAGGGCTCGCGATGAGTTCTTCATAATCCAGCTCGAGCGAGTAATCGATCTTCAGAACCTCCGTACTTACTCCTGTTATGAGTTTGCCGGGATGATCCAGTCGCCACTCGCTCTTGAGAAAATCGTACGTGAGAACGGGATTGTACTGGATTCCTAGGTAGTACCATTCAATAGGCTTCCACATAACTTCATTCTTCAATGTTATAGGTATCTGATTCTTCGTCAGCTTGAAGTCGCTTCCCGATTCGTACTCGAATGCTATCTCGTAGGCCGGCTCAAGAATGACGTTGAGAGAAACGGGTCCCCACTCTTTTTTTAGCAGTTCGAAATCCTTATAGACTCTGAGTTTCTTTCCTTCTATCTTGAAAGAGCCGTCGTATCTGGATTCGAAGTAAAACTTCAGTTCAACCGTAATAAAGTCTTTGTAGAGAAGGTCGAGGGGATCTATCCAGAAAACTTTATCTTTGTTCTTTTCGTGTTGAGAATCATAATCCAGGGCGTATCTGCCGTTTATTTTAAGCTTTTCATCGTCAGTCACGAAGGTCAGATAGTTCTTTCCAATCCCTTTATTATCTGCTGGCATAGTCATTTTCAACTGTGTTGTCGATGCGTCGAAAGTGCCTTTCAGATCTCCTCCAATTTTTAGATTTCCCATCGTAAAAAGATAGGTGTTGACTTCCAGAATGAAATCCTCCATTTTAGCCGGATCGAAAAGTTCGGTGAAAGTGGCTGCCGCGGAGGCCAGCGAGAAATTCAACGACTTAACTGAGAAATCCGCATCGAAGAGTTCCCCCTCGGTTTGGACTGCCGACGCCTTGGTTCTGAGGGAGTACAGGATCTTCTTATTTATATATCTTTGTCCGAAGAGACCGCTGATGTCGAATTCTCTGGTTTTGAACTTGAAAAAGCCCGTATCGAAGCCTTCTTCAGTTGGAATGGTCAGTTTCTGGAGGTTAACCATCCAAAGCGCCTTGTCATCGAGACGGGCGTAAGCGCCAAAAACATCGAGTTCTATATCCCACTCTTCGGGCGATAGAAACTGAACATATCCAAGAGTCAACTCAGTGGCGTTCATGGTTTGCTTGATCGCGAAGGGATCCATCTGGGTCACTTTCCTGGAGGTAATGGTTTCGCCGAGGTTCAGACCCGTGAAAGGCGTTTGCAATTCTTTTAGCGAAGGCCCTGTTATATATAAAGCTCCACCCTGAACACTTATCCATTCCAGTTTGGGCTTTATCAGCGCGTATCCGCCGTAACTGGTCTGCTTCTCCTGTCCGAACTGCCCGAAAAGTTCGAGATCTCCAAAGGGAGTATAAAGAGCGGCCTTAGCGGTGAAGGCATCTTCCGTCGAAAGCCAGTTCCTGTACCACGACCCCTGTAAAAGCAGCCAGTCCAGTTCAAGATATCTCAAGGTTATTCTGGTTTTGGCATCTACAATTCCGCTTAGATCAACATCGAATGGTCTTCTGTCGGGATTGTCCAGAGGAAAATAGTAGTAGGGAAGATAAAACACCGGCAGGTCGCCGATGTACATTATCATGTTCTGTACCGACATCCCCCTTCCAGGTGTGACGACCGCGTAAGAAACCCTGAACTTGTAATGTGGGTGAGCTCTGTCGCACGTGGTTATGTAACCATCTGTGACGTTCATGGTAGGAGAGGCCTCTATGGTGGATTGAATGTAGCTTCCATAGACATAAAAAGGCACTTTCGATCCATCACTGGAGGTATCTCCTCTCACCGCGGGTACTTCTATTTCTGTTCTAGTGTATATCTCCATACTTTCCAGCTTTTCATTTGTTAGATCGAGTATAAGTCTTTCCGAGTTGATGGTCGTTTCACTACTGACCATGGTTACTTTACCCCAGAAAGATATTGATATTGGATTTCCGTTGGAGGTCAGGACGGAAGCGTTGGAAGCATCAATGGTGGCTGTAAGAGTTTCACTGGAGTAATCGACCCTCACGCCATCCTGGAGGAGTATCTCATTTCCCATTTGCGATCCCAGAATGCTTCCGCCAACTATCCTCACGTTCGCTCCGATAAGAGTTCCCGGTACAATGATCGCCAGAAGTATCACAGAGATTCTCAATAGCCTCGTAAGCATTTCTGAGAGTCTGTAACTCGCTTTGGTATCTATGAGCGAGTACACAATAACTCCAACGATCGCGAAAACTATATTCGGAATCCAGGGTGCAAGTGTGGGGTTTATGAGGTTTTCCTTGCCCATTCCACTCAGCCAGGCACCCGAACCCTGGTAGATGACAACCAGTAAGAATGTGATTATTACCGACCAGGCTTTAGATTGAAGATTGAACATTAATGATACGGGCACACCAAGGAGAACTATTACGAGTGGGGCAACAGACATAGAGTACTTCTCTTGCAAAGCCACTTCCAACGAGGATGTATCTATGCCGGTGTTCTTGAAAGCCTTTATGTCCTGTCTCAACTCGGCGCTCGTTTTCTCTTTTGGTGCTTTGAAGCTGGCCAGATAACGTTCAATGTCTTGATCTATCTCGAACTCGGCGGTATTGAACTGCATCTCGGCCCCCAGGAAACCCGAAGAATCTACCTGGTAGATCCTGACATCTTTCAAGGTCCATTTTTTCGGAGAGATGACCGCAGAAGTGGCCGTTGTAAGAGTTACTTCAGATCTCGTTACTTCGTATATTGAAACTCCCTTCAACTCCTTGGTTTCAGGATCTATTCTTCGAACGTGTATCATCCGCCCCTGATTGTCCTGCATGAATACATTTTCTTTCAGTGTCACTTCGGGCTGTCGATAAACGAACCTCGCCATAGCCTCAGTTGCCTTGGAGGAGGCGTTTGGAACAAGATAATCGTTGAGCAAATAGGCAACTCCGCTGAACACGACTCCGAGAATCAAAAAGGGTATTACGAGTTTCTTGAGGGATATACCATGAGTCTGAAGAGCTATGAGTTCGTTGTCCGAGCGCATTCTGGAAAGGACCCAGAATATTCCCAGAAGCACACCAACCGGAATGCCCATGACGATGAACTCTGGGAGATTGTAGTATATGAGGAGAAAGAGCTTGTCTATCCCTACCTTGTATCGGATTATCATATCGGAAAGGTAGTACAGAAGTTCAAGACTGACAAACACTATGAAACCACCCAGACCGATGAAGAAAGAACCGAGGGTCTGATAGCCTATATACTTTATGAGCGTACCCAAAAAACTCGCCTCCCTGTTCAGTAGGCTTTGAAATCAACGGGCTGAAAAATATCGTTTATACAGCGATAATGCTTTCCTATATCGATATAAACGGCCGCCTCCATGAGCTCGGTGCAAAGGTCAGCTATTTCCTCGAGATAGCAGAATACCCTCAAGAGATCTACGGCTCTGGACGTTATCGAAGGAGATTGTTCCATGTTGCTTAATAGATCGCTGCGAACTCCTTCGAGAAGGCTATCGATGTTCGAATCGTTCCGGCAAAGTCTCTCGGCTTCTAAAAGCGAAGGATCGACTAGATTATCGATGGAACCCTTAAGCATCAGGGAGACCCCGTCGAACATGGTTCGTAGCTTCTCGTAATAACCGATCGGCGGCTTCTTTATTAGAACCATCGCAAGTTCGCATATAGAGACGAATTTGTCCCCGATTCTCTCGAGCGTTTTTACTATACTCATGGTCATAGTCAAAAACCTCAGGTCCTTTCCCGTCGGTGTCAGGATTCCCGTAAGGCTTATTATTGTCTTTTGCAGTTCGATCTGATAATGATCGATGACGGAATCGGAATAGAGGACATCTCTTGCCTGATGTTCGTTGCGCTCAAGCATCGCCACGGAGCTTTTATTGCAAATATTCTGAATATAACGAGCCATCTTGAGTATATCCGAACGCAACAAGGCTATTCTTTCAAACCCAACCTTAGATATCATCCTTCAACCTTCCACCGAAGGCCAGCTTCTTTTTCAACAACGCCACGAAATCCATATTTCCTTCGCGAAGCAGTCTGACCTTTTTTTTAGACATCTGGACTTCTACCGTGTCTCCCTTTGATAGTTTACCGCTGAAGATGCCGTCCACGTAAGTTTCCATTGGGAATCCCTTGTCCTGTGCAACTTCGAGTCTGATTCTCCTGGAGGAGGAAAGAACGAGAGAACCTACAAATGGGTTGTGAGGACAGATCGGTGTTATCTGGAAGCAATGAGCCTCCGGGTCTACCAGCGCGCCTCCAGCGGCCATCGAATACGCGGTCGAGCCGGTGTTGGTCGAGAATATTATCCCGTCTCCAACAACTGGATAACTGCTCTGTCCGTCAATCGATACAGTGAAAGTTACTGTCCTGCTGGGAGAAGAGCGTTCTATGACAAAATCATTCAACGAGTAATGAACCTCGTCTTTGAAATTCACTTTCATCAAAGCTCTCTCACTTGATTGTAGAGCATTCTGGAGAAAGAGTTCCAGAACTGCGTGAAGCATATTGATTTCGAAAGAAGCGAGAAATCCCACACTTCCGACCCTGAAGCTCATAATGGGAAGATCTCTGGTATAGGCCGTTGGAACTGCCTTAAGAACAGTACCGTCTCCACCGAAGGTAATAATAACGGTAGCATCCTCAACCTGACAGGGACTGCCGTCCACACAATAATGAACCCCGAGGCCGTGAGACTCTATTTCTCGCGTCAAAAGATCCAGCGTAACGGACGTAATTTTGGTTCTATTGCAAAAAACAGCGGCCTTCAATTGACTCACCTCAGATTTTGCGCCAGATCGAAAAGAGAAGAAACAAGAAAAAAATCTATGAATACTATTGCCAGCACCGTCACCAATGGCGTGAAGTCTAGTGCGTCACCTTTCAGAAAAGGGCATAGCCTTTGCACCGGAGCCATAGTGAGTCTGGACATCTTGCCAAAAAAACTCTTTACACCCGGGATCATGTACGGGTTGAAAAGCCCTAACAGGGTTGATACAATTATCGACAGCACCTCGAATTGCAGAAACAATCTGGCCACAACAGCGATTGAATACAGCAAATTCGAAAGGATGAACACTTCAAACCTCGTCTTGATTTCCAGTATTGAAATTCCAGAGCAAACCGGAGCCGCCCTCTTCGGTTCTACCAAGATGTCTGTAGGCCTTGTCGGTAACCATTCTACCTCTATTCGTTCTTACCAGGAAACCAGTCTGCAGCAGGAACGGTTCATAAACTTCGCTTATCGTTTCCGGTTCAATGCCGACCGATGCGGCAATCGCTTTCAGGCCTGCCGGTCCGCCATGGTAGTTCTCAATGAGTACGGTCAGTATCTTTTTGTCCATGGCGTCCAGTCCGTCTTCGTCGATAGACATCAACGTCATGGCCGATTGTACTGTGTCTATTGTTATCTCGTGGCCGCCTTCGATGGTCACAACGTCTCTCACCCTCCTGAGAAGGCGATTAGCAATTCTTGGAGTTCCCCTAGACCGGCGCGCAAGGAGCAGCGCAGCCTCTTCGGTTATCGACGTATCCAGGAGACCGGCAGAACGCTGGATTATCTGCTTGAGATCTGCTTCTGAATAGAACTCCATCTCCATGATCATGCCAAATCTGTTTCTCAAAGGCGCACCAATGAAACCCGATCTGGTGGTTGCACCCACGAGAGTGAAGGGGTTCAGATCCAGTCTTATCGAGCGGGCACTTGGACCCTTGCCTATCATTATATCCAGCTGATAGTCTTCCATCGCGGAATATAGTATCTCTTCGACGCTGCGGTTCAACCTGTGGATCTCATCTATGAAGATTACATCGTTCCTTTCCAGACCAGTGAGGATAGCAGCCAGATCTCCCTGTTTTTCTATAACCGGTCCAGAAGTGACGTAAATGCTTGCTCCGAGCTCGTTAGCTATTATGTGGGCCATGGTGGTCTTTCCCAAACCCGGGGGCCCGGCGAGCAAAACATGATCCAGGGCCTCTCCTCTGACTTTGGCCGCTTCAATAGAGATGCCCAGCCTTTTTCTTATGTGAGGTTGACCGATATACTCGTTAAGAGTCTTCGGGCGCAGACTTTTGCCGGTACTGTCTTCCTGTACCTCACCGGGTGTTAAAAACCTCTCTTCCCCCATGGAAACCTCCTAGGGATGAATCCTGTATAGAGTCCTTGCAAATGGTATAGCCTCTCTTATATGTTCTAGACCAGCTATCCAGGCTACAACACGCTCGATCCCCATGCCGAAACCGCTGTGTGGAACCGTTCCATAGTCCCTAAGCTCCAGATACCAATCGTAAGACGAGACGTCCAGACCGTATTCCTTTATTCTGTCGATCAATAGCTCACGCTCGTATATCCTCTCGGAAGCGCCTATTATCTCCCCATAACCCTCCGGAGCCAGCATATCGTCGCAGAGAACGACTTCCGGTCTTTCGGGATCCGGTTGCATATAAAAGGCTTTCATCATTTTTGGATACTTCTCAACAACGACGGGCTTATCGAACTCACTCGCTACGGCCGTCTCTTCATCGGCACCGATGTCGTCTCCCCAGGTTATCGTGAAGCCCTTCTTTTGAAGTAGCTTGATAGCTTCGTCGTAAGTCATCCTCGGAAATGGAGTTTCTATCTTTTTGAGTTTGTCGATATCTCTTCCGATCGCCAGAATATCGTCGCCTGCCCTTTCAAGAGTCTTATGCACAATATAGGAGACCAGATCTTCCTGTAATTTTATGTTGTCTTCGTGTCTGTAGTAGGCCACTTCTGCCTCGTTCATCCAGAACTCTATGAGGTGACGCCGAGTTTTAGACTTTTCGGCTCTGAAAGTCGGGCCCAGGTTGTAAACCTTTCCAAGCGCCATCGCCGCTGCCTCGAGATAGAGCTGACCGGTCTGGGCCAGGTACGCTTTGCCGTAATCGAAATAATCTATCTCGAAAGTATTGCCGGCGCTTTCGCCGATCGATCCGGTGAAGATCGGTGTATCCACTAGAATGAAATCGCGGTCATTGTAGAACTCCCTGACGGCCTTTATTATCTCGTGTCTGATTTTCAGTATATGTGTCTGTCTCTGGGTTCTGAGCCACAGATGCCTGTTGTCCATAAGAAAATCTATCGAGTGGTCCGGTTTGTTGATCGGGAAGTCTTTTTCGGGTATCTGTACCACCTCTATATCTGTAACGAGGAGCTCCACCCCTCCTGGCGCCCTTTCTTCGACCTTAACGACACCATTCACGACGACGCTGGATTCCATTTTCAAATTATTGGCGTTCTGAAAAACGCTGTCGGAGACGGATGATCTCTCCACGATCGCCTGTACGAAACCGCTGCCGTCCCTCAAAAAGAGAAACTGGATCTTTCCACTGGATCTCTTTCTTCTCAACCAGCCCCGTATCGTGACTTCTTCTCCAGTATGACTTCTCAAGTCCGAAATATCTACGACTTTCATGGAACACCTCCAGAGGGAACTTTTCAGCTTCAATTATAACAAAAAACCCGGGTCAAGCCCCGGGTTTTTTGTCAGCAACTATGACATCAAGGTATCGGTCCAGCGATCAACACGTAGATAGCCACTCCAAGTCCAGCGAGTCCACTGATAACCGAGAAGATCAACCAGGGTTGCAGCTTCTTCTGCAGCGTCTCCACATCGGACTTGCTTGCCGCATCGACCGTCGCTTTGTTTATTTCCGCGACCCTGTCCGAGAGATTGGTTATAACGGGCTGGGTTTCGAGGTCGCTGGTTTTGAGATACCTATCGAGATTGGTGACGGTTGCATTCAACCTGGACTCGAGTGTATCGGCCCTGGTTTTCAGTGTCTTGATATCGCTCTCATTCTTACCGAGCTGAGTGTTGACGGTATCAAGGCTAAGAGCGATCTTCGAAAGGTCGGCATCAATCGAAACTTTAAGCAGGTTGTTGGCTTCGTTCATTCTCTTCTCAAGATCGGCAATGTTCGCTTGAGTTGCCGAAAGATTCATAGCCTGCTGGTCGGTTAGGGCGTTGAACTTGCTGTTCAACGCGGTGAGATCTGTCCTGAGAGATGTTACAAGACTCAACGAATTCTTCAGTGAAGAGAGATCGTTTTCGTGTAAAGTCACTATCTCGTTGACCGCGTTCACACTTCTCTGCAAATTTCCGATGTCACTCTTGATTATGCCTGTTTCCGAATTGAAATCGCTTCTCAAAGCCGCGAGACTGTTGGCAAGCGATGCGCTGTCTTCCTTTACCTTCGCCAGTTCGTCAATTCCAGCGTAGAGATTCAGGTTAGCCTTGAGATCGGTCTTGGTGACAAAGTTCTGAGTATCGCCAACTTTGACGTAATCGGATGCGATCGTGTTTACCCTTGCAGACAGATCGTCGAGTTTCTTGGTGGCGTCGGCAGGGAGTTTGATATTCGCAATTTGAGTTTCAAGAGAAGTAATGGCGTTTTGCAGATCCCTGATAGAAGAAGTGTTTCCCGACATTGTATTGATGGTATCTTTTAGAGAGGCTATCTCTATAGCGTTTGTGGATGCCCTGTTCGTCAGAGTACTTATCTTCGCATCGAACTCGTTCACTTCAGTCGAAAGGGTCTTTACGCTGGTTTCCAGGTTCGATATGGCTCTGTCGTGCGTCGAGAAACTCATTTGAATGGCGCTCAAACTGCTGCTCAGAGTATCAACTCTTCTAACGGCGTCGTTAACTTTTGTCTCCATAACCGAAAGATTAGCCATGCTGTTTTGCATATTCTGAATGTCTAGGGCGAGAGTATCGATTTTCTTGGTCGTCAGAGAAAGGTCCTCCACGAATTTCATGACCTGGTTTCTGAGCGAATCGATCGTGCTCTGCGTCACTGTGGTCGCGGTCGTTCCGACGCCCACGGAGTTCACCCTGCTTTCCAGGGCGGTCAATCTCAGCTGCAAGTCGAGTGTATCGATCAACTTTCCACTGGTATCGGTTAGTGCCAGCTCTAAAGCTTCCAGTCGCGACCTTAGACCGGCGTCCGATATGCTTGACTGCGGAATCGTTCCCTGTTTAGCGAAATTCAACTCAATATAGTCTATGGTTCTTTGTAGCATTACTGCTGTCTGATATCTGGTCAGCGGATCGTTACCGTTGAAGTACAGTTTGCCGTCGGCACCCTGAACACCATTCAATATACCGAGGTTAGTCAGATTGATGACTGCATTGTAAGCCCAGTGATTCTGAGCAACATCAACATAATTGACAGGCGCCGCCACTGAAGAGATTACCAGACCGAAAATAAGCAGTGAGGCAAGCAAAAGACTCTTTTTCAATTTCTACACCTCCCCGAAGGAAATATTCGAATTGATTCTACCACAAATCATTATTCCATCCTATAAACTCCCGTGGTAATATTTATGAATGGGGGAGGTGTTGTACTTGAAGAAAAGGACTCATACTTGCGGCGAATTGAGAATATCGGACGCTGGAAAAATTGTAATTCTGAACGGCTGGGTAGATCGAATAAGGGATCTCGGGGGAATAAAATTCGTTCTTTTGCGCGATAGGTATGGTTTTACTCAGGTAGTTTTCGATCCACAGAACGAAGCTCTCTATTCTATGGCGCTGAAACTCGGCAACGAGTTCTGTGTTTCCGTAACGGGTACCGTAAGAGAGCGTCCCGGCGATGCGCGAAACTCAGGAATGTCAACCGGAGATATAGAAATCGCCGCCGACGAACTGGAAATTCTCTCCGAATCTGCAATACCGCCAATATATATAAATATAGACGAAGAATCTTCCGAGGAGATGCATCTGAGATACAGGTACCTCGATCTCAGACGCCCCGCGATGCAAAACAATATAGTAACCAGGCACAGGTTCGTTCAGGCCACCAGGTCATACCTTAACAGAAATGGTTTTATAGATGTAGAGACTCCCGTGCTGGGAAAATCCACGCCGGAAGGTGCGAGAGACTTTCTCGTTCCTTCGAGATTGAAGCCCGGTAAATTTTATGCGCTTCCCCAATCTCCACAAATCTTCAAACAACTGCTCATGGTGGCGGGATTCGATAAATACTACCAGATAGCCAAGTGCTTCAGAGACGAGGACTTCAGAGCCGATAGGCAGCCTGAATTCACTCAGATAGATATAGAGATGTCCTTCGCGACAGAGGAGGACGTCTTCTCAATTACGGAAGGATTAATGAAACACGCTTTCAAGGAGGCCGTCGGCGTAGATCTTGAAACACCTTTCAAGAGATTTACCTATAGAGAGGTAATGGACCTCTATGGGAGTGATAAGCCCGACACGAGATACGAAATGGAGATAAGAGATCTCTCCGCCCAGTTCGATGGAACTTCCTTTTCACCCATAAGCGACGCGCTGGGTCAGGGAATGAAGGTCAAAGGTTTCATGATCAGAGGACTGGCTGGGAAGTTTTCTAGAAAGAGACTTGACGATTTCACTCAACAATCCAAGGAGTTGGGACTCGGAGGATTGATGTGGATCAAAGTCGAGAGCGACTCAATCAAGTCTTCTATAATCAAACACTGTCAGAGAGAAGTTGAGAAGGTAGTCGAATTCTTCGGCGCTGAAGTGGGAGATTTGGTACTCCTCAGCGTTGGTGAAAGCCTGTCGCTTTCCAGGGCTCTCGGTCAACTGAGAATCAGAATAACGAAAGAGGAAAACCTCAGGGCCGAAGGCTTCGATTTTCTTTGGGTAACGGAATTTCCCATGTTCTCCTTCAACAAGGAAGAGGGAAGGATTGAAGCCGAGCACCATCCCTTCACCATGCCGGATCTAGACGATCTGGAGAAATTTGGTGACACGCAGCCTCTGAAAGTCAGATCAAAAGCCTATGACCTGGTTTTGAACGGTTACGAAATCGCCAGCGGTTCGGTCAGAATCCACCGTCAGGATATACAGAGCAGGGTTTTCGATCTCATAGGTCTCTCAAGAGAAGAGGCTATGGAGAAATTTGGCTATCTTCTGGAGGCCTTTCAGTACGGTCCTCCACCACATGCCGGGATTGCGCCGGGACTGGACAGGATAGTCGCGATAATAGTTGGGGCTCCATCTATCAGAGATGTTATAGCCTTTCCAAAGGTTGCCAGTGGAGCCGATCTTATGACTTCAGCCCCTTCAGAAGTCTCTCAAAAACAACTGGACCTACTGAAACTACAGTTGAAAGATTCGGGCGATCGGGAGTGAGGATCGCTATCGACGGACCTGCCGGTTCCGGGAAGTCCACCGTAGCGAAACTCGTGGCGCTTGATTTGAACTTCGTCTATATTGACACAGGAGCGATGTACAGGGCTTTGGCCCTCAAAGCTCACAGGCTCAAAATAGAGTTTTCCGATGAAAGCTCCATGGTTGAAATGATGAATCACACTTACTTCTCCCTTTCGGAGAATGGTATAACTCTTGATGGCAGACCTCTTGGAGAAGAAATAAGGACGAGCGAAGTTTCGATGCTATCATCCGATATAGCCCGGTACCCTTACGTTAGGACTTATCTGACCGAGCAACAGAGAAACCTATCGAGACAGGGAAACGTGGTTATGGAAGGCAGAGACATCGGTACTGTGGTTCTTCCCGACGCCGAACTGAAAATCTTCCTGACAGCCTCTATCGAGGAAAGAGCGAGGAGGAGATACGCAGAACACTTGTCCTCGTTAAAGGAGATCGATTATGAATCGGTTCTCCAGGAAATGAAGGTCAGAGACTTCAACGACTCCTCCAGGAAAATTGCTCCCTTAAAACCTGCAAAAGATGCTATTCTTCTCGACACGACCGGTTTGAGTATCTCCGAAGTCGTGCAAAAAGTGGTGGCTATGGCGAAAAAAAGACAGAGAGTACTGCTCTCGAAGTCCGTGGGATTCTGTTACGGCGTAGACCGGGCCGTGAATGAAGCTATAAAGATTCTTAAAAGCGGAAAAAGCGTTTTCGCGACCGGCGAGATCGTACACAACGAAGACGTCATGAAAAAATTGAAAGGCCTCGGCCTGGAAATAATCGAAGATATATCCAGCTACGATAGTGTAGATGGTATAGCCATTATAAGGGCGCATGGAATCGACCCGGAATCGGAGAAGAGATTGCGCGAGGTTTTTACCGAGGTGATAGACCTTACATGTCCTATAGTGTACAATGTATTTAGCCTTGCGGTTGATCTACAAGCCCGGGGAAGTTTCGTTGTTGTTTTTGGTAAGAGAAATCATCCGGAGGTAACCGCTCTTTCGGGAAGACTAGAACGGTATCTCATAGTGGAGCCGGGAGAGAATTACAGTTCCGTCGTCGATAGCCTGAAAGCGATCGAACATGTTACGGTCATCTCCCAGACTACTATGAATACCGACGATTTCAAGGACTTCTCCTCTTTCCTCGAAGAAAATCTTGGAGGTCGTGTCGAAATACACAACACGATCTGCAGAGTTACCGTAGAGCGCGAATCGGAAGCCAAAAGACTGGCCCGCGAGGCAGATACGGTTATTGTAGTTGGCGGAAAAAACAGCTCCAACACCAGAAAGCTTCTAGATATAATAAGAAGACTGGGAAAGAGAGCTATACACGTTCAAACTACCGGAGATCTTCCCCATGAAGAGATGGGGAAAATCGGTGTGATAAGCGGAACTTCTACACCGTACGATCAGATCCAGAAGATACTGGATTACATAGACAATAAGAGGGAGGTAACCGACAATGGAAGAGAAACTGGACCGGCAAGATGAAAACCTGAGTATGGAGGAGATTTTCGAACAGATGGATGTCTCCTCTGCTAGGAAGGGCAGTAGAAAGGAAGCTGAGGTTTTCTCAATTCAGCCCGATGGCCTGATGGTCATCATGGAAGGCAAGCTAGATGGTTTTGTTCCACTGGATCAACTGGTAAACGACCTGAACGAATACAGTGTTGGTGATAAGATAGAGGTCATGGTCATAAAGACCAACGAAGAAGAGGGAAGAAGCACTGTATCTGAAAAAAGGGTCCACGCGAGACAGGCACTCAGTAGAGTGGAAAAGGCTTTCAGGGAAGGAACCCCAATAGAAGGCAGAGTAGTTTCCGAGACTAACGCCGGCTACAATATAAGACTTCTGAGAACGGTTCCAGCATTCCTTCCGGGTTCCGAGTCGGGGATAAGAAAGGGCGAAAGCGCTCCGGAAGGCAATTTGAAATTCAAGGTGCTCAGATTCAAGAGACAGAGAAACGGTATAAATGTCGTCGTTTCGCTTAAGGCTTTCCAGGACGAAGCCATCAAAGATTATTTCGAGAAGCTGGAAGTCGATCAGGTCGTGGAAGGAACTGTGGAATCTATAAAGAACTTCGGGGCCTTCGTGAGACTCAACGACAACGTAACCGCTCTGATTCCGGCATCGGAAATGAGCTGGGACCCGGGAGTAAGAATAAGTGATCTCTTGAAGATCGGCAGCACTGTGAAGGCCAAGATCATCGGGATCGATGAAAATGAAAAGAAGATCTCTCTGAGTCTCAAGCAGATGAGCGAGGATCCTTGGGCAACTCTTGAGGATAGATATCCGGTGGGTTCGACCGCTGTTGGCATAGTGAAGAACATAACACCCTTCGGTTTCTTCGTTTCGCTTGAACCGGGCGTGGAAGGTTTGGTACATATTTCAGAGGTATTCTGGGGAAATATAAAGAAAGATCTCAAGAGCGTCGTTGAAGTCGGAGACGAAGTGAAAGTCAATATCAAAGAAATAAACGTTGAGAAAAGGACTCTTTCTCTTTCTTACAGGGAAGCCATGGGCGATCCCTGGGAAAACATCGGCCAAAAGTACAGCGAAGGCGACATCGTGAAAGCGAAGACAGCCAAGGTCCTTCCCACGGGAGTAATCCTTGAGCTTGAAGAGTATGTATCGGGATTCGTTCCAGTATCTGAGGTATCGTGGAACTTCGTGGACAGGATAGAAGATGTGGTCAGAGAGGGTGACGAGACAGAGGTTAAGATACTCTCCATAGACAGTGTAAACAGAAGAATGAGATTGAGCATCAAGCAGGCTACGGCCGACCCATGGGAAAGAGTTTCACGCGAACTATCAGTAGGGGACTACATATCCGGTACGGTGACAAGACTGACGAAGTCCGGGGCCATAGTGATGGTGGACTCCTATGGCGTAGAAGCCTTTCTCCCTGTTTCTCAGGTTTCCATCGAAAGAGTGGAGAATATCGAAGACGCTGTAAGCATCGGAAATCACGATCAGTATAAGATAATAAGATTGGTGTATGACCCCGATAACGATACCAGAAACATGGTTGTATCTATAAGACAGTTGATAAAGGACAAAGAAGCGGCCGAATCCGAAGAAGTGATGAAGGACCTCAACGGCAACGGCATGACGATCTCCAGCAATCTGGGCGAAATGATAAAGAATCAGCTCAAAGAAGAGGGAGAAAACCTCTAGTGGCAACTGTCCTTATCATAGGACGTCCGAACGTTGGAAAGTCCACGCTATTCAACAGACTCGTTGGAGGAAGAAAGGCCATAGTGGACGATATTCCGGGTGTAACGCGTGATTTCACGGTAGGCAGGGTAAACTGGCAGCAAAAGACCTTCCAGCTGGTAGATACTTGCGGGTTGTTCGAAAATCCCGAAAATATAGTTGAAGAAAAGATGAAAGAGGTCACTCTCGAGCTGCTCGGAGAGGGTGACCTCTTGATTTTTCTGGTTGACGGTCGTCAGGGAGTTACAAGCGCAGATATCGAACTCTCGGACTATCTCAGAAGGCAGAAAAAAGAGATTGTGTTCGTCGCCAACAAAGTTGAGAGTGAAGGAGCTTTTTACACGGCCGCCAACGATATCTACGCCCTGGGTTTCGGTGATCCGATAAAGATCTCTGCTGCGCATGGCCTGAACATCGACGGACTCATCGACGAGATATTCGAGAGACTCGAAAAACTTGGTCATTCAGTTCACATTGAAGAAGAGGAACAGAGCTCTCTGAGAGTGGCTATCGTAGGCAGACCTAATGCGGGAAAGTCGTCCATCTTCAACTGGATAGTTGGAAGCCCCCGGAGCCTGGTAACGGAGGTAGCCGGTACGACCAGGGACACTGTTGATGAAACGCTCACTATAGATGGAAAAGCAATGACCTTTATAGATACCGCCGGCATCAGGAAGAAATCGAAAGTGAAAGTCATGAACGTCGAGTACTACAGCGTAATGAGGGCAATAGATGCTATCGAAAGATCCGATGTGATCATAATGGTTATCGACTCTACCGAAGGAGTAGGCAACCAGGATCAAAGGATCGCGGGACTAGCCGAGAAGAACGGAAAAGCCACCATAGTAGTCTTCAACAAGAGCGATCTCATTGACGAAAGAAGGAGAAAAGCGCTTCTACGAACGGTAAAGCAAGATCTCTATTTTATCGACTACAGCCCCGTGATATTTACCTCGGCCACAAGCGGTAAGGGGATGGATCTGCTTATAGACAGCATAAAACTCGTAAGCGAAAAGATCGATCTCCGTATTCCTACTCCGCTTCTTAACACGCTGCTTTCCAGGTACTCCGAAACCACCCCGCCACCTGGTAAAGGAAAGAAGAGGGGAAAGATATATTACGGTTCACACATATCTGGCAGACCACCGCTGATAATGCTGAACGTCAACGACCCTGACCTTTTCACTGAGACTTACCTCAGAGGGATAAGAAACACGATCAGGCAGAACTTCGATAGATACGAAGGTACCCCTGTATTCCTCAAACTAAGGAGGAAGAGATGAGATACCTTATTTTCGCCGTAATCGGCTACTTCATGGGTTCTGTACCCTTCAGCTTTCTCGTTCCCCTGTTCTTTGGCGTGAATATAACGAAAGTTGGCAGCGGTAACGTGGGAGGAACTAACGTTTTACGCAACATGGGAGGCTGGCTCGGAGCGGCCGCCATGGTCATGGACGGTGTAAAGGCCTTCTTACCGATAATAATAGCCAGGAGTATTTTTGGCATATCTATGACCGAAGGTATGATGATAGGATTCTTCGCGGCCATCGGTCACAGTTACTCGATCTTCCTGAAATTCCGTGGCGGCAAGGCCGTCGCCTGTACAGTTGGAACGCTCTCTGCTTTGATTCCCTGGTATGTAGCCGTCTTTTTCGGAATCTGGCTGCCGATAGTCCTGATAACGCAGTTCGTTTCACTCGGATCCGTCCTGGCCTTGCTCCTGCTTTCGATAATCCTCTTCTTCACCCAGGGAACGGGCGTAGGCTTATGGATGCTTGCCTTCTTTGTACTTGCGCTTTTCAGACATAGAAAAAACGTCAGGGCTCTGATCGAAGGTAAAGAGAGAAAGACCGACCTGATAGCCGCGTTCAAGAAAAAAAGAGACAGACAGTGATATCCTCTCCTACTCCGTTGTCATCTTTCAGTATGGAAAGACTTTTCTGCCGTTGGGGGGCAGCGGCACCGGAACGGTCTTGGCCTTGCTTATCTTTGCGAAATTTGAAAGAAGTTTCCAGCCTGGAGGGTTCGATAGAAATTCTTCGGAAGTTTCTGGATGAAACTGTACTCCGTAAATCGTTTTGCTTTCGTGCTTAATCATCTGTATAGGAGTGGTACTGCTGCTGGCCATCAACCTGAATCCCTCGGGGAGCTTCGCCACAGCGTATGCATGATTCTCCCAAACTAGCAGTGTATCAGACAACCCTTCGAGAATCTGATCGTTTAGCAGGATTTTAACGTTGTTCCAGCGCCGTTCTTCACTGTAGTACATGACCGATCCGTACACTCGTGACACTATCTGGTGGCCTAGACAGATGCCCAGTATCGGGACTTCACCGCGTAGAATTATTTCACCGCCTTGGTATATTTTGTTGTTCCAGTCTATGTAGTTCCTCATTGAATCTCCGCCGGCTATGATTATGCCTGAGTAATCCTTTTCGTCTCCGGGAAGTTCGTCTTTGAATATCTTGAATATCCTGTACACGATACCCTGCTCAGCCAGAGACCTCTCAATCGGCGAAAGAGCCAAATCGTAGGCCGGGTCGTTTAGAAACAAAGCAATGGGTTTTCCGGAAACTTCCGCAGCAAACAATCGGAAAACCGTAAAAAATAAGATTGAAACCACCAAAAGCATTTTGAGTACGTTGAACTGGCGATAAATTTCTTTTGACATTATCTCTTGACACCTCACACAGCGGATGATAAACTAATTTAGTGCAGTGCCGGGGTGGTGAAATTGGCAGACACGCATGATTCAGGTTCATGTGGGCATACGCCTGTGCGGGTTCAAGTCCCGCCCCCGGCACCATAATGTTAGCACAAAAAGGGGTAGCTATGCTATCCCTTTTGTTATTTCTTGTGAAACTCACTTCCCGTTGACCTTTCGTCCAAGTGCCTCCAGGCCGGCCCTTTCCAGAAGAACTTCGAGGACATTTTCGAACTCATCGCCGAAGTATCGGTCTTCGAGGTATTCGGGAACGACCTCTTTTATCTCACTGAAGAGCCTCTCGATCGACGAACCTGACTTTTTCGGATGTCTGAACCCCAAAGCCCTGTAAGCCAGAAGAGCTTCGATCGAAATCATCGTCATCAGATTGTCCAGGATTATCCAAAGCTTTCTGGCTGCCCAGGCGCCCATGCTGACGTGATCCTCTTGAAACCCTGACGTGGGTATCGAATCGGCCGTTGCCGGGTGGGCAAGGGTCTTGTTCTCCGAGGCGAGCGCAGCCGCCGTGTACTGCCATATCATGTAACCGGAGTTTAGCCCCTCTCTTCCTGTGGTGAGGAAAGGAGGAAGGTCGTTGAGTTTCGGGTTGACCAGCCTGTCTATCCTTCTCTCTATCATATTGGCCATATCGGTCAGCGCTATCGAAAGAAAGTCCAGAACCAGTGCAACGGGTTCCCCGTGAAAATTGCCGCCGGATATAACATCTCCGTTTTCAAAGATCAGCGGATTGTCAGTAGCCGAGTTTATCTCTCGCTCAATAACCTCCCGAGCATACTCGATAGTGTCATAGACGGCCCCGTAAACCTGTGGAATAGTCCGCAGGGTATATGCGTCCTGCACCCTGTCGCACTTGAGATGAGAATTCCTTATTTCACTTCCTTCGAGAGATTCTCGCAGGCACTTCGAAACATATCCCTGCCCGGGATGTGGTCTGGCAAGGTGGATCCTCGCATCGAAGGGTGAAGTACTACCCATGAGCGCATCAACAGACATCGCCGAGACGGTTATGGCCTCTTCGAATATCCGGCGGGCTATATGGGCTGCGCAACCTCCTATTCCAGCCATAAAGGCGGTTCCATTAAGAAGGCTCAAACCTTCTTTTGCCTTCAACACGATAGGCTCGAGCCCCACTCTCTTGAGGGCCTCCCGAGACTCGATCACTTCGCCTTTGAAGAGACATTTTCCCCGGCCGATCATCCCCATAGCGATGTGAGCCAGCGGCGAGAGATCACCGCTCGCACCGACGGAACCTTTTTCCGGGACGACCGGGATAACGTCCAGATTGAGCATATCTACCAGATGACTGACAACATCAGGCCTTATCCCCGATAGCCCCTTGCATAGCGAATTTGCCCTGACCAGCATTATAGCCCTCACGAGCTCTTTTTGCAGTGTTTTTCCCGTTCCGGCCGCGTGAGAGAGAACCAGGTTCCGTTGAAGAATCTCTAAGTCGCCCGGCGATATTTTTTTATCGGCAAGGATTCCAAAACCCGTGTTGACACCATAAATGGTATGCGTTTTACTATCTTCTTCGAGGAATTGCCTTCTCTGCTTCAGAAGTTCAATTACGGTAGTGTCGATCCCGACCTTTTCGTAGTCGAAAGCAACGCTGTATAGTTCTTTAAGGGAAAGATGCTCTCCATCGATTAACAAAGCAACACCTCCGCTTCTTATTTATAGTCAATTATAGCCTCGAGCGGATATGTTGTTCAAAGCTCCGTCCGGTTCGCTATAAGCTCTGGGAGTCATCTAACCCATTCAAGACCGGGGATTTCTACTTTCTTTTCGAGTATGCTGAAGATCTTGGTGAATAAAAGCACCACGATTAGATAGATGACCGCAACCACCAGATAGACTTCGAAAAACTGGAAGTTACGTGATGCGATAAACTTGGCCTGGGCCATGAGTTCGGGAGCTCCGACGATATAAGCCAGAGAAGTGTACTTGAGAAGATAGATGAATTCGTTAGTCCATGCCGGGATAACTCTTCTGAGAGCCTGCGGCATTATTATCTGCATTATAGCCTGCGTTTTGGACATTCCTAGAGATCTGGCAGCTTTCATCTGTGTTCCGGAAATGGATTGTATCGATCCCCTGAGATATTCGGCCTGATAACAGCCGCTGTTGATAGAGAAGCCAATTATCGCCGCTGTGAAGGGAGAAAGATTGACTCCCAACGGGGGAAGACCGTAATAAAGTATGAAAAGCTGTACGAGCAACGGTGTTCCTCTTATTATCTCGATTATTCCTGTCGATAAGCCGTAGAAGAGCTTATTCCCGTAAACTCTGGCTATTGCCAGGACGACACCGATCAGGAAACCAGCCAACACAGAAATAAGAGTCATTTCCATCGTTACTCCGAGACCTTCCAGTAATTTGGGCCAGTATTTTACAGCTATGTCCCATATTCTCTCCACTCGATTCACTCCCCGTAGAGTTCGTTGAGTTTGAAAAGGAACTCCTTGGTCCTTTGATTCTTGGGGTTTTTGAACATTTCTTCCGGAGAACTCTGCTCAACTATGTAACCATTCTCCATAAAGATGATTTCGTCGGAAACGGTTCTGGCGAAACCCATCTCGTGTGTCACCACCAGCATGGTCATGCCACTGAGGGCAAGGTTCTTCATGACCGACAGGACCTCTCCTATCAACTCCGGATCCAGGGCCGATGTAGGTTCGTCGAATAGGATTATTTTCGGCTTCATCGCGAGGGCTCTCGCTATGCCCACCCTTTGCTTCTGCCCTCCAGAGAGTTGAGCTGGATAGAGATCGGCTTCCCTTTCCAGGCCAACTCGTCTCAATTCCGCCATAGCGAGCTCTCTGGCAGCTTCTTTATCCATTTTCTTTACTTTTGTGAGGCCAATCATAACGTTCTTCAATGCTGTCAGATGACTGAAAAGTCCGAAATCCTGAAACACGAAGCCTATCTCCTGACGGATTTTATTCAGGTTTTTCACTGAGGTAATCTCTTCGCTTTCTAGCCAGATCTTTCCACCGTTTGGTACAACTAGCATGTTTATACAGGCCAGGAGCGTACTTTTTCCGGTTCCGCTAGGCCCTATTATTACCTTGGTTTCACCCTTTTTCATCTCGAACGAAACGCCCTTCAGGACTTCCTTGTCTCCAAAGGATTTCTTCAGATCCTCTATCTTCAAAACGATGTCTTCTCCGCTCATCTAACGGTCTCCTTTACATCAAATCCCGGTATTGCAAGCTTTTTCTCAACCCTTCCAAGACTCTTGTTTATAATGATGGTAACGACGAAATAGAAAACCGCTACTGTCAGGTAAATAATCATCGGTTCGTGCTTTGTAGCGATAATGTAACCGCCCTGCCGAAGTATTTCGGTGACTCCGAGAGCGTAGGCGAGCGATGAATCTTTAAGAACAATAGTAAACTCGTTGGTCCAGGGTGGAAGAGCTATCCTAAACGCCTGGGGAAGAACGATAAAGACGAACCCCTGCAAATTGCTCATCCCCAGAGATCTTGCCGCCCTCATCTGGGTCTTGCTTACTGAATTTATGGCCCCTCTGAAGACCTGCGATTGGTATGCCGACGATCTTAAGCCCAGGCCGATAACCACGGCCACGAAAGGCGAGAAACGAACCCCGATTCTGGGAAATCCGTAGAATATCAGGAACAGTATGACCAGTTCGGGAATACTCCTAAGAATTTTTTCGTACACCGCAATTATCATTTTTAGAAGTTTGTTGCCATATATTTGGCCAAAAGAAATGGGGAGGGCCAGAACCAGGCCCAACCCCAGCGTGAAAAAGGTTATCTGCAAAGTTACCCACAAACCATTAAAGAGTGCGGGTAAGGAATCGATAATCAGTCCGAATTTATCTATGATTACCTCCGCCCTTCAGATCAAAAGTGTTTTAGATTCAGTTCGGCCAGCTTGCCCGAGCTCTCGAGTCTTCTTATTCCTTCGTTGATCAGATCAAGAAGGGCTTTATTCGCTTTATTAACGGCAATTCCATAATCCTCGTAAGTTTTGAGAATAGCTACGATTTTAACGGGCCTTACACTGGCAAAACTCTGTGCCACGGGTGAGTCGAGAACAATTGCATCGAGATTTCTATTGATCAGGTCTGTCATAGCAAGTGTATAAGTTTCATATCTCTTGAAGTCGCCTGTTAGAATCTTCGTAGTTACCAGGTTGTCTTCAACCCAGATATCACCGGTCGTTCCGGTCTGTACACCAATGCTGTGCTTTCCAAACAGGACAGTTACGGTAAGATCGGAGTCCTCTCTGACCACAACACTCTGATCGGCAGTCCAGTAAGGTTTGGAGAAGGAAACGACCTCCGCTCTCTCGGCGGTGATAGTCATACCAGATATGACTATATCCAAATTGCCGGATACTAGTGCGGCGATCAGTGAATCGAAACTCATATCCCTTATTTCAATTTCGAACCCCATTTCGGCAGCGATCGCTTTGATCAAATCGATATCGAACCCCATGAATTCACCGTTCTGTACGTATTCGAACGGTGGAAAATCTGCACTGGTGCCAACCACATATTTGGCCCCAAAAAGCGAAATCGCCGAAACAAGAATCACGAGTGATACAAGCAAGATCTTTTTCATAGTACCCCTCCTTTTGATTGAAGATGAAGTGATTATGGACTCAAAAAAATGAATTTGTGATACCCGCATTTTTCTGTAATGGAACTAAACAAGTTCAATAGTGCAACGATTGTCCCAAATAACTAACTATTCATTCGGACCTTTCTTACATTTTTATTATACCCTTTCGCAACACTCTCACCAAAAAAGGTTGCTAACATTGACTGGGTGATTAAAGATGAAGGTCGGTATAGCATTGAGCGGCGGGGTGGACAGCGCCGTTGCAGCAGCATTGATGATAGAATCCGGATACAGCGTTACGGGATACCACATGATAGTACTTCCAACAGACGGAGCGATTACTCAGGCCGTAGAAGATGCTACGAAGGTTGCGGAACACCTGGGTATCGAATTGAAGATATTGGATCTCAGCCATCAGTTCAGGGAGACTGTGATAGAGTATTTCAAAGTCAGTTACGCCACGGGACTCACCCCCAATCCATGCGTTTTATGCAACGATATAATAAAGTTCGGAATCTTCGCCGAACAAATCCTGGCAGATAACAACGAAGCGATAGCCACAGGCCATTATGCCAGGATAATTCGCGACGATGACGGGCGTTTCTTTCTCGCCAGGGCAAGCTTTGACCGGAAAGACCAGGCCTATTTCCTCTCGAGAGTGAAGAAGGAGAAACTTTCCTTCATTCGCTTTCCAAACGGAGAACTCTCGAAAGAAGAAGTGCGGCATAGGGCTCGATCGCTGGCAATTCCGGTACATTCGAAGAAGGATTCCCAGGAGATATGTTTCATACCTGACAACGATTATAGGAACTTTCTTCACGGAGAGGGAATAGAAAGTTCCACCGGCGATATAGTAAAGGGAAACGGTGAAGTAATCGGCCGTCATAACGGTCTCACCGATTACACGATAGGCCAGCGAAGGGGATTAGGGATAAACTTCAGAGAAAAATTATATGTGAAGGATCTCGATTTCACCGGTAACAGACTCGTTCTGGGCCGTAGAGAGGAACTGGTTTCCTTCGGTCTCGAAGCAGTTGATCCAAACTGGTACATAGAACCGGAAAGAGAATTCGATTGTCTTTGTAAAATTCGCAGTTCCATGAACGCTGTTAAGGCGCATGTCAAGCTTTTAGAAGCGGACAGGGTCGCAATAAGCTTTTCGGACGGCGCTTGGGGAGTAACCCCCGGACAGCTGGCAGTGCTCTACAATGACGAAGTCGTGCTTGGAAGTGCCTTCATAGAAAGAAGCTGTTGAAACTGTGTTCTCCACGTGATAGAATTTTCCAGACAGGAAGTAGTTCAGCTGGAAGAACGCTGGTTTCGGGAACCAGAGGTCCGGGGTTCAAATCCCCGCTTCCTGACCAGATAGAACGGCAGACCGTTAACGGTCTGCCGTTTGTGATATTGTAGATCGGCTAAACTGCAATGGCTGGGAAACTCGACTGTGTGAATCGATACCTGTAATTGATGAATGATTAGAGATCTTTGAGCAGCACTTTTTCGTCGCCGTCCCATCTGCCGGTGTCAATAAAGCCAAGCTTCAAGTAGAACTGAAGCGGGCTGGGTTCCTTAACGACGCACGAGGTCAGGAGCTTTTCGTATCCCCTCTCTTTAAGGTTCTCAAAGAGAAGGTGGAGCGCATCGCTCCCATAGCCCTTCTTCTGATAGTTACCGCCTATCATGAAACGCCAGAGAAAGGCGTGTTTAATGTCACCCAACTCTGGAACCGGTGTATAATCTAACATTATGAAACCCACCATCGCGTCTCCAGCATATATAGCCCTGAACCAGGCGTTCTTCGCAAAATGCGCCTGTGCTATCGACACGGCGTTGGAGGCTACAGCCTTATCCTGGTTTTCCAGAAGCGTCTTGCTCAACTTCAGACATTCAATCAGATTATCCTCTGTTATCTCTACAAACCTCACTTTTTCTTCCATATATACCTCCCGGTGAGCACCACGCTTCATTCAGCGTAGAATTTGGGCTTCTTATTTCTCATCTTTTCTATCAACTTTATGAATGGACACTTAAAACCACGCTTCAAAAATAGGTTTTTGAAAATCATCTTCGCCTCCTCAAGCGGTCTTTTCCTTCGGTAGCGAGAACTGAGTCGTATAGAGACTTTTATAGAAGCCGCCACGGGCGATTAGTTCGTTGTGTGTACCGCTTTCAATTATCTCGCCATTATTTATCTCACGGAGTGCATGAAAGTAACGGAAGAATAAATCAGAAAGGCAAAACAAAGGAAAAAGGTCATTGAAAAAGGAATAGAGAAGGGGAGAATAGAAAACCGGACGCTCCAGATGTAGAATATTTTGTCCAAACAAACCACACAAAGGAGCGACCGGTTATGAGTATTCTTGCATCAATTAAGCATTTTGTCCAGCTACACTTTGGTGATTTCTTCTCTTCAATAGAAGCCTTCTATCTTAAAGATATCCTGATTCTTATACAGGGAATACTGGAACCTGGACATAATTCGATCTCCTCAATAGCTAGAGACCCTCTGAACAATGTGGCTCATACAACTCTTACCAGGTTTGTTAATGGTCATCCTGATTTCTGGAATAACCTCGAGAAGCTGATCCAGAAGGTTATTCTCTCAACCTCTTTGGAGAAGATGATCCTGGTTGTGGATGATACTCAACTGGCCAGAAGGAGCAAGAAGATACCTTTCACCACTCTAACGTATGATCATAATCAGAAGCGGTATTGCCAGGCACAGGTTCTCCTTACCGTTGGTAGAGTCAGCGATGGTTTCTTCCCTCTGGAGATGATGTTCTCGAACTCGAAAGAAGGCCCCACCAAGATTGAAAGACTTATAGATTGGCTGAAAGAGAGCGAGATAAGGGATGCAGTGCTTCTTGGAGACTCCTGGTACACCAACAGCCACGTGATAGAGTCCTGCAAACTTTGGTTCGGAATCACTTTCATCGGGAAAGCCAGGGGAAATCTCTTATTCAAGACTGAAGAATCTATCACCAGAGTGTCCCACTACCAGGACTCTGTTCGTGATTTCTCAGAGGAGGCCATAATAAGAGATAGAACCGTCAGATTCCACCAGAGAGTTGTTCGCTTCAAGTCTGTTAGAGTTCCTCTCAAGATAGTTGTGGCCGAACTGGATGATGGGAGAAGAACCACCCTAATCTCTTCAGATACTGAGCTTTCATCTGAGGATATCTTTCTGTATTATCTCAACAGATGGTCCATTGAGTCCTACTTCAAGACTGCCAAACAACACTTCTCGCTCGGCAAAGCCGTACTCTCAACTCAAGATGGCCAAAAGCATTGGATCATCCTGGTTATTCTCGCCTATCTGATTTTCAATGACCTTCATCGATTCATTCTCGAGAAGACTAAGTCTCAAACAAAGAGGTATAAAGTGTTCGAAACGATCCAAAGAGCTATCTCTATGCTCAGGTCTTTACTCCTGGAACAGGTCAAAATCGACTTCCATCTCCTCGATTCCTGTTTCCGCTCTCCTTCTCTTGCTCCTTTCTATTAGCTGTAACATACACGCACTTCGTGAGTATTTATGACGTATATTTTGTCGGCGTTTTTTATGGTACTCAGACGATGAGCGACGACGAAGCTGGTTCTGCCCCGCATCAGATTTCTCATGGCTTCCTGTATGTGCATCTCCGTTCTGGTATCCACATTGCTGGTGGCTTCATCAAGAATCAGTATTTCTGGATCGAGAAGCATTATCCTCGCTATTGCCAGTAACTGCCTTTGACCTTTGCTTATACTGTCAGCGTTCGAGGATATAAGCGTATCGTAGCCTTCCGGAAGGCTCTCGATGAAGTGATCGGCGTTGGCCATCCTGGCGACTTTTCGGATCTCATCATCTTTGGCATCCGGCTTGCCATAACGTATATTTTCCCTTATCGTTCCCATGAAAAGCTGCGTATCTTGAAGTACTATACCCAACTTTTTTCTTAGTTGCTCCCTGTCGAAGGAGGATATGTCGTGATCGTCTATGTAGATAGTTCCACTCTCGATGTCGTAAAATTTAGTCAGGAGGTTCACGATAGTGGTCTTACCGGCACCGGTCGGGCCCACCAGTGCAACGACCTGACCCGGTTGAGCATCGAGGCTTACCTTTTTGAGAACGATCGTCTTGCCGTCATAACTGAAATCTACCTCCTTCAACTCCACCTTTCCTTTTATTTTTTCGGGGAAGAAGTTCTCGTAAGGCTTTTTCTCTCCCTCTTCGTCCAGAACCTCAAAGACTCTTTCGGCTCCTGCAAGAGCAGCCTGAATGGAATTATACAGCTGTGCAATCTGGTTAATGGGTCTGTTGAATTGACCGACATATACCACAAAGCTGGCCACAAGACCGACGCTTATCATTCCCTCTATCGTCATCCACCCTCCGGCGAAGGCAACAACGGCGTATCCGAAGTTGCTAACCATGTTCATCACCGGACCAAACATGCCCGCGAATATCTGGGCAAGAATGGCTGACTTTCTGTAAGATTCATTAATCTTCTGGAACTGTTCGATCGTGAAATCTTCTCTTCCATATGCTTTGACAACCTTCTCTCCAGAAATCCTCTCCTCTATATAGCCGTTCAGCTCTCCCAGGGCTTTCTGCTGCGAAATGAAGTTCTTTTTGCTCTGCTTTGCGATCAAGCCCGTAACCAAAACTACCAAAGGGACCGAAGTCAAAGACACAAGGGCAAGTATGGGACTGAGAACGAACATCATTATTCCTATACCACCCAGAGAGAGGAGACTTGATAGGAGCTGAGTCACACTTTCGCTGAGCGTGGTAGAAATATTGTTGATATCGTTCGTCACCCTGCTCATCAGTTCACCGTGTGAGTGTGTATCAAAGAACTTCACAGGCAACGTCTGGTATTTGTCGAAGACCTCCTGTCTGAGTCTGCGAACCGTCCTCCGAGTAACACCGATCATGACATATCCTTGAAGCCACTGGAAAAGAGAGGATAATGCGTAAATGGCGGCCATAAAGATTGCAATAACGGCCAACCCAGAAAGGTCTCCCACAAGTATGTGATCATCAATGGCCTTTCCTAGAAGGAAGGGACCGAAGATACTTGCGATGGAAGATAGAACCGTAAAAATCAAGACATAAAGAAGACCTTTTTTTTCGTGACCCAGAAACGCCAGCAGCCTGAAAAGCGTTTTGCGTGGGTCGCTGGCTTTCTTCACAGGTGCGATTCTTCCGGCACCGGGCCCGCCCCTGCGTGGTCCTATGTTGATCTGGATGTCGGCCGGTCTTTCTCTTTTCTCTTCAGGCACTTTCCTCACCAACTTCTCCGAATTGCGATCGGTAGATTTCTCTGTAAAGATCGCTCGTCTTCATAAGCTCGCCGTGGGTTCCGCTTGCCACTATGCGGCCGGTTTCGAGGAGGTATATTCTGTCGCAGTTGACTACCGAGCTTATCTTCTGGGTGATTATGATCTTGGTGCACTTGAGCCTGTCATTTATCGCCTTCATTACTGCGACTTCAGTCTGTGCATCAAGGGCACTTGTACTGTCGTCAAAGACTATGATTCGTGCTCTGGACGCGAGAGCCCTGGCAATGGCTACTCTCTGTCTCTGACCTCCCGAGAGGTTCGTAGCCATCTGGCTCAAGTTTGTGTCGTAACCTTCGGGGAGCGTTGAGATAAAGTCTCCAACCCTCGCCATATCGGCCGCCTGCTGTATGTCTTCAAGCGAAGCGTTGGGATTACCGTAGGCGATATTATCGCTTATCTTTCCCGAGAAGAGAATCGTCTCCTGAAAGACAAAGGCTATCTCTTTCCGGAGTTCCCTTCTGGGGATCTTTGTAATATCTATACCGTTCAGCATAATTCTACCGGAAGTCACTTCGTAGAGCCTTGGAATCAGATTGACCAGAGTCGATTTACCCGAGCCCGTGTCTCCTAGGAAAGCCACCGTTTCGCCGGGGTTGATAGTGAGATTGATATCGCGGAGGACCTTTCTTTCATTTCCTTCATATGAAAAATTCACGCTTTGGAATACTATAGGGCCATTGAGATCGAACTTCTCCGTGGTTTCAACATCTTCCTCTTCAGGTGTTTCGAGAACCTCGGAAATCCTTCTGGCAGAAGCCTGGGCCCTGGAAACGAAGATGAGCATCATGCCGATCATCATTATGGACATAAGCATTCTAGTGAGATAGTTGACGAAGGCCATTATCTGACCGGTTTGGAGGCCGCCGGCTTCGACCTGAATACCACCTATCCATATCACGGCCACTATACCGAAGTTTAAAATCAGTGAGAAGAGAGGCATAATGACCACGAGAATCCTGGCCGATTTCATCGACAACTTCATATATTCGTCGTTCGTTTTGGCGAACTTCGCCGATTCCTGCCTGGAAGAAGCGAAGGACTTGACCACCCTTATCCCCGAAACATTGTCTCTCACCACTGCATTGACCTTATCGACTTCTTTCTGAACTCTTGTGAAAAGCGGCAGTACTTTTTTCATCGAGAAGTATATTATCATCACTATCAGGGGAATAATCGCGATGATGATCAGTGAAAGTCGCCAGCTTATCGAAAAGGCCATAATGACACTTCCCAAAAAAAGCAGGGGTGCCCTGACGAACATCCTGAGCATCAGCATGATGAAATGCTGAAACTGGACGACGTCATCGGTTAGTCTGGTTATCAAGCTACCCGTACCGAATCTGTCTAGTGAACCGAAAGAAAGGTGTTGGACTTTACTGAAGAGATTTCTTCTGATATCGGCTCCAGCATTCTGAGCGGCGATCGAAGAGGTCACTGAACAGCCTATCCCGCCGAGCGCTCCTATGAAAGTTATCAGCAGCATCTTCAATCCCGTATTGACAACCATATCTAGGTTGCCCTGTTTTATCCCGACGTCGATTATTTCTTCAAGCAATCTCGGTTGAAAAAGATCTATGGCGACTTCCAGCATCATTAACGCAGGTGCCAGAACTACAAAAACCCAATAGGGTTTGAGATACTTCATAAGCTTTCGCATCAATTTACCTCTAACAACTAAACCTGGAAAGCAAAAGAATCCCGTTGAACTTGAATTTTGAGATAGTCCGGTTTGCAATCAATTAAAGATTATACATTATCCGGCAAGTTTTAACGATTGTGGGGGCTTTCATTAAAACCTCGAGAAAGACAATTAGAATTTCCAGGATCTTCGACAATTAAGAAACTGAAGAGCAGGAATGTGCTAGACTTTATCAGGAATCCAGAACAAAAGGCGAAAGGTGTGATCAAAAGTGAAAGGGTTCAGGATAAGGGGAGTTGTAGAGGGCTTCTACGGGAAACCCTGGTCTATGGAGGATCGATTCGATATCATCCAGTTCATGGGCGATCACGGGTACAATTTGTACATATACGCTCCGAAAGACGACGAGCTTCACAGGTTTCGCTGGAGGGAAAGCTATGGCGACGATTTTGTGAAGGGTTTTTCCATGGTCGTTGAAAAGGGCAGACAGTGTGGAGTCGATGTGGCAATGGCGATCAGCCCAGGTCTGACGGTTGAGTATTCCAGCGAAGACGACCTGCAAACATTCGTCGGGAAATTGTTGAGTTTTACCGAAATGGGAGTCAAGAGCTTCGCACTGTTTTACGACGATATCCCTTTCAGGCTATCTAGCCAAAGGGATAAAGAAAGGTTCAAGTCGCTCGCCAGTGCCCAGGTTTTTTTTGCAAATAGTATTTTCGAAGCTTTGAAAAGAGAATTGCCAGTTTTCGATTTTATAATCTGCCCCACTGAATACCACGGCAGAGCCGAATCAGAATATATCCGGGAACTGGGTGAGGGGCTCTTACCTGATATCAAGATCATGTGGACCGGTCCGCAAGTCTGTTCACAGCACATACCTGAAAGTGACGCCATAAAGGCCAGCGGAGCCTTCAAGAGAGAGATACTTTACTGGGACAATTACCCGGTTAACGATGGGAGTATGATACCTGAGTTGCATATCGGACCGTACGTCGGCAGGGATCCTGAAATCGTGAATCACTCTTGCGGTATAGTGTTGAATCCGATGAACCAGGCTCACGCTTCCATGATAGTTCTCGGTGCAGCGGCCGATTTCTTAAACGACCCCTACGGTTATGACGCAACTATTTCCTGGGTGAATGCCATGAGAAGACTTACTCCGGGACTGATCGACGAGATGCTCCTCTTTGGCGAATACAGTCTAATCAGTCCGATACATCCCGATCAATCGGAAAGACCGAGGAAAGTGATCGAAGAGTTCAGAACACTTTGCTCCCAGGGAAGACTTGAAGAGGCGATTGTGTGGCTTGAAAAAGAGGCACGAACGATACTTGAGTCTGCAAAAAGACTGAAAGACAAACTCCCATCGGTGTTTCTTGAGGAAATGGCCCTCTGGATATACGAATTCGAGCGCTGGGGAGAAGCGCTCTCGGTGACTGTAGAAATTCTAAAAAGCAGACTGAAACTGTACGTTGAAACGCCTGAAAAGAGAGATTTGCAGCAGGTGAGAGAACTCATTGAGAAGGCGGAAACAACAATGATGGAACTTACCAGGGCTAGAACTCTCTCAGGAGGGAACGTATATCGGGAGTTCATAATGGAAATCCTCATACGCACGAAAGGTTACTTTGCACTCAAGGAAAGAAACTGGCTCTGAACATTACCGAATCTACAATAGAATGCGGTTCGTCCTGAAAACTCTACTGAGGTGGCCAGGAAGATGCAAAAAACACCAGTTTTACTAGAGAACAGGATGGCCACTGAAGGATATTGGCATCATGAAGTGGTACTCACGGGAACTCTCCCAATGCTGGTTCTACGCTTATTGGGAGAGTTCAAGTTCGCGTTTTTTAGAATTGGCTGTCTGGTCGTTATAAATCAGAAGTCGCGAAATACCCTTCCTGCGACTTTTAATAGCAGTGCCTTTGGAGCGATTTTAGATCCTCCTGCAACTACTTTATTCGAAAAACCACTCACTACGGATCTCTTGCTTTTTTCGTAAGCCGACATCGCTTTTTTCACCACTTTCTCCGGTGCCATGGAGCCGTACACCTTTCTGCTTTTTCCGGAAGCGACTTCGAAAAATTCTGTGTTGGTCGGTCCCGGCGAGAGAACCATTACTTTGAAGTTACTGTCTTTGAGTTCTTCTGAGAGTGCTTCGCTGAAACTCAATACGAAAGCCTTGGTTGCCGCGTAAACGGCCATGAAAGGAACGGGAAGATAAGCGGCGGTAGAGGCCACGTTGATTATGCCTCCACCCTGTTCTCTTCTGGCTATGACATAAAACTTTGACAACCGATAAAGTGATTCAACGTTGAGACGTATCATCTCTAGCTCTTTCTCGCCTTCCAGCACACTGAAGGAACCGATCAATCCGAAGCCGGCGTTGTTGACCAGCAGATCTACTCCGTAAAGGTAGCCAGATACCCGCTCGAGATCGTCCCTTTGAGAGAGATCAGCCTGAACGGGAGTGGAAGGGGAGTTGAATTGCGCTGTCAACTCCTCCGAAATATCTTTCAATCTTTCGTATCTTCTCGCTACAAGTATTGTCTCATAACCTTTTGAAGCCAGTTCGCGGGCGAATTCTCTACCAATGCCTGACGATGCTCCAGTTATCAATGCCTTTTTCAAATCTATCACCTCACTATAGTTAGACTTGTACTACAAAAAACAGGTTTGCGCCGACAGCATGGTATTGATAGACAAAAGCGATATAATATAATGAATGCTTAGAAACCTGAAAGGGGTGGATTTTGTGAAAAAACTGGCACTATTTCTAATTTTACTGTTCTCTGTCATGTCTTTTGCAACCTGGATGCCTCTGGAAGACTACAGTGGCGTCAAATACGTTTATTACAAGATCAACTACACCCAGTATGAAGAAGAGAAGGAAATGATCTACGGTGTAGAGATCGGATTGGATGAGGAAAAATACATCCTCAATTACAACACTACGGTTTTTCTTTCAAAAGATCAACCGATCGGTAGTGATATCTTGTTTGAGCAGGAACTTTCCATGTTTATGTACACGTTTTTAAACCCGATGTTTTCCTTTTTCTATGAAACTATCGATCTGAATGAGCAGATGAATACAAAGCTCTACGGATTCGGTTCGATAAAATACGAAGGACAGGTAACCGTTCAGGGCAAGAACGGTACATACACCGGTACTAAAGTCGTACTTTACAACGAAGATAACGAGCTTTCCATGTACTGGGTTCTCAACCAGGATATCCCCTTTCCGATAGTCACTTACATGAGCGACGACTATTCAGATGGTTCGACCATGGTGCAGCTGTGGGATTATGAGTTGAGATGACTAATTAAAAATTAAACGGCGCCTTAAAGGCGCCGTTTTTGTTTATAATTATGCGGAGTAGGGATCGAGGAGGTAAAAATGAATCTGGTGGAAGTTAGACACAAATTACACATGATGCCTGAGATAGCTTTTAGGGAGTTCAAGACACAGGCTTACATTAAAGAACTCCTGACGAACCTCTCAATCTCGTATGAGGAAGTCGCGGGAACCGGTATTCTGGCCAGATGGGAGAGCGGTGACGGACCTTACATTTTGTTCAGGGCTGACATGGATGCACTACCTGTGAGAGAAGAAACCGGTTGCGAATTTTCCTCGAGAAACGAAGGGTTCATGCATGCCTGCGGTCACGATATTCACATGTCCGTGCTGCTGGGATTGGTGGAGCGGGTTTCAATTTACAGACCACACGTAAATATACTGTTTCTCTTTCAACCAGCCGAAGAGGCCGGCGGTGGTGCCAAGCTCTGTCTGAAAACGCTCGAAAATTACCCGATCGAAGAGGTCTGGGCACTCCACGTAACGGACGAGTATCCAGAAGGTACGGTAAACACCAGACCTGGAGTCCTTTTCGCCTCGGCTTACGAAATCGATAGCACTTTCGAGGGAAGGTCGGCCCATGTGGCTTTTTTCAAACAGGGAAGGGATGCCGTTGAAGGCGCTATGGAATTTCTCAGACGTATCTACGAATCCGACACCGGCGAGTACGTTTTGAGGTTCGGTTTGATAGAGGGCGGAAGAGTCAGGAACGTTGTGCCGGATTCTTGCACTCTTTACGGTACCATCAGGGCGGTAGATGTTTCCATAACGGAAAGAGTCGTGGCCGAAATCGAAAAACTCGGAAAACTAGTAGCTGACGAACGTGAATTAAGATACCTTCAAAAAGTAGGGTCACGCTACCCACAGCTGGTAGTGAATGGAGATCTTTACAAAAAACTCTGCCGGCTCGTAGATGTCAATGAAGTCGAGATGAAGTACACGGGTGAAGATTTCGCATTCCTGGCCCTCAGGTATCCGGGTCTTATGTTCTGGCTAGGTACTGGAAGAGAAGAGAGGGTGGGTCTGCACAATTCAAAATTTCTGCCTTCCGATTCGGTTATAGAAAAGGGTGTGGAAGTTTTCTGGAAAGTGATCACCGATCGGACGTTATCTCTTTGATGCTTCCCTGAGATACTGTGGCGCGAAAGGAACTGTGCATGTAAAGAGGGTCAGCTTTGATCTCCTCGACCGTCATGAAGACAGCCGGGATGATCTCATAGGCCGAAAAGGATGTTTCACTATCCTTTTCGAAAAGAAAAACCGGCGTGTTCCGGTAATCTCTGAAGACTGGTATGGCGGCTCTTGCACCGGTTTTCATCTGTTCGAAAAGAACGGAGCTCATACCATCGAGCGCAACAGTCGAAATAACGGCATCGTACGGTGCTCCTTCAATAAAACCCTCACGACCGTCACCGGTTATAACTTTAACATTGTCCAAATTGTACATAGAAATATTGATTCTGGCCCTTTCTGCCACGTCGGGGTTTATTTCGACAGAAAGCACAGAGCCTTTATCTAGGAATTTACCTAGAACACATGCACAAAAACCTGTCCCAGTGCCTATTTCAAGAACTCGATGGTAGTTTTCAAGGTTTAAACTTTCGATCATCGAAACAAGAAGTGAAGGCTGCGTCGATGTCGAAAGAATTTTTCCTCCCTCATAAAAGCTTACACAGACTCTATCGATGTAGGCTGAGCTAGAAAGATCCTTTTCAACGAAGTATTTACGATCGATCATAGTTAAAGCCTTTAAGAGCCTTTCGTCGTTGAGGTATCCCATTTTAACGAGAGTTCTCGCCAGATTTACCATAGACATCAATTAAATACCCCCTACTCAGTCATTTAAAAGAGAAGGTATTTGATGGCATTTATAAGGACAACAATAATAAGTATACATCTTGAGAATTTTGCACCCTTTCTCACCGACATCCTGGCCGCCAAGAAGGCTCCGGTCACGTTACCCAGAGAAAGCACCAAACCGGGAATCCAATCGATCATTCCTCTTGAAATAAAAACGATCACTGAAAAAGAACACCGTATCCAATATACAAATCAGCAACAATTGAGGTAATCCAGAATAGGATAGTTGAGCACGAACTTGGAGAAGGCAAGAGTAGCAACCGTTAGAAATAGTGCCGTTACTCTGGACAAGAGATCATCTCTGCCACCTTTTCTGGGAATCTCCACTCTGAACACCTCTTTCATTTTCTGGAACAGCCTCTCTATCTTCCATCGCTTTGAATATGTCTGTGAGTGCTTCTCCTTGAAGCTCGAGTCCTTCTTTCTCGATTTCGGTCTCACTATGGCACGTAGATCGCCTTCTTTGGTGAATTGGGACAAGAAGCTCTCTTTGAAGTAACCCCTATCGGCTATAATCAGACCGTTGAGATTGTCGAGCATCTCCTTTCCAACTCTAGCATCGTCTTCATTGGCCTGGGTCAGCTTGAATTTGACGGGTATCCCTTCTTGAGTGATTATGAAATGTCCCTTCTTTCCCCAAAAGAACCCGTTCTTGTTCTTGCCGAACTTCAGATTCTTACACTTTTTTATCCCCTGACTTGTGATGTCCTTTATCGGTGTCGAGTCGATTATGTATGTTCCGCCTTTTATGCTTTCTATGATCCTCCTGCTTATCGCTTCAATATCCAGCCTTCTCAGTCTATATGATAATGTCTGCCTTGATGGAAGCTCACCTATCACTTTCAACAGCCTCTTCTTTCCTTCGATCATTTTGTACATCTCAACGATTGAGCTACAACGGAAAAGTATAAAAATCACATACAACAACACTATCGTTCTGTCCGAGTACTCTCTGGGTCTTCCTTTCACCTGCCTGTGTGCAGGTATTATCTCTCTCACCGCTTCCTTCACTTTTCTTATGTCCTTTGGTGTTATCATTTCTTCGGGACTCTCTCCTTTCGTTTTGTTTTTCATACACAAAAAACATTCTATATGGAGTTGAGTCCCTTTTCTTTTGTCTTATTCCTTTCTTCGCCTATTTATTGGATACGGTCGAAAAAGAAGTGTATACCAGGACCGTAATGACTTTCGTCGCGTTTGTTAAAACCAGATCGAAACCGAACACAAACGTAATCGCGATCATCAATAAGAAACCTACTCCGGCCTGAATGAATCCTCCGTAGAAACCAACTGCGAGAAAAATTACCGCAGTCGATAGCAGAGATGCTTTACCTACTTCAACTTTCGGAGGTCTGAAGACTGTGATAAATGCCGCCAATAGCAGCAAAATTGCGATTACTCTATTCAAACTCTCAATCTGTATGGATAGAACGAAAAAAGATCCTAATATTGAGCCAGAACTGGCAAACATTACAGCCGGTATTACTTTCCTCTCAGGTCTTATACCCTTCGAAGAGAAGCCAACTGCTCCGGCAATACTCTCTGTAAGAATCGCTATACGGTTAGTTGCATTGGCCACCGATGAAGGCAAACCGATCCACATCAAAACCGGAAGAGTTAAAATAGACCCGCCTCCACCGACCACATTTATAAAACCGGCCAGCGCACCAGTTAAATATACTATCAGGAACTGAGAGCATGATAGAATCTCCGGATGCCAACAAGCCTGAAACACTCTCTTTGAACCTTTAAAGATTCATCTTTGCAATCAATCTCTTCAAAGCGACCATAAGGGTTTCGTACTCTTTCTGATCGATATCCAGATCTTTTGCAAGTTGAAATGGAATGCTCAGGGCATCTTCCTTCATTTTTCTTCCTTTATCCGTTAGACCTATTAGAACGGTTCTTTCATCCTTTATAGATCTCTCTCTTGAGACGATGCCCTGCCTTTCCATTCTCTTCAACAGAGGAGTTAACGTCCCCGAATCTAGAAAGAGTTTTTCTCCCAGATCCCGCACATTCATCTGGCCATGTTCCCAGAGGACCAATAATACCAGGTACTGTGGATATGTTATGTTGAGTTTTTCAAGAATGGGACGGTACATCCTTATGATACCTCTGGCACCTGAATAAAGAGCAAAACAGAGTTGTCTGTCAAGTTTTAGCAAATCCTCTCTGCCGGAAAAATCCTTCTCTTCAATCATAACGCTTCCTCAATGTAAGGTCTTATCTTCTCAGGGTCGTCCTTTGGAGCGAAACGTGCGATTACCTCTCCCTGTCTGTTAATAAGGAACTTCGTAAAATTCCAGCTAATCTTTCCTGCGAACTCCTCTTTGCCTCCTCCAGCTGTGAGATACTTGTAAAGAGGATGTATTTCTTTACCTTTAACATGGATCTTCTCGAACATAGGGAAGGTTATATTGTACGTAACACTGCAAAACTCTTTTATTTCCTCATTGGTGCCCGGTTCCTGCCTTAAAAAATCGTTGGCCGGAAATCCTAGAATGACAAATCCCTTTTCCTTGTAGTCATCGTAGAGCTTCTGAAGGCCTTTGTACTGTGGAGTGAAACCGCACTTACTGGCCGTATTGACTATGAGGATAACTTTGTCCCTGTATTCTGAGAGAGGCCTATTCCATCCCTCGATGGAGATCATGTTAAAATCGTATATGCTCATTTTTGCACCTCCATATAGTTGTGTACAATACTTTTGCTATCAATAATATAGCATGTGTTTTTATAAATTGCAAATACCTGACTCTCAACTAAACGATTCGAATCAAGAGCCGTCCGAAATCATCTAGAAGATAGTCATACCAGATTAGGCGACGATAGTTGAAAACATAACCGAGAACACAGAAGTCTAAAAGCATTTTAGATATCTTTTGAGAGAAGCTTTACGAGCTACATCCGTTAATTATTTGCTTCTTGATCTTGAGCCTTATCTTTCTCTCGAGCTTGAAATGCGTGAATCATGACACTAAAAAATTATTCTCGATTTTCGCTCAGCATTCGGCGGTAACAGTAAATTATGGTATGCCTAATCAATTAAAACCATTCTTCTCATCAAATCATTGCTGAAGGCTATGTTCTTTTATCTAGACATCATTCATCGGTATTTATTCTACGAGTAGAGATTAAGGTATAATACTAGTATGTTAGTCATGTTTACTAACGTGTTATTCTTTTCCCATTCTGTTTTCTGTTGTTTTGAAAAGCTTTCGTCGCCAGAAAAAACAAGGGAGGTATGGAAATGAAGAGAGGTCTGGTTCTAATTGTGCTTTTGTGCTTGATTGTTTTCACTGGTTTCGCCAAGACATACGTCTACGAAGCGATACCGGAAACCGGTCTCGCAAAAACGATACTTGCACTTGAAAAGCTACCGGTATTTGGAACCGTATTTATGATCGGTGCCCACCCAGATGACGAAGACAACGGGTTAATTGCTTATCTGGCAAAGGGTCTCCATCTGGAAACATACTATCTGGTTTCCAACTGGGGGCAGGGCGGCCAGAACGAGATTGGACCGGAGCTTTATGAGGCTCTGGGCGTTTTAAGATCACAGGAACTGGCATCAGCCAGGGCAATCGATGGGGGAAAGCAACTCTGTTTCAATGCTTACGATTTCGGTTACTCCAAGACGGCCGAGGAGACCTTCAACAATCCAAGCTGGGACAAAGAGACGATTATCGGAAACCTGGTCGAACTCATAAGGATCTACAAACCAGATATAGTTCTCTCAAGACATGCTCCAACAGGCGGCCACGGCCATCACCAGGCTTGTGGTGTGTTGGTTCCGGAAGCGGTAGCGGCTGCCGCGGATCCCAACATGTACCCCGAACAGCTCGAAGCCGGACTCCAGGTCTGGCAGGTAAAGAAACTTTATCAGGCCGGTTCCGGCGGCGTTAGAGTCAATACCGGCGAATATGACTATGTGTTAGGCTACTCCTACAACCAGATAGGTCGCATTGCGCGCGGTAGCCATCAGTGTCAGGGAATGGCCGGAAGCCTTGGAACACCGGGAGATGCATATTCAAGTTATGTGCTTCTGAGTAGTGTTGTTGGAACAGAAGAGACAGG
Source organism: Mesotoga infera (assembly GCF_900157305.1). Taxonomy (NCBI): domain Bacteria; kingdom Thermotogati; phylum Thermotogota; class Thermotogae; order Kosmotogales; family Kosmotogaceae; genus Mesotoga; species Mesotoga infera. The sequence goes on from NZ_LS974202.1 coordinate 2,774,317, forward strand.
TATGTTTGATAACCTGGATTTCTCCCTAAAGGCCATTTCCAACGGCATAGAAGGGGACCCTGAAGTTATTTCGAAGATAGACGGCATGCTCCTCCAATTGAATGGCATCACGAGTTCGATTCTCGCCGGATTCAACGCGATGGATCCTACGGGCATCGGTGATGAAGTCCTCGAAGGACTGTCGCTGGTGAGAGAGATAATAGCGTTCGCAGCTGAATCCAATCTCTCGGATAACAACAAAGAACTCCTAATTGAAAGACTGACATTGAAAGAAGCCGACTTCCTCGCAGCGGCTCGCGAAGTCTTCTCGACAAAACTGTTGGTAAGTGGAAACGACTCCACCATAGTACCAGGCCAGAGTTTTGAAGTGACAGCGACTTTCTGGAACCTTGGCAAAGAAGTCATAGACAAAGCCGAGCTGTCTCTGGTTCTTCCCGAAGGCTGGACCGTCGATAAGGAAAATGTGGCTTTCGAAGCCATCAAGTTCAACACCAACGTACAGGCCAAGTTCACCGTCACAGTTGGTGCAGATGCTGTCTACACAGACGCTTTTGACAAAAACCCGATCAGCGCTGTGGCGGTATGGGAAGTTATGGATACATCAGTCTGGACGGAATCGATTGCCGATGTCAGGGTTGTTCCAAAGATTTCCGTCTCTCTCGATCCTGAAAGATTAATGGCTCCCGCATCTTCTTCGGACATAACCAGAACCATTACTGTGAAAGTTCAGAATAACTCTAAAGGTGCAGTAACGGGAAACGTTTCTCTGGAAATCCCCGCAGGTTGGGAGCTTGTAACTAAGGACACCTCTTTCTCTTTGGGCAAAGAAAACGAGTCAAAGTCGATTCAGGTAGAATTCAAGATTCCTGCCAACGCCCCTCTTGGAGAATCGGAAATCGTCGCAGAAGCGATAGTTGATGGAGAGATTTTCAACAAGGGCTTCCAGGTCATTGCATATCCTCACATAGAAACGAAGAACTACTACAAGTCATCCGTCGCAAGAGTAGCGGTTATCGATGTTAAAGTAGCCCCGGGTCTTAAGGTTGGCTATGTTGATGGCGGACTGGATATCAATACTGTGTATCTGAGACAAATGGGAGTGGATGTCACCGAATTGAGCCCCGCCGACCTTGCTTCTGGAGATCTCAGCAAATACGACACTATCGTTATAGGTATAAGGGCAGCTACAACAAGACCCGATATTGAGGCAAATTCCGCACGACTGAACGAGTATGTGTTCAATGGCGGTAATCTCCTGGTTCAGTATCACAAAACCGGTGAATATCAGAGCAGTTGGGCTCCCTTCGATTTCACCATTAGCAGAAACAGAGTCACCGTCGAGGAAGCCGAAATGAAGATACTCGTCCCCGATCATCCGATTTTCAACTGGCCTAATGCGATCGGAGATTCAGACTGGGAAGGCTGGAAACAGGAAAGAGGTCTCTACTTCCCGAATAAATGGGCACCGGAATTCACGCCTTTGATCGATACCGATGATCCTGGAGAGGATATCGAGCCCGGCTCATTGTTGATTGCAAACTACGGAAAGGGAACCTACATCTACACAGCACTCGTCTGGTACAGACAGCTAGATTACCTCGTACCGGGTGGCTACAGAGTCTTTGCAAATATGCTTAGTTTGCCAAAGGTAAAGTGAGATAGCCATAGAAAAGCCGGGGACCTTTGGGGTCCCCGGTTCTTTAAGAGCAATATACTTAAAGAAACAGCGATAATCAATCTTATTTGCCTTTTATACTCCTTATCTGTCTAAATTTACCATTAGTCTCGTTCCTTGAGAAGACTTTCATAATGTATAATGTTAGTAAGTTAGGCTACTTAACAAAATAAAGGTGATTCCAGTGAGTCGATGCTTACGTGAAACTGAAGAAAAAGTAATGAGAATTGTAAGATGTGAAGGATTGATCTCCAGGGCGGATATATCCAGAAAGAGCGGTCTTAGCAAGCCTGTGGTATCGGTCGTTGTGAACAACTTCATCTCTCAAGGTTCAATAGTTGAAGCAAAAGAAGGCGAGAGTTCACGTAAGGGTGGAAAAAAACCTATCCTTCTGTCTTTCGTTCCAGACTATAAGTACATAGTCGGTGTCGACGTTGGTGGTAACAAGCTGATCTCTATACTGTCAGACCTTGATGGCAAAATAGTCGAAAAAGCAAAGTTCTCCACAAAATCTATTTGCGATGAAAAGGCGTTCTTCGAACTTGTAGAGAAATCAGTGCTAGCTGTGATGAAAGTTCCGGTTTCGAAAGTTATGGGAATCGGAATCGGTGTTCCCGGAACTGTGTCCCCCGAGAGTGGAATGATCTTTTACATGCCTGCGTTCGGTCTTAGAAAAGTGAATTTGAAGAGGCATGTCGAAGAGAGATTCAAAGTTCCGACCTTCATTTCGAACGATGTTACACTCAATGCCCTCGGAGAAATGTGGGCCGGAGCAGCGAAAGGCTGCAGAAACGTTTTTTTGATGGCTCTCGGTACGGGAACTGGCGCCGGATTGATCATAAACAACGAGCTTTATGAAGGTACGAGCGGAATGGCCGGCGAAATAGGTTACATGATAACTGACTGGAGCAGGGAAAAGAATTTAAGTTTTGTCTTTGGGAGCCTTGAAAGCTGGTTTTCCGGATACGCCTTTGAAAAACTCCTTTCCGAATTCGAAAACGAACCAACAGTTGCACAGATGTTTGACCACTCCGATGTGAATCCCCGATTCAAGGAGATAGTCACGGTCGCCTGCGAACACCTTAGTGTGGTCGTTGCGAATGTCATCACACTACTGGATCCAGATGTAGTCGTCATAACTGGTGGAATCGGGTACAACCAATACGACAGGATACTCAGTCTAATAATGCCGGTACTAAAGAGGACAGTTCCGGGTGAAATACTCGAACGCGTGACATTCAAGCGCGGAGAACTCGGCGAAATGGGCGTTTCGCTGGGAGCTGTCTGCAACGTTCAAAGAAAGGTTTTCATGAAAGTATGAGCAACTTCACTATTTTGGAGGTGGGTAAATGAAAAGAGCACTTTTATTGTTTCTGGTTGTTTCGATTGTTTTTGCAGGTTTCGCCGGTGCAGTAAAGATAACTTATTGGCAGTACTACTACGAAACTAAAGTGAAACTGGTGGATCAGTTGATCGAAGAGTTCGAAAAGCTGAATCCAGGGATCGAAGTAGAACAGGTTACTTTCCCCTATGAGAACTTCAACGAAAAGGTGGCCGTGTCGGTACCTGCCGGAATCGGGCCAGATGTTCTCACCCTTTTCTACGGATGGATTCCACTTTACGTTACTTCGGGATATCTGGTACCACTTCCCGCGAATGAATTTTCACCGGAATACTTGAACAGTGAATTCTTCCCGTTCGTGTCAAAAGGAATAGAATTTAATGGCGTACCGTACGCTCTTCCAACAGCAGTAAGGACTCTGGCACTCTTCTGGAACAAGGATCTCTTTGCAGAAGCCGGTCTCGACCCGGAAACTCCACCCACTACTTTCGCAGAGATGGTAGATTACGCGAAAAAGCTGACCAAATACGACGAAAAGGGTAATATAATTCAGGAAGGTCTGACGATGCAGCCATCCGGTCAGGGTCACCAATGGATAAGAGAGGTTCTTGTCAGACAGGTAGGTGGAACTCCCTACAGCGCCGACAATAGGACAGTTCTTTACTACCAGACTGCACCGGAAGCCCTGAAGGTATACACCGACCTGATCACCAAAGACAAGGTTGGTTACCCGGGTTTCTTGAACGATGACGTTACGGCCTTCAGATCTTTGAAAGCCGCGATGACTATCGACGGTTCTTTCAGACTCGGGACCTTCAGACCTCTAACCAATCTCAACTGGGGAGTCACGGAACTTCCATCGATGAACGGTGTGAAGTCTAACTTCGCCTCTTTCTGGGCACACGCGATAACGACCAACGCGACTGGTGAAAAGCTGGACGCTTCGATCAAGTTCCTCAAATTCATAACCTCCGAGTATGCTCAAGAACTGTGGCTCAAGCAGGTTGGTGAACTTCCGGCCAATCCGAAAGTTGCGGCTGCCTACTACGATCATCCTGAATACGGACCGTTCCTAAAGGGGCTTGAATATGCCCACGCGACATTCTTTGTTGACGAGAGTGGACAGCGCCAGGTAATGATGGATGCCGTCGATAAGGTCTGGATACAGGGAATGGATCCTATAAAGGCTTTCAAGGAAGCGGCCGAAGAAGATCAGGCAATAATCGACGATTTCTGGTCGAGAGTAGAGTAATTTGAAGAGCTGGTGGCCGTGGCGACGCCACGGCCATTCTTTTTGGGGGTAATACTAATGAAAATTAGTCAGAAAAGGATTATTACAGCGTATTTATTCCTCGCTATCCCATTGGTCTTCTATATAGTTGTCCGTTTCTATCCGATGATATACGCTTTCTGGTTGAGTTTCACAAACTGGAAGCTGATTTCACCAAAGAAGGATTTTGTTGGCTTCGACAATTTCGTAAAGATTTTCAAAGATAAGGTATTCGTGACTTCTCTATGGAATACCATCAAGTATGTTACTTTTGGTGTACCACTGGTGATAGTTCTTTCCCTTTTTCTGGCCGTAACACTCAACAAAGTAAAGCATTTACAGTGGTTTTACCGTTTGCTTTATGTTATGCCTTACATCACACCCCTGGTAGCGGTGAGCTGGGTCTGGAGATGGATCTACCAGAGACCGCCCGCGGGTATATTGAATAACCTACTGATGGCTTTTGGCCTCGATGCGCAGCCCTTTCTGACCAGCATGAATCAGTCACTGCCGGCCATAGTGGTAACTACGGTCTGGGTGAATCTTGGATACTGTATAATCGTGTTTCTTGCAGGATTGCAAACCATACCACAGGAGTACATAGAGGCAGCCAAAATAGACGGAGCGACATCAAGGCAGTCTTTCTTCAAAATAACCATACCGCTCCTTAATCCAGTCACAGTATTTCTTGTGGTCACACAAAGCATTACGTTCCTGAGGATCTTCACACAGGTTTACAACATGACCGATCAGGGATCGGGAGGTCCTCTCAATGCGACCAAACCCCTGGTGCTTTATATATATCAGAAGGCCTTCAGATCTTTTGACATGGGTCTCGCTTCTAGCGCAACCGTCATACTTTTCTTGTTAATAATGGGTATCACGCTGGTGCAACTGCTGGTATTGAACAAGCGAGTCCAATACTGATTGGTGGGTGGATATATGACTAGGACAGACAGGAAAACAAGTATTTTTGCCTATATATTTTTATCGATCTTTGCGATTGTAATGGTCTTCCCTTTCGTATGGATGTTTTCTTCTTCTTTCAAAACATCCGAGGAGATCTACGAGATGACCGTAATTCCTAGAGACCCCTCGCTGGCCAACTACGAGTTCATTTTCAACTACTCCATGTTTCCCAGATGGTTCCTGAACAGTATTATAGTAGCCGTGGTGACAACTATCTCGGTACTCTTTTTCGACTCACTAGTAGGCTATACACTGGCCAAATATAATTTCCCGGGCAAAAACATCATATTCATACTCATACTCAGCACACTAATGATCCCAACCGAGATGTTGGTCATACCGTGGTACATAATGGTCAGGCAGTTGAAATGGATGGAGACTTACTGGAGCATAATGTTCCCGGGTATGATAAGTGCCTTCGGTGTTTTTCTGATGAAGCAGTTCATGTCGACAATACCGGACGACCTGCTCGATGCCGCGAGAATCGACGGAGTCTCTGAATTTGGTATATTCCTGAGAATTGTGATGCCTCTCGTAAAGCCGGCGCTCGCGACGCTTGCGATCTTCAACTTTATAGGCAACTGGAACGCTTTTCTGTGGCCTCTCATCGTTGCACAAACACCGAAGATGTACACTCTTCCGGTCGGTGTGTCTTACTTTTCGAGCGAAAATCTCACCAGATGGGAACTCATAATGACCGGTGCTGCCGTCTCGACTATACCGCTGATCATTTTCTTTATCATCTTCCAGAAACAGATCGTAAAAGGGATCGCCATGTCGGGACTGAAGGGATGATAAGCATGCGAATAATTGACTCTCACGTCCATTTTCCCACACCCGATTTTTTTGGCAAGCCCGAAGGTAGAGTTCATCCGTGGTTGGCTCAGGAAAGGACACGCTGGAGAAAGGCCTGGCAGTTCGATGGAGCCGAGCCCTTGCAATCTAAAGATGAACTTGTAGAGAGATGGTACAGAGAAGCGATCAAGTACGATATCTCGGTAGTCTTTGTGACTTCTGGAGGTAACGATGCCATGTCGGAGATAGTTAAGGCTCACCCCGACAGATTCTACGGTTACGCTCATCACGATCCTTCGCTGAAAGAGGCTCCCTACTTGCTAGAAAAGGCCATCAAGGAGCAGGGCTTGAAGGGGTACAAAATACTCGGGCCGGCGGTGAACACTCCCCTAGACTGCAAAGATCTATACCCGGTTTGGGAGGTTGCCCAGGGAGAGAATATACCCGTATTGATTCATTTCGGCATCATGGGCTCGGCTGGTGGTATCGCCAACCATGTGAACATCAATCCGCTGATAATACATGATGTGGCTAAAAATTTCCCCGATTTGAAGATTATCGTACCGCATTTTGGTTGTGGATACATTTTCGAGACCTTGAACCTCTGCTGGGCCTGTCCCAACGTATATATCGACACCAGTGGATCGAACCAGTGGATGAGATGGATGCCTTACGAAGTCAATCTCGAAATCCTTTTCAGAAAATACAGAGAAACTATAGGTCCGGGAAGAATTCTGTTCGGCACTGATTCGAGTTACTTCCCGAGAGGTTATGCAAAGTCCTATTTCGACGAGCAATTCAAAGCCATGATCAACGTTGGTTATTCTGACGACGAAATTGATAAGGTCGTTTTTGGAAACATCGACGACCTTCTGAAAGGGAGGTAGCATGGGATTTTCTCCAATATACTCCAAACACGTTCTCGAAAAATCTTACAAACACTGGGCAACAACATTCCTTGACGAGTTCGGGCGGCAAAACAAGGCCCATCTTATCATGCTTGCCAGGCAGGGAATAATCGATTCGAAGACCGCCTCGGCGCTCAAGAAATCCATGAGTAAACTCGACTCGACCATGGAGATACCCGGAGAGTTTCCCGAAGGCGTCGAAGACCTCTTCTTCTACTACGAAAAGCAACTCGAACTCCTACTGGGAGAAAAAGCTGGATCGCTCCATACAGCAAGAAGTAGAAACGATATGGATACGACGGTTTTCCGATTGTACGTGAGAAAGTTGATGATCTCACTCATTAAGCAGATGTTGCTCCTTGCGGGAGCCTTGATTGAAAAGATCAGGGCATCCAGAGAACAGCTGTTGGTTCTTTACACCCATGGCCAGCCCGCGCAAGTATCTACACTTGCACATTATCTCTCGTCTTTTCTGATCGAATTTCTCGAAGGCCTCGAAGGTCTGAATGCTTCGATGAGAGTGGTGAACCAGTGTCCTCTGGGAGCCGCTGCGATCACGACGACGGGCTTCAACATAGACAGGCAGCTGGTCTCGGATCTGCTCGGATTCGAAAGACCGGTTCCTAACTCTTATCAGGCAATCGTTACCTCTCACTGGTTAACTTATCCGTCGATGTGGTTCAAGAGCATTCTCAACGACATAACGCGCCTTATGGCCGACATGGGGCATAAAGCTTCTTGTGAAGTTGGAATGTTAAGCTTCCCAGATGAACTCGTGCAGGTTTCCAGCATAATGCCTCAAAAGCGAAATCCGGTCATTATCGAGCATATAAGAATTCAGTCGGGAATGGCTGCCGGCGACTTCCAGAGTTTGATAGATCTCTTCCACAACGTGTCATATCAGGATGTTAATGAAGTGGCCGATGCCCCTATAACCAGTTTCACCAGAGGTTGCGAAACGCTTTCTGGACTTCTGGAGTTACTTGAGGAGACACTTCTGAAAGTCTCCGTTGATGAGCGGAAGGTCGATGATATAGCGATCGCAACAGGTACGACAACAACGGAATTGGCCGATGAACTTGTAAGAAGAGAAGCGATCTCTTTCAGAACGGCTCATGTCGTGACGAGCGCTTTCGTGAAATCGGGCTACTCCTTTGAAACTCTCCGCAGGAAGTTCTCTGAACTGGTGGGAAGAGCCCTCGAAATGAGTGATCTAGAGCTCAGAAAAGTTCTCTCTCCCAGGCATTTTGTGCAGGTACGTAACGTCCCCGGAGGGCCCTCGATTTCTGCAATGGAAAGTGTTATAACTTTTATTGAAGAAAAAGTGAAAATAATCACAGACTCGCTGAACGGACTCATCAAAAACATTGTAGAGAGAGAAGAACAGCTGTCGATAGAGTTCAACGGTCTGGGTTGACGGGGTGTAGCCTTGATTCCGGCAGGAAGAATTATAGAAAGGCTCGAAGAAGCTATTACGAAGGCGAACACGGATATGGATCCGGCGATTGTTGAGTCACTCGATCACTACGAAGGGCCTTTTTCGAGCGTGTTGAGAGAAAACGCCGTTGCTGCAAAAGAGACGGGACTCCCGATATGTCAGGATACAGGTTTTCTCGAGTTCTTCGTCTTTCAGGGTAATGAAGTTGCTCTAGAAGAGCCGATCATTGAAACACTTAATTCGGCAGTCAAAAAAGTCTACACTGAGAAACCCTATAGATATTCCATAGTGTCGGACCCATTTAAGAGAGTAAATACCAGAGATAATACGCCGGTCGTATGTCATCTCTTTCCGGAGAGGGGGAAAAGGTTCGAAATCCGCTTTCTTATTAAGGGAGGGGGCAGCGAAAATCTTTCACGGCTCTTTATGTTAAATCCCACAGCAACCGTTGACGATTTGGTGCGAACACTCGTTGAATCGCTCAAGGAGAGTGCAGCAAGAGGTTGTCCGCCGTTGAAAGTAGGTATAGGAATCGGCGGGAGTTCGGACAAAGCGATGGTGCTTGCCAAACTCGCTCTTACCAGATCCTTCGACGAGAGACATCACGACAAAGACTACGCGGCCCTTGAAGAAAGAATACTTAGAGAAATCAACGATCTGCAGATAGGATATCAGGGTCTGGGAACTGGCATAACCGCATACTCGGTGCACATAGAGACTTATCCCTCGCATATCGCCATAATGCCTGTGGGACTGGCGACTGATTGCTATATCGCAAGAAAGGGGAGAGTAATCTTTGAAGATTGAAGATTTGCGTGCCGGCGACGAACTCCTTTACTCCGGCGAGTTCCTTCTCATGAGAGACGCCGCGCAAAAACGATTGAAAAAAATGCTCGACGAAGGCAAAGAATTGCCGATTTCTCTCGATGGAATGATAATTTTCTACGCGGGGCCGGCCAAACCGACTAAAGATTCTTTCGGAGCTATAGGACCCACAACTTCGAGCAGAATGGATTCATTTCTCGAAATGCTTTATCTGAAAGGTGTTCTGGCAACGGTAGGAAAAGGAAAGAGAAGCCTTCAGGCCGTTTCGCTCTGTAAAAAATACAGAAGAGTTTACTTTCTGGCTCCCAGTGGTGCCGCCGCCGCTCTGGCCGGTAGAATTTCCGGCATGACGGTCGTGGCTTTCGATGATCTCGGTACGGAAGCGATATTCAGGGTTAGTGTGAAGGATTTCCCGCTCTACGTCGCTATCGATTGCCTTGGAAACGATGTTTTCATTAAGAATAGAGGGTGATTGTTTTGAACGAAGAGGCACTGAAACTGCACAAAGAACTGCGTGGCAAACTCGAGGTGAAAAGTAGGGTCAGTGTGGATAGCATGAGGGCCCTTTCGCTGGCCTACACTCCTGGAGTCGCCGACGTTTGCCGGGTTATCAACGAGAACAAAGAACTGGTCTATGACTATACCAACAAATGGAATTACGTTGCGGTCGTATCGGATGGAACGGCCGTTCTTGGCCTTGGAGATATCGGTCCCGAGGCGGGGATGCCAGTCATGGAAGGCAAGGCCTTGCTCTTCAAGGAGTTCGGAAATGTTGATGCCTTCCCTCTATGCATAAACGTCCATGAACCCGATGAAATCATCGCATTCGTTCAGGCCCTATCACCGACGTTCGGCGGGGTGAATCTGGAAGACATATCCTCTCCGAAATGTTTTTATATCGAGCAAGAGCTGCAACGAAGACTCGACATACCGATCTTCCATGACGATCAACACGGAGCAGCCATCGTGGCAACTGCCGCTTTGAGGAACGCTTTGAAAATAGTGGGTAAGAATATGGAAAATCTGAAGGTCGCGACTGTCGGTGTTGGGGCGGCCGGTGGAGCGACTATCAAGATGTTGCTTGCGGCCGGTATCAGAAACATCGTTGCGGTCGATAGGAACGGTATTCTCAATAAAGACGATCCTAAAACCCTTTTAAATGAGTTCCACCGTAAGATAGTTGGAGAGATCAACCCCGACAACCTTTCCGGTGATCTGGCAAAGGCCATAAAAGGTGCCGACGTTTTCATCGGTACCTCGGTCGGAGGGATAATCTCTGCCGAAATGATCAGATCCATGGCGCCAGGAGCGATCGTTTTCGCCCTGGCAAATCCTGTGCCTGAGATCATGCCCGATCTGGCCAAAGAAGCAGGGGCAAAGATAGTTGCAACCGGCAGATCGGATTTCCCCAACCAGATCAACAATGTCTTGGCCTTCCCCGGAATATTCAGGGGTGCACTAGATGTGAGATCAAGAGAGATCAACGAATCTATGAAGCTCGCGGCGACCGACGCACTTGCCGATGCCGTTGGCGATGACAGACTCTCTGCAGACTACATACTCCCGAAGGCTTTCGAGCCGGGAATAGCACGTAAAGTGGCGATCGCCGTTGCGAGAGCCTCCTTGGAAACCGGTTCCGCAAAATTGAAGATCTCGCCCAATGATATCGAAGAGACAGTAGACAGAGGATTTAGAAGAATAGGTTGAACAGGATATAGAATAATAGGCCATCAGGAATGGCCTATTTTTCGTGGCCGAGAGTCTGGCTAATAGAATGATAGAGCATCGACGGGCCAGTCCGTAAATAATTCCGATAAAATTAATCATAATCTTTCAAACGAGTAATTAATTATAATTCTAAATAAGTGATAATTTAATTATAAAATTCGCAATTTGCCATCCGGAGGAGATACGATGAGATACTGGATCAACGTTTCGATTTTTATAGCACTTTCCGTGACTTTGATAGCGCTGGTGAGCATCTGGCACAGAAACAGACCTGTTGAATTCCCTCAAACTGTTGAGGTTAGACCATTCGGGGAGTTTCAGGATGGCATATACACTGGAACAGAAGGCTACGCAGTTGTTCAAATCGAGATCAATGACGGGAAAATACTCTCCGCGAAGGTTCTCCAGAACAAACCAGGAAGTTATTCCAAAAGTGCCGAAGCTGTTATCGACAGAGTTATAGATGCTCAAAGCCTCGAGGTAGATATGATCACAGGCGCTACGGCCACGAGCAGGGTAATAGTCGATGCCATAAGAAATGCGCTCAAAATCACCGAGTAGTCGCCATCCTTAATACTCAGGAGATTTAGATGCTGGTTCGTAAATACTGAGTATCGGATTGTTCCACTCTCCAGTTATTCTCCATTTCCGGCCCGCTTTTGAGAGAGAGAAAGTCATTTCGGCTTCCACAGAGTAATCTTTATCGTCGTACCGGAAAGAGAGCGTGAAGTTCGCATAAATAACGGCTTGACCAGATGAAGGCTTTTCGACGCTTTCCACGTTCAGAGAGAAGCTTGAAATCTCCCGTTCTGTCAGAAATCGATTGTAATAGTACCTGAGATCCGCTTTTGTAACGGGCCTTCCGGAAGGATTGGCCGTCGTCGAAATTTCCACGGTTTCAGCGTAAAGTTCCAGAATTCTGTCAACATTTCCCCTTAACACTTCTTTTTCGAGCGACTTCAAAACCGATTCCGGTTTGCCCACCATGTTAAGACATCCGGAAACAGCAAATACCAGCAGTGGCAACACAAACAAGAGAGTCTTTTTCAAGGCCACACCCCCGAGTCTTACGAATCTAATCAATAATACCAGATTCGGCTCTCATCTTTGGCCGGCAAGAAACTCTATGGCCAGAAGATATCCTGTAAAGCCCAGCCCGGCGATTGTGCCTGTGCAGACCGATGATACGACGCTTCTGTTCCTGAAGGCTTCCCTGGCGTGTATGTTTGAGATATGCACTTCTACCTTCGGACCGGTGAATATTTCCAGTGCGTCTCTCAGTGCGTAGCTATAATGTGTCAGGGCCCCGGGATTTATGACGAGCGCATCGAAATCCAGTCCATGGATCCTGTCTATCAATTCGCCTTCGTAGTTAGATTGAAAGAACTCGCATTCTATTCCCAGATCTTGAGCCCTGAACTTTATTATTTCTACCAAGTCTTCGTAAGAGAGAACACCATAGATGTCGCTCTTCCTTTTTCCGAGCATGTTGAGGTTCGGCCCGTTTATGACGAGTATCTTCATACCACCACCGCCAGAAGTTCGTCGAGCTTAACCTTTAAAAGCTCAAAATTTCCCGGCGATCTCAGAAGCGGTATCTCTATTTCGGTCTCATCGCAGGTCGTTCCCTTTTTGTCGTTTCTCAACAGACGTAAGGCTTCTTCTATGGGAAGTGGTGGAAGGTCGAGTCCAAATATTTCCGATAGCGTGTCACATACGTCGTTGTAAACAGACTCCTCGACTAGTCCGAGGTTCATGAAATAGTACATCTCGCGTTCCAGTCCCCAGGCAACGGCCGTTCCATGAGACACACCGACTATCGGTTCGTAGAGGTGGCCGAGAGTATGTCCCAGGTTTAGTATTTTTCTGATCCCTCTTTCGTGGACATCCGATGCCACTATTTCGTTTTTCAGAACCACGGCCTCTTCTAGCATCTTATTCAAGGTTACGATATTTCTGTCTTTCAATTTACCACATAAAGACTTGAATTGATCGTACCACTGCCCGGTTATCAGGAATATCTTGAAAGCCTCCACCAGGCCTTCTTCGAATCTACCGGGATCCATTGAAAGCGTTGCTATCGGATCAAGAACCGTTTCGGCCGGGAAATAGAAGTTACCTATCATATTCTTCCCACCCCGGAAATTCAACCCGTTTTTTCCACCTATGGAAGCATCCACCTGAGAAAGAAGAGTCGTGGGAAAGAGGGTCAGAGGAACTCCCCTCTTGAATGTGGAGGCGGCGAATCCAACCAGATCGGTCACAGTGCCTCCTCCCGCAGCTGAAAGAACATCGTTTCTAGAAAGTCCCCGTTCCATAAGGAAGTCGTAGATTTCGAAAAGAGTGTGAAAACCTTTCGCTTCCTCTCCGTCTTCTATCGAAAAGGCCGACGAGGGAATCCATTCAGAAAAGACCTTGAATACCCTGTGCGAGACAACGGCGTTCTGCATTCCCCCGATCGCTTTGAATCCCCCGTTGGCCAGAGTCACCGGATGGGTTCCGTTGATTATTCTCCTCTTCTCCCCCGAAAATAGTCTCATGCAGATCGATGCAACTATCTCCCATTTGGAGTGATTCGATGCCTCTATCGAGGGAAACTGTTCGTACAGTTCTCTCCTCTCTTCCCATATCCTGAAAATCGCTTCCTTCCCCCCCTTCAAGAGAGGCCTATTAAGTGTGTCAACACGTTTGAAGAGATCGGCCGGCGGCAGTTTCAGATATATAGTGTTCTCTTTTTTGAGAGTTCTTCGATTCACCGTGTCGAGAACGATACCGCCTCCAGTGGAGACCACAATGCTCTCCTTTTTAACCAGTTCTTTAAGAAGGTTTCTTTCGAGTTTCCTGAAAACTCCTTCTCCATCATCCTCGAAGATCTTTTCGACAGTCTTTCCGCTTCTGGCTTCTATTTCGCTGTCCATATCCACGAACTCGAGATCGAGAACAGAAGAGAGGATCTTACCGATGGTGCTTTTCCCCGAGCCCATCATTCCAACAAGGAAGACTCTCATTCTCCAACCTCCCTTTCAACAAATCGAAGCTATCGTTTCCGTATTTCTCTAGAATCGACTCAAGAAGTAAAAGCCCGAGCATACTTTCCCCAACGACCGAAGCTGCCGGGACAGCTGTAACATCGGAACGGACGTACGGGGTTTTCTCAACGTTCATACTCTTCAGATTGACTGAGTCTATACCGTTTTCAAGCGTAGGAATCGGCTTGACGCTGGCAACTACGACCAAGGGCTGGCCGTTGGATATACCTCCTTCCACCCCGCCGGCATTGTTCGAAAGCCGCGAAACTTTCCCATTGCTTACTGCAAAGGGATCGTGGTATTGACTTCCGGGTAGGCTGACATCTGGATTGCCTACGAATACTCCCTTCACAGAAGGAATAGCCAAGAAGTATCGTCCAATCTTCGAATCCAGTCTCTCGAAAAGTTCGCCATATCCACCTATCCCTGATGGAAGACCATAGGCGCTGACAGCGAAGATCCCACCCAGAGTGTCACCTTTGTCGATCGCCTTTTCTATCTCGGCCACCATCTCTCCGCTTGCCAGTTTGTCATGGCAGTAAACGGGCGAAGCGTCACGCGCCACAACGCAAACACTATCCGGTATCGGGCAGTGAATCTTTCCTATCGCTATAACCGAACTGACGATCTCGATTCCGAGTTTCGAAAGCATCTGGCACGCTATCGATCCAATAGAGACCAGCGCGGCCGTCCACCTAGCGCTGCTGCGTTCGGCATAAATCGTCAGATCACTCAGCCTGTATTTGGTCCAGGCAGCATAATCGGCATGGCCAGGCCGGGGAATGCTTCTCGTCTCCTTCTCGCTTCTTGGAGCGAGGTTCGCTATCTCGATCAAAATTGGTGCGCCTGTCGTCAGGTCATTCCATAGACCGGACTTTATGATAGCCCTGTCGTGTTCTAGCCCCATTCTCTTTCCCCTGCCGTAGCCACGTTGTCTTCTCTTGAGGTTCTTGTCTATCTCATCGATCGATACCGGGAAACCGGCGGGCAAACCTTCAATTAACCCGTACATCGCCTGACCATGTGAGTCTCCGGCTACGCTGAACTTCATCTGACCACCTCCTCGAAGGCTCTTTCAAAAGTCTTCTTGTCGAAGAGCCCCCAGATCTTCAAGTTCTCGCAGGCCTGGAAGAAGAGCATGGCCTTCCCATCAATTACTTTCTCAACTCCGCACTCCCTGGCAACCTTCTGGAGAGGCGTTTCGCTGTAGATCAGATCGTAAACCAGAGAGATTCCCTGGAACTCCTCGCGTCCAAGACTTAAGTACTCCCCCTTCATTCCGATCGACGTCGCGTTTATTATGCTCTTACTTTTCTTCACAATAGATGGAAGAGAATCGAAAGAAAAGATCTTTACCTCGAAATTTCTGTTGTTGAAATCCTCCGCGACCCTTTCGGCCCTGAACGTACTCCTGTTGATTACATTTATACGGTTAACACCAAACTCTTTAAGAGCGTAAATCACGGCTCTGGAAGCTCCTCCGGCACCCAGTATTGTTATGGGTTCTTCAATTTTTATATCTCTGAGTGAATTACTGAAACCAATCCAGTCGGTGTTATAACCAACCCCTTTGAAAATGCAGTTCACGGCGCGCAAAGATCTCTCCACCATACAATCGACATGAGCAACGACTGCTTCCTTGAAGGGTATAGTCACGTTGAGACCGTCGTACTCTTTGAGAAGAACGTCGATAACCGACGAGAATTCACCGGTCTGTATGTCCAGGGCTTCATAAGTAGCATCGATTCCCTTCATTTCGAAGAAACGCGTGTAGATTCTTGGTGAGAGGCTGTGTGAGACAGGATGGCCTACTATACAGAATCTCATCGACACACCTCCGCGATATCCTTGAAGAATTGCGGATAGGAGATCCTTACCGAATCTGCTCCACCGATTTCGATGCCTTCCTCGCTGAGGATGCCTGCAACTGCGAAGAGCATGGCTATCCTGTGGTCACCGGCCGAATCGATTCTTCCTCCTACAATTTTCTGCGACCCTTCAATCGAAAAGCCGTCTTCGAGCTCCTCAATTACGACCCCGAGCTTTCTGAAGTTCTCAACGGTCGATGTTATTCTGTCCGACTCTTTTTTTCTTAGTTCTCCCGCTCCCCTTATAACAGTCGTTCCGCAAGCCTTCGCCCCGGCAAGGGCCAGTAGGGGAATCTCGTCTATCATGGAGGGAACTAACCCGGTATCGATCTCTAACCCAGTCAATCTGGAAGATTTAGCCACTATTTTGCCGCAGGGTTCGGGCGAGGTTTTTTCGACCGTCCATTCGATCTCGGCACCCATCTTCTTCAACGTTTTCAAAAGACCTGTGCGTCTTTCGTTAAGCCCGACATTTCTGACGATAATTGAGGCGTCTGGATGGAGAATTGCGAGTACTAAGAAGAAAGAGGCCGATGAGACGTCTCCCGGTATTTGAAAGAACACGGGGTTCAGTTCGCCACGTTCTATGGAAACTATCCTTCCGTTGATCTTCATCTTAGCTCCCATCGAGTCTAGCATTCTCTCAGTATGGTCTCTGCTTGGAACGGGCTCGATCACCGTGGTTATACCTTCAGCCTTCATGCCCGCCAGCAGTATTGCACTTTTCACCTGGGCGCTGGCTACCTGGAGGTCATGGGTGCAACCGTGAAGATCTCCGCCCTTTATCGACAGAGGCAAGAGAGTGTCGTTATTCCTTGCGAAAATCAAGGCCCCCATTCTTTTGAGAGGTTCTATCACTCTTTTCATAGGCCGTCTGGATAGAGATTCATCACCGAAGAGGATATGAAGGCCCGGGGTTCCGGCGAGAAGCCCTGAGATAATTCTCGCTGTCGTTCCGGAATTGCCGCAATCGAGGGGTCTAGCCGCCTCCTTCCACAGTGCCGGCATTATCTCCATTCGCTCAAAATCGCCGGAAAACCTCGCTCCGATTTCTTTCATAACCCTAAGAGTGCTCAAAGTATCCCCGCTCTCAAGAAGATTGTGGACGATGCTTCGTCCTTCTGCCATCGATGAGAGAATCAGAGCCCTGTGGGATATCGACTTATCGGGCGGGACCTCCATTTCTGCCCTTACTTTTTTCACCGGTAATATCTTCATCTCTTTCCTCCATCATCAGGTCAGTACGAGCTCTCTTGTATCCACCAGGCTCTTCAATTCTTGCATCAGTCTTTCGAATTCTCTGAAGTTCAAACTCTGTTTGCTGTCTGAAAGAGCGCTCTCCGGTCTTGGATGAACTTCGACCTCTATGCCGTCGGCTCCGACGGCCAGAATTGCCCTAGACAGGGGAATGATCAGGTCTCTTCGACCACTGGCGTGGCTCGGATCGGCAATTATCGGCAGTGGCGATTGCATTTTTATGAGGGGGATCGCCGAGATATCGAGAGTGTTCCTTGTAGATGTTTCGAAGGTTCTTATACCCCTCTCACACAGGATTATCGACATGTTACCACCATAGGCGATGTATTCTGCCGAAAGAAGAAGCTCTTCTACGGTGTTCATGAAACCCCTCTTCAAAAGCACCGGTTTTCCGCAACTGGCAACTCTTTGAATAAGCTGGAAATTCTGTGCGTTACGCGCACCTATTTGAACGATATCGCTCAGAGATGAAACGGCCTCCAACGTTGCTTCTCCGGTCACTTCCGTTACGGTCTTCATTCCATATCTATCGGCTGCCTCTCTGAGAAGTTCGAGCCCCTTTCTGCCCAATCCCTGAAACGAATATGGAGACGTCCTCGGCTTGTAGGCTCCTCCCCTGATAATTCTCACACCCATTTCAGAGAGGAAGGCCGCGCTCTCTTCGATCATCGACCGATCCTCGACCGCGCAAGGACCGGCCATAACAGCGAACTTTCCGTTCCCTATCGATACATCTCCGACCTCGACGTTGAGATCCTCGCCATGGAACTCCCTGGATACTAGCTTGAAAGGCTTCAGTACCCGCACCACCTGCTCCACGCATTCTAGCGCTTCGAAACGTTCAACTGATGTGTACCGATCATCCCCGATGATGCCTACCACTATCTTCTCCGCTCCTTTTGAGATGTGACAACTTAGACCCAGTCGGGAGGACAACGCCTCCACCTTTTCGATCTCTTCATCGCCGCTCCCGTTCCTTAAAATCACTACCATACTTCACCCCGCATTCTAAAAAAGAAAGAGGGTCTCCGGATTGGAGACCCTCTCAATCTTTACTCCGGAGTAAATGCGAAAGCATCTACCCGGAGAGCTGGCTCACGAGCAGATGCTCATAATATAATAATAGCTATTTGCATTTATCCAGGAAAAATCGAATATAGACATATTCGCGCTCCTCATTGAATTAAGTAGATTCTACACTTTTCGGATGGCTCGAGTCAAATTTTTCTGGCGAATAAATTTGTTATCTTTAAGAAACGATTGTATTTTACGGACGTATACATCGAAACGATCAATACATCTTCTCAAGATCCACAATGTCGATCGGATTACCCGTGAGAAGGTAATGTCCGATACTTTCAACTGTTTCATCTACCATAGCCTGCATGCTCTCAGTGGTCCAGCTCCCAACGTGAGGGGACAGGACGACGTTCGGTAATGTGTGAATCGGATATCTTGATGGGAGCGTTACCGGTCTATCGATGGAAGGATAATCATACCAGACATCTATGGCAGCGCCGGCAAGTTTACCGCTCATTAACGATTCGGCCAGTGCTTTTTCTTCTACCACTTTTCCCCTGCTTATGTTTATGAGATAAGCGCTGCCCATGGCATCCAGGACTTCCTGATTCACGATTCCAAGAGTTTCTGAGGTCAAAGGCAGAGCCACGAAAACCAGCTCAGCACCTCTAACGGCTTGTTTGATGTCGTTCGTGATAAAGTCTAAACCTGGATAGCTACCCGAAGGCTCCTTCTTAAAACCATTTATCCTGCAGCGGAACGCTTTAAGGAAACCGGCAATTTTCTGGCCTATTTGACCGAGGCCTAGAATCGCGCATTTTCTTTCTAATATTGAAAACCATGTGAATTCTTTGCTTGAAGGTCTTCCTAGCCATACACCCCTCTCGAGGTTTTTGTGGAGCTCAACCACTCTACCCGTAACGGCCATTGCCAGTGCAATGGCCCTTTCCGCAACCACCTCGGCGTTTCCGTGGTTGTTAGCCAGAATTATTGAACGCTTCTTGAGCTCATTCAGAGGCAGGCCATCAACACCAGTCCATGGAACGAAGACGGCCTTCAGTTTGACGGCTTTTGTTAGTTCCTCTTTGCTGAGCGAACCTTTGACCAATACATCTGCCTCGGGCAACAGTTCCTTAGGATCATTATGATCCAGATAAGAGACGAAATCATGTCCGGGGAAGGCCTTTCTTAGTTGATCTAGTTTTCCATCCCAGTATTTGTCAAATTTATTCAAAAACAGTACCAACACTCAATTTACCTCCTTGAAGAATAGTCTGAAGAATTCACTACAAATAAATATTTCTCTCAACGAGCAGAGAGAGGTAATGGTGATTCAACCATTATTGGCCAATTACCTCAAACACTCTCAGGTCTTCCCGGCGAACCGGAAAAGACCTCCTCAAAACCTTCGGTAAGACCGTTCGGATCTGCTTTTTCGATCATGGGTTCAATATTTTCTCGCCTCTTTTGCTTGAGCCGTGTCCGGAGCGTTCTTCAATATCCACCTCCATTGTTCGTAAGCTTTATCGCTGTTCCTTTTTTCATGAAGGCTTCTCCCAGGTTCAAACGACTGTTCAGCAATATATCATCAACTACCGTACCCTTTGAATACAACTAAATAATTCTTTCGAAATCGGCGATCGATGTATCGAGTTTCCCGAAAAACCGGGAATGTTTATGTACGCGTTGGCTCGTATAAAGAGTATCATGATATTATCGCCGTGATTTTCGACCGCCCTATCGAGGTACTCGAAATCTTTGTTGAGATTGTGGAGCTTCCCGAAGGGGTTCCAGTCGTCCCCGGCCCTCAACAGGTGAGAAGATCCAAGATAAGAGGTTGCCAGATCTTCTTCTTCGTCTCTTATAAGCTTTTCGAAGAGTTTTATTACCTTCAAGACATAATCTTTGTCTCCCCGCACCCCGGCGTTGTGGTAAGCTATTCCTAGCTCAAATAAAAGACTCCTGTCTTCCGGATTGGCCACCAGGCTCTCGAGGCTTTCTATCTCTGTTGCCACGCATACACACGAAAAAAACACTAACAGAACCAGCACGGGCGTTCTCAAAAAAAGACCTCCAGATAGATTTTATCACGTGGCAAATGAAGGACCCTGTCTTCTGAAGTAATTGGACCGAATTTTCACCCGCATAAGAGTGTTCGTTCTGAAACGATACATCAGTGTCAGTATTTAGAGGTCCGCGAAAAAAACGGATATAGCTTTGGCCACTCCTCCCTCGGAATTTGAAGAAGTTATGTATTTGCTTTCTTCCTTCACGACATCCATAGCGTTTGCGACTGCTATGGGCATTCCCACCCTCCTCATCAGTGGAATATCTGCCAGATGATCACCTATAAAGACTACCTTCGATGGGGAAACACTATGGTACTCGAGAAAGCTGTCCAAAGCTTTTCCTTTAGAAATTCCCGAACCGAAAATCGAGAATAGCCCCCATCTTTCGCAATTTCTCTTCACATTCTCCAGGAGAGTCTTATCTTCGATCGAGTTCCAGTAATACTCCATGAAGGCCGAGTCGTCGCTAGTCTTGAGAAGCGTATAGCTGAAACCTCCCGGATAGTCAACAGACAATTCTTTCAAGATCGACGTGAGAGTCTCGTGAAGACCTGTAACATCGATCTGGATCAATCTTCTCTCTTCGGCTACCATATGGAGGTCATCGATATATTCAATTCTGTGAGAATAAGCCTTCAAGAAGGGCAGGTATGGATTCATTCTCAGCCTATCTTTTCTGAACCAGTCGGGAAGTTTGAGGCTGGCCTCTCTGAGAATGATATCGCAACTCCTCCCTTTCGCCATGTTGATTACCGCGTGCGCCAGATCGGGAGATACCGTTGTGCAATCGATGATTTTCCCTTTTCCAGTGATCACGAGCGCTCCGTTTTGAAGGGCGTGCGGACCTTCCGCAGATATTGAATCGAGATATCCACGAGCCATTTCGAAGTCCCTTCCGGTGAAGATACCGATAGGTATTCCCTTTTGCTTGAGATTTTTCAAAGCTTCAAGATTCTCGCTTGAAATTTTTTTATTTTCGTCTAAAAGCGTACCATCCAGGTCAAGGATGAGCGCGACGTATCTATTCATTCTGGCCTCCGCCAAACTCTTTATCAGAATTCGATTCCCTTTCTCGCCTTGACTCCTTTGGTGTAGTAATGTTTTATTTCTACCATCTCCGTTACAAGATCTGCTCTCTCTATGATCTCCTGCGGGGCCTTTCTTCCGGTCAGTACAAGTTCGGTGCGCATATTTCGCAGGTTCATGAGATTCAAAATGTCCGAGGATGAGATTAAACCGAAAAAATGCGCGATGAAGATCTCGTCTAGAATTACAAGACCGTAAGATCCTCCAGCAAGAACTTCTTCCGATCTTCTGAGGCCTTCTCGTGCTAGGCGGAAGTCCTCGGGAGAGGGGTTCTTTTCTATGAAGCAACCGCGTCCGAATTGCTCCAGAACAACGTTTGGCATCAGTTCGGCGATTTTCGTCTCTCCATATTCCATTCCCTTTATGAACTGGCCAATAAAAACGCGCATACCGCTTGCGGCAGCCCTCAGGGCAAGACCAAAGGCTGCTGTGGTCTTGCCCTTACCATTTCCCGTATAGACGTGCACGAATCCCGATTCTACGAATTTCATGCAAACCTCCATAGAGCTTTTATCAAAATACTTATTGTGATTTTAGCATCCTGTCATAAAAATACCCGGCCGAGAGAAAAGAGACTTCTATGATCTCGCTATCCTCCGAGATAGTACCTTAATTTACCAAGTTGTCATAATCATTCAAATATCGGGTAACTGTGGGAGGTTATCTTTCAGTTGGATCGACCCTGAATTTGCCCAATTTTCAATTATTAGGTTGCTCAAATGGGGTTTTATTTTTAATATAAAATGTGAATTATTTCACACCAAACTGGAGGTATGAATATGGCGAAGTATGATGTAACAAAATCAATCGATGTAAGAGGAGAAGTCTGTCCCGTGCCGGATGTCGAAACGAAAAGGGCACTCAAGAAGATGAAAGCCGGAGAGATTCTCGAAGTGTGGATCGATTACGCGATGTCGAAAGAGAGAATACCCGAAGCCGTTAAGAATCTCGGTCATGAGGTTCTCGAAATCGAGGAAACAGGCACCAGCGAGTGGAAGATCTATATAAAAGTCAAGTGATAGGCAGGAGTGAATGACTATGGCCTGGACTGGTCTCTTAATAGGGGTAATATTCGGTATCATTCTTCAAAGGGGAAGAGTATGTTTTAATTCGGCTTTCAGAGATATTTTGCTGTTCAAAGACAACTACCTGTGGAAACTAGGATTTCTCGCGGTAGGACTTCAGGCTATAACGGTTTTGTTCGTCGCCCAGATGGGTTGGATAAGAATAGCTCCCCCGACTCTGAACTTTTTCAGTAATATAGTGGGTGCTTACATTTTCGGTCTTGGAATGGTTCTGGCTGGCGGATGCGCATCCGGGGTCACGTACAGGGCCGGAGAGGGAATGACGACCGCGATGTTCGGAGCCGTTTTCTATGGTCTTGGAGCACTAGCAATGAGGAGCGGCATTTTCTCCGGCATAAGGACATGGGCAGCCGGTTTCAACATTACTGTTGCCGGAAACTCACCGGTATACTTCGATAAAGTCGGTCCTACTCTGGCGACTATATTCAACATCAATCCCTGGATACCTGCGGTTATAGTTGCAGCTTTGTTGCTCTGGTACACTCTTGGTACGAAGACCACAGATAGACCGACGAAGTTCAACTGGAAAGTAGCCGCTATAGCACTCGCTATACTTTCGCCTATCGCGTGGATAACGAGCGTAGCGGCCGGAAGAAACTACGGTTTAGGGATAACTGGCGGTTGGATATCGATCTTCGATACCTTCATATCAAACCAGCCTCTGAGATGGGATGGATACGAAATAATAGGCATAATACTTGGTGCATTGATCGCATCTCTTCTGGCCAAAGAGTTCAAGCTGAGAATGCCGAAGAACCCAAAGACGTATCTTCAGGTCATGGTTGGGGGTATAATGATGGGGGCCGGTGCAAATTTGGCTGGTGGTTGTAACATCGGGCACTTCCTGACGGGGCTCCCGACACTTGCGATCTCATCCATAGTTGCCAGTATCTTTTTGATTCTCGGTAACTGGACGATGGCGTACATACTGTACAGAAAGTGAGGCAGAAGTCTTGAAAATAACAATACAGACACTAGTTCCTCCGTACACTTACGAAGATCTGGATACGGCAATCAAACTAGCTGAAGCGGCCCTTAACAGGGGCCATGATGTTACCATATTTCTGTTCGCCGATTCGATTCTCTCGACAAACAGTTTTGTGAAACCGATCAGGGTAGATAGAAACATTCCGGAGAAACTGAAGTCCCTGATAGCCGAAAAAGGTTTGAAGGTAGAGATCTGTGGAATCTGTATGGACTACAGAGGAGTTACCAAGGACATGATAATTCCCGGCTCCAACCCCAGTGGACTGCCTGAGCTTGCGACCCTTATTTACAGCAGCGACAGGTTCGTGAACCTGATGGCTTGAGGTGATGGTGATGAAAAAGATACTATTCGTTGTTTATCAGGCGCCGGGCGGCTCTATATGGGTAAACGAGGCCTTCAGGACCGCGTTCGGGATGTACGGAGAAGATATCGAACCTTCGGTGCTTCTGGTGGAAGAGGCAACAGTCGCCCTATCGAAGAAAGCTCAGCCGGAATGTCTCGGTCTGCTTCCGATATCGATCTGCTTCAGATTTATCAAGAGGTACGAGACCGAGGTTTACGCTATCAAAGAACACGTGGAAAAGTTCAAGATAAAGGAAACTGAAGAGAGTTTCAACGTTAGGCTCATCGATGAGAAAGAGCTCGGCGATTTTCTCCACAGCTTTGATAACGTAATTTTCATGTGAGGTGTTTGGTATGGCCCTTATTGTAATAAAATACGGCAAGCAGAACGTTGCTGAGAGCTTGAAGTTTATGGCCACAAGGAAGGGTGACAGTGTTGTCCTTGTTCAGGACGGAATCTTCTGGGCTCTGGATGAGCTAAATACCGAGGCCGAGGTTTTTGCGATTATCGACGATGTGAAGGCCAGAGGTTACAGCGCCGATGATTTGACCGTTCCCTCGATCACCTACGATGAATTTGTAGAGATAATCGAAAAATCTGAAAAAACTATCGGTTAATTGATGGTTTTGAAACCCGAGAGATGCTCTTCATAGAAGGGCACCTTTTATTGAAAGGGATAGTGGATTTCCATGGCAAACCTAAAATTACCTGACCTGTTCAAAGTCTTCGCCAATCAAACAAGGATAGAAATCGCGACTCTGATAGTCGATAATTGTATGACAGCCTCGGAGATATCTGAAAGACTTCAGATGGATCTTTCCACAATCTACAGACATCTTCAACACATGAAAAAACGAGGAATATTGAACTCGAAGTTCTCTAAAGGAGTCGAGAGATTCGATTTCAGTTCTCCTAGAATATACAGATTGTTTGAAGAAGCGGTATCCTTCATCAGCGAAACTAAGGAATACAGGTTCCTGGACTGTTCAAAAGGTATTTGCCATCATTATCTTGGAGAAATGGGTGTCGATGTTAAACCCGATCTTCTACTAGATATGCGCGGTGAGTCCTGCCCGGTTCCGGATATGCAAACGAAAGTGACTCTCTCCGAGATGGAAGAGGGAAAGGTTCTATTGGTCATAGTGGATTACCCACTTTCCGGCGAGAGGATTCCCGTATCCGTTCAAAGGGAAGGGCACGAGTTTCTCAAGAAAATCATCGATGATAATGGCGACATTAAGATCTATATAAGGAGGAAATGAGATGTACGATGCTATCGTTATAGGGGGAGGCCCTGGAGGATACGTCTGTGCTATAAGGCTTTCTCAGCTTGGAAGGAAAGTGGCTCTTGTGGAGAAGGAATATCTGGGGGGCACCTGCACAAACTGGGGTTGCATACCGACAAAGGCTATGCTGACCTCGGCCCATCTGTTTTCCGAGATAAAGGATAAATCGAAGAGACTGGGCATCGATGTCTCGGATCTCAACTATCGACTCGATGGAATCATGTCACACATGAACAGGACTGTGACCACTTCACGCAAAGGAATCGAGCTACTGCTGAAGAAAAACGGTGTCGATTTCTTCAAAGATAAAGCCTTAGTAAAAGACCCCCACAGTGTACTCCTTGAAAAGGACAACTCCTTGTTGGAGACAAAGAACATAGTCCTTGCCAACGGATCAGAACCGTCAATGTTCCATCCATTCAGCAATGTCGAAGGGATATGGACGAGCAACGATGTGTTCAAGCTGAATGAGATGCCTTCGAGTCTTGCCATAGTGGGCGGCGGAGTCATCGGAGTTGAGTTCGCAACTTTCTTCAGCACCTTCGGAGTCAAAACGACCGTCATCGAGTTGGCCGAGCATATTCTGCCCTATGAAGATACAGATGTGGCGGAGGAGATAAAGAAGGCCCTGAAGAAAAAAGCTGTTACCGTTCTCGAGAAGACAAAGGTCGTATCAGTCGAGAAGCTCGATAAGGGTTATCTTCTCAATACGGCGGGTGAGGAGGAAACTACGATCGAGGCTGAAAAGCTTCTGGTAGCGGTAGGCAGAAGAGCAGTTCTCTCCGATGACATAAAGAATTTGGGCGTGGAAATTGGAAGGGGTGTCGTAACGGACGGACATATGAGGACTAGCGTACCAGACGTTTACGCGATCGGTGATATCAGGGCCGGTATTATGCTTGCGCACGTCGCCAGCTACGAAGGGATAGTGGCGGCACACAACATAGCGGGTGAGGATCTGGAGATGGATTATTCAGCAGTCCCCTCGATAATTTTTTCAAGTCCAGAGGTTGCTTCTACGGGTTTGAGAGAAAGCGACCTCAAAGGCAGGTCCGATGTTGTTGTCTCCAGATTCCCCCTGAGTGCCAACGGACGGGCACGGACTATACTAGAGAGTTCTGGCTTTGCCAAAATACTGGCCGAACACGAAACCGGGAAGGTTCTGGGTATGAGTATAGTCTCTCCCTCGGCTACCGATTTGATAATGGAGGCCGTGATCGCCGTGAAGAACGGATTGACCGTAGAGCAACTGGAGAATTCGATCCATCCTCACCCAACTTTGTCGGAAACTGTTCTGGGTGCACTTGAAGGAGTAGAGGGCAAGAGCATTCATATATAAAGAGGCCGCAAGGCCTCTTTTTTATTCCCAACTTTTACTCTCAAAACTGGTTATACCGGACAGGGCGGCTTCTTTATCTGGAAACTCGGTCGTCTCTTTACCCTCGTTGCGGGAGTCGATCGTGTAGTACTCATCCGCGGGAGCGAAAACGCAGATCTGAGCTGCCCTGTAATTCCAGAATCTCATACCACATTTATCACAGAGATTAATATCTTCGACGTCCCTTTTGAAATTTACCTCTCTGTTGTACCTCCTGCAGAAGGAGCGATTTTTTTCGTCTGCGAAAAAGTATATCGCCTGAGGTTGATGGGATCTCTCACCTCCTGCAAGTTCTGCTTCCTCGCTATTCAACCATTTCCTGGAGGTTGAGAGAAAACTTTCGAGATTCAAACCCTTCTTTTCCAAAACTTTCACCTCTAATTGTGACACGCAGAACCCAATGAAATGTTATCATGAATATACCAAATACACGAGGGGGAATTATTTTGAAAAAAGCGATACTGATAGTTTTTCTGGCAATTTTCTCATTTACTCTTTTTGCAAGCGATTATGCTGCAAAGCTTACCAGAGCAGGTGAGGTTCTATCTCAGGACTTCTGGGTATCCACCGAGGAACTTCAGCAGGCACTCGATGCAACAATTGCCAACGCCCGAAGCCAAGGTGTCGAGCTTGACCCTTACTTCGACAATATGTATCTGCCGAGCAAAGTCGCTTTGAAGCTCATGTTGGTTTCATACATCGTTGACGAGAAAATTGTCGATATCTATGCTCTGGAAAACTCGTTGCTACCGGACGAAAGCGAAGTCGAAAGCGAGACCGACGCTATGCTTTCCCAGTATACATCGAGTCCCGAAATAGTTACGCAGATAGAAGCGATCTACGGATCGATAGACAATTTCAGAAAGGAGATAAGAAACTACGTTTACCAGTCTCTTAAAGCAGGTGTAGTTCAGGATAACATCGCGCCTTTGAACGATGAGGCACTCACGGCTTATTTCGAGCAAAACAAGGAAAACCTGAAAAACAGCTATGAATATATAAGGGCCAGACATATTCTTTTGAGTGACGAAGCCACAGCGACAAGCCTAAAGAACAAAATCAACGCCGGGGAAATCACTTTCGCAGAGGCGGCCCTTCAGTTTTCAATCGATTCCGGTACGGCTGCAAACGGAGGCGAACTCGGTACAATCCAGAGAGGCCAGACCGTCGCGGAGTTTGAAGAGGCTATACTGACAGCTCCCATAGGTGAACTGTACGGGCCGGTGAAGAGTCAGTTCGGTTATCATCTCATAATAGTCGAAGAGCGTAAGTCGATCGAATCGTTGAACGATATAGTTTCCGATCCTCAGAATTACAACGATTTCGTTTCCACCTATCAGAACGATACTTACTCTGCCTGGATAGAAAAGTATATAGCCGATAACGCTTTCGACTATGAGATACTCGATCCCGAACTGCTTCTGTACGATGATTATACAAAGGTCATGAACGATGAGAGCAGTGCGACGGCAATGGTTGTTGAACTGGCGGCAAAACTATTCGGGCCTTCAACGACAGGAAATCCATTGCCTATTGAATACGCGATCTTCATTCAGCTCTCCGATTCTCTGGGACTGACGGAAAATCCCAATTACAAACTGGCAATAGAAAAACTGTACGAGATCGGCGAAAAGCGTGGAATGATCATGGAACTGATCTTCCAGCTCAAAGGAGATGACCCGGCGGTGGCAACCGATTACTACAACGGCTGGCTAATCGAGCTAGAGAACATCTTCGCCGATCCTCAGCTGTTTCAAACACAGCTGAGTCAGTACGGAGAGAGTTTCGTTCAGTACGTTTTCAACACCATAGACCAGATCGATGCATCTCTCGGACAGCTTCTTGCCGGAGAAATGAAAGCGGAGACTCGAAAGGCGGCTCTCGATGTTTTGCTGAGAAACAACAGTCTGGCCCTGGATCTGAGTTACGATCCTGCATGGCAGAAAGAGAAGCTTGCCGCAAGACTTGTCTATCTCAAGGATTATTTTGTTCTAGAGCCTTCCAGCGATATTCAGTACGAGATAGACAGTATTACATCGCAGCTTGAGACTCTAGAAACCCAGGATTCAACGCCAACTGATACCGGAGAAGCCACGTCCACAGATTGACGCTGCCGTAATTTCAATGGCGGGGATCTCGTGAAAAGAGATCCCCGTTTTTATGTAATCTTTACGTATCATCGCTTGACTGAATAGGGTAAAAAATAGTATAGTTAATCATGCGAAGTAGAATCGATGTGACTAATGGTTTGAGTTCTTACATACTGAATAAGTTCTGGTGGTGGGTTAGCCCCTTTGATGGGGGTTAGCCTTTTGCTATAAAGGTAAACCCATTGAAGGGGCTCTCGTGATGAGAGCCCCTTTATTTTTAGGAGGTAAAGGCATGAAAAAGAGAATCGTGGTTAATCTACCTGTCGAGGAACTTCCAAAGAGCTGGTACAACGTGAAGGCCGATCTGCCTTTCAAAATGGATCCGCCGCTCAACCCGATGACGAAGGAGGTAATGAACCCTGCCGATATGACGGCTATCTTTCCAAAAGCCATCGTAGAACAGGAGATAAGTGAAGAGAGGTTTATCGAAATACCGGAACCTGTATTAGATGAATACGCCGTGTACCGTCCCAGCCCATTGATAAGAGCAACTTTTTTAGAGGAGTTTCTTAGAACCCCTGCCAGAATTTACTACAAATACGAAGGCAACTCCCCCACTGGAAGCCACAAAACCAACACCGCCATAGCGCAGGCCTATTTCAACAGGGTCGAGGGGGTCACCGAACTGACGACAGAAACAGGCGCCGGTCAGTGGGGCAGCGCTCTCTCTTATGCTGGAAGAAAGTT
The DNA here is from genome assembly GCF_900157305.1 of Mesotoga infera. Classification (NCBI taxonomy): domain Bacteria; kingdom Thermotogati; phylum Thermotogota; class Thermotogae; order Kosmotogales; family Kosmotogaceae; genus Mesotoga; species Mesotoga infera. The sequence continues at coordinate 2,803,513 of NZ_LS974202.1, forward strand.
TGGATTAACCGTGAGAGTCTTCATGGTAAGGAACAGTTATGAGACCAAGCCTATGAGACAGCATATGATGAGAATGTTCAACGGAACAGTGGAACCGAGTCCAGGAGAAAACACAGAAAGCGGAAGGAACTTCCTCAAGAACGACAAAAACTATCCCGGTTCTCTTGGAATGGCCATAAGCGAAGCCGTAGAAATCGTACTGAATTCCAAAGATAAAAAGTACTCGCTGGGTAGCGTGCTCGATCATGTACTACTCCATCAGACCGTCATAGGACTTGAAGTTGAAAGGCAACTAGAGATTTTGAACGAAAAACCGACCATTATGCTTGGCTGTCATGGTGGGGGTTCAAACTTTGGAGGTTTTGTTCTTCCATTCATTAAAAGAAAGCTTGAGGGAGAGAAAATCGAATTCGTCGCCTGTGAACCAGAGTCCTGTCCCTCTCTCTCAAAGGGCGAGTTCCGGTACGATTATGGTGACAGCGCAGGTTTGACGCCCATGTTAAAAATGTACACACTGGGCAGGGATTTCGTGCCACCGACCATCCACGCCGGAGGACTTAGGTATCACGGAGCGGCCCCCTTAGTCTCCAGATTGGTTAAGGAGAAGATAGTCACACCGGAAAACTTCCCACAGGAAGAAACTTTCAAGGCAGGGATACTCTTCGCGACGATCGAGGGCATAATACCTGCTCCGGAATCATGTCACGCAATTGCCGGAGCGATTAGAAGAGCTATCAGTGCTAGAGAGAGAAGAGAGGAAGAAGTCATCGTCTTCAACCTTAGTGGGAGCGGTTTATTAGATCTCTGGTCATACGCGAATATTATTGAAAGCAACGAAAGACTTCTCGAGCTTGAAGGGGTCAAGGGTTGATCGGAAAAGGATGGGTTTTCTGAATGTATTTTATTCAGAGGATTTGCGCAACGCAGCCCTTGCAATACTTCTCCATAAGATGTTAGAATATTGATGACATCTGAATTCTAGCCAGGGGGTGTTTACGTGAATAAGAAGGAACTTATCAACGAGCTTTCCACAAGGACCGGTTACACGAAGAAGGTTTCCAGCGATCTGATCGATACCTTCGTCGATATCGTCGGTGATAAGCTCGCAGATGGAGAAGAGGTAAAACTGGTCGGTTTTGGCACTTTCGAAGTGGTGGAGAGAAAACCTCGAAAGGGAGTCAACCCGAGAACCAAAAAAGCAATAAAGATCCCCGGTGCAAAGGTTCCAAAGTTCAGGGCCGGGAAAGAACTAAAGGAAAAAGTGCAATAGTTATAGAAGGTGGAGCTAGTCTCCACCTTTTCTTTCTATCCAATTCCGCACTTCTTCCACAGCTTTTCTGTTTTTTAGAATTGCGTAAAGATCTTCCTCCGAGGCTTCTACTATTCCAGGGATACCTCCAAACGCCTTGAGCAGTTCCTTTTTTCGTTTCGGACCTATTCCCTTTATATCATCGAGTTTGGAGCTTCGATACCTCTTCTCTCTCAGTACCCTGTGATAATTCACGGCAAACCTGTGTGCTTCAGCGTCAATCGAAATGATCATCCTCAGCACCGGATGATCCTGCGGAAGCAATATTCTCCCCCTTTTATCGGGGAAGACCAGCTCGTTGAACTCTTTGGCGAGCCCGACGATCTCGTACCCGCCTATTCCTATCTCCGAAAAGGCCTTTTCGACTGCCCTCACCTGTGGCTCGCCGCCATCGATCAACAGGAGGTCTGGCAAAGGATGTTTCGAATACCGACGCTTCACGACAATCGCAAGCGATTCGAAGTCGTTCGGTTCGGTGATCCCGCTTATTCTGTACCTTCTGTACTCGGTTTTGTTAGGTTTGCCGTTGTCAAAAACCACAACCGACGCCACCGTGTATAGTCCCTGAGTGTGCGAGATATCAATACCTTCGATACGGGAAGGAAATTTGCCCAAGCCTAGTATTTGTTGCGCCTGCTTCAGAGAATGCGAGGCATTTAGGCGCATTTTCAGTTCTTCATCGATATTTTGATAGGCTATCTGGAGCAACCTGATCTCCTGATCGTCCCTGGGTTCTCCGATGTACGAGAAGTCCTTCTTGAAAGGTTTGAGATCGGACTTGCTCAATCCATAAACTATGAGGCTTTTCGGCAGTCTATTGCCCTTTGCGTAGTAGAATTGTGATATGAAATCTACCGGTGTACCGTCAGGAAAGTCGAAAACTAGCTTTCCAAGAAGCATCCCACCACGAACTTGTAGAAGCGTCGCCAGTCCCGAGGAAACGACCAGTATATCGGCCTTCAGGTCGTAAGAGGCCTCCACACCCTGAAAGGTGTAGAGTTGGTCCATCGAGTTCAATATATCCCTTATCTCTGCCGCGCGTTCAAACTGGAGAGTCTGAGATAGGATGTTCATTCTCTCGAGCAGTGCCTGACGGACCTTTATAGTGTCTCCTTCCAGGAATTCCTTTAGGGATTCAAGCCGGTTCGCGTACTCTTCCCGTGTTATCTTCCCAGCGCAAGGAGCTGAACACATCTTCAAATGGTACAGAAAGCAGGGCTTCTTGACCTTCGAAAGATCAAACGTACAGCTCCTGATGCCAAAAATCCGCTGAAGCAATTCCAGAATGCGTCTGACCAGCCCTGTACTGGTATAGGGTCCGAAGTAGGTGCCAGGCCGAGCTTTGACTCTTGTTATTTCTAGGTAGGGATATTCGTCGTCGGACAGGTAGATGTAAGGATAGACCTTCGAGTCTTTAAGCAATACGTTGAATTTGGGCTTCTCTTTGAAAATGATATTCGCTTCCAATAAGAGCGCTTCTCTTTCTGAGGTTACCAGAATGAACTGGAGATCGAAGGCTTCGGTGGCTATATTCCTGACTTTTTCGTTTTTCGACCATGTGGATTTCCTGAAGTACGACTGGACACGGCGACGGAGTTTTTTTGCCTTTCCTACGTATATAGTTTCACCTTTGTCGCTTTTGAATATATAGACGCCCGGTTCCTCGGGTAATTGCGACACTCTCTCGAGCAAGCTATCGTTCATTTCTCCTCAACAACTCCAGACAGATGACTCTTTCACCCCTACATTCCTTCTCGCTCAGAGACTCCCAGACATCCCTTCCGACGGGGTTTGAAACCCCACCGAGATAATTGGCCAATTGCAGGTGCAGACATTTGATCTTGAGATGATTTGCTATACCACCTATTCCGCTTCCGAACAACTTCTCTTTCTGCCACTCAGAAAGCTCCAATCCCACCAGACTCTCCCTCTTTACGAGTACTGTTTCTTCATGTGCCTTCAGGTATCTTTCGCGGTAAGATTCCTCTTTCTCGATCCTATCTTCGAATTTTTGAATCAAACCATTGCTTTCCATAGTCGAGACCAATCTTCTCAACAGTGGACAGGTAAGCCAGAAAAGAGTTGGGAAGGGTTTCCCACCCTGTATCAACTTCGACCGAATCACCTGTGGATATTCCCATTTGCAGGACCTGACAGTTGAAAAGTCGTTCTTCAACTCTCTAGCCAGCTGGAGAGATACTACCTTTTTTTCAGGAGAAGAGCTTTCCAATCACCATCTTCCTCTGTATCATCGATCGTGAAATCTTTATCGACGAGTTTCGAAATCGATCGTATCTTCTCTCCGTAAATTCCCGAGATCACTATCGAACCATTTTCCCTCAAAAACCTCTTCAGATCTCCGACAAAGCGTTCCAGAAGCTCAGCGATCATGTTCGCTATTATCAGATCGAAAGACTCGCCTTCTGAAAGCGCCGAAAGGAAATCGGATTTAACGACTTCGACGGAGACCCCGTTTATTCTGGCCGTCTCGAGCGTTTTCTCCAGCGCGCGATCATCTATATCCAACGCGATGGCTTCCGAAGCGCCGCATTTCATGGCCAATACTGAGAGTATCCCCGTTCCGCACCCCACATCGAGAACACGATCGCCAGGACGAACGGCTTTTTTTGTGAGAGAGGCTGCAAGTCTTGTGGATTCGTGAAACCCAGTTCCAAAAGCCATCCCCGGTATAAGACCAATCTCGTTCAGGCCTTTGACCGGTCTCTCTTCCTCCAGCGGAACTACGGTGATCCCATCATAGAGTGAAAATGGTTGGAGTGTCTGACGCCACTTTTCGTACCAGTCCTCTTCGCGCGTAAAGCCGAGATCCGCAAGCTCCACCATTGAGAGAAACTCCGGCAGGTTCTCGTCCTCGGCCAGTATGACATGAAGTGTTACGGTTCTGTCGGGCAGTTCCTCAAAATAGAGGTTCATGAAGCCTTCCTCCCAGCTCCAAGCCTCAAAAAGGTCCCGCTCTTCTTCTTTAATGACGGTAAACAGGTGCCTGTACTTCATGGTAGATCCTCCCGATCCATCTTTCCCTCAAGGATAGCCTCAAGAGCTTTCCTGGCGGCCGACTGCTCAGCCGCTTTTTTTGTTCTGCCTTCCCCGATTCCCAGAAGCCTATCTTCTACTACTACCTCCACTTTGAATGACTTGTCCTGCGGTGGTCCATCTTCCCGAATCGTCGTATAAGAAGGACGTGAACCGAAACGGGCCTGCGTTAACTCCTGAAGAGAGGTTTTATAGTCCAGTACCAGGGCACCTTCTACCGCTTTGTTCAAATAATGGGACAAGCGCTCTCTGACGAAATTCAGGGCCGTTTCTAAACCGTTGCTCAGGTATATCGCTGCCAGAAGCGCTTCGAAAGCGTCTGCGAGTATAGACTCCCTTTCTGCCCCGCCAGTATGTCTTTCGCCTTTTCCGAGAAAGATATATTCTCCAATCCTGAGTTCTCTGGCCACTTTGGAAAGAACCTTCTCACTGCCCACCATGGCTCTGATTTTCGACATCTCGCCTTCCGAGAGTGCGAAATTTCTGTAAAGAAGCGTCGCGAGAGAAAACTCCAGAACGGCGTCTCCCAGAAACTCCATTCTCTCGTTGGACTCGAGTATCCTGGATGTGTTCTGCGCGAGCTCATTGGTGAAAGACGAATGACACAAAGCTTTGAAGATCAATTCACGATTGGCGTTTATCGAATTGATCGAACAGAACTCAATTACCTTTTTTTCTTCTTCTTGGTTCATCATTGACTCGAAATTTCCCTCACCTTTTCGACGATACTGTCTCTTGAAAGCCCCACCAGATCGTACAGCTTTTCGTTGTCGCCGGAGTACATATATCTGTCTACACCGATCTTAACAAACTTCTCTGGCAGAAATCCCTTTCTCACGAAATACCCTTCAACTATCGAACCAAGTCCCGTGTCGATGTTGTGATCCTCGAGCGTTATAACTGTTCCAGTAAGGTAATCGCTCACACTATCGAGATCCGAAGCAAGCGGGGCGCTGAGATTCAACACCGTTACTTCCAGACCGTCTTCCTTCAGTTGATCAGCCGCCAGAACTGCCTGGTGTGTGACCTGACCGGTCGAAAGGAGCGTTATGCCCTTTCCTTTCCTGATTATATCTATCTTGCCGTATTCGTATTCGTAATTGCCTCCAAAGAAAGGATTGCCGTTCTCATCGGTTATAGGATACATGGTCGATCTTCCCATGGCGATTGCACAGTTACCCTGCATTTGGCTCATGTACCTCACGGCTCTATCGGTCTGGTTGGGGTCGGCTGGAACGATCAGGCCGAAACCGAAGAAGTTCCTCAAAGCTCCTATGTAATCCAGGCAGTGATGGGTCTTTCCATCCTCGCCGACGTCTATTCCCACGTGCGTGACGGCGACTTTAACGTTGGCCTTGTTTATGTCGTTCAATCTCTGCTGATTGTAGGTCTCGTCGATTCCGAAGACCCCAAAATCCGCGAAAAAGCTGAGAGTTCCGCATACCGAGGCGGCACCTGCGACAACGGCTGCGTTGTGTTCCTGCACTCCAATTTGTATGAAGTTCTCCGGCCAGACCTTCTCGAATTCATTCACCTTGGTCGAAGGCTTCAAGTCGCAGTCGAAAACCACCACAGGGGTCCCGTTCCTGTTGGCCCTTCCGATATCTGCCAGAGCCTTCCCGAAGGCCGACCTGTTGTCAGTTTTTTTATCCACGGGGTAAGTGATCGGTGTGCCGGTAATGGGCTTTATGGGCTCATCGATGGGCTTAACCGGTTCGTGGTAGGAAGGTAAAGTCTTTCTCATTTCTACATATTTATCGAGATCATTTTCGAGCCCGAGCTCTTCGAGAGCCTTCGCGGCGGTTTCGAGACTGAGAGGTTTTCCATGGTAAGAGACATCACCCTCCATGAAGGATATCCCCTTTCCCATAACTGTATTGCAGACCACCGCAACGGGTTTTTTGCCCCCGAAGGATCTCGAAATTGCCTCCGTTATCTGGTAATAATCGTGTCCATCGACTTCGATCACATCCCAGCCATCGGCAAGATAATCGGCCTTGATATCAACGTACATAATATCTCGTGCCCTGCCGGATATTTGGGCATCGTTGTAATCAATGACTACAACCAGGTTGTTCAGTTTGTACTTGACGGCCGTTCTTCTGGCCTCGCTCACCTGTCCTTTAGCCTGTTCGGCATCGCTCATAGCCACGAAGACTCTGAAGTTTCTGCCGGTCAGCTTCGAGGCCAGGGCCATGCCAACACCTACCGAAAGTCCCTGACCGAGATTGCCAGTTGTCCATTCTACGCCGGGAATTCCTCTGGTGATGTGTCCTTCGAATATGGAACCTGCATGTCTGAAGCCAGATATGACTTCGTCGATGTTAAAAAAACCCAACCTTCCTAGAGCGGCATAAACTCCCGGAGAAGTATGACCGTGGCTTACGATGACCCTATCCCGGTTCGGATCGAACGGTCTTGAAGGGTCTATATTTGCTTGCTTGTATATAGATAGATACATATCTATCGAAGACATCGATCCGCCGGGGTGACCTGAGTTGGCAATCGTTGTCATCTTTATTATGTCTCCCCTGCAGATTCTCCCGAGTTCTTTGAGTTCTTCAATTCTTCTATCAATGTTTGCTGTCATTTCGCACCTCCGTAAATTCAATCGTCTATCGAAATATCTTCATCTCTGTTCTTTATTAGTAGTTCGGCGTTGGCGTCCTGTATTATGGATTTCTGACTCTTACGGAAATCGTCGAACTGAACCTTTATCATCTGTCCGTCGTCGGCGACGAGAGTTATCACCTTCATGAATATATTCACCGTCAGTACCTTGCAGGTCTTTCCCTCGTAATCAACCAGAGAACCCTCGTCGGGTATATCCATCAATTCGTGTTCATACAACTCCTGCTCGTAAGAAAGGCAGCAGAGCAGTCTACCACAACGACCCGATATCTTCGCCGGGTTGATCAGGAGCTGCTGCTTCTTCGCGTGTTTTAGAGTTATACTTTCGAACTGCCTGAGAAATCTCGCACAGCAGGCTGTCATGCCGCAAAGTCCTAGGCTACCGGTCATTTTTACTTCATCTCTTATACCGACCTGGCGAAGCTCTATTCTCGTTCTGAAAGTTCTTGCAAGATCCTTGACTAGTTCGCGAAAATCCACCCGGCTGTCAGCCCCGAAGTAGAATACTATACGTGAGCGATCGAACATATACCTCGCCTCCAGCAAACGCATCGGCAGAGAGTGTTTCTCGATCAAATCCTGACAGATCTGCATGGCCGAGGCTGCCTCTTCCTTGTTCTTGCGATGTGTCTCCCAGTCTTCGTCTGTCATCGTCCGCACTATTGGCCTAAGCTCTTCTTTAAGTTCATCGATACGCATTTCCACAGGGCCAAACCTGACCCTTCCGACATCCAGACCGAACTCACTCATTGCCAGAACGAAGTCGCCAGGTTTTAAAACCGCTTCGCTCGAGGAGTACACGTACATCTTTCCAACCGAATGAAATTCAACTCCGTATACTGTTCCATATATCTCAGGCATTCATTTTACCTCCAGCAGAATCTCTATTGAAATTCCTCCTGACCGAATACATAGCCCTGAAAAAGACTAACGTCGGGTTCAGAGAGGCAGTGCGTCTTCTCAGGAATCTGTCACACCACAGGAAATCTTCGAGCGTATTCGGTCCCTCCCTGTATTCCATAAGCCATTCTAACAGATCGATGTTGACAACTCGACTCCAGAGCGAAGTCTTCGAGACGACCAGCAAATCCCGTAGGAGTCCTCTCGAGTAGAAAACCAGCAGGCGACACTTTTCGAAGGAACCGGCGCCGCCGAACCACGGCGCGATCTTTCCTGCGAGCGCGAAGAAATCGCTCTCCGTTATGAAGCGTTTTATCAAATTCATGTAGAACTTTCTTCTTTTGATTTTGAAGATTGGGTCTTCATTTTGCACGTCTTCAAGATACTCGACACCGTCTTCGCCTTCCGGGAGCGCAAGAGCATCGACAGTCAAAGCTTCCGTATCAAGGTCCATAAAATAAGACAGGATCGAGTAATCTTCAAGAGAGCCGGCGTAGATATCAACAATTTTATCCCTGTATTTCCTTTTCATTTCCTCCATAAGCGTGTCCGGCACTTCGATGCTTATGGGAATGGCACGGCTGCGTATCGTCGCAAGCAACGAGTTCCAGGACGTGGTGTTGAGGATGATTCTCCCGAAGTCTGGAGGCTCTTCAAGTATCTTCAACAGGGCATTCGCGCTCTCAAGAGTCATTCGCTCGCACTCTGTAATAAGGATGAACTTCCGACGTCCTGCGGGAGGCCTGTGGAGAAAATGGGCTTCAATCTCTCGGACCTTCTCTATACCGATATTTCCGTTCTCTGGCTCAATCAATAGAAAATCTTCTGTCAACCTTTTCCTGTCCCAAGAAAAGTCCAAGCCAATCAAATCCTCCGAGAAAGTCTTGAGATAACGGCCGTCTCTTCCAGTCAGTGCTATGCTTAAGCCCGCACCCCCTGCCAGGATACGGGAAAGTCTCATTATTAAATCCCTATTTGTAGAGTCCATGCTTTAATTATAGCAATGAATGGTTCAATTATCCCGGAGGTTGAAAAGATGGAAAGAACATTCGCGTATCTAAAACCGAACGCTATTCAGAGGGGTCTGGTCGGCGAGATAATTACAACGCTCGAGAAAAAAGGTTTTAAGATAGTGGCACTTAAAATGATAGTTATGGACGAACACCTGGCCGGTGAGCTTTACAGAGAACACACCGGAAAAGATTTCTTTGTACCGCTTATGAAGTTTGTTCAATCGGGACCTGTCGTGGCGATGGTGCTCGAAGGTGAGAACGCTATAAAGAGGCTCCGCCATACAGTGGGAAGGACCGACCCGCTGGAGGCCGACGCCGGAAGCATAAGGGGCAGATACGGAGTATCGGTCCGAAAGAACCTTATTCACGCTTCCGACAGTCCCGAGAGCGCTTCAAGAGAGATAGCGCTGTTTTTCGAAGAAAGAGAAATACTGGATTATACCCTGGCCCTCGAAGGAGAACTTTGATGATTGTCGCTCGCTTGAAAAAGGGAAAGGAAAGAATGATACTCAACGGTTATCCATGGGTCTTCAGGGACGAACTGCTTTCTATTGACGGCCCGCAGCGGTTAGGAGAGGTTAATGTCTTTTCGTACGATTACGGCTTTCTGGGAAGAGGCTTCTACAACCCCGAATCTAACAGAGCCGTGATGGTCCTCACGAACAGGGATGAGGATATCGGTAAAAGCCTGTTTAAAAGACGGATAATGAGAGCACTGAGAAAGAGAGAGACCCTGTACGAACTCCCCTACTACAGGTTGATTCATGGAGAGGGAGACAAACTTCCCGGTTTGGTTGTCGACAGGTACGGCGAAATCCTGGTCGTTCAATTCAGGAATCGGATCGTGCAGAATCTTAAAGAAACAATAATCGAAACTCTCGTGGATGTTACTTCTCCGACGGGTATCTATGAACGGAGCGATTTCGAAATGGGTATCGAAGATAGGATCGACAGAAATACAGGTCTGCTCTACGGAGAGGTACCGGAAAGAATAGAAGTGGTTGAGAACGGATTGAAGTTCCTGGTGGACATCGAAAAGAGTCAAAAGACCGGATTCTTTTTCGATCAGAGAGATTCAAGAGCTTTTTGTTTCTCACTTGTGAAAAAGTTGTCCCTCAAAAAGGGTCTCGACCTCTTTTCCTTTACAGGGGCTTTCGGAATCAATATGGCGGCTGCGGGCGCGGAGGTAATCTGCGTAGACAAGTCTATGGAGGACCTGAAGCTGGCGAAGTTGAACTCGGAGTTGAATGGACTGGATAATAGCGTTCAATTCGTTCAGAGCGATGTTATTGACTTTATAGGTCGGTTTGAAAAAGATGATGCATTTGATATAGTTGTTTTGGATCCACCCTCTCTCGTTAAGCACAGGAAGGAGCTATCGACCGGAGTCGGCCTCTTCAGGGACATTATAAAAGGCCTGCTGCCCATCGTCAGAGACAGAGGGGTACTCGGCATTTGCACGTGCGCGTACAACATAGGTCTGGAGCACCTTGTAGAGGCAGTGAAGAGGTCAACAGAGAACAGCGGGATCACGTTCTCTCACCTTGCGGTTACTCTTCAGTCTCCGGATCACCCCTGGCTTATGCAGGTTCCAGAGAGTCTTTATTTGAAATGTTTGTGGGGCATGATTGAAAAGGAGTGAAGTTCTTGCCCGGGTTCTGGACTCATATAATCTTTGGAAAGGACGTTCTCCAGAAGGTTGGACTGGACCCAGACAGCGAGAGAAAGGGAGAGTTCAATTTCGGATGTCTTTTCACAGATGTAGGCAAGTACTGTGAAAAAAGCTCTCCTGAGTATTCGCTCTGGAAGTTATCTCACACAACCGGGTGCGATGCTTTTGCCGGTGTTCTGTGCAGAGGGCTCGAGGAAGTTTCGAGATTTTACGTTATGGGGGTTTTCTGTCATTTTTTTCTAGATCTTTCCGTTAACCAGTACATTATGGCGCGGGCCGGCACGGGGTACAGAAGCGGACAGCTCGAGATAATGATAGACAGAACCCTGCTCAAAGAAAAGCTGACAGTGGATATACTGAAATTGAGGCCTTTGGCGGAACTCCCCCCCTCGATCGACGAGGAACTCGAACGGGTCTTTCAAAGAGCGGCCGAAGAAGTCTATAACATCGATAGCCCTTCGCTCTCCCGGGCCGTTGACTCTATGAAAGATGTTTTTGACGATTATTACGGTAGATCCAGGTTGTTTCTCTTTTTGAAAGGCCTTTTTTTGAAGAACGAGAGCGCCGAAATTGCTTTTTTCAGAGATACGCACGACGATCCCGTGAATGCCAGAATGAGTCCCTGGTTTCACAGCATAGCGGGTTGGGAAAGCAGGCTGACTTTCAAGGATCTTTACGGGAAGGCCGTTTCCGATGCGGTCAGGTTTCTTCACAGATACCTCGATGGAGAGGAAGACTGGTCGCTTCCGGCGATGTCGTTGATGACCGGTTTGCCTTTGATGGAATAGAAAAAAACAAAAATGTTGAAGGGAGGGAAACCACAGCCCGGCATTAAAGAAGGGCGTGTGGTGAGAGAATGAAGGTACTCGGAATAATATTAGCAGGCGGCAGGGGTGAATACTTGGGACCGCTGACACAGGTTCGAACGAGTGCTGCACTGCCGGTTTTCGGTAAATATCGCTCTATCGACTTCACTCTCAGCAACATGGTTAATGCAGGTATTTCTAAAGTTGGAATAATTACTCAGTACAGCCCAAGGAGTCTTATGGATCACATAGGCTCCGGCAAGGAATGGGATCTTGATAGAAAACAGGGTGGTCTCTTTATCCTGCAACCTTACTATTCTCCATACAACCCGTCCATGGGTTACAAAGGAACGGCCGATGCCATATTCCAGAACATCAACATCCTGAGGAGGGGCAACGAAGATTATGTGATGATAGGCTCCGGTGACCATATCTTCAAAACAGATCTCGGCGAGGTCTTCCGTTACCACCTAGAAACCGGTTCCGATATAACGGTCCTGACGTCAAGCAATATCGATAATTATAATTTTGGAAATGTATCTCTTCTGAAATGCAAGGAAGGCAGAGTTATCGAGTGGATCGAAAGAGAAGGGCCGGTCGAGGACCTCGGGGGCTCCAATTGCGTGGCTTTGGGAGTCTATTTCATGAACAAGTTCCTTCTTCGAGAACTCCTCTACTCGACCGTGCCCAACGGGGAAAACGAGCTGGTGAAGGGAGTTATAATTCCCAACCTCACCTCCCTCAACGTGAGAGAATACAGGTACAACGGCTACTGGCGCGACATAAAGCAGAGCAAAAGCTGTTATTACCGCACCAATCTCGATATTCTCAACCCAGAAATCAGACGTGAGCTCTTCTACGAGCACGGGAGGGTTTTCACGAAGTTGAAGGATCTCCCGCCACCAAAGATAACCGGTACGGCCTTCATAAGCAATTCTGTTATAGCGGATGGATGCGTGGTCGGTGGAAGGCTAGAAGATTCCGTGCTTTTCAGGGATACACGTGTTCTGGCCGGTGCCACGGTGAAAGGTTCCGTACTTCTGGAGGGCTGTATCGTAGAAGAAGGGGCTTACGTGGAGAACGTCATACTCGACAAATATTGTACCGTCAGATCGGGGAAGAGTTTTATAGGCGAGCAATCAGATCCCACAGTGATCGAGAAACATGGCGTTATATAGGGGTTGAGGTGATAATATGGCGAAAAAAGTGGTTGCTTTAATACTGGCCGGTGGCCAGGGTACAAGACTCGGCATTTTAACGGACGAGATCGCCAAACCGGCCGTTCCCTTCGGCGGAAAGTACAGAATAATCGATTTTGCGCTCAGCAACTGCGTCAACTCGGGTATCTACACCGTTGGAGTGCTCACGCAATATAGACCCCATGTTCTTTCAAAGCATATAGGTATAGGAAGGCCCTGGGATTTAGACAGAAAAGACGGCGGGGTGGTGATTCTTCCACCATATGTGGCGCAGGATGATTCGAACTGGTACAAGGGAACGGCAAACGCTGTCTATCAAAACATCGACTATATAGATGCTTATAATCCAGAAATAGTGGTAGTTCTCTCCGGTGATCACATTTACTCGATGGATTACAACGAAATGATAGACTACCATCTCTCCAAAGGAGCAGATGGTACCGTTGCATGCATGCGCGTACCTCTTTCGGAGGCTCATCGATTCGGTATGATGGTCACCGATTTTGAAAACCGAATCGTCGATTTCCAGGAAAAGCCGGAAAAGCCGAGATCGGATCTTGCCTCACTCGGCATCTATGTTTTCAACTGGAGCTTCCTCAAAGAAAGGTTGATAGAGGACGAGCAGACTCCTGAAAGCAGCAACGATTTTGGCAAAAACATACTCCCAGAGACCGTGGATAGAGATCTGGGAAAACTTTTCGCCTTCGTTTTTGAAGGCTATTGGAGAGATGTAGGAACCCTCCAGGCTCTCTGGGAATCCAATATCGAACTGACCAGGCCGATTCCGCCTCTTAACCTCCACGATCCTACCTGGAGGTTCTATACACAGACCGAGGAATATCTACCGGCCTATGTAGGGAGGAGCTCGAGGGTCAGGAATTCTCTGATCAACGAAGGGGCTGAGATATACGGGCGCGTAGATAGTTCGGTGATCTTTCAGGGTGTACAAATAGGCGAGGGTTCGGTTGTTCGCAATTCAGTGATAATGACCAACACCAGAATAGGCAAAGGCGTGCTTATCGACAAGGCTATAATTGGCGAAAATTCCGTGATAAACGACGACTGTATATTGGGGTATGGAGAGGAAGTTCCGCACGAAACGCACCCGGGCATATACGATTCTGGCCTTGTCGTGGTTGGGTACGACGCCATCATTCCTGCCGGAATAAAGATCGGGAAGAACTGTGCGATTGCAAATCATGTGAGGGAGGGAGATTTTTCGGGCGATGTACCGGGCGGAAAGACGATCGCTGCGAAAGAATGATGGCTATCTCTCTTTCGGTCTGCTGATAGCGCTCCTGTTTGTGGCGGCAGCGATGATGTCCATGATAACACCTTTGAGTATCGCAACCAGCGCTTTCAGAGAGTGTTTATGGGAGTTCAGGCTGGCGATCACGCTGAAATCGATCTACCTGTCGGACTTCGAGGAGGCGGAAATGAACGGCTTAAAAATCGAAAAAAGTTCGAGAAGTGTCTTCTCGGATAAAACAGAAATCGAGATTATCCATTACCATATTACTGAGGGAAACAATTCCTTTGACTTCGAAAAAGTAGGAAATATTGCCAACATTTCTTAAAAGGAGGTTCGATATGAAGAAGTTTCTGTTAATCGCTCTGATAGTAACGCTATCGATTTTTGCACTCGCCCAGAGACTCACCATTCTCCACATCAACGACACCCACGGCCATATATGGCCCGAGGGAGAGTTCGGCGGGTTCGCCGCCATCGCGACTCTAGTGAATCAGGCTAGGATGTCCAATCCGAACACTATCTTTTTGCATGCTGGAGACATAAACACCGGCGTGCCTGAATCCGACCTTCAGGATGCCGCACCGGATATAGTCGCCCTCAACCTAATGAAGCTCGATGCCGTGACATTGGGAAACCACGAGTTCGACAACGACGCGAACGTTCTGGCCAAGCAGATGAACATTGCAGCCTTCCCGTTCCTGAGTGCCAACATATACAAAGACGGTAAACCGGCCTTCACACAGTACATAATTAAAGAAGTCGGAGGAATCAAAGTGGCGATAGTCGGCTTTACCGCTCAGGAATCCGAAATACTCGAGTATCTGTATGCAAAGGATTATGAGTGGAAAGAAATAGTTGAAGTGGCCAAAGAACTGATACCTCAGCTAGAAGCCCAGGCCGATATAATCGTCGCGTTGACACATATGGGGAGCAATCCGGTTATAGTTGGACCGAATTCCTGGGAATTGGCAGCGGCCGTCGATGGAATCGACGTGATCGTTGACGGTCACAGCCATACTTTCTACGAGAGACCGGAAGTTATAAACGGTACGTTGATAGTATCGGCCGGTGAATGGGGAAAGTACCTTGGAAAACTGGATCTGGACGTAGTCAATGGAACTATAACATTCGTCTCCTTCAGACCGATCAAGGTGGAGAACTCGATCACTCCGGATTTCGCAGTCGCCACTGTACTCGATTACTTCAAGAAAGCCGGCGGAGAGGCCCTTAACGTTGTGGTCGGCGAAACGACCATAAAGCTCGAAGGTGACAGAAATGTCGTCAGGGCACGGGACACAAACCTCGGCTACTTGATTTGCGATGCCATGATCTGGAAATCCGGCGCCGACATCGCGATAAGTAATTCAGGGGGTATTAGAGCCTCGATAGCGGCCGGTCCGATAACTTACCGTGATATTCTCACCGTTCTTCCGTTCGGCAATTCTCTGTACGTTATCGAAATAAGTGGCGCCGATTTCATGAAAGTCCTGGAATTCACCGCCACGATAGCAGCCGGACAGGGAGCGATGCCACAGGTCAGTGGTGTCAGTTATACGATTGAAAACGGTACCGTCAAAGATGTTTTAGTTAACGGGGAACCGATTGTGATGGATAAGATCTACAAGGTTGCCACAAACAACTACCTGGCTTCCGGCGGAGATGGCTATACAACTCTTGCCAACCACCCTGGTTACGATACGGGATTTGTTCTCGCTGATGTAGTAGTCGAGTATGTGAGCAAGATAAGCCCGATCACATCTTACCAGGAGAGTGGAAGAATCAATCGCGTGAAGTAGTCGTTTCCCAGCGACTGAACATTGTACTATAATAGGAGCGGAGCGATCCGCTCCTATTGTTTGTAAGAATGTTTGCGGGTAATCGTGACTGCAGCTTCAGTGAGCTGTAAGGTTGTTTTTTTGCGGGATATTATCGAAAATGAAGTCAGTCATTGTCAAAACCGTTGAGAGGTGATACGATGAAGTTGCCAACCTTCAGAGGGGGCGTGCATCCGCCAGAGAGGAAGGAGCTGGCTAAAGATATTGCGTTGAGAATCCTTCCGCTTCCAGAAAAAGTCTACGTGTTTCTTGCAAATCATGCAGGTGTTCCGGCAAAGCCTGTCGTTGGTCCGGGTGAGAGAGTCAAGACCGGTCAGCTGATAGCCCAGTCGAACGGTTTCATCTCCGCCAATCTTCATTCTCCACTCACGGGCGAGGTAAAGGAAATCGGAAAATACTACCATCCCACCCTGTCTAAACCCGATGATGCAATAGTTATCGAGAGGACCTCGGAAGATGAATGGGAACTCCTCGGACCGGAAACTTCTTATGAGAAGCTCTCTCCCGGAGAGATAGCAGAGAGAATAAAGCAGGCAGGAATCGTCGGTCTCGGTGGAGCCATGTTTCCGACCAGCGTAAAGCTTTCCCCTCCAAAAGACAAAAAGATCGACCTTCTTATCATCAATGGCGCCGAGTGCGAACCTTACCTCACCATAGACTACCGGTACATGCTGGAACGCGCCGACGGTATTGTAAGGGGAACACTGGCCATAATGAAAGCTCTGAGTGTTCGAAGAGCCCTTATAGGGATAGAAGATAACAAACCGCAGGCTATAGCGAAGATGAGCGAAGCCGTAAAAGGAACGGGAATCGAAGTCAGAAAACTTATAACCAAATATCCACAAGGAGCGGAAAAGCAATTGATATTCGCACTTGAGAAGAGGGTGGTCCCCTCGGGCGGCCTTCCGCTGGACGTAGGAGCAGTCGTCGATAACGTGGGAACGGCTTACGCGGTTTACGAAGCGGTCGAAAAGGGCAGACCCCTTGTCGAGAGAGGAATCACCGTCACGGGTGAAGGCGTAAAATCCCCCTCGAACTTTGTAGCCAGAATCGGGACTATGGCGCAGGAATTGATAGCCTTCGCCGGGGGAGCCGACGAAGAGACTTCAAAAATGATCTTCGGCGGTCCGATGATGGGAATTACCGTTCCAAAGATCGATACACCCGTCGTCAAGGGCACCTCGGGAATAACTTTGATGAAGGATTCGCTGCCTGAAGAAGAGTTCCCCTGCATAAGGTGCGGCAACTGCACGTTAGTCTGCCCCATGGGGCTCCAACCGTTTCTTCTAAACCTTTATGGATCTGCAAGACAGTACGATAAAGCCGTCGATAACGGTTTGATGGACTGTATAGAATGTGGAAGCTGTTCTTATATCTGTCCGGCGAGAATCGAGCTTGTGAAGAATTTCAAGTTGCACAAAAAGATATACCGCAGTCTGAAGGGAGGGGCAAAAAAGTGAAGTTGACGATGACGGCCGCACCTCACCTGAGGTCTGGCAACAGTGTAAGAAGCATAATGCTCGATGTCCTGATAGCGCTCACTCCCGCCGCAGTCTGGGCAGTCGTTACTTTCGGAATCAGGGCCCTGGTGTTGATACTGGTCTGTACAGCGGGAGCCGAAGCACTCGATTTCTTCATTGTACGCTTTTTGAGGAACAAAAAGAGTTATAGACCTGACCTGAGTGGTTCTGTCACCGGTCTCCTTCTGGCCCTGAACCTCTCTCTGGCTGTGAAATGGTGGCAGGCCCTAATCGGAGTTTTCGTATCCATAGCGATCGCCAAGGCGGTCTTCGGAGGACTTGGCAAGAACTTCTTCAACCCGGCTCTCATAGGCAGAGTCTTTCTTTTGATATCCTTCCCCGTTCAGATGACAACCTGGTTCAGCCCCTTCGATCTCCAGACTAGCGCCACGCCCATGGCGATACTAAAAGAAGGTTCGTCGAGGATCTTTTCTCTCCAGGAGATGTTCCTAGGGACCATTCCCGGCTCTCTTGGCGAGGTCAGCGCTCTCCTGCTTCTACTGGGATTCGGCTGGCTATTGCTTCGCAGAAGAGTCTTACCGGTGATACCGGTCGCGTATATAGGGACGGTAGCCATTATGGCCGCGATCTTCAACGGAGTCAATCCGGCTTTCGGATCGCCCCTGTATCACATACTCGGAGGCGGACTTATGCTTGGAGCACTCTTCATGGCAACCGACATGGTGACAAGCCCTATGTCTATCAGGGGACACTTGATATTCGGAGTGGGATGTGGAGTCATCACTATGGTGATCAGACTCTTCGGCGGATATCCAGAGGGGGTCTCCTTCGCGATTCTGGTCATGAACGCCTTTGTACCCTTGATAGATATGGTTTCCAAGCCGAAAATCTTCGGGAAGGTAAAGGTGAAGTCCAATGCGTGACTATTTCAAAACGGGAATAACACTGATGATAATTACCGTTATAGCTGCTTTCGCCCTTTCCGCGGTCTATTCGATCGTCAAGGAACCCATCGCGAACGCCGAACTTGGAGCGAGGCTGCAGGCGATAAGAGATGTGCTAAAGGATCCATCTACCGGCAAATCTATGGTTAGCGATGGGAAAATCCCCTCAACCGCCAGCGATCTGGCCAATTTCGAGTGGTCCCCTTCGGGGTTTCAGGTTGAAGACGGGATAATCTTTAAAGGTGAAGATGGCAGGGGAAAGGTCGATAGTCCCGTTTACAGGTTCACATCCGACGATGGAATGGAAATCTATATAGCCATCGCAAGTGCTGTGGGGTACGGCGGAGATGTCAAAACGATGGCGTCATTCATTTCTACCGACACTGGATTGAAGTTGAACGGAATAAAGGTTCTCGAATATTCGCAGGAGACGCCGGGTCTGGGGGCAAACATAGCCAGTTCCGATATTCAAAAGAGATTCTACCCGGTGGAAACTTCCGGTCTGGAGAGAGAGCTTAAAGTCAATAAAGATGCGGGTGTGACCCCGACCGGCGAGGAGATCGATCTGAAAAGAGAAACCGAAGGAATAGTTACGGTTACGGACGTGATGACCGGTGCGACGATAACTCCGAGGGCCGTAACCGTATCGATAAACACGATGTATCAGTTCCTGAAGAAGGCAGGTGTTAAATAATGGCCGGATCGAGATTGAAGGTATTTACAAACGGTCTGCTCAAACAGAATCCAACTTTCATGCAGGTTCTGGGGATGTGTCCTACATTGGCAACCACGACCAGCGCCGAAAACGGCCTGGGAATGGGGTTGGCGACCACGGCCGTACTGGCCCTGTCCAATATAACAATTTCGCTGGTGCGAAAATTAATTCCCGACAAGATCAGAATACCCGCGTATATCGTCATAATAGCGTCGTTCGTCACTATTATCGACATGCTAATGCATGGTTTTATATATAATCTATGGAAGACGCTGGGGCTTTTCATTCCACTTATTGTGGTTAACTGTATAATTCTCGGTCGTGCGGAGGCCTTTGCATCCAAGAACAACGTCTTCGATTCTTTTCTCGATGGCCTGGGCATGGGGTTGGGTTTCACCGGTGCGTTGGTCTTACTTGGATCGGTGAGAGAATTCCTCGGAAATGGCTCTATCTTCGGTGCACACCTGTCGGACGTCAAGATGTTCGCCATGATTCTCCCCCCCGGTGCCTTCATAGCATTGGGAATGCTTGCCGCCTTCTTCAATTATCTTGGGATAAGGCGTGAAAAAGCGAAGAAAGAGACTAAGTGAGGAGGCTGAAGTATGGCGACCAGACTGTTGTTCATATTCTTATCCGCGATACTTATTAACAATTTCGTTCTCTCGAGATTTCTGGGAATCTGTCCCTTTCTCGGCGTTTCCAAGAAGGTCGATACTGCTGTTGGAATGAGTATAGCCGTTATATTCGTGATGATTCTGGCATCTATAATCACGTGGTTGTTGAACATCCTGCTGGTATCTCTTGGACTTTCCTTTTTGACGACCATCGTTTTCATACTTATAATAGCTACGCTTGTGCAGTTCGTGGAGATAGTGCTGAAAAAGACGAGTCCAGCATTGTACGAGGCTCTGGGTATATTTCTTCCACTAATCACGACCAACTGTGCAATTCTTGGACTGGCACTACTTAATGTTCAGCAGAATTATACTCTCATCGAAACAATAGTGAACTCTGCCGGAGCTGGACTGGGATTTGCACTCGCCCTGATCCTTTTTTCTACAATAAGAGAAAGGATGGAGCTTTCAGATATTCCAGCTCCTTTCAAAGGAACGGCGAGTGCCCTGATAACGGCGGGACTTTTATCGATGGCCTTCATGGGTTTCCAGGGTCTCGTAAAGCTGTGAGGTGTGAGCTATGACGATAGTTTATTCGGTACTCTTAATGGCGATTCTAGGAGTAGGCGCCGGCGTCTTCCTCGCTTTCGCCTCCGCAAAATTCGCCGTCAAAGAGGATCCAAGAGTTAAACTGATTGAGGCAGCACTGCCAGGGGTCAACTGCGGAGCGTGCGGCTTCCCTGGATGTCCGGCCTTCGCGAAAGCGATTGCCGAAGGCAAGGCGGTTCTTGATGGCTGCTTGCCCGGAAAAAGATCGGGAGTCCCTGAAAAGTTGAAAGTCATAATGGACAGCGAAACGGAAAAACTCGTTGCACTCTACGAAGAAGCGGGCGAGGATCCACAGAAGGCACTGGCCAAACTTCTGGAGAGCTCCGGCAAAGAAATAAAGCAAGCTTCTCCTAAACCGGTGAGGCCCTCACAGGAAGAGATAGATACATACAAAGGGAAACTGAGGGACGATAAAAGGGCGACACTTATATACTCTGTATTGCCCAATATCAATTGTGGAATCTGTGGTTCCCCCGGTTGTGCGGCCTTCGCATTGAAAGTAGCGACAAAGGAGGAGCAGGCAGAAAAGTGTGTCCCTGGAAAGAGGCAGAACGTTCCCGATAGAGTGGCAAAAATCATGTCGCTCAAGGATGAGGAAGTCAGCAAAGTACTCGAAGAGACCTCCGGAGACACTGCCGAGATAAAAAAGAAATTCGAGGTGCAAAGTTGAGAAGACTTGCCATATTGGGCTCAACCGGTTCAATTGGTATCCAGACTTTGGATGTAATTTCAAAGATTGAAGGAGTGGAAATTGTGGCCATGAGTTGTGGCCACAATTTCTCTCTCTTCACCAAACAACTGGAAAGGTACAGACCGCCCTTCGCGGCCTCTCTTTCCATAGAAGAAAATTTCTCCGCTCTCTCTTCAGTTAAGAAATTCTTTCACGGCGAAGAGGGAATCGAAGAGATGCTTGAACGCTCGAGGCCAGACACAGTCGTTATTGGTATCAGCGGCGCGATCGGGTTACGATTCAGCCTGAAAGCAACCGAAATATGCAGACGCCTCTGTCTGGCAAACAAAGAATCGATAGTTTGTGGGGGAGATCTACTGATCGAGGCGTGTAAAAAGAAGTCTGTGGAATTGGTACCCGTCGATTCGGAGCACAGCGGTCTCTTTCAGCTTCTCGGTGAAGGACCCCGTCCGGAACGGATATTCATCACGGCCTCTGGTGGAGCTTTAAGAGACTGGAACGCTGAAAGAATGGCAGACGCCACTCCTGAAGATGTCTTGAAACATCCGGTATGGTCTATGGGGCGGAGGATCACTATCGATAGTGCTACAATGGTAAATAAGGGGCTGGAAGTGATTGAAGCACATTATCTGTTCGGATACGATGAAAATGATATAGATACCTATATATGCAGAAATAGTTATATACATGCCGGTGTAGTGTACCGGGACGGAGTTGTGAAACTGCACAGTGGAACACCAGATATGAGGATTCCGATAGCGTATTCTCTCACTTATCCTTTCAGGGAGCGAGTGGTGGATGGAGGTGAGATCACCGGGATTCCACTCCTACTGGAAGAGATCGACGGCGAAAAGTACCCCGCGCTCGAACTGGCAAGAAGCATCTGCGGAAAGCAGTCGAAACAGATAGCCTACAACGCGGCCGATGAAATAGCCGTCGAAGCTTTTTCAAAAGGTGAAATAAAGTTCGGAGGAATTTACAATATAATCGAAAGAACGGTCTCCAGAATGGATGATCAAATACGGGCCGACTACCGTCAAACAATGGAGATCGATAAGATTGCAAGAGCTATTGCGCTGGAAGAGGTGAAGGAATGTTTTTGACGATAATCTACTTTCTTTTGATCCTCACAGGGGTCGTCGTAGTCCATGAACTGGGCCACTATCTCTTTTCGAGGCTTTTCGGTGTGAGGGTAATCGAGTTTGCAATAGGTATGGGACCGAAGATCTGGTCCAGGAAGGGCAAGAAAACCACTTTCAGGATAAACGCCTTCCCCATCGGCGGCTATGTCAGACCGGCCGGAGAGGATCTCGATACCGTAGATTCATCGGTGCCCGAGAATGAACAGATACAGAATAAACCCGCCTGGCAGCGTTTCATAATATATCTGGCCGGACCTGCTTTCTCGTTGATACTTGGTTTCGTCATTCTATCTCTCGTCGCCGTCGTGTGGGGTTTTCAGGAGATAAAAATCGATAAAATAGAACCGGGATCACCTGCCGAGATCTCGGGCATAGCGCCCGGGGACAGAATAGTCTCGGTGAACGGGAAGATATTGATAGACAACACGCGCCTTGGAGAGGCAATCGCGAAAGGCGATCCGATAGATCTGGTAATAATGAGAGATAGCGGAGAGGTTAATATCACTCTCGTGCCTGAAATGCTCCCACAGGAGGCCGTGATGATAATCTCCCGTGCCCAGGGGGACGCAGGCGGAGAAATCACCTCGATTAACGGAGCCACGTTCAGCGGTGACTATGTGGGCTACGGGAAAGTGCTCCAGCCGGAAAGTTTCATTAAAATAGGTTTTTCCGACGGACAGATCCTGTCCGGTACCCTGCTCAATTATTCGCCGGCCGAGGAAAGGTATGCCATGGGGATTTATTACGCCAACTTCCAGCCGAAAATCGCCAAAGACTACGGACCCTTCAAAAAG
This sequence comes from Mesotoga infera, assembly GCF_900157305.1. Taxonomy (NCBI): domain Bacteria; kingdom Thermotogati; phylum Thermotogota; class Thermotogae; order Kosmotogales; family Kosmotogaceae; genus Mesotoga; species Mesotoga infera. The sequence goes on from NZ_LS974202.1 coordinate 2,826,174, forward strand.
GGAGATATTATAATTTCTGTGGGTTCTTTGAAAACGAGTACCAGCTACGATCTGACCATGATGAGTCAACTGCTCACCATAGGCCCTTCCGATCTTTTGATCCAGTTCACCGGAAGGGAGGTAGCCTACCAGAACCACGGTTTCGCCGAAGAGATTCTCGTGAAACTTGAAAGGGATGGGAAGTCATTTGAAATCACTGTGAGTAAGCAAGAGATGATTTCGCTTGTGAGTGAGGCCGGAGTCTTTTCTCAGGGGAGCGATTACTGGTATCCCGACAATGTCTTACAGGCTGCCGGTCTGGGTTTGCAGTGGGCCAACAGTATTCTGGTAACCATGGTCAGAGTCGTGGGAAGCCTCTTCACAGGCGGTGCCAATATAAATGAGTTCACCGGGCCGATAGGCCTTGTGACAATCGTGGATCAGGCTATAAGTCTAGGTTTGAGGATAGTTATCTTTATCACGGGTTTCATATCTTTGAACCTGGGCGTGGTCAACATGATTCCCTTTCCGGCTCTCGACGGCGGAAGGATGCTGCTGGCTGTTCTTGAGATGGTAACCAGAAGGAGGCTCGATCCCAAAATCGAAGGGTTGATAAATGTTATCGGGTTCATGGTTCTTATGGGCCTGATGATCTACATAACTTTCGTGGATATAGGTCGCTGGTTCTGATGAGTAAGACCGTTAAAGTTGGCACGGTAACTATAGGTGGCGGAAACCCCGTTTCTGTGCAGTCGATGACAAACACGAAGACAGTGGATACGCAATCCACCCTTGAACAGATCGAAAGGCTGACCGGTGCGGGCTGCGAGATAGTGAGAGTATCTGTTCCAGACAACGAAAGCGCCGTCGCCCTGAAAAGTATCACCCTGGAATCGCCCCTTCCGGTCGTGGCCGACATACATTTCGATTACCGTCTGGCCATCGAATCCATAAGGAATGGAGCGGCAAAAGTTAGGATCAACCCTGGGAATTTCGGACAGGAATGGAAGATAGTTGAGACGGTAAAGGTCGCCAAAGAGTACAACGTTCCAATAAGAGTGGGAGCCAATTCCGGTTCAATCGATCAAAACTTCTCGCATCTCTGTCGGGTCACCGCTTTGGCCGAGAGCGCTCTGGCGCAGGTGAGGTTGCTCGAAAAAGCTGGATTTGAAGATATCATAATCTCCGTGAAGGCTTCCAGCGTTAGTGAGACAGTTGAAGCCACCAGATATGTGAGTGAAAAGGTAGATTATCCGCTTCACCTGGGGGTTACGGAAGCTGGATTCGGCCTGGACTCGATAGTGAAATCTTCGATCGGTATAGGTGCACTCCTGCTGAGCGGGATAGGTGACACAATAAGAGTGTCCATATCGGGTGACCCGATACAGGAGGTAGAAGTCGCCTTCTCGATTCTCAAAGCGCTCAACCTCAGACCGGGACCGGATATAATCTCCTGTCCAACCTGTGCCAGAACGGAAATAAACGTCGAAAAGCTGGCAAGAGAAGTCAAGCAATGGCTAAAAGGCATCGACGATGATATTACCGTTGCCATTATGGGTTGCGTAGTCAACGGCTTAGGAGAAGGAAAGGAAGCCGATATAGGGATCGCCGGAACCCGTACAGGTGGAGTGATCTTCATGAAGGGTCGAATTGTCGAACAGACCGCTAGAGGGGAACTTGAAGAGAGGTTCAAATACTGGCTCGATAAAGCTCTGTGTAAGGGCGAAGATCGATTGCAGAAAAACTGACGTTGCCGATTAGCGCGTAAAACAAGTCTGCAGGCGAATAGCCGCAGCGATAGAGGAGGAGGGAAGAGAATGAAAAGGCTTATGCTCGTTGTGATCGTTATTCTCGGTATAACAGCCTTCGCAACTTCGATCAGTTATGATCCACAAGGTCTCATGTTCCTGAGCAGGCCGGGTGCGGGTATCAACGTTACTGTCAATCTAAACAAGGGGACCGGAGCAACCTATTACGGTGGCGAAACCCTGGGAGTTTCCTTTTCCGTGGATAGAAGCGCGTACGTGGCCGTTCTGGACATCGATCCTTCCGGTCAGGTGCAGGTTCTGTTTCCAAACGTCTATGATCAGGACAACTACATGATAGGTGGTAGAACCTATACCTTACCAACGGAGAAGGCTACGACAAAGTATAACCTGCAGATTCAATCTCAAAGGGGTAGAGAAACTATCTTGGTAGTGGCTTCATCCTCGCCGCTGAGCTTTCTTGGAAATGTCTTTTCACTTTTCGACAGATACCCATTCCCGTATCTCAGCCAAACCGTAAATAACCTTTCCATAGCTATAAATCCCGTCTTCAGCACTAACTGGGGTATGGGATACACCTACTTCTACAACAGCTATGTTCCATTCACCGTGAGAACCACGATCAACGCAGACAAGAGAGATGCCAGTGTCTATGTGGACGGAATACACATGGGCAACGCGCCGGTGACGACCACTCTGGAAGTTGGAACGCACACTATCTATATTTACACCAAGAGGAACCTCGTTTACGGGCCATCGGTGGTCAACGTTCAGCCCGGCTCCAGCGATTTCCATTTCTCCTTGCTGCCCAATTATATATACGGTTATCTCGAAGTCACGTCGATCCCCGACGCACAGGTTTACGTAGATGGCGAATATGTAGGCGATACTCCCTACAGGGACTTTGAAAAAGTCGGAAGCCACACCGTAACTGTTTCAAAATGGGGGTACAGGGATTCCAAGCAGAACGTCTATATAAATCGCGACATGACCACATCGGTCGATTTCAGGCTTCAGGAGAAGACCGAAGAGGAGAAGAGAGCTGACAACATAATCCTCTTCTCGGTCATCGGTATACTGGTGGTGGGCATTGTACTAGCCATAGTTCTCATGAACTGATGACGAAAAGCTCGCTTTCATGTCGAAGATCGAGTCTAAAGCCTACGTCAATCTCTTACTGGTAGTTGTTTTCTGGGGACTGACCTTTCCCATGCAGAAGGATATTCTGCATGGGCTTTCCCCGGTTTTCTATAATGTTGTACGGTTTTCTTTCGCCATACTTTTGCTGATACCTCTGAAAAAAAGGCTGGGACTTTCTTTCTTCGGTAGCGGCTTCAAGAAGGGCGTGGTTCTAGGCCTTTTTCTTTCGGGCGGCTACGTTTTCCAGACCTGGGGACTCGTCTTCACCAGCGCTTCTAAAAGCGCTTTTATTACGGCTCTCTACGTAGCGATCGTCGCAATACTCTCTCCATTGATCGAGAGGAAGATTCCAACAGCCGTACAGATCTCATCTCTGGCTATTTCTCTAATCGGACTCTACTTTCTCACTTCTCCGGATGGTGGTTTCAACTTTGGTGACTTTCTCACGACTATATGCGCTCTGTCCTTCGCGCTACACGTAGTTCTGATATCCCATTTCACCAAATCATCCGGCGATAAGGAGATGGATCTGCTCCTCCCGCAGTTTATGGTGGTTGTTTTGGTGAACCTTCTGCTGACTCCTTTCGTCGAAGGCTCTATATTCATCGATTACAGAATCCTATTGGTTGCACTCTTCACAGCTGTGTTTGCCACTATATTCGCGGTAGTTGTTCAACTCAAGTACCAGAGATACCTTGGATCTGTGGGTGCTTCTCTCATCTACGTTGGAGAACCGGCCTTTGCACTTCTCTTCGCTATGATAATTCTCGGTGAGTCACCTAGTAGAATGGAGATAGTGGGACTATCGCTGATGACTCTGGGAATGGTTGCCGGTGGAACTGTATCTTTGATCCGAAAAGAAAGGGAGGCTAGAGAGTGAAAGGGAACGTGATCGTAGTGGAGGACGACGTCCATATCGGTAAGCTTCTTCAGATGGAACTAACACACGAAGGTTACTCAGTCGAAGTTATAACCGACGGGGTAACTGCCTTGAAAAGGCTGGAAAAGGAGTTACCCGATCTTCTAATACTGGACGTGATGCTTCCCGGAGCGAACGGTTTCAGAGTTTTGAACGAAGTGAGGGAGTACATCTCTACAGATCTTCCGATAATCATGCTTACGGCCCGGGGAGAAGTTGAAGACCGTGTGCGCGGCCTTAAAGGTGGAGCCGACGATTATATTCCAAAGCCCTTCGTAATAGAAGAACTACTTGCCAGAATGGAAGCGATATTCAGACGGAGGGGAATTCTTGACAGGGTGAGTTTCCATGAAATAACGATGGATAATAACACCAGGGAGGTAACTGTTGGTGGCAAACCCGTTCAGTTGAGCAAGACAGAATTCGAACTCCTTTTCGCTCTTTTAACGAATGCCGGAATTGTGATGTCGAAGGAGAGACTCCTTGAGAAAGTCTGGGGCAACGAAGAATGGGGAAACCCCAACGTTGTGGAGGTGTATATCAATTACCTGCGCAAAAAGCTCGGACAATCGGGCGAGAGAATCAAGACAGTGAGAGGTTCTGGTTACGTTGTCAGATAAGAGGGTCTTTTCAACTTCAACACAGGTGGCCTTCAACTCCATGGTTTTACTTGTGTTGATTCTATCTGTTTCAGCGCTCTTTATATACAGGGTGTCGGAGAGCATCTTCATTCGCAATTACTCGGAAGAGATGAGAAAGATCTTCATGGACTCTCCCATGGGGAGGGGCATGAGGATGGGAATAGGCCGCATTATCGGTCGTGGTGGAAATGAGTTCTATGTGAGGATAGAAGGAATAGTGGTGCAAAACCCGACAGGTCTGTCGAACGTACCCGATGTGGAAGGTTACGTGAGGACAAAAATTAACGGGAGTTCTTACCTTTTCTACGGCTTCACCAACGGAAACGAAAAGATCCTGCTTGGCGCGCAGATGGACGATCTGGACTTCTTCCTGCAGAGTCTTTCCACCACACTTGTGCTCTCGATGGTCATCGGAGTAGCGCTGTCCATATTGAGTGGCTATCTCCTCGGGAAGAGGGTTTCAAAGCCGCTGAAAGAGGCAACGTCTCTACTGAAGGAAATAACGCTGGAAGATTTATCCAAAAGGGTTGAGATAGACCCCAGGACTTCAGAGCTTGCAGAGCTTAAAAAAGCCCTAAATACAGCGCTAGATAGGATTGAAGACGGCTATAAAAGGCAGGAACAGTTCTCTTCAGATATCGCCCACGAGATACGCTCGCCTTTGACGTCGATACTCGGCTTTTCCAGAATGATACAGAGATGGGGATCTAAAGATCCGGAGGCTCTTAAAGAAGCCGCTGAAAGGATAACGGCGACCGCAGGCAAGATGCTTACAATAACCGAAGGGCTGCTCTTTCTGGCGCGTCCGGTAATTGAAACGAACAGGGAGAGTTTCGACCTCGGAGAGCTCGTTAATGAACTGGTGAAATCCACACCCATACCTGAAAACATAACTGTCGAAATCGATGTTGGGAATGTGAATGTCACGACCGACAGGGCCTTGCTAAAAATAGCGTTGAAGGTGTTGCTCGAGAATGCGATGAAATATGGGAAAGGAAAACCCATAGGCTTTTATTGGACGAAAGGCTTGCTTCAAGTTAGGGATCACGGAGATGGAATCGATGCAGAGAAGATAGATAGAATTTTCGACAGGTTCTACAGGGGCGATTCCTCAAGAAGCGGAGAAGGTCACGGTCTGGGCCTGTCGATCGTCAGAAAGATCTGTGACGCCCTTGACTTGACAATTACTGCGGAAAACAACGAAGATGGCGGGGCCGTCTTTTCTATCGGGAGGTTATTATGAAGGCTCTGTGTTTTATCACAGAATCGACATTGCTTTGGGTTGTTCTCCCTCTGTGGATACTGTCGGGAAGCGCTTCCGGTATCGGAATTTTTTTCGTGGTAGGCCTTGCAATGGTGGTCGTCTCGGTAGCGTTTTCGCTGTATTCTTCGCTGGCCGCTTTCTACTGGACGGGAAGCTTTCCGGGATTGTTGACTGTTCAGGATCGAACAATCACCAGCGGTCCGTACCGTTTCATCAGACAGCCACTTTATGTAGGATACACTTTCTTTCTGTTGGGTATTGTAATGCTATCGGGGGAGTTTCTTTTTCTTATGCTCTGGGCAGCTATCAGCTGCTGTCTTCTTTTATACACGGTTTTCAGGGAAAGAAAGCTGGCCGAAAGAGACGAACGATACGCCTTTTACATAGAAACCGTGCCGTTGCTCCTGCCAAGACGCGGTAAATATATACCTTTCGACTTCACCAGGTGTGTTCCGTGGCTCTTCATCGCAACTTCTCTCGTGGTGAAATTCCTGATACTGATTCTGCTTCCCTCGAAAGTGAAGAATGCACGGGTACTGAGAGAGAGAAAACCCTTCATAATAGCACTTGCGCACCAGACCCACTACGACGGCCCCCTGATATTTTACTCGACCTGGAGGTATTTCAGATTCGTCGGCACGGCGATCTATGTTGACAGGATGAGACTTTTGAGAAACTTTGGAACGATTCCCGTGAAACGCTACACAATAGATACCACGGCGATAAGACAGATGCTGTCAACAATAAAGGAAGGAATTCCCCTGGGGATAGCGCCCGAGGCGGCTCGTTCCTGGGACGGCAAGTTCTTGAGTGTAAAAAAAGAGATATGGAAACTCTTCAAGATGCTGAAAACCCCCATCGTACCTGTCAAATTCTACGGAATACAGAGACTATGGCCCCGGTGGGCCGGTATCTTCTCTCCCGGTTTCTCCACAGTGGAGTTCGGTGATCCCATACAGCCTGACGATCCCGAAATGGAACGCAAAATAAGCGACTTTCTTTCAAAAGAGGACCCCACTTTCGAAAAACCTTACAGAAGTTACAGGCATATCGAAAGACTAATCTGGAGATGCCCTTCGTGCGGCAAGATCGGTTCGATCAAGGGTTTTCACAGTGGTTTCTCCTGCGGCTCCTGCGGAAAGAGCTGGAACAGGCCGTCGGTCAACAAGGTAATAGAACTTCACGAAAAAATCAAGCCTGGAAATATGGGCCTCTCCTTTCCCGTGAGAGACAGGGTCTTTTTCAGGGGTGAGGAAGTAGAGGGATTGATAATGGAAGATTTGGCGATGATAGGAAGTTTTTCACTTCGGTACAGCGACATAAAGAATTCCAGCATCGAGAAAAGCGTTGAACCCGTCTTTGGAACGGCCGACGAAATGGTGATCTTCAAATCCAATAGTAGTGCACTCATGTGGCAGGAGATAATCGATTTCCAGATAAAGTTCCGTCTCAAGCGCGATGATTATCATACCGACCTCTGGGGATAGTAACCTCGAACATCTGCTTGCAATAAGCCGCTTTTGATTTCGAGGCTTCCCTTGCATGTCAGAATCCATTAACCGGGTAATATCACCGTATCCAATAAACAAATCAGCAACAATTGAGGTAATCCAGAATAGGGTCATTAAGCACAAACTTCGAGAAGGCAAGAGTAACAACCGTTAGAAATAGTGCCGTTACTCTGGACAGGAGATCATCTCTGCCCCCTTTTCTGGGAATCTCCAATCTGACTCTTTCATTTTCTGGAACAGCCTCTCTATCTTCCATCGCTTTGAATATGTCTGTGAGTGTTTCTCCTTGAAGCTAGAATCCTTCTTTCTCGATTTCGGTCTCACTATGGCCCTTAGATCGCCTTCTTTGGTGAATTGGGACAAGAAGTTCCCTTTGAAGTATCCCCTATCGGCTATAATCAGACCGTTGAGATTGTCGAGCATCTCCTTTCCAACTCTAGCATCGTCTTCGTTGGCCTGAGTCAACCTGAACTTAACAGGTATCCCTTCTTCAGTAATTATGAAATGTCCCTTCTTTCCCCAAAAGAATCCGTCCCTGTTCTTGCCGAACTTCAGATTCTTACACTTTTTTATCCCCTGACTGGTGATGTCCTTTATCGGTGTCGAGTCGATTATGTATGTTCCGCCTTTTATGCTTTCTATGATTCTCCTGCTTATCGCTTCAATATCTAGCCTTCTCAGTCTATATGATAATGTCTGCCTGGACGGAAGCTCACCTATCACTTTCAGCAGCCTCTTCTTTCCTTCGATCATTTTGTACATCTCAACGATTGAGCTACAACGGAAAAGTATGAAAATCACATACAACAACACTATCGTTCTGTCCGAGTACTCTCTGGGTCTTCCTTTAACCTGCCTGTGCGCAGGTATTATCTCTCTCACCGCTTCCTTCACTTTTCTTATGTCCTTTGGTGTTATCATTTCTTCGGGACTCTCTCCTTTCGTTTTGTTTTTCTCATACAAAAAACATTCTAAATGGAGTTGAGTCCCTTTTCTTTTGACTTATTTCCTTCCTCGCCTATTTATTGGATACGGTCGGGTAATATGTTAAAATTTTATAAGTAACATCAGGGTGTGCCGTATTTCCGACTTCAGATTAACTGTTGAACTGTCAGGAGAGCGGCACCTCATGACGGGCGAGTGATTATCTTTGAAATGGCGCAGGGCGGCAAAGGGCTTTTCGCTTATGGAAACCGTTATGAATATGTTGCTGACAGCGATAGTTATATCGATCGCGATGGTCATGCTGTCGATAACTTTCAAGATCGGTTTTCAGATCCACAGCCAATTGACAATCGACGAAGAGATCGTCAAATTAAACAGCAACCTTAAGTACATCGTCTCAAGAAACTGGACCGGGCTCGATTTGAGCGAAGGCCTCAACGATGATACAATAACTCTTGAATCGAGATTTCCACTGATTCCCGAAGCCAGCGTGGCAACGATCACTTATCTCGATGGCAAGCTGATATTTATTTACAAGGAAAGTGAAAACACTCTAACTCAAATGGTTGTTGCCGAGTATCTCGATCAGTTCACTTTTTATGACCTCGAGGGACAGTATCTGTATTACCGGGCGGTATTTGAGTACAGGGGAGCCACCAAACAGATCGAAGGGGCGGTGAGGATCTATTAGAAAGGCTTTTTCGACTGCGGAAATTCTTGTAGTGCTTGCCGTGGTAGCAATGCTTATCAGTTCGGGGATCGCCCTCATTCTTCAGTACAGATCCATGTCGGCTACTCTCGAGATCTCCACCAATCTTCATTCGGCCAAGCTGCTGGTGGAAGGTATCGTGAGGAGCGCCAACCGTGTGAGTGAAGAGAACATAATCGATCGAATCGAGCAACTATCTAGTTATCCAGGTTTTCAAGACGTGGAAGTGATTTCGGTAGAGGCGACAAACATCGAGGGTAGCCCCACGAGAAGGATTTTCGAGATCGTCCTCAGGGACAGGCGAGTCGGTATAGAGGAGGTGTTTCATGTATTCAGATTCGACCCCTTCGCGGAATAGAGGTTTCGTCCTGGCGGTAACGCTAATTATTATGATCTTCGCCACCACGATGATAGTAGCCGCCAGTATAATCATCCAGCGCACCTCCAGAAGACTCAACGAGTATTCCCTGCTTTCTGACCTGAGAGTGGCTTCTAACAATCTGGTGGAAGGAGCCGCCATGATTCTGGCCAGAAAATGGAACCAGGACAACTTCAACTCTTCATGGGACGGATTCGAGGATTTCGTACAGTTCGTTTCCTCAAGAGGTGGATATGAGGGCGATCTGTGGTCGGAGGTAATTCAATCCCTCGATTCCGAAAGATGGTGGCTGATCAACGAAGATGAAGACTTCGCTTCTCTGCTCGAGGACGCTTCCTTTTCGGAGCTAACTTCTATGGGGGCGGCTGTTAATCTCACCGGAGGGAAGTATTCGATCGTTTCCTGGGCGGAGAAAGCTGGCGTGAAAAGGTATTCCTACGGTCTGGTACTTGCAGAATCGCTTCTGGAGCATGCGGCTTTGAGATTCGGGGATATTTCCAGAGTTTTCTACGAAGTCACCACGGGCGAGATGAACAAAGACGATATACTTACGGGGCGGGGCGACGTGATCAACGGACAGGCAATCGTAATTGGAGGAGTCGCCGTGAGCGATTCCAACATAAACCTCGAGCTGGTCTTCCCTTACGGCCTGACTGCAAAAAGCATTACCCCAGATGGATCATATACTTACACACAGACGGCCTCCGATTCCGAGCAGTATTTTTCCGATCTCCTTGCCGACCACGAAGACTGGCTGGCGTCACTCTCTCCCGTAGCAACGTACACGGCTCCTTTCAACGACGTAATCACAGCCAGTGAGGACGGTTTGATCGTTTTCAAACCCAACGATAGCAGTGGCTCATCCTACACCATATATTTTCCCGATGTCGCGGGGAGCGATCACAGGTACCTCACAGTAAAGTACAAAAATGATAGCGGAGTATTCACCACAAAAATTTATGCCGGGGACTTCCCGGTAAATATCGCCATTCATGGAAACCTGCTAGTAGGAGACGCGGAAAGCGATCCCCTCAAATTGCATTACATAAACGGACAGTACAACATTACCGTCTATGGCTCGATCACCGTGAATTACCAGCTGATGTACGGCGATTTCGCCGACGAATTCGATGATGCCAGAACACAGGGAGGCAAGGTCAGCAACCAGGAGATCAAAACCTGGAGCAAGATCAAGGAGCTGCTTAACGACTTTTCCGAACGCGAGACTGGGGATCATCTCTCCCTTGTAAGTATAGGAGGAGATATAATAAACACTTACGTGATCGGTAACTCCGGCAAAGGTACCCACGCCATAAGGGCTCTGGCAGGTGAGTTTTCTGCCTTCAAGAAGAATGGAACCGGTGGCGCCTTCACCTTCCCCGATCTGGGTACCGTTGTCAAAAACGAAAGAGCCAAGCTGGGCCAACTTTTCTTTTTTGGATCCATAACAGGGAACCGTTTCGGCACCGTGGAAGAGATGAACTATCTGGACAACCTTTTTGTGAGCTCCACCAGGGGCATCACGGGAGGAACATTCGGCAAACGTTTGATTTTAGCCGGTTTGAGAGCATGGTAGGAAACGGGATTTGGTCTATACCAATGAATGGTTTCGCGACAATAGTAAACTATTCAGATCTTCGCTATCGCCTTTCCCTCTGACAGCCACAATGAAAAGGTGGGGTCTCCCCCACCGTATCAGATTTGCCACATCAAGTCTTTCGTTCTCTCGTAGAGCTGACGGAAGAGTGCGTAAGATTTTTCGTATATCTCCCGATTGTTCGGATCGGGATTGATCGGTTCTCTGAACTTCACCCACTCTTTTATCCTCTCAGGTCTGTCGATCAACCCCACACCCAGTCCTGCCAGGAATGCATCTCCGAAGGGAGCCTCCACAAGGCTGGATACCTGTCTCATCTTGTAGCCAGTGATATCGGCGAAAATTCTGTTCCAGGCCGAGGATTTAGCCACTCCGCCGACTATCCAGCACTCGTCGTTCAGTTTCAGTCCAGCCTTGATTCCCTCCTCGATGTTATGTCGCAGGGCGTACGCCGCTCCCTCCATCAGGGCTTTGTACATATGGGCTTTTGTATGCACGAGTGTAACTCCGAAGAAGACCCCCTTGGCAAAGGGATCCCAGATCGGCGATCTTTCGCCCATGAAGTAAGGGAGCACTATTATTCCGTCGCTTCCGGCAGGTATAGTTTCGACTTCTCTATCCAGAAGCTGGTACGGGGAAATGCCCGTTCTCAAACCCACAGAAGCTTCGCTGTCGGCGAATTCTTCTTTGAACCATCTGGCGAGCGCCCCAGTGGTGGCAGATCCACCGAAGGAGTATATCCGCTCGGTATCGTGAACCACATACGGAAAATTGACGAGCCCGAAGGGTAGCTCACTGCCGTCGTGAACGGTTCCCCAGCAGGTAGAGGTACCAACCATGGCGACGTGTTCACCCTCTTCAAGCGCCCCGGCCGAAAGCTGTGCCACGGGCGCGTCGATTCCACCTGAAATGACGGGTGTTCCCTCGCGAAGGCCGCAGAGTTTTGAGCTGGCCCGAGTTATCTTTCCAACCATATCACTCGATCTCACGATTCTCTCGGGAAGGTATTCGATCGGTATTCCCAAAGCTCTACACATATCCGAGGACCATGTCAGTTTTCTTATGTCGAAAACACCGCCTATATTCCCTGCCGATGAGTAGTCGATAGCGTTTTCTCCGGTAAGCTGATAGATAACGTAATCTTTCGGAGTCACGAACTTGTATATCTTCTTCCAGATCTCCGGTCTGTTGTCCCTGAGCCACATCATCTTGGTGAAGCCATAGTAGGAATCGACGTAATTGCCGGTTATAGAAAAGATCTCTTCTTTAGATATGTTATCCTTAACCCAGCCGGTTTGATCCGTCGCACGTCTGTCCATCCATATGAGACAGGGATAAAGCGGTTTCATCTCCCTGTCCACCGGTACACCGGAGCCGCCGTAGAGACCGCTGATCGCCAGAGCGGCGATCTCTTCCTTCGCCACTCCCGATTTTTCTACCACTTCCCCCATCGTTTCGAAGGCAGCTCTCACCCAGACGTCCGGCCACTGTTCGGCCCAGTTTGAGCCGGGTTTGATGACATCGTACTCTCTCTGCGCCTCGACGAGAACACGACCGCTTTCGTCCACCATAACGCTTTTCGTACCCTGAGTCCCAATATCGCACCCGATCAAATACATATCCTACCACCCTTTCAGATTTCATCGATTTCGTGTCTCAACCAAGATTGTACCTCATCTATTCCAGGCTCGCCAGGATCCAGCTCGACGCCCTTCATGTATTTGACGGCCTCATAGATTACAGGCATTATCCTGTCGTGGACGCTGGCCACGTGATGAATGTAGGGGCCGCACACCAGTTTCTCTTCGAGCTTTGGCCAGTTCCTGAACTTCGCCCAGACGTACGTTCCCTTGTTGAAAGGCCCATCAGTGCTTTCGGCGTGAGATACGAAAAGCTTGTAATTCGAGAAGTCTCCGTCGAACCTGAGAACGCTGAGTTTACCCCCCTTTATCTCCCATTCCGATACCCCGGGACTGTGGCTGTCGAGTATGAAGTGTTTCCCGATGTACGGTTTTTCCTTCGCGAGCGAAAGCGGGAAAGGCCCGCAATGCCACAGCAGCTCGGCATTGTCATCGGTCGGATGTCTGATAGTAAGATCGGCAAGAAAGGAAGGTTTTCGATACATGGTGGCCGCCTGGGCCAGTTCCATGCTTATCGCTCCGTGAACGTCGGTTTCGCAGGCAACGGGGATTTTATTATCCGATAGTAGAGAATGGGCAAAACAGGGCATTACGCCATACACCTTTTGCAGAGCGTTCCAGCATTGAATGGCTATTCCGCTCAATCTCTCTTCGACCGCCCACCTCTCCATCACGATCTTGAGCGTCAATACCTTCTTGAAACTCTCTTCACCCGCACTGGAGTAATCGACTCTGTCCCTTAGTTCGGCCAATTCCTGGTCGAGCTCTTTAGAGTCCAGAAATTTTTTCGCCTCTTCCACAATATCTATCAGAGTTGTCGGGATGAGCTCTATGCCGAACTTTTCCAGAAGCTCTCCTTCGTTGTTTATGACGGTCCAGAAGTCTCTCGGCCTGTTGCTTATAACTCCGATTTTCATATTGCGAAAGGCCCTGACCACCGAAGCAGCGGCGAGGAAGTTTTTAAATCCCCTTTCGAAGAGGGGATCATCGACCGAAGAGTTCACTATGTATGTGAAGGGAACACCGAAGCGTCTCAACAACTTGCCCGTCGCAAAAAGGCCGCACTGGGTGTCACGGGTACGACTTCCATCGGGCAGCGGGGCATCATCTCGCGGCCCCCAGAGGAGAAGGGGCACATCGAGTTCTCTGGAGAGCTTGGCAACGGCTTCTTCGGTTCCAAAATTTACATGAGGCGCAAAGATGGCGTCCACTTTGGCCTTTTTGAAATGTTCCGCCACCGCTGGTGAATCCTTGGGATCGTAAATGAGCCCCTCTTCGTTCAGCCAGTCGAGACCGACGTAATCCACATTCCAGGCCTTCAGCTTTTTTTCGATGAGAATTCTTTGTTCATGAGCATCTTTCTTGCTGAAAACGTTTCTCCTTGTGGGAGCGAACCCGAGTTTTAGCTTTTGATACATCGTTTACCTCCTTTCAACCTCCTGGATGACTCAGTCGGCCGGGCTTGAAAGAATACCTGCCGTAGTTTTCCTCCCATCGAACTCCTTGAGCTTTTACACTCTCAGAGTGTTTTTTCCAGAGTGAACTCGATTACGCTGGCAGACATGGGGGCGAGCCTGAGATTCATCTCCCCGGTTCCCGTGGCCAGTTCATCGCTCACAAGATGTATCCTGTCAGGGTTATCGAAATCGTTCATCTCATCCGGAGCCGAGCCGGTCAGAACATACCGATCGGCCTTTTTCTTCACTTCCAGCCCCGAAAGATCGAGACGTATATCGGCTTCCTTCTGATAATAGTTGATCAGCGCCACGCTGAGTACGCTTCTCCTTTCGTCGTAAGTCGCCGAGCCGTCGATGTAGGGAACATCCTTCAACTGGAAGCTGTTGCGTCCCTCCACGAACGTTCTCGCTTTTATGTCATACCTTTGGGTATCGATATCCATGGCGAGTCTGGTCCGGCCCGTATGGTTCACGAAGAGATCGAAAGCGTGATAGATCGGAGTAAGAACAATCTCGTCACCTTTCGTCTTTATCATACCCAGGGCGTTAACCATCTGCGCCAGATTGGCCATTTGGACCGTATCGTTCATCCTGTGCATAACAACGAATATTCCGGCAGCGAAGAGTCCATCCTTCAGCGCGTACGGCTCTTCTATGAGTACCGTTCCCTTCTCGCTTCCCTCCCTTTCCGCACTGATTTTGTACCATATATTCCATTCGTCGAACGAGATCTTCACATGATCCAGGCGAAGATGTTTTATAAGGCTCTCGAGAAGCTTCAATCTCTGCTCGCAGTAATACACCGAAGCCACGGTACCGAAGTAATCGTCCGAACCGTGGTATTCGTGAATCGAGATATAATCGATCAAGTGTCCGGCGTGCTTCAACACAGTCATATCCCAATCGGGGTTGTCGGCTCCCACGGCTATAACTTTTATCGAACGGTCCACCCCCTTCATGAACTGCGTGTACTGCCTCAGCTTTTCGGCATATTCGGCCGCGCTGCAGTGCCCGACCTGCCAGGGGCCGTATACTTCGTTGCCTATTCCCCAGTATTTAACTCTGTAGGGCTCTGAATGTCCGTTTTCTCTCCTCATTTTCGCGTATCTGGTCGGTGTATCGAGGTTGCAGTATTCGAGCCAGGCGATGGCCTCATCGAGAGTACCCGTCCCCAGACTCACTGCCAAATAGGGCTCGGCGCCGAGTTCGCGACAGTACTGTATAAACTCATCCGTTCCGAACCTGTTGCTTTCAACCCCACCCCATATATAGTTAAGTAGCTGAGGCCGTTTTTCGACGGGTCCGATACCGTCCTGCCAGTGATAAGCGGAGGCGAAATTGCCACCGGGCCATCTCAAGATGGGACACTTGATCTTTTTAACGGCTTCTATGATATCTATCCTGAATCCCCGCGAGTCAGATTTTGAGGATTTTTCGTTGAAAATTCCGTCGTAGATACATCTACCCAGATGCTCCGTGAAATGCCCGTAGATCATATCGTTTATCTTTCCGAGTTTTTCCGGCTTAACCCTGACATATGTCTGCACTGTAATCCCTCCCTGATTGACTAATCGCCATGAGATATTCAAAGACTCCATGTATTCAATCTCAAGACCGTGATCGAATTACCTTCAAAGGTGAATGTGAATCGATTGGAGAAATCCGATAAAACCGTAGTTATAGGTATGATCTTTTCGGGATCGTCGAAAGTGTTTTCGTCGAAGATACTACTGGAAGTAATTACTGTCATTTCCCCTTTACCTGTCAATTTAGTGGTTTCATTTATTTCCACCAGAACCTCTTTATCCCCGGGCCAGGGGTTGACAACCTTTATTATCAAATCTCCGGTTTCATAATCAAAGCTACAGGAGTGATAAAGCGACTTGAACCAGTAGCCTATGACTTCAATATCCTCGTCTGTAAGACTGGAATCGACAATGATATCTCCGAGGTTCCGGTTGAAAACCTTCTGGACATGATAACTGGGGGTTCCATAAACCCTGGTGTTGTCGAACCAGATTAGATCTGGAGTCCACTGCGACCAGCCCGGTCTGTTGAACAGGGGGGCGTAGGCCGCCATAATCACAACGTCGCTATTGCGTTCCAATCCCGTCATCAGTGCCGCTTCTGCCAATGCAGCCTGCAGGGTGTTTCTCCTTCCAGCTTCATGGGCCGCATATTCTCCGAGCATGACCTTTGGGCCTTCTCTATCATATTTATCGTACCTTTCTGTATTTCTCAGCATCCATTCTGGCACGGCATAAATATGCTCGTCTAGCATCTCCACCCCGTTTTGACGGGCCCATCTCCAGGCCCTGTTGAACGATGCGCCTTCGTATGAAGGTGGTCCACTGAAAAGTATGACTATCTCGGGATACCTGTCCTTTATGGCTTTCTGAAACAGTGTGAAACGTTCGTGGTATTCATTTCCCCAGTTCTCGTTTCCTATACCTATATATGTAACGTTGAAAGGTTCGGGATGACCGAGCTCAAAGCGTTTCGCACCCCATGGACTTTCCACCGACCCATTGGCGAATTCTATGAAGTCCAGAACATCCTGAATCCACACGTCCATCGTATTCATAGGGCAGTACTCGGCTCCCCGTACCTGGCAAGAAATTCCCGCGTTGAATATCGGCACGGGTTCGGCACCAAGATATTCGGCTAGAAGGAGATACTCAAAAAATCCTATTCCATAGGACTGATGATAGCCCCAAAGATTGTAATTGGCCCTTCTTTCTTCAGCCGGACCGATCGTGTCCTTCCAGCGGTATGAGTTTTCAAGACTGTCGCCTTCTACCAGACAACCGCCGGGAAACCTCAAGAACCCTGGCCTCAACTCCTCGAGCATTTCCAGCAGGTCCGGTCTCATACCGTGCCAATTTTTATCTGGCAGGAGCGAGATCATGTCCAGAGAAATCAATCCGGAACCCTTCACAATCAACGCCAGTCTACCGTATTGACAGTCCTCGGGAACTTCGAGAATCACTGAATATTTCTCCCACAGATCATCGAAGTCTGATCCCAGAACGGCGGTGATAATTGAGTTTCCCTGCTCGTCAATGAGGTGGATTTCGATTTCTCCGTTGTATTCATAACCTCGGATCAACGAGGAGAAGGTATAATTCTCGCCCCCGACGAGAGGAATTCCATCGTAACCATTGTTCGCGAGAATCACGCACCCGTCGTCGGATTCTATATCGAAGCTAAGATAATGCGTGTTATTACCATTGACAGGTCTTTCGGACTTAATCGAAAAGCTCGCCTTGCAGCCTTTATCAAGGATCACAGACCAGCCTTCCATGCGATCGGTATGCTCGAAGGAGCGGTTTCTTACTAGCTCGGCGTAAAGACCGCCGTCAACCGCATGGTTAATATCCTCAAAGAAGATGCCGTAAAGAATGGGGCTTATTGGGCTAAAACTACTGGGGTTAACTGTCATCACATGATCTATGTCAGCCAGAATGGATGCGGGAAAGAACAGCACAGCCATAAAAACGACTATCAAAATCAAGATGCGAGGCTTCATTCATTGCACCTCCTGTTCCTTTCCGATCACGAGAACGAAGTTGTTTTCTCCTTTACTGCTTACATCCAGGGAGAAGGTCTTAGAAAAACCATCAGTAACAACGGTGATTTCGTAATTACCGGCGAAACCTTTGAAAGCGACTTCTCCAGATGGTACTGCATCGATCTTCAGATATGTTTTCCATTCTCCATGAATCAGGTCCTTCAGTTCGTAGAAAATCGGTTTGATCGACAGGTCATCGCGAAGGAATCCACTTCCCGACTGCCAGGCGCGGTAGAAGTTCCAGTAAGTTATGACTTCTACAGCCGGATGGCTGAAGAAGACTTTGTAGAAGATCTTCGCTATTTCCGCCTGAATCTCTTCGGCCTCGCTTATAGACACTTTGAAGGCATCGATAACTGCGGGAAGAGGGATCTGAAACTCTGAGATATGTATGGGTTTTCCCAGTTGGGCCAGTTCATCTATCGCAAGATAAATGCTCTCAAGCGATCTAAGCTGTTCCTGTAGGTCCTGTGCGGTGAAGATGTGAGCTTCGGCACCTATCGCATCTATCTGTACACCTTCGTCTATCAACTGCCTGGCCCTGGAGATGAAAGCCCTTCTGGTACCGACGTTGACCAGAACGCCGTATTCGTTGAGAACCGTGATTGCATCTGGGTCGGTTTCCTTAACTATTCTGTACGATTGAGCGATATAGTCCGGGCCCAGGGAGTCGAACCAGTTCTGAACGATCGGTTCGTTAACGACATCCCAGTACTGTACAAGATCTTTGAATTCTTCGACTTCTCTAGCCACACGTCTGAAAAGAAGCTCGCCGACCTCCGACCACTGTCCCAGCTTCCCCATTCTTTCCACCCAGCCGGGAACTCCGACACTCGGAGGATTTCCCCAGACGAGTGTGTGGCCTTTAACGGGAATGCCGTTTTCCTTGAGCCACCCGGCGATCTTTTTTGAAGCATCGACAAGGCGTAGTCGCCCTTGGGTGGGTTCATAGTCGGCCCAGTAGAAGGACGGTAGGGTGGCGAAGTTGAAGAGTTCCAAATAGAGTCGCATATACTCCGCGAGGTCTTCCTCCGGTAGAGGCTTGGTTCCGAATCTCCTGCCCCTGTTATAACTCGACTGAGCGTAGGCGTACAGAAGATATTCCGGAGCGTTTCCGAAGTAAAACTCGTGAGAAAGCTGTTTTACAGTCAAAGAAGCATCGCTCACCGACCTTCCCTGACCATCCACGATACCTATTCTGACCGGTATCTTTCTATTGTTTTCTATCCTTTCCTCGAAAAGACTTATATCGACTTCAGACAAAAGATTACCTCCAAAAACAGGAGCACATACGAACAAGGATATAAAAAGCAGGAAACAGGTCTGTACCGCAATTGCGAGATGTACAGAGCCCTTTTTAGAAGAAGAGCACTCGAATGACATGAGATCTACTCCTTTCCTAGAGATCCCAGAGATATCCCTTTCATCAAGTATCTGTGGAAGACAACGAAGATTATCAGTGATGGTGCAACCGAAAAGAAAGCTCCGGCCATCATCGGACCTATGCCGCGGTAGGGGTCTCCCCAGCCGGCACTGAATCTTATGAGCGCTATCGGAAGCGTAAATTTGTCGGACTTGCTAAGAATCAAAAGCGGCCAAAGAAAACTGTTCCACGAACCCAGGAAGGTCATCAAGCCCAGTACGAGCATCGCCGGTTTGACATAAGGAATCACGATGCTTATAAGGAACCTGAACTTCGAACAGCCGTCCATCCAGGCCGCGTCCTCCAGTTCGCCGGGAATATCAAGCATGTACTGTCTCAAGAGAAAGACGCCAAAAGTCCCTCCAAGCCCCGGCAGAATCAGAGCCAGATAGGAGTTTGTAAGTCCCATTCCCTGAATTATGAAAAAGTGAGGCACCAGGAACAACACTCCGGGGAAGGCAAGCACGGCCACATAGATCCAGAAGATCAGCATACGACCCCTGAATCGCAAACGCGAGAGAGCATAAGCAGCCGGGATAGAGAGTGCCAGCGTTGCCAGTGTGGAACCGACGGCGACGATCACACTGTTCAGAGTAGCCCGGATGAGCGAAAGACCTCCTGAAGGCGCGAAAATGATCTTGTAATTCTCCAGGGTCGGGTTTTTTGGTATCCATTCGGGAGGTGACTGAATTACGGCCACCGCCGTAGATTTCAGCGAAGTAGAAAGCATCCAGAAAATCGGCGCAAACCAAAAAGCTGCAAATGCCCAGAGAAGTACCGTAACAACGACGGCAGCAATGCGCTTGCTGAGCTTCTTCTTGTTTCTGGCAACTGTAGAAGTCATCCTCTCACCCCTCTGTCGAGCGTATCGACTTCGTCACGAGCACGAGCTGTATTATCGCAAAGATAAGCACTATCGCGAAAATATACCATGATATCGACGCAGCTCTTCCGAAATCCTGTCTCTCGAACCCCACCAGGTACAGGTAATAGACCATCGTTCTCGTGGTACCGGCAGGCCCCCCGGCCGATAATATATAAGCCTGGTCGAAAAGCCCGAAAGCGAGAATAACCTGTCGAACTACGTCGAAGAAAAGTACGCTCCTTATCCAGGGCAGGGTAATATACAAAAACCTCTTCCACGGTCCCGCTCCATCCAGTTTAGCCGATTCGTACTGCTCGGGAGGTATCCTCTGCAATGCGCCCATATAGAGCAAAATGCTGAACCCCACTATCCACCAAATGGTCACCAATATTATCACTCCCCAGGCGACCCCGGTGCTTCCAAACCAGGAAACGGCAGCATTGATGAAACCTGCTTTATTCAGGTAGTAATTCGCCAGACCTGAGGGAAAGGAAGCGAATATCCATTTCCACGAGCTGAGAATGCCCACCGATCCGAAGAAGGCCGGTGAGACAAAAGCGATCAACAGCCACAACTGTCCGAACCTTTTTTTATTGAGAATATGGGCAAAGAGTATGGCTACGATTATCGTAAGCGGAACGCTGACTATCGCGAATATCACTGTGTTCTGAACAACGGGCCAGAATCTCGAGTCGTTCCATGTGCGGATGTAGTTGCTGGCTCCCACGAAGACATTGTCGTTGAGCAGGCTCCAGTTGAAGAAACTGATTACCATCCCAAAGACCAGGGGAACGGCGACGAACAGAACGAAGAAAACCAGGTGAGGGAGGAGGAACAACCACGACACAACCTCCCTGCGGAAACGTTTACACGACTTCGATTGTGATTGTCTCAACTGCTCCTCCTCCCTTCACCCAACTACAGAAGGCTCATTTTACTCTTGACCAGTAATCGTCGAGAATCTCCTGCACCGCGAATTCAGCTTCTTTCATTCCCTCTTCGGGGGAGATGGAGTGCAGCACGAGTATTTCGTCAAGATATACGGCGATTTCAGCTTCGATTTCCGATATCAACGGGAACATCTGGAACTGCTTTACATATTCCGATTCTTGAGAAACAACGTAAATATGAGGAAGTTTCTCCTTCAGCTCCTGACTCTCCGCGATGGAGATTCTGGCTGGTGTCTGACCGGCCGCGTACCAATCAATCGCATTGTCCCAGAGGTACTTTATGAAGGTCGTTGCCGCTTGTAGAACCTTCGGGTCTTCAACCATTACCTTCGGCATCGCCAGAACGTGCGAGCCTCCGAAGACTGCCTTGGTCGTACCCAGTTGAGGTACTACCGCATAACCGAAGTCCTTGCCGAGCTGTTGCATCCAGGGCTGGATCGTCCAGATACCCGTTATCAAAACAGAACTATCACCCGACTGGAACGATACGCCTGGATCGGCTACCTGCATCGGGAGAATACCTTTTTCCTGCATCATGAGCATCAATTTGCAGGCCTCGATTCCCGCCTTGGCAAAGGCTGGTTTCTTGAAGTCATCGGTCAGAAGATCGCCACCGTGCTGCCATAGCAGATGGAACCATATCCAGGTCCAGGCGGGATTTTCGTAGTAGGGAGTCAATCCGGCCGGGGTAATTGGAATCAGGGCTTCCATAGCCGCTATGAACTCGTCTCTTGTCTTTGGAGGGTTCTCCGGGTCCAGGCCCACTTTTGCGAAGTTGGCCTTATTGTAGGCCATATAGAAAATCCATATATCCAGTGGGATTCCCACGACTTTACCGTCGATCACTAGTCCCTCGAGAACACCGGGGAAGATATCGTTCACGTCGATCCCGTAATTGTTCAGCCATTCCTCGGGAGTGAAGCCTTTGAAATGCTGCAAATACAAAGGCATGTCGAACTTTCGGATGAACATTATTTCCGGCGCGGTTTTCGACGCGATACCCATCGAAAGCTTGTTCTTCATATCCAGAGACGACTCGACCACTACGTGAACAACCTCGATTCCGGGGTGCGTGGCGTTGAACTTTGCAACGATCTCATCCATGTAAGCCCCGTCCGCTCCGGTAAGCGGTGTCATCATCGTAATAGTTATTCCGAAAGAAAAGCCTACAAAAACGATCAGTGCAAGAGCCAAACACATGAGCTTTTTCATTCAGTTTCACCTCCTTGAAAAGGTAATAACCCATTGATCAGAAAAGGATAACTCGATAACATCCATTCTTTCTTTACCACATCACCCCCCATGGAACAAGAAAAATTCTCTGCCGAAAATCAGTTTTTCTATCGTTGTGAAAACAGGATATGACCGGGAGAAATCTGCTGGCTTCGATCGTTATTTTGATATGGACTCAGATAATACTTATATGTACGTACCTTATTGTATTAAGTTCAACTCTCTTCCAGTTTCGATTACTTGAAAAGCATAGTCCGAAAAAACGCCAAAGCAACAGAATTAAAAAGGAAACTGTGAAGTGATCCATCTACGTTAGATTCTACCAAACGTAAAATTCAGCAACAAACACAGTTATATTTGAAAGATACCTGTGAGAAGCGAGTTGCGGGAAATATCGACGATATTCGTACTCTCTTTTACTTGATTGTAGAGTTTTCTTCAGATTTCGTAGGATATCTGATACCAGAATGTCTATACAATATGGTAAATCAAAGTTTTTTTATGAAATCCACGCGGATAAAGAAAACGGAGAAAAGACCGCCCTCTGTGGGCGGCATAATTATCGAAGAGATTTTCCCGATTTGAAGTTCTGAGTTCTCTATGATTTTGCCTGAGTTATTGAGCTTCTCTCTATGAGTTCAGGTTCCAATACTACTTTCTGAGGTTTGCCACCGTTTAGCATATCGAGAAGGATTTCGACGGCTTTTTTGCCCACTTCCTCTTTCGGATGGGCGAAGGTGGTCAAGACATCTCTGAAGTCACCGATGGGGCCATCGTCAAAACCGATAATGGAGATATCTTCCGGTATTCTCAAGGCAAGACGCTTTGCGACAAGCTGAAGCTGAAGGGCAGTCGCGTCGTTGTAGCAAAAAATCGCAGTTGGTCTTATTTGCAAGGGAAGAGACATGAGTTCGTGGGCTATCTGCATGGGTGCTCCGGTGAATTCCGACACGTTGAAAGCCTTATCGTAGATTCTGTCGACACCCAACTGTCGGCACCTTTCACTGAAGCTCCTTGCCCTAACCACGCCGGGGAGATGGGTGGATTTGTAGATGACCGCTACCCTTCTGTGACCGTGATCATAAAAGATCTCGGCAGCTTTTTCACCTCCACACGCATCATCGAGAACGACGCAACTCACCTGATCAATGTTCCAATCGGTGTGAACCAGGGTTATCTTGACCCCGGATTTCGCAAGAGTCTTCACGAAATCCTTGTTAGATCTCTTGGTGGCACTGTAAACAGGGTCGATAATCAGACCCTTGACGCCCGCTTCCATCCACTCGCCAAGAATCTGCCTTTCCTTTACAGGATCTTCGGAAGCGTTTCCCAGGAGCATTTTGTACTCGTTCCTGAAAAGGCAATCCTCCGCGCCGAGCACAACGTAAGGAAATATATAACTGGTTATCTGCTGAACTAGTATTCCAACCAGGTGATTGTCGTTTCCGTAACTGACAAAGGTTCCAAGGCCCGGTCTGCGGACTATGACGGCCTTCAGAGTCAACCTGTCCAGGGCCTTCCTGACAGTCTCTCTACTGGCATTGAACTTCGTCATCAACTCTTTTTCAGTAGGGAGTTTATCGCCGGCCGAATACTTTCCTGACTTTAATTCTTCAAGCAAATAGCGCTCGATGATCCCGTATTTGGAAGTGATGACGACCGCCCCCTGCATCTTAAATGTACGTACGTATTTGAATTCTACACCGTAAATAGCATTGAGTCAAGTTTTTATTAAGATACACAGTAAAGACTATGAAAAGCCTTTCAAATCAGTTTTTGCAGACTTTCGAAAACTCGCGTTCTTTTACGGCTTTGACCAATAACTAAGCACATCTCACCACTCGACACTCGTTACGGCTCTTCGTGGTCTATAATTTGTATATTCAACTTTCCGCTAACGGTTAATTAAAACTACCAGACGGACTCCCGCACTTTTATCGATAACTCCATCATTCACAGTTCTTGTTCAAGCGAAGGAGGGATAACGGTATGAATTATTTCAAGAGAGTTCTTTTCGCATTACTGGCAACGACATACTTTCTGTGGTTCGCAAACGTTGCTATCGCCAATTCTGGAAGGATAATGCCCGAAGATTTCGAGTATCTGGGCGCCTTTCTGGTACCGCAGTGGATAGACGGGATGCCGGACGCCGAGAGCTGGGAGTGGGGAGGCATGTCGATGACCTACGACCCATCTGGTGATCCGGGAGGAAAGAAGGATGGTTTTCCCGGCTCCATCTACGGTACGGGCCACGATGTCTGGAACCTTGTCTCGGAAATAGATATACCCGTTCCGGTGATTTCACCCACCAAGAGGATTTCTGATCTCAACACCGCCCGAACAATCCAACCGTTTGCCGATGTCAGGGATGGGCTCTTCATATGGATCGAGGAGATGCCCCGCGTTGGACTCGAAATACTGGAGCCGCAAGGAGAGCAGAGTTCAAGGAAACTGTATCTCTGCTGGGGCGCGCATTTCCAGGACGAATACTTCTCGCATATGTGGTGCGAGACCGATCTGAATGATCCCCGCCCGGCCGGAATCTGGAAGATAGAAGGGCTCAATCCGTATAACGGGAACGACTATCTTTTCGCGATTCCTTCTGAATGGGCAGACCTCTACACACCCGGGATGCGCCTCGCGACTGGACGTTACCGCGATGGCGGATGGTCCGGCTTCGGGCCCACGCTGGCGGCTATCGGCCCATGGAATCAGGGTAATCCGCCTCCTGACGGAACGACTCTCCAGTCGGTTGTTCTTATCAAATACTCCGACTACTTCGAGGGAGAACCCGACCCGTGGTACCAAATGAACGGTTACGCCCATTCGGACGAATGGACCGGAGGGGCCTGGCTCACTGCAGGCGACAGATCTGCGGTGGTCTTCGTCGGTACCAAAGGGATGAGCGAAGCATGGTACGGCGACACTCTGCGAGAATGCATGGACGACTGTGAGTTTCCTTATCTCCGCGGCTGGTGGAGCCTCTCATTCGAAGGCTGGTTCCTCTTCTACGATACGTCGGATCTGGCCAAAGTGGCCCAGGGAGTGTTGGAACCCTATCAGGTGCAGCCATATGCCCATTTGAACGTGGACGATGTGCTCTATTACGTACATGGAAAACAGGAGAAATACCATCTGGGTGCCTGCTGCTACGATCGCGCAAATCGTCTTTTTTATGTCTTCGAACCCGGTCGCGAGGGTCCATCGGGAGAAAGTGAAAGGACGATCATCCACGTATGGAGAATCAAATAGCAGACACGTACCCCGACGGGAGTCTTTTCACCTCAATTGGCTGGCTTAATCGAAACGGCTAATTTGTCATAGTTCTATGGTTTTGTCGAGGTCAGCCGATTCGTAGAAGCCATCGAGTATCTTCTGAACCACGCAAGCCTCCGCGGCCGTCGGGATGGGTAAGACGTTTCCAAAACAGTTTTCGACGAAGGCTTCGATCGATCTTTTATGACCATCTCCGGTCTCGATAAAGGGCAAGTTTATATCGATCAGCTCGCCGTGCATTTCGGTGTACACCTCGGGCGGGAAGAGCGAGGCCCCGGCCCTGTCACCGTGCAAATGGAGGTTCATCACCGACCGCTCTTTAGTGTTGAGCGCGTAAGCCGTTTCGATAATCATCGTTGCGCCGTTGCGGAATTTTACAAGTCCGAATGCCGAATCTTCGACGGTGAACCCATGAGGATTCCATTTGCCCATGAGTCCGATGCCTTTCCTGTTGCCTATTTTCCGGTAAGTGCTGGCGACAATGCTTTTAGGTTCGGGGAAGTCCATCAAGTGCAGGGCGAGGTCTATCATGTGTACACCTATATCGGCCACGGGTCCCCCTCCCTGCAAATCTCTGTTCGTGAAGGATCCCCAGCCGGGAATTCCTCTCCGTCTTATTGCCTGCGCCGTGCAAACGTAAATTTCTCCCAGTTCTCCCCCCTCGATGAACTTCTTTATCGCGAGGGTTTCTCCGCGGAAACGGTAGTTGAAGTTGAAAGAGAGGATTCTCCCTTCTTCCTCTGCGGCTGTCAACATCTGGCGAGCCTCAACCTCGTTCATAGCTGGAGGCTTTTCGCAGAAGACATGGCATTTAGATCTGAGTGCCGCCAGCGACGCGCTGGCATGGAACTTGTTGGTCGTGCAGACCCATACGGCATCCGGGCCCACTCTTGAAAGCATCTCGTTGTAATCTTGGAAGGTAGTTTCAATCAAGAATTTGCCAGCGAGTCTTTCGGCCTTCTCCAAAGCCGTATCGGCAATAGAGACGAGTTCGACTTTGTCTTTCATCTGCGAAAGTACTGGAAGGTGGACTTTTTCCGCAATCTGTCCCGCTCCGATAAACGCGACACGCAGTTTAGTGGCACCCATGGAATCTCACTCCCATTGATGCAATCTGTGAAGAAACGGAGCTTTCCTGTTCGGCGGATTTATCTACCTTAACAAAAAGCCCTACATGGATCAGCCCTATAAATCTATTCAACTGGCGATCTCTTTTCGAGTTCACGTGAAAAACTTCTGCCAGTGGCTTATCCGGCATCTATCAAAACCTCCTTCGGTGGAGTTCTTTGATTATTATAATCGATTATCGTTGTTCTGCCTTCGATTCACCGGATTGAAAAATTATAAGGCTGAACCGATACAACAATACAAATAATCGTATGAATAATATTCCCCAAATGCTACAATTTCAACTGAGTGTCTTTTGTCGGTGGTCGAAGGTATTTAGCGCAATTTCAGGGAGGTGCAGGGAATGAGAAAGAGATCCGGAACGCTGATGTTGTTTGTAATACTACTGGTCGCGTATGTGTTTGCGAACTCCGCTGTAACTAGTCTGTCGAACTTGAACAACTCACAAAAAGAGGCGACTGACAAGACCGCAGAAGTAAATCGGAGTTACTACTCGCTTCTCGATTTCGATGAAGAAACCGAGTACGAATTTGCAACCAGGGGGCTTATAGCGGCACCGGAGACCCTTGAATTGAAAGACAGCAACGGACGTGTTGTCTGGAGTCAGAAAGCCTATGAATTTGTCGATGAGTTCGAGACTATACCGGACACGGTCAATCCCAGTCTTTGGAGAGATACAGTTTTGAACCATAGTTACGGACTTTTCGAGGTCTGTGAGGGTATCTACCAGGTACGTGGTTACGATCTTACAAATCTCACGTTGATCGAAACTGAAAGCGGTGGCTGGATAATCTTCGATCCCCTGATGAGTCAAGAATGCACCGAAGCGGCCATGAAACTTGTAGAAGAAAATCTCGGCAAGCGACCCGTAATGGCCGTCGTGATAAGCCATCCCCATGTGGATCATTTCGGTGGAATAAGGGGGGTCGTACTGGAAGAACAGGTTGCAGATAGATCTCTCTCGATCGAAGAGCAGATCTCCTCGGGTAAAGTTCCCATTATCGTTCCAGAAGCTTTCACCGAACACGCCGTGAGCGAGAACATTTACGCGGGGACCGCCATGGCGAGAAGAGCCACTTATCAGTACGGTGTGTTTCTTGAGAAAGGTGTAAAAGATTCTCTGGCCATGGGTATAGGACTTTCACAATCAACAGGAACGCTGACCTTCATCCTGCCCACTCACGAAATAAAAAAGACCGGTGAGAGGATAGTCATCGATGGCGTCGAGATGATATTCCAGATGACTCCTGGAACGGAAGCCCCGGCGGAGATGAACACGTATTTTCCCCAGTTCAAAGCCCTTTGGATGGCTGAGAACTGCACCGGAACTCTTCATAACCTCTATACACTTCGCGGCGCTCAGGTGCGCGACGGCAACGCCTGGGCCAAGTATATACTGGAGGCAATAGCTCTATTCGGTTCTGAAGCGGAAGTTACCTTTCAATCACACAACTGGCCTCACTGGGGAAATGATGTCATTATAAGATACATGGAAGACACGGCCGCCGTTTACAAGTTCATACATGATCAGACGCTCATGTATATAAATCTTGGCTACACTTCCGACGAAATCTCTAATATGATACACCTGCCGGAATACTTCGAAAAAGTCTGGTACACGAGACAATATTACGGCACCGTCGCACACAACTCCAAGGCCGTTTACCAAAAGTATATGGGCTGGTACGACGCCAATCCTGTGCATTTGAATCCGCTGGATCAGTCGGAAAGAGCCAGAAAATTCGTCGAATATCTGGGAGATACAGACAGGGTTCTGGAGATGGCCTACAACGATTTCCTGGCCGGAGAGTACCAGTGGGTGGCCGAGATCACCAATATTCTAGTTTTCGCAGATCCACAGAACACAGCCGCTCGTTATCTATGCGCCGACGCACTCGAGCAATTGGGTTACCAATCGGAATCGGGAACGTGGAGAAATGCTTACCTTACCGCCGCCCTTGAGTTGCGCGTGGGAAATTTGAAGGACGAATCCAAACTCGCGAAGGGAAGCGCCGATATTCTCCTCAACACGACCGTTGAAATGATACTCGATTACATGGGAATACTTATCGATTCGAATGCGGCGCAAGATATAGATATCACCTTTAACCTGATTTTGACCGATTCAAACGAGAGGTACTTCGTTCACCTTTTCCACGGCGTACTGCTATATTACCCAGATCAGACGCGGGAGTTTGTGGATGCGACTCTGACATGCCCGAAGATCGGTCTCTTAACCCTTATAAGCAGGAACGAAACGCAGCAGAAGTTGATAATCAAAATTGATGGTGACAGCGATATTCCGATGAAATTGACTCAGGCGATGGTGACACTGGATAAAACCTTCAATATAGTCGAGCCGTAAGACCTGTCACGGCGGGATTCAAGAGCCATAAGGACTGTCATCCAGTGTTGCTCCTCCTATATGTGATCCCGTTCTCCCCCCTTTCGAAGGATGATCGAGTAGGAGAGGGGCGGAGCCCCTCGTCCTCTCACAGAACCGTGCGTACGGGCCTCGTACACGGCTCATGGATCGAGTATCGGATACTTCGACAGGGGATGATAGTACGATGTCATATCGAATAAGTTCATCTCTTCAAAGAACCTGTTGGGAATGGCGTAATTGACTGCTTTTGTGTGAGAAGAGCGCCATTTGTTCATTCTCAAATTGACTTTCTCTTCCCATCCAGCCCTTCTAAGGACTCTGTTCAGTTTCTTTGTGCTCTTCCACTGGTGTAGTATGATGGCTCTAAGCCTTCTCCTTATCCAGCTCAAAAGCCCTCTCAAGGTAGATTGTAAGTCTACTATCCTGAAATAGCTGGCAAATCCTCTCAACAGTGGATTTAGCTCTTTCACTATTTCCTTTACCGGTGTGCTCTGGTTCCTTCTTGTAAGTCCCTTGACCTTTCCCTTGAACCTTTTCAATCTGGATTTCTCTATCCCAACTCTCTCGCCTTTTATTTCGAAGCCAAGAAAGTGAAAGCCCTCCTCCAGTGTTGTGATTCTCGTCTTGTTTCTGTTGACCTTGAGCTTCATGTCAATCTCCAGTATGTTGATCGCGATTGCCAGAAACTCTCGGGCTTCTTCCTGGGTTTTCGAGAAGATTAATATGTCGTCTGCATATCTGACTATCCTTATTCCTCTGGCTTTCATCTTCTGGTCGAACTCGTCCAGGTAGATGTTCGCCAGCAGGGGACTTATTACACTACCCTGTGGACTGCCAGTTTCTGTTGCCTTCCAGACTCCATCTTCCATTACTCCGCTCTTCAGCATTGCGCGTATGAGTTTGAGTATCTTTCCATCACTCACTCTCTCTGCTACGGAGTCTATTATCTTCTCATGATCCAGAGTGTCGAAACATTTGCTCAGGTCAAGTTCCACTACATTGCACAGACCGTATTTGGATGCAAAAGCTTTCGCCTTCTCCACCGCCTGCCAGGCATTTCTTCCCTTTCTGTAACCGTAACTGGAGGGATGGAATCTTTCCTCGAATATAGGTTCCAGTATCTCCTTGAGAGATTGTTGTACCACCCTGTCTCTCACAGCAGGTATTCCCAATTGCCTTGTTTTACCATCTGCTTTTGGGATTTCTACTCTCCTGAGTGGCATGGGCATGTACTCACCGCTCTTGATTTCTTCGGATAATCTCTCGATTTCTTCGAGGAGTTTCTCCCCGAATGATTTTACGGTTACTCCGTCTATCCCAGGAGCTCCTCTGTTGGAGTTTACCCTGTGATAGGCTTTCAATAGGTTCTTCTTCGAATAGACTTTGTCGATTAGACTGTAATACTTCATCTCTTTCTCCTGCATGCTCCCTTCCAACAGCTCCAGCCTCAGATATTGTTGCGACAATTAATGACTGGCTTCTCTA
Organism: Mesotoga infera; assembly: GCF_900157305.1. Taxonomy (NCBI): domain Bacteria; kingdom Thermotogati; phylum Thermotogota; class Thermotogae; order Kosmotogales; family Kosmotogaceae; genus Mesotoga; species Mesotoga infera. Next base: position 2,856,438 of record NZ_LS974202.1, read on the forward strand.
CCCTCCCGGGAATATGTACCTTGTCTTTAACTGTCTGACCTAAGTCTCTTCACTGTCTTCCGATCACATTTCTTCGATCCTTCTCCCCTTCGCAAGTGATGGAGCCTTTCGACCTCCTCATCACCCCCTTGGCTTATAGCCAAGGTCCCTTCTCCTTTCGGAGAGGTTCTTCACTACTACGGGTTCATCTGCCATCCTCCTGAGCTTTCCCTTAACTTGGATCTCCTCCTTGCTAACGGTTACCCCTTTCGGACTCATGAGGACTTCCCCGGGTAAGATACACCACTTTCATCCGAATCCTGCCATCCGAACCTTTACAGCTGGAGTCAGGGCTTTCCCTTATCTCGCAGGGTTACCCTCTGTAACGGCCATCTCTGGTTCACTTTCGTTCAGTTCCGGACTTTGCCTCGGGCTTCCTTCAGATTCACCGTTACCAGTGACACCCTTGCCTCTGGCTAATGCTTCTTTGACTCCCCACATTCGGGTCTTTCACCCTATAGTTGTGTACCATGCCGGGCGCACGAGATTCTGAGTCAAGCTTAGAATGATGGGAAGGAAGAAGGACCGTCATCCCGTAATGATCCTATACGGGATCTCGCTCAGAAGAGCCGTCCTTCGTTGTTCGTCCCAGATCATGGACCCGTCCTTCGTGCAGTTCCTCGTTCCGACGCTGCGAGTCCAGGCTCCTCGTTCCTGGTTCAAGACAGAGGAAAGAGCGATCGAGTAGGAGAGGGGCGGAGCCCCTCGTCCTCTCACAGAACCGTGCGTACGGGCCTCGTACACGGCTCATGGATCGAGTATCGGATACTTCGACAGGGGATGATAGTACGATGTCATATCGAATAAGTTCATCTCTTCAAAGAACCTGTTGGGAATGGCGTAATTGACTGCTTTTGTGTGAGAAGAGCGCCATTTGTTCATTCTCAAATTGACTTTCTCTTCCCATCCAGCCCTTCTAAGGACTCTGTTCAGTTTCTTTGTGCTCTTCCACTGGTGTAGTATGATGGCTCTAAGCCTTCTCCTTATCCAGCTCAAAAGCCCTCTCAAGGTAGATTGTAAGTCTACTATCCTGAAATAGCTGGCAAATCCTCTCAACAGTGGATTTAGCTCTTTCACTATTTCCTTTACCGGTGTGCTCTGGTTCCTTCTTGTAAGTCCCTTGACCTTTCCCTTGAACCTTTTCAATCTGGATTTCTCTATCCCAACTCTCTCGCCTTTTATTTCGAAGCCAAGAAAGTGAAAGCCCTCCTCCAGTGTTGTGATTCTCGTCTTGTTTCTGTTGACCTTGAGCTTCATGTCAATCTCCAGTATGTTGATCGCGATTGCCAGAAACTCTCGGGCTTCTTCCTGGGTTTTCGAGAAGATTAATATGTCGTCTGCATATCTGACTATCCTTATTCCTCTGGCTTTCATCTTCTGGTCGAACTCGTCCAGGTAGATGTTCGCCAGCAGGGGACTTATTACACTACCCTGTGGACTGCCAGTTTCTGTTGCCTTCCAGACTCCATCTTCCATTACTCCGCTCTTCAGCATTGCGCGTATGAGTTTGAGTATCTTTCCATCACTCACTCTCTCTGCTACGGAGTCTATTATCTTCTCATGATCCAGAGTGTCGAAACATTTGCTCAGGTCAAGTTCCACTACATTGCACAGACCGTATTTGGATGCAAAAGCTTTCGCCTTCTCCACCGCCTGCCAGGCATTTCTTCCCTTTCTGTAACCGTAACTGGAGGGATGGAATCTTTCCTCGAATATAGGTTCCAGTATCTCCTTGAGAGATTGTTGTACCACCCTGTCTCTCACAGCAGGTATTCCCAATTGCCTTGTTTTACCATCTGCTTTTGGGATTTCTACTCTCCTGAGTGGCATGGGCATGTACTCACCGCTCTTGATTTCTTCGGATAATCTCTCGATTTCTTCAAGGAGTTTCTCCCCGAATGATTTTACGGTTACTCCGTCTATCCCAGGAGCTCCTCTGTTGGAGTTTACCCTGTGATAGGCTTTCAATAGGTTCTTCTTCGAATAGACTTTGTCGATTAGACTGTAATACTTCATCTCTTTCTCCTGCATGCTCCCTTCCAACAGCTCCAGCCTCAGATATTGTTGCGACAATTAATGACTGGCTTCTCTACCCTTTCGGGAATGTGTACCTTGTCTTTAACTGTCCAATCTGAATCTCTTCACTGTCTTCCGATCACATTTCTTCGATCCTTCTCCCCTTCGCAAGTGATGGAGCCTTTCGACCTCCTCATCACCCCCTTGGCTTATAGCCAAGGTCCCTTCTCCTTTCGGAGAGGTTCTTCACTACTACGGGTTCATCTGCCATCCTCCTGAGCTTTCCCTTAACTTGGATCTCCTCCTTGCTAACGGTTACCCCTTTCGGACTCATGAGGACTTCCCCGGGTAAGATACACCACTTTCATCCGAATCCTGCCATCCGAACCTTTACAGCTGGAGTCAGGGCTTTCCCTTATCTCGCAGGGTTACCCTCTGTAACGGCCATCTCTGGTTCACTTTCGTTCAGTTCCGGACTTTGCCTCGGGCTTCCTTCAGATTCACCGTTACCAGTGACACCCTTGCCTCTGGCTAATGCTTCTTTGACTCCCCACATTCGGGTCTTTCACCCTATAGTTGTGTACCATGCCGGGCGCACTAGATCCCGGATCAAGTCCGGCATGACGGGAAAGAGGAAAGACCGCGAAAATAGGGACTGACGGGCTCCTGACGTCTGTCCTGTTTTTCGCGAAGACCGGGATCCTTACTGAGAGCATGCTAGGATGACCTGAAGGGAAAGCCCGCCCTGATGAGCCTGCCCTGAAATGCTCCTATTCAGGGTTATCCCATAATGCTCCTACTAAGAACCGTTATAGGTTGTGCGTTGTGCATAAGAGCGAGATGCCGGATCGGGGTCCGACATGACGGGAAGGGAGTAAGACTGTCATCCCGTGTCATCCCGTAGTGCGCCACTCATGTCATCCCGTAATGTTCCTATACGGGATCTCGTTCTTTTCGTCCGTCTTTAAACAGAGGTAAGAAGAATGAGATCAGAGGTAAGAAGATCAAAATCCCGCTCTTCTCGCCTCACACCTCTACCCTCTCACCTCTGGTTCCGCTCTCTCCAAGGACGGGTTCACGCTCCGGGACGAAGGACCAAAGACCGCTCTTCTCGCTCTTTCTAAGGACGGCCACATCACCATTTGCCCATCACGGCCACGTTCCAGGTCTTCTCGAAGGCTATGGAAGGGATCTTCCTGTTCAGATTGGTTCCTACGCCGCCCGTTATGAGCATATTGCCGATTACGACATCGATGCCGCCACCGATTATGAAATCCATATTATTCTCGAGATCTATGTTCATGGAGACGCCACCCCTCACCGAGAACATCTTGTTGTAGGTGTATTGGGTAGATAGACCGAAATACCTGATCTCCATTCCATTTCTCGTTCCCAGTTCCAGACCTATGACGAAGGGATCGGGAACGAACCTGACACCGGCCAGCACATCAACGGTGTTTTTGTTCGAGCCGCTCGACCAGAGGGTGCTTTCGAAGGCCGCCACATAATCCAGTAATATGAAGGCCTTTCCCGATATACCCCCTTTCAACACGAAATCGTAGTCCGTTGCAGTCGCCACGTGCATATTGACTTTCAAGTCGGCACCGTAAGTGGTCAGAGCGCCCAAATTGCCGGAAATCGTGTAGCTCAGGGAACGCAGACTGGAACCGGGACCGATATCCATGTAGTACTGCAAGGCACCGGCCATATTGTCATCGGAATCTTCGAATAACTGAACGAAGAGATGCCGCTCGTTGACGAGTGGCGAAGCGCTCCTGGTGATCTCCATAAAACTTGTGGAAAAGGCCGAGTTCACTATTCCGTACAGATCGGAAGGACTGCCATAGCCGGAGTTGAATCCCGTTGATATGACGCCGTTTCCGCCGGTTTGGAGATTGAAAGTATTCAATGCCAGAGAAATAACACCGAAAAGCACAAAGAAAAAGACAAGAGACCTCTTCATCACATCACCCCATCCGCTCGCTGGAAAAACTTTCGAGACTATTACTCCCGATCAGTCCATTCCTTAAGCACTCGGTTTTGAAATCCATATATCTTTCTTCGGCTATCGCTTCTCGCAGTTCCCTGACGAAATTCATCAGAAAACTTATGTTGTGATAACTCAACAGGATCTTGCCAAGCATCTCATCTCTGGAGAGGAGATGATGTATGTAAGCCCTGCTGTAAGTCGAGCAAACGGCGCATGAACAGTTTTCATCCACTGGAGACCGGTCAAACCTGTTCCTCGCGGCCTTCAGGTTTACCCTTCCCGTCCAGGTCAGGGCCGTGCCATGCCTGCCCATTCTCGTCGGCAGTACGCAATCGAACATATCTATGCCGTTTTCAACGGCAGCAAGAATTATATCCGGCGAGCCGATCCCCATTAGATACCTGGCTCTATCTGAGGGAAGAAGATCGACCGAATGAGCGAGTATCCTAGTAGTAACGGAAAACTCCTCTCCCACGCTCAGCCCGCCGAGCGCGAATCCGTTAAAATCCATCGACGTGATCTCGGCAGCGCTCCTCTCCCTCAGATCTTCGAAGAAACCGCCCTGAACGATACCGAAAAGCGCCTGCCTGCTTCCCCTGTGCGCTTCTATGCATCGGCGGGCCCATCGGGTGGTTCTTCCCACTGAGCCTTCTACATACTCTCTCGATGCGTCTGGCTCGACGCACTCGTCAAAGGCCATCGCGATGTCCGAGCCTATCGCCCGTTGGATTTCCATCGAGAGTTCGGGAGTCATGAATATCTTGCTGCCATCGAGCGGTGAACGAAATTTCACACCCTCTTCCAGAATCTTCTTATCGCTTAGTGAAAAGACCTGGAAGCCACCACTGTCGGTCAGGATCGAATGTTGCCAGGACATGAACCGGTGAAGCCCACCGAACTCTCTCAAAACATCCAGGCCCGGTCTCAGATATAGGTGAAAGGCATTTCCAAGTATGATGCTAGCCTGGAGGGATTCCAGTTGGTTCTGCCAAAGTCCCTTGACGGTTCCGTTCGTTCCCACCGGCATGAAGACGGGTGTGTCTATCTCACCGTGATCGGTGAACAATCTTCCAAGTCGGGCCTTGCACTCGTTGCTTTTCTTTAATATCTTCAGTTCAACCATTACGTTTTCCGAGTACGTCCATTATTCTGTCATAGGTTGAAGTCATTTGCCTGTCTAGCTGGCTCATCTCATCGGAGATCCAGGCACTGTACTCCGCGTCCTTCAGGGATTTCATGTTTATCATGACATTTGCGTAGGCGATCTTATAAACTGCCATAAGCAGATAAGCGGCGCTTTCGGCGTCCGAGAGGACGTTGAGGTTGCCCCATTTGGCCAGTCTTTCTATGCTGATTATTATATTCTTGCATCTTCTTGCCAGATCAAAAGGCACCTCTATTGCGGTCTTTAAGGCTTGCTGTATCTTCATTTCCCTAGCATTCTTTTCTTCCTCGGTGGCTTTGGGAAGTTTGTAAGCGGACATCACCTGATCGAATGCCTGAATGTCCTTGTTCACCAGTTCGCAAAGATAAACAGACTCGGCTTCGCAGGTTTCCAGAACTGATTCCATGTGGCCTTCCACATCTTCGTATCCCTTTTTACCTATAGTGAGATTGGCCACCATAGAACCCAGGGACGCAGCCAGCGCTGCCACCACTGCTCCGACCGCTCCACCGCCCGGTGTCGGACTTTTCTCCGCCACCTTCTTAAGAAAATCCTTTACAGAAAGAGCGCAAAAATCCATCTCAATATCCCCCTTTATCTCTGGCAATTCCGCCAGTCACTATTTTTATGCCTGAACTGGTGCCTATTCTGTCGGCTCCTGACTTGATCATGGCTATCGTGTCTTCTCTGGTTCTAATTCCACCCGAAGCCTTCACTCTGCAATGGTCGCCGACGACGAATTTCATCAGCGAAACGTCTTCTACCGTCGCACCGCCTGTGGAAAAACCGGTCGATGTTTTGACAAAAGCAGCACCTGCCTCTCTCGAAATAACGCAGGCGGCAATCTTTTCCTCTTCAGTTAAGAGGCAGTTCTCGAGAATGACTTTGACTATTTTGCCTTTTGCCGATTCTACCACTTCGGATATATCATCATAAACCTTCTGATACTCTCTGGCCTTAAGCAATCCCACGTTGATTACCATATCGAACTCGTCGGCTCCATTTTCCAGAGCCCACACCGTTTCGGCGCCTTTGGTCATCGTGGCCATCTGTCCCAGCGGAAAGCCTATAACGACCGTCTTTTTCACGGGCGACCCTTCGAGCGCCTTACTGACGAGCGAGAGATAACCGGTATTGACGCAGACGCTCCAGAAATTGAACTCTCTGGCCTCCTGACAGAGCCTGACGATCATCTCCTGTGTGGCGTCGGCCTTCAGGAGAGTATGGTCTATGTAACCGGCCAGTTCTATGTCCTCGTTCACTTCTCTCACGATCGGAGCATAGCTCTCTCTATATCTTGTCATTTCAGATTCTATGATCTTCTCGATCACTGGAAACACTCCCTTTCACTATATTATGCCATTTCTATACCCTGCAACTACAACCCCAGTTCTGCGGAAATATTTTGCATCGCGCCGAGAGATATGGCAAGAAAATCCTCGAGCGACAGACCGAGCTCTTCGCAGCTGGCCATCTGTTCTCTACTGGCTCCTCTGGCGAAAGACTTCTCTTTGAATCTATTTAGCAAGAACTCCACATCGACATCGGCCAATTTTGCCCCTTTCCGTATGAGGACGGCAGCCACGATGAAGCCCGTTACAGGATCGGCCGCGTAGATGGCCTTCTCGATCAGTGACTGCCTTTCTTTTCTCTCGCAGTGGGCGAGGATGGCATCCTTTATCTCGGTTGAAACATCCTCGTTGGCGAGCATCTCGACGGTCTTCAAAGCGTGTTCTTCAAAGCGGTCTTTGGTGAGTTCGTAGTCGAGATCGTGGAGCAGACCGGCTATCCCCCAACTGTCCGTGTCCTGACCCAGCTTTACGGCCAGCGCGCGCATCACCGCCTCGGTGGCTATCACGTGCTTAACCAGGTTTTTCGATTTCAAATGTTCCTCTACCAGACTATAAGCTCTTTCTCTGGAAATCATCGCCCACCTCCGTGTAAAATACCCTTCCCGCCATAAAGCTGAAAAAGCTGCCTTTCCCTACAATTATATGATCCAGGAGCTTTATGCCCAAAGTTTCTCCCGCTTCTTTTATTCTATCTGTTATATTACCATCTTCCTTACTGGGACTGGGATCTCCCGACGGATGATTATGCACGAGAATGATCGCGGCCGCCATTCTGCTGATGGCAGGTTTGAAAACTTCGCGTGGATGCAGGAGCGAAGAGTCGAGTATTCCCACGCTGACTGTGTTTAGACCACAATAATTCAACCTGGTATCTAGCGAGATCACCCTGACCGTTTCTCTGTCCAGCAGTGTCATATCGTGGCAGAGATAATAGACGCTTTCCGGTTCGTCGAGTTTCATCCGGGTCTTTTTTGACATCTCTCTGAAAACCCTGTGCCCCAACTCCAGGGAGGCCTTGAAGAGAACGGCCTTGGCCAGACCCATTCCCTTCACGTTCATAACTTCCCTCACGTCGGCGCAGAGCAGAGCCGTGAGCGATCCGTAGCGGTTCAGGAGTTCTTTGCTGAATTCCATTACACCCTTTCCTTTTACCCCAGTTCTCAAAAGGATGGCCACGAGTTCTTCGTTCGTGAGCCTTTCTGCCCCGAGCTCGAGAAGTTTCTCTCTGGGCATCAGTACCGTGTCTTCCAACTAGATCACCTCTCTGGTATGTAGTTCCTGCCACAATCTACCGATGGGCAACCCCATTACATTGTAATAATCCCCGTTTATGCTTTCGGTGAAAAGAGCGCCGTAGTCCTGTATGCCATATGCACCTGCCTTGTCGAGGGGGATTCCTGTCTGAACGTATTCCCCTATCAGCTTTAACGGAATTCGGCGAAATTTGACTGCGGTTCTTTCTATAAAACTGAAGTTCCATCGACGCTCGAGCACAGACACTGCCGTGAAGACATAATGCATCTTTTCGGAGAGCCTCACCAGCATCTCAAAAGCCTCATCCTTCGACGAGGGTTTTCCCATGACGGTGTTCTCGAGCACCACGACCGTGTCGGCCCCTATGACCACTGCATCTGGATATCTTTCGTAAACGTTCCGCGCCTTTCTGAAAGAGAGGTCCGCCAGTTCCTCCGGGTCGAAAGAGGTGGAAAGCGCTTCCTTCACTCCGATGGGTGGGATGGTCTCGAATGTAACTCTGAGGAGTTGCAGCAATTCTTTTCGGCGGGGCGAAGATGAGGCCAGTATCAGTCGAACCATATGGTATCACCTATTCTTCTAATCACTTCGTGTGCAATGTAAGCGTTTATGAGAGCCGAGATCGAGCCCAACAGAAGCATATAAGGATAGAGGTAGAGTATCTCCCCGCTCCTCACTATAAGCCAGGCGGCGACGAAGAGCTGCACGAGGTTGCTCACCGCGGCCCCGGCAAGACTGACACCGGCCATGCCGAAGAGTCGGCTTCTGGAGAGGAGCCACATCAGGAGAGCCGAGGCGACTATTCCGGATATCCCCATTATGAAACCCGGCGTACCCAGACGACCTGTGAGAAGTCCACCGACAACCGTCTTTCCTATGGCAAGGTATAGAGTATCGCGCAGAGAGAGACCATTGACGGCCAGCAGAAGCACGAAGTTCGAGAAGCCCCATCTCCCGCCTGGGACAGGCAGTGGAAAGGGTATTAAACTTTCAAGAAGGTACATCACCGAACCAATAGCTACCAGCATGGAAAGCGTCGTTATTCTCTTTGCGGTTTGAGCGTCTGAATCACGATTTATCATAGCCCGTCCACCGTTCAGATTATCCAGTCGCACCGTGCACTGGCCTGCCTCTGTCCTTTCTCTTCACTGAGTTATCGCATCGAGCTGCGTGTAGCCGGCCGGAATCTTTATCAAGATTCTGTTGGGAATGCAGACAATCGGCATTCCAGGTCTGTCTATGGCTCCCTGGTTCACGCAGATCCTGTCGGGGCAGTCGGAATCGACAACCGAGATTCTGCCACCGCTCACGGCGATTTTCATGCCCTCCAGGCTGAACTGCGAATCCACGCGAAGATCAACCGTCATCACCAGCCGTCCATCGTGGTAGATCTCAGCTATCGTGGCCAATTGTCTGCGGGGAATGAAGAGTATGATCGACGTCAGGATCAGTATGACGATAATCAGCCAGTCCAATTTGCCTAAAAACCTCATTTCTGCTGATATACCTCGAATCCCGGTGATTTGAAGGTGCTCCTGTCCTCCATCACCAGAAAGACGAGCGTGCCGTATCTGGGAAGAAAGGTTATCCCAGGATCTTTACCCATCACGAAGGCCGCTGTCGCGTAGGCGTCGGCGAGCATCGCGCTTTTGTTTATCACCGTGGCGCTTATCACCCCGCTCCTAGAAGGGTTGCCCGTTTTCGGGTCGAGTATGTGGTGATACCTTATGCCATCGACAATAAAAAACCTTTCGTAGTCACCAGAAGTGGCGACGGCGCCATCGTAGAGATATATGTACTCTATCACATCCTGTACGCTCTTCCCTCTCGGATCGCGTATTCCGACTATCCAGGGCCTGTCTCCGTATTTGGGTCCGATCACGCCGATATCGCCACCGGCGTCTATGAAGCCTGTGGCTTGAGGATCGAGCGATTTTATTCTGGCAATCGCCAGATCCACTGCGTAACCTTTGGCGATACCGCCCAAATCCAGTGTGAGTCCTTCGGGTAGCCTGACGGCCATCTCGTTTTCGTCAAGCTCCACTCTCCGGTAACCGGTCTTCGCGAGCGCCGAGGCTATTTCACTGTCGAGGGGAACTCTCTTTTCGGAGTCGGCGTCGTCGAAACCCCAGAGGGCGGTCAACGTGAAGAGCGTCGGATCGAATGCACCACCGGTGTTTTCCGCAACTTCCAGCGCCGACTTGACGAGAAACACCGTCTCCTGGTCGAGATCATCGGCCTGGCCGGTCGCATTCAGTCGGGCGATCGTACCCGAGCCCCTGCTGCCGAACTTTTCGTCGATCCTGGCTATTTCTTTCATGGCCGCATCGGCCAGCACCACCGGTGAGATTGTTTTCGAGCCGACTCTCACCGTTACGTAGGTTCCAAGATAGTAACCGGTCCTGTCGTAGTACTCGACCGGCTTTTCCCTGAGGAAGAGGTAAGTCAGGATCGCGGCCGCCGCGATCAGAAGGATTCCATAGAAGAAGATTCTGCCCTTTAAAAAACTAGCGATATTTCTTTTTGACAACTGGTGCACCTGCCTTTTTCATCCACTCCACTCACGATAACATTATAGCCCCTTCTCTCTATGAGCAGGTTTCCGCAGTCGGGACAAAATGTATCGCTATATCCTTCGAGCACAACGTTGCCCACGTAAACGTAGTTCAGGTGTTTCTTCGCTTTCGAAGCCAGTTCTATCAGCGATTCGACCTGCGTTGCGGGGACTGTGTAGTGGTAATTGGGAAAGTATCTGTTTATATGGAGCGGTATGTCCGGCGACAGGCTCTTTATCCACAGCGCCTCTTCTTCCATCTCTTCAAGATTGTCGTTCTTCCCCGGTATGATAAGGGTGGTGAGTTCGATATGCACACCGGATTTTATGGCAATCTCGATGGACCGCAGAACGTTTGCCTTCTCGGTTCCTATTTCCTTTCTGTAGAAATCGTCGTTCCAGCCTTTTATATCTATGTTCATCGCTCTCATCGATTGGGAAAGGAGCTCCATGGGCTCTCTCTCGATAACGCCGTTGGTGACGAGTACACTGTATATTCCCTCTTTGGATGCGGCACGTGATGTGTCGAGAATGAATTCGAAAGAGACCACAGGCTCGTTGTAGGTGAAAGCGATCCCTTTGGATTTTCTTTCAGTAGCTATCTGGATCAGCTGCTGGGGCATGACATGCTTGATCACCTTCGGTCTATCCTTGGAAATCTCCCAGTTTTGGCAGAATTCGCAGCTCAAATTACAGCCCCAGGAACCGACGGAGAGGATCGTCTCTCCCGGAAAGAAGTGAAAGAGCGGCTTCTTTTCTATCGGGTCTATGGCGATCGAGGTCAGCTGCCCGTAGTTCAAGGAGTACAGCATTCCGTCCACGTTTCTCCTGGTCTTGCAGAAGCCGACTTCTCCCTGCTTTATTACGCAGTGGCGTGGACACAGAAGACATTGGAGAGTACTCCCTTCGTCGTACTCGTCGAAATATACGGCCGGTTTCACAAAAATCACCTCTCAGGTTATCTAGTGATACCTTTTTACGGTGAATCGATATATTCGGTAACTCTCGCCCTTGCTTATTCCCGCCTTCATGAGAGCGATTCTGAGTTGTTCGTCGACTGTATCTACCCCCTCCAGATCGGGAAGAAGCACGCCCTTCTTCCAGCCGTGCTGAACGATTACTCCGTATCGCTTTGGATCGAGTTCTTCGGTGGTTGTCGCTTCGGCCTCTCCCAGTACGTCAACGGTTATCACGAGTTCGTCGAGCTCTTCTGGCTCGATTGGCGGGAATCTAGGGTCCCGGGTCGCCGAGGACACAGCGTTCTGGAGTATCTCGCTCGCCAGGTTACCTGTTACGGGCGAGAGCGTACCTATGCAGCCCCTCAGGGCTCCGTCACTCTTGTGAATCGATACGAAGCACCCGGCCATCATCGTTCTGAGTTCCCGGGAAACCCATTCGGGTATGGAGGGAACTCGTCCATTCCTGATGCGCTCTTCAATCGCGTATCTGGCGAGCCTTACCGGTTCAGAGTTTTCCATATATGCTCCTCAACCAAAGAATATTTGCGCCAGTTTGTAATATTCGTAAGGAACTAGTTTCTTGGTGGCTATTCCATATTCCAGAGGTATCGACACTATTTCGTTTCCCCTCAGGGCTACCATTCTACCGAAATCGCCCTTGAGAACCAGCTCCATGGCGCGAACGCCGTATCTGGTACCGAGTAACCTGTCGAAGGCCGTCGGTGTTCCGCCTCTGAGAAGGTATCCCAAAGCCATCGATCGTGTATCGTATCCAGTCCTCTCTCCTACCACTTCGGCCATATAGTGGGCTATTCCGCCGAGCTTTATGTGGCCGAAGGCATCTATATGGTTTTTGTCGCCTACGACATTCTCCAGCTCTGTGGGTTTGAAACCCTCGGCCGTGGCGATTATCATGTAACCCTTATCCTTCATCCTCCTGTTGATATATCCTATTATTTCTTCGATAGTCATGGGATATTCGGGGATCAAGATCAGGTGAGCTCCAGCGGCCAGTCCCGCTTCGAGAGTTATCCAGCCGGCTTCGCGTCCCATAAGCTCGACGAATATGACCCTTCCGTGGGATTTGGCGGTTGAATGCAGTCTGTCGATCGCATCGGCCCCGACGTTGACGGCCGTATGGTAGCCGAAGGTGTAGTCGGTGTTGGAAACGTCGTTGTCTATCGTTTTGGGTACGCCGACCGTCCTGTAGCCCATGGAGGCCAGCTTTGCCGTGACACTGAGCGTATCGTCGCCACCGATGCCGATTATGACGTCCAGCCCCAGCTTCTTAATATTTTCTTCGAGTTTGGTTCTCATTTCCTCCGACCTGAAGGGATTTATTCTCGATGTGCCCAGAATAGTTCCGCCGAGGATGTGTATGCCCTCCACATCGTCTCCGGTCAGTTTCATGTACTCTCCCTGAACAAGTCCCTTCCATCCATGCATGATTCCTATGATTTCTACGTTTTCGGGTGCAGATTTCACTATTCCTCTGATAACCGCGTTCAGTCCAGGGCAGTCCCCGCCACCGGTCAAAATTCCAATTCGCATTGCGAACCTCCTGTTTGAATATATATAACGAAAGACACTGTATAATTATAACATAAATGGGTACGAAATTCAGGTAAAAACGAAAGGAAAGAGGCTAATGAAGCTAACTTTGAAATCACTGCGAACACACTTCAACTCACCCGAATACACTCCCGTGACGCTGAAGAGCCTTGCTCTGCAGCTGGGAGCAAATGACAAAACTTCGAAAAACGAATTAAAAACCCTGCTCGAAGAGATGACTGGTACAGGTGAGATAGTGCGCGATTCCAGGGGCAGGTACATCGTTCCCGGAACCAACAACCTGACCGGTATCATCGAGTTCACAAGGCGCGGCCTTGGCGCCTTCGTGATCGAGTCTGGAGGGGAGGAGATCTTCATTCCACCTGAAGAGACTGGCTTCGCCATTCATGGAGATACAGTGATGGTGGAGATTACGGGCGATTACAAAGACATCCACAGGGGAAGGGTTATCAAGGTTCTCAAGCGAAACAAAACAAGAGTCGTGGGAACTTTCAAGACCAGGGGGATCTTCGCCTTCGTCGTACCGGACGATGTGAAGTTAAAGAATGACTTTTACATCCCTCCGGAGGAATTCAACGGCGCCAAACCCGATGACAAGGTACTGATAAAAATCACCAGATATCCCACGCCGGGCAGAAACCCCGAAGGGTCGGTCGAAAGGGTTCTCGGCGATTCTAGCGCTCCTGAGGTCGATCTCATGACGGTGATATACCGGCACGATCTTCCCGAACCCGATGAATTCCCTCAGGAAGTGAGCGCACAGGCGAAGAAGATCTCCCCGACGATCTCGGAAAGAGATCTGAAAGGTCGGAAGGATTTCAGAGGAGAGGTCGTGTACACGATCGACGGCGAAGACGCCAAGGACTTTGACGACGCTATCTCACTGATCCGTCTGGAAAACGGGAACTACCTGCTAGGAGTGCACATTGCCGACGTCTCGCATTATGTCTTTGAAGGTTCGGCGATAGACAAGGAGGCCTTCTCGCGGGGAACTTCAGTCTATCTACTCGACACAGTAATTCCGATGCTCCCCTTCGAACTCTCGAACAACATTTGCTCGCTCAAACCCGACGAAGACAGATTGACGCTTTCTCTGATTATGGAGCTCGATCAACGTGGAAAGCTACTTTCCTCGAAGGTTGAACAGGGTGTTATCCGTTCCACAAGACGGCTCACATATACTGAGGTGAACGAGTTTCTCGAGGGCAAAGCCTCTAGAGATTCTCTCGAAAAACTTGAACCGGTTAGCAAGAGCCTCCTTCTCTCGCACGAACTGGCCAGCAAGCTGCGTGACAACCGCAAGAAGCGCGGTTCGGTGATGGACATATCCTCGCGCGAGGTTAAGATTATCTTCAACGACAAAGGCCGGGTGCTCGATATCGTGCCCCAGTCGCGTGGGATTTCCGAATGGATCATAGAGGAGTTCATGATACTGGCCAACGAAACGGTGGCCGAACTCTTCAACAACCGGGGCCTGCCATTCGTATATAGAATCCACGAGGAACCGGACGCCGAGTCGATGATGCAGCTGAAGAACTACCTCGAAGCCCTGGGCATGAACGTGAAAATCCCGCGCAACGTACAGCCCAAAGCGTTGCAGCAGATACTGGAGAAGACGAAAGACCACCCGCTCCACACCTCGATAGAGAGAGTACTGGTAAGAGGCATGAAACGCGCCGTCTACTCCGAAAACAATATCGGACACTTCGGTCTGGCCTCACAGGCCTACACCCATTTCACCTCGCCTATAAGGAGGTATCCCGACCTGGTCGTCCACAGACTGCTGAAGGCTTTCTCCTCCCGTGGAAACGGCGAGCTCACCGACGAACAGAGAGAGTACGAGGAAAAGCTCCCCTCAATAGCCTCATGGGCTTCGAAAAGGGAGCGCGTCGCCAACGAGGCCGAATGGGATCTGCTAGACATGAAGAAAGTCGAATATATCTCCAACCACATAGGTGAAGTTTTCCAGGGTGTTATAACCGGTCTCGCAAAATTCGGAATCTTCGTGGAAATAACCGAAAAGATGATATCAGGCCTGGTGCACATATCCACTTTGGACGACTATTACGACTTCATAGAAAACCAGAACATACTGGTCGGCAGAAAGAACAAGAGGATCTTCAGGATTGGCGACGATCTTAAAGTTCAGGCGGTCAGGGCTGATAAAACGACTATGGAGATAGACTTCAGCATAGTGGAAAAAGAGAAAAAGCCTGTCAAAAAAGTCAGTCACGAACAGAAAAACCGTTCAAAAAAGCCGAAGAAACACCACAAATGAACCGCGAGGGAAGGGCGGAAATTGTCCGCCCTTCCTTTTATAGATCATGAAAGCTAGCCGAACCCGAAGGATCGGAAAAGCGGTTTACTTAACGAAAAAAGCCACCAGCGCGATACTCATGGCCGGAAATGAGTATTTCCATTCCGGACTGAAGAGATAAACGCCGTATTCTTCAACCGTGTACCAGCCGGTAAAAGTGTAAGGCTCGTTCGCTATGGCGACGATCGTCACTATGTCACCCTTCTTGTACTGTCCACAGCCCGAAACCATTCCTCCTTCCGTCGGAGAGGCCGAAAGAGTAACCTGGTAGGTCGACAGACCGAACCGGGCCAGAGCCGTGAACCCCGCCTGAGGACCGGAGAAAGCGTACTGGGCGATCTCCTCGTTGCTGAAAGTGTACCAGTGTTCGCCCGTCAGAAGCTGCTCGCCCACAAACCAGTCTTCGTAGCTCAGGCCGTCGGTGGGGGTCACGCCTATCGTCACTTCGTCTCCGTAGAGATAGGTGCCTCCACCGGTCGTGATTCCGGCGTCAGTCGGCGTTACCGTGAGCGTGACATCGAAGGGGAGAGGCGAGAATTTGTGCATCCATGTGGTGTCCGTGACACCCAGTGTCAGGAAATCGGTGGCGTTGAAATTGTACACCGGATTCGGACTGATCAGCTCTCCCTGGTTGTACCAGCCGCCGTTACCGTAACCCGTGTATGGAACTGCCCCCAGCTCCACCGGATCGTCCCAGTAGTACTTACCACCGCCCGTAACCTCTCCGCTGCCGGTAGGTGTGGCGACGACAGTGACTTCGAGAGTCTTGGGATCGAATTCCACCTTGAAATCCAGATCGAAAGCTTCCTGAGTCTCGAAGTAATCTTTCGTGTTGAAGGAAAAGACCGGAGTGGACGCCACCAGTGCATCGTTTCTGTACCAGCCTTCGAGATTGAACGGGAGATTGGGCATGGCGGTCAATGTAACGGGCTCGTCGTAATCGTAGATCCCCTCTCCCATTACGGTTCCGCCTTCGGGTGGGACAATGTTAACCGCGATGACGACCTTTTGCTTTTCAAAGTGAGCCACGATTTCCTTGGACTGATTCATTTTTATGGTGGCGTGCTCATTGGTTCCAGAATGGTCTCCCGTCCATTGAGTGAATTTCCACCCCTCGTCGGGAACTGCTTCCAGCGAAACCGTCTCGTTGAATTTGTACTTGTCCTTTTCGGGAGTAACGACGACCGAGCCGTTGCCCTCGTGCAACACAGTGAGTACATAACTTGCAGGTTTGCTCAAATACTCATATGCTCCAAAACAACGATCAACGCCAATGCTATCAACAACGGAATAACCTTCTTCATTCAATAGCCCTCCTTCAGCATAAAATGCCTGTTCCTGCATTCACCTGTGCTGACAAAAAACTCTGGGCTGAGACAAAGAGTGGGTTATGACAAGACTCACAGAGCGACTGTTTCGACAGACCCCTTCACAGAAGTGGATAGAACGATTCTAGCAGTTATTAAGTTCATAGCAATGCAAAATCTCTACATATCTCTGAAGAAAAGAGTTGAGTTTCTCTTTTATCGCGTTTTGGTCCTGAAGCATTCCTGCCCCGGATATTTTACTATCGTTCCTGAACACTCCTGGATGCAAGATGTTTTAGCCCCACCGGCCCTCGTAGGCTATAACGACGGATTGGACTTATCTTGCATCCCCTGCCTGTCTTATTCTAACAAACAGTGTTCTACTATCGCGTTTTCTATGAATATTGTCGCCGCCACGGTGCCCGCAATCTCCATGGCGTGGGTACCACCCATCAGAAGGAAGGTCGGTCCGGGGTTTCCGCTATCCATGAAATAGACTAGCGTGTCCATATTGGTGCCTTTGAGCGGTTCGAAGTAATCTGAAAGCCACTTCGTTTCAGTGACCCCGTAACCCGGCCGGATATCGGGCCTGAAGAAGGTCGCCAACGATAGCGACGCAACTATCAGTATCAGCAATATTGAAGGCAATTTTCTCATTTTGCAGTATCTCCGTTCATAGCCGAAACTCTCGTCATGTTTAGTATTTTATCTCTGAGAACTCAAAACTCCGGCTTCGGCCAGCAGAGCCTCGACGTAAGAGTCCGTGTTTTCAAAGAGATGGGGTTTGCCTACATAGTCGGTGTAGTAAAGGGCGCTGTCGAGAGCCTGATTGAGATCGATGTTCATGAACCTGGTTTTGGAGTATTCTTTGCTGATCAGGGTTTCTACGGGTACATAAACATAAGCCGGATCGCGCTGTAAGATAGTAGGTCGATCATTGCGAACGTGAGCGCCTGATTTATAATATTTATCACCAGCGGATCGTCCCAGGTAAACGCCGAGAGGTTGAAATGCTCGAGTATGTTCAGAGTCTCCAGCAAATATGGTCCACCTACTACCGGTATGCTCGGCACGAAGAGGTCGTATCCTCTGTAAGTTCCGTGAAGCGGAGTTTTTACGAGCGCCCTGTAATTGACGAGATCACTCTTCCTCAGCAGGCCGCCCTTGGACTGCATCAGAGCATCGATTTTGTTGGCGAGCGCTCCGTTATAAAAGGCCTGCGGACCATTCTCGGCAAGATACTTGTAGGTTTCCGCCAGTTCAGGATTGGTGGCTATATCACCGGCTTCCCAGGCGAAAAGACCATCTTTCAGGAAACCGGGGGCGTTTTCGAGCAGAACATCGTAGCTGCCGCCACACGTTGAGGCGAAAGTGTAGTTGACTTCGAAGCCTTCGCTCGCGAGTCTTATCGCAGGCGCTATCAATTCTGCAAATGGGAGAGAACCTCCATAAAGCCATAGTTCAATGATGCCGGCAAGAACACCCGGCGTACAGATGCTCAATGGCCCGGTCCTGAAATCAGAAGCCTTCAAACCCAGTTCAGCCGCTCTAGCGATAGAGGCAAGTCCCGGTGCCGAACTTCTGAAGTCAACGGCAATCTTTTCTCCTTTGAAGGAAACCACCGCGTAACCCTCTCCACCGATTCCCGAAGCGTAAGGCCCAACTACCCCTAGCGCAAGACTGACGGCGATCGCTGCATCGATGGCATTTCCACCTTTCTCGAGAATCTCCGCGCCAGCCGCTGCGGCGTACGGGTTTCCGGCAGCGACCATGCCGGTATTTGAAGCCTGCAGCTTTCCTACACTCGCGGTAATTACCGAAAAGCTGATTCCTACAAGCAATAACAGATAGAAGAAAGCAAGAATGATTCTTTTCATGCAATAACTCCCAAATGGCTTATCCACCGCAATCAAGCGATGGTTGAAAAAGAAAGTGGTTCGACGAGTCTCGACTGTTGAATTAATTATATGACTTAAGAATTGGAAAAGCGAACAATTTAGTTCTTTTTTTAATCAAAGAGCACAGTGTTTTCGGCGAAAATTTAGAGAGACAGCCTTCTGACCAAAAATCCCGGTCTTTCGTCCTTTCCGTCATGCCGGACTCGTTTCAAGTAGTTTTGCCGATATTTGGTTCTGCCTTTTTATGAGTTCGGGTAGATCGCTATCTATGATTCTCCCATTCTGTACGCGCACTTTGCCGTTAATCATGACGAAGTCGCTCCCATGAGGATCGCAGAGAACGAGCGAGGCAACTGGGTCGGAGAGCCCGCCTGCCATAGAAAGGGTGTCTAACCTGAAAGCGGCGATATCGGCGGCCTTTCCCTTTTCGATCGATCCGGTGAAGTCGTCCATTCTCAGGACTTTCGCGCCGCCGAGCGTGGCGAATTCGAGGACATCTCTCGGAGAGAGCGCGTCGGCTCCCTTCAAAACCCTTTGGAGCATCAGGGCGTTTCTAATTTCTAGCAGCATGTTTCCCGAGTCGTTCGAAGAGCTGCCGTCCACTGCCAGACCTATTCTCATGCCGGCCGCCTTCATCTCTTTTACCGGCGCTATTCCCGAACCGAGGCGCATGTTGGAAGTCGGACAGTGGGCCATTCCACAGTCGTTTTCAACCAGCTTCGATATATCTTTTTCATTGAGCCACACCAGGTGAGCGAACCAGGCACGCCGGTTAAGCCAGCCGACCTTCTCCATGTAATCTACAGGTCGCAGGCCTTTCTTCTGTATGCAGAAATCATCTTCGTCTTTCGTTTCGGCCAGGTGAGTGTGCAAGAGCACGTCGTACTTTTCGGCCAATTGGGCCGTCGCGATCATCGATTCTCCGGTGACCGAGAAGGGAGAACACGGGGCCAGCGCTATTCTTATCATCGCGTTCCTCCGCCTGTCGTGGTACTTTTCGATCAGGCGCACGGAGTCTTCGATTATCTTTCTTTCGCTCTGGACCACTGAATCGGGAGGGAGTCCTCCATCCTTCCTGGAGAGAGACATCGAGCCACGGGTGGGATGGAATCTGACGCCGGTCTCTTTCGCCGCTTCAATTTCACTATCGATGAAGCCTTCCCTGCCGGCCGGGTGGAGGTAGAGCATATCGGTGGTGGTAGTGACGCCGGAGGCCATCATCTCGTATATGGCTATCTTCGAGCTCACGAAGATGGCTTCTCCGTCGAGTTTCTTCCACTTTTCGTAGAGAAAGACAAGCCAGTCGAACAGCTTGGCCGAAGCGACTTCTTTGACGCTGCGAAAGAGTGACTGGTAGAAATGATGGTGTGTGTTTACAAAGCCGGGAGTCACTATGTGCCCTTTGAGGTCGATTTCTACCTCGCCCGCTGGACCGATCCCCACGCCGACCTTCTCGATCACTCCATCCACGATTACTATATAGGCGTCTCTCAGCTCTTCCCTTTTTTCGTTCATGGTAACGAGATAGTCTATGTTTTTCAGTACCGTTTTCAAAATTCACACCTCCGTTCAGTGGATATAAGATTTCAACCTCCGGCCTCTTCGCCGAGTCGGATAACCTTTTGTGCCATCTCGGAAAAGACATCGTCGTGTGTGACTATTATAGCCTGATCGAGTTCGCCGAAAAGTTCCCTCATGGATTGCGCCAGAAGTTCCTTTCTCTCCCTGTCGAGATTGGAAGTGGGCTCGTCGAAGATGGCGAGTCTCGCCCCGCTCAAAACGTTTGTCATTGCCGCCCTCAGGCAGAGTGAGACCAGCACCTGTTCGCCGCCCGATAAGTTCGAAAAGCTTCTCAAACTCGCCCCCGCCTCGCCGGGAGATTTCAGGAAAACCTCGTAATCTTCGTTCCAGATGATCGACTCTTCAATTCCGGAGATCTTCCTGTAATCGGCCGTGGCCTTCTTCTCTATGCTGTCCCTGAAACCCGCGGTTATCTTCTCGCCCGTGAGGTTCAGGTTCTCTCGCATCTTTTCAGCGAGCGAAATCTTTCTCTCTATCAATGCCCTTCGCTCTTTCAATTCTTTCAGGCGTTTTTCGTGTTGGCCTATTCTGTCGAGCTCCATTTCCATGTAATCGAGGTCTTTCTTCATGGAAGTCACTTCGTCGCGTCTGGATTTTTGGACCTCCTGCATCTCTTCGTATTCTCTCGCGATTTCCTTAAGTTTAGATCCGTCGAAGCTCCTGCGTAGTTCGAGAAGCTCGCGTCTCAACAAACCTATCCTCTTTGATTTCTCCCTGCAGAGCTCCAGCGACTGGCCGAAGTTCGCCGTGTATTCTTCGAGGTAGCCGGCCAAAATAGAGTTTTTGTTGTATTCGTCATAATCGATTTTGTGAGAGTTCATCTCGCTTCTCGTCTCTTCGAGGGCGAGGGCCACATCCGGAAGGATGCGAAGCCGGCTCTCGAAAACGTCGATCTCTCTTTGCATCTTTTGGATCTCCAGGGCAAGCTCTCCTCCGGCTGAGACCAGCTCCTTCAGCTCTCTATCCGACTCGTCTTCCAGAGTGGTTCCCTTCTCCAGTTCCCTGTCAATATCTGCCAGAGTCTTTTCGGACAGGCGGACTTCGCTTTTGGCCGTCTCGACGGCCGTGATGGCCTCTCTCGTCTCGTCTTCTAGAGTTTCAAACATCTCTTCAAGAGTTCCGGTTCCGTTCAAGACCGTTTCTATCTGCCTTCTAGATTTCTCGAGTCGCTCCAGAGATTTTTTCAGCTTCTCTCGAAGGGCCTGCAGTTCTCCGGTCGCCTGCGCTTTCAGTTCACAGTCGCGCTCCAGTCTGGCCCTGTCTTTCTTCAGTTCATCCAGCGATTGACGGCTTCCTTTGAGCTCCTCAATCTCTCGATCGATCTTTTCGGCGCTCTCTTCCAGCTCCCGTATCATTCTCTCCAGACTCTCGCCGTAATTCTTTCTCTCCAATATGTTCTTACAACTTTCGTTTAGTAAGGGGCAGATACCACCGGAGAGAGAATCGATAGATTCTTCGAGGGCCTTCAGTCTGGCCGAGATGCCAGCCCTTGACGATAGCAGCGATTCGAGCCGTGCGATGTTTTCCTGAAGCGACTTCTCCTGCGCATCCAGCGCTTCGAGCCGCTCCTGTGGATCTGGTTGGGCTGTTAGACTATCGCTCTGGCGTTTTATCATCGCTTCGAGTTCGATGCGCTCGCGCCCGGCCTTTTCGTATTCATCTTTCAGCACTTTCACGGCGGCTTTTTTGTCGTATTTGGCCTGAAGGAACAATTCCCGTTCTCTTAACAGTCTCCGTTTTTCCTCGAGATCGCCGTAATGTTCCTTTCTCATCTCTCTCAGAGTTTTCAGCGACTCGAAGATCTCGCCCTTTCGTTTCTCAGTCGCCGCGATTCTTTCCTGCAATCTGGCCTGTTCCGTGGTTTTTTCCGCCAGCTTTTTGCCGATTTCGACCGTTTCTCTGGAGACGGCATCGAGCTCTTTTTTTTGCTCTTCCAGCTCCCTCTCCCTGCCCAAGAGTTCGTTGTATTTTTCGTGGCCCTTGAAGGATCTGGCGGTTATCTCGCGGGCCATCGAGGATGTTTTGAGCTGTCTGTACCTTTCTTTAAGCCTTCTTGCCTCTTCGATAAGGTCTTTCAACATTATCGAGAGCTTCTCAACAGCCGAATCTATCTCTCTTTCTTTGGATCGAAGGGCTTCAAGCACGGTTTTTCTGCCAGCGATTTCTCTTTCTAACTCTTCCAGTTTTTTCAGGTTGTTCTCAAGCTCCGCGAGTTTTGCTTCACGTTTTCTCTCGAGTTCGGATTTCTTTTCCACGATCGTTCCCGTGAGCAAAATCTCTCCGTCTATGAGGGCTGTCTCCGACTTGAGACCGGAGAGGTACTCTTTCATGTAATCGGTCGCGATACGTCTGTACAGGTCAACTTGAAAGACGCGGTTGAAATACTCTCTTCGCGGCGCGGGGCTTCCGAGGAACTGCTCCGCGATTCTATTTTGAAATGCGACGATGACGTTTTCGAAAGTTTTGGCGATATCGCCCTGGAGGTTGCAGATGGTCTTCACCTTTTCTATCACGGAATCTCTACCCCTGGCCACGAGCAGATCACCCTGCCACAGCTCGTGGTTCGAGGTGCTGCCGAATATCTTTTCTGCTCTGTACTGGTTCCCATCGTCGGCGAGAAAGGTCACACTGACCCTGGCTCTATTTCTTTCCCACATTATCGCGTCTTCCTGCCGGTCTCTGAGACCTCCGCCGAAAAGTGCAAGCCCGATCGCCTCTATGATCGAGGATTTGCCCGAGCCGTTGTGACCGAGTATAAGGTTGACGCCCCTGTCGAATTCGTACTGGGAGTTTTCGTGGTTTCTGAAGTTCTCCAGTTCTACGCTGAGCAGCTTCAAGAAAGCTCACCCGCCAATCCCTCGAGGAAGATATCCAGAGTCTCTTTGAACTGGTCGTACCGTCCTTCTTGCTGAGATTGCTTCAGAGAATCGATCAGTCTTACAAGCGAGTCGCCCTTCGCGCCTAGCTCTCTCCATTCTCTGGAGTTCGTCAGCACTTCGCGTTCGATCTCCCTCGCGCCCATCGAGCGAAACCCTTCGAGCGAGACGGGAAGATCCCTTCTTTTCACGCGAAGGAAGGATTTGAGCGCTCCCTTCTCTTCCAGTCTTCTTTCGATCTTCTCGGTGTACAGTACCGAGTCGCCCGGTACGGTGACCGTGAGCAGGACGAGCGAACCTGCGTGTATGTCCAGCCCTTCGACGAAACCGTTCAGTCGATCCACGGTCGGCTCTTCGTCAATGTCACAGGCGAACTCCTGTCTCTCCCTTCGCGAGGAGGCGTGAAACTCCACCTTTCCCTTAAGCGTGTCGAATACGTTGAATCCTTTCTCGCCGCTTTCCCATACATCCCAGTATTCGGGTGAACCGGGCACGTGAAAGAAGGGTTCTCCCTCAGGGAAACTGGCCCTCGCGTGAAGATGGCCTCCGGCAACATACAGAACCTTTTCCCCGAGCGCCTCGATCTTCTCCAGTGTAGCCAGCCCCGGTATGAAGTCGTTCTTTCCCGGCGCCGAATGGACGAGCACTACGTTGTTCCTGCCCTCAAGCCTTTCGGCCAGTTCCGATAGCAGTTCGTCCACGAGAAAGCCGGGATAACCCAGACCAAAGAAGCTGATACCTCCGGTTTCGAAACATGGAAATGTGTAGCCCCTTCCGTCGTGAAAGGGCGCGAGAAACTTCAGGTAGCCTGTCTTCTCCAGAAAGAGCAGCCAAGATTCACCGGTGTTGAAACATTTGTCGTGGTTGCCTTCGATCACGATCACTTCTATCGAAGCTTCTCTGAGCCTGCCCAGCATCTGCTGGGTTCTGGCCAGTGTATCGGGATTAATATCCTTTCTATCGAAAAGGTCTCCGCTCACCAGAAAAATATCTATCGCCCCCGACAGAGCGTAATCGACGATGTTTTCGAAGGATTTGAAGTAGTCCTCGTAACGGGCCATCGAGTATGTGCTGCCCGGAGAACCTATCGGCCTCCTGCCGAGATGGATATCCGAACAGTGTAGTATTCTCAATGAATTACCACCTCCAAGACAATATTACTATAACTTCCCGCGCTAATTGAGAGATATCAAACAATCGACGGTCGATGGAGTCTTTCGTGAGGCTGATGATAGAATCTTCATATGCGATGAATTCCTGCAATTGTGCCCTTCGTGTTCTGAAGGAAGATTGGGGGGCTAGCGATCCGGAGAGCGCGGATTTTGAATGGAGGTGAGTGCAACGAAGTCATTCAGGAAGGAACTGTATTTCAACACTGAGACCAGGAGAAAGATCATAAACATCACCCCTCAGGTAGAACTGGCCTTGAAAGAGAGCGGTGTGAAAGAGGGCCTCGTGCTGGTGAACGCCATGCACATAACGGCAAGCGTCTTCATTAACGATGACGAGCCCGGGCTGCACCAGGATTTCGAGAAATGGCTCGAAGGCCTGGCGCCAGAGAGACCGTATTCACAGTACGCCCACAACGGGTTCGAAGACAACGCCGACGCCCACCTGAAAAGAACCATCATGGGCAGAGAGGTGGTGGTAGCCATAACCGGCGGAGAGCTGGATTTCGGCCCCTGGGAGAGGATATTCTACTACGAGTTTGATGGAAAGAGAAAGAAAAGGGTGCTTATAAAGATAATAGGAGAATGACTCACCTGGGGGAGTTTTTCGAAGACTACTGCAGATAAAGCCACTTAAACAACCCCAAACATACCTGTGGTTCGTTGTAGGCTTTTGACTTGAGATAGTATGAATGTTATGTTTAAAGTGACAACTAACTGGAGGTGCTGTATGAGCAGCGGAGAGGTGCCAGATCGCTCTCGGTTTTTCACCCGGCTGGATATGGGTATGGTCGATGCTTCACCTATCGCCAGAGATAACGGTATAAAACTTCCCGTAATTCTTACCGAAAAACTCTGGAATGAAGTCGTACAGACCGACGAAGATTCGAGGCTATACGGCCAGAAAGAAGAGAAGAGGCTCGCCAGTCTTTTGAGGACTTTGAAGATGGAGCTTATAAAGTGCAGGGCGAAAGATCTTTCGTTCACGTTCATCGCATGCAAAGGATCCGGCTCGACCATTTGCAGACTTTTAAAGGCCACCTACAGGGAAGACAAATCCGGAAAACTTTATCTAGTTTTAAGTGTTGAAGGTGAGAAAATAAGCTGAATCTTAAGAGTTTCATAAAAAGGGGGCACTTCCGGTAGCTCCCTTTTTTGTTAGAATAAAAGAAAGGTTTTTTTCCGGGAGGTTTACAATGGAGTTTTTTGCGAAAGAAGAGACCGGTAAAGATTTGCTATTGAAGTCACTCGAGAACAAAACCTTACCCCGCGCGCCGTGGGTCCCCTTCGCAGGCGTGCATGCCGGTAAACTCAAAGGCTATACCGCCAAAGAGGTCCTTAACGACGTCGATAAACTGGTTCAATCTTTACTTGAAGTCAACAGACTCTACAGACCTGACGGCCAGCCGGTGGTTTTCGATCTCCAGCTGGAAGCGGAAGCGCTGGGTTGCGATCTGGTCTGGAGCGACGTCAATCCTCCTTCGGTCAGCGGCCATCCCTTGAAGAAAAGCCGGGAAATACCGGGCCTTCTCCCGGACGAAAGTTCGGGGAGGATTCCTCTGGTGCTGGACGCCATGAGAGAGATGAAGAGGGAGGTAGGCCATCACACCGCCCTGTTCGGGCTTGTTTGTGGTCCTTTGACGCTCGCTTCGCATCTGCGTGGAGCGGATTTCTTCATGGACATCATTGAAGAGCCGCAGTACGCTCAGGACCTGCTCTCATATACCAGCGAAGTTTGCGAGCGCATGGCCGGGATGTACATCGAGGCCGGAATGGACATCGTCGCCTTCGTCGATCCCATGGTTTCGCAGATCTCTCCACGTCATTTTAAAAGATACCTGAGCGGCCCCTTTTCTGGGCTTTTCAATTTTGTGAGGCAGAACGGGGCGAAGAGTTCTTTCTTCGTATGCGGAGACGCCACGAAGAACATCGAAGTGATGTGCCAGACCAGGCCGGATTCCTTATTCGTAGATGAGAACATCGATCTGGAGAGCGCGAAGAAAATCACCGATAGTTACGGGGTGGTTATAGGTGGCAACATCCCCCTTACGACCACGATGCTTTACGGAAACCAGAAGGATAACATGAAGTACGTGATAGAGCTTTTGGAGAGACTGGGAACCAGGAACTACATAGTGGCTCCGGGATGCGACATGCCATACAATGTGCCTGTCGAAAACGGCATCGCCATACAACAGGCAATAAGGGACGTCGAAAGGGTGAAAGCGATTCTCAAAGACTACGAAGCTGAGGAGGAGGAAGTAGAGATCGACCTCCCCGATTACGAACATCTCGAAAAGCCGCTTATCGAGGTCTTCACACTGGATTCGGACACCTGCGCCGCCTGCACTTACATGATGAGCGTAGCGAAGCTCGCGCTCGAAGAGTTCAAAGACAGAGTGGACGTTGTGGAATACAAATTCACGGTTCGCGAAAACATTCAGAGAATAAAGAAGATGGGGGTGAAGAACCTCCCTTCCATCTATATCAACGGGCGGTTGAAGTACTCATCTATAATTCCTGACAGGAGGGAATTCTTCAGTGAAATTAAAAAAATCCTCAGTTCCTGAGCTGGTTCTTGTAACGGGTTTTCTTGGGTCGGGAAAGACTACTTTTCTTAAAGTCCTGATGTCGCAGTACCACGATGCCCTTAAAGGCGTCATAATAAACGACTTCGGAAAGGTGGCTATCGACGGATCGCTCTTGGATAAAGAGGGAATCTTCAAAGAAGAAATCTCCGGAGGCTCGATTTTCTGCACCTGCAGGGAGAACGAGTTTGTGGAAGCTCTCAAGTGCATGATCAAAGAGGGGCCGGATATCATCTTTGTGGAGACTTCTGGCATGTCCGACCCGTCCGGTATCGAAAAGCTCCTTCCGATCGCCGGAAAGGTCGAGTTCGTCTGTGGCTACTGCGTGGTGGATGCTTCAAGATTCCTGGCCCTCAGCGATATCTTCTCGGTGGTCGAGAAACAGGTCGCCTCGTCCGACGTCGTGATAATCAACAAAGTGGACAGGGTAAGTGTGGGAGAACTGGAGAGAATAAAACAGGAAATATCCACGATAGGGAATATGCCTCAATACGAGGCCAGGTACGGAGTGACCAGGAAGCCCGTTCCCTTCTTCAAAAGGAAAAAGGAAGTGGCGGAATCGGAGAACAGCCCCAATAACCGGCCAAAATCCCTCCTTATAGAATGGGAAGGCGAAGTTACCATCGAGAAGTTGAGGGACTTTGTAGAAGAGATCCTCGGTTCTGCTTTGAGAGTGAAGGGCTTTTGCAGAACCGAATCCGGTCTCGTTCTCGTGAACGGTGTGGGCTCGTCGGTGGAGATAACACTGGCCGATAACGCAAAGGCAACGGGGCTTTCGATCATATCCGAGCGGAACAAACCGGTTTTGAAGACCATAAAAGACGCCTGGGAGAGGCTCTTCAACACCGAAATAAAAATCACCTGATGCATTGTTTACAGTAAGTTTGCATTGTCGAAAGCAGCCGTGAGTTATAATCTCTCAAACGAACTGTCGGGGGAAACCTATGGATTTTAAAGCAGTCGGCGGGAAGAAAATATCTATGATGATGTACGGCAACGCCCTTGTTTCTTCGGGTGCTTAGCTGTACCTGGAAAAATAGAAACGGGGCGTCTCAAAAGAGACGCCCTTTTTTTATATCGGGAGGGATTTGTATGAAGAAACTGCTGCTGGTATTGGTTCTACTGGGTTTAGTTTTGGCCTTCGGGGCGGAAAAGATCAAAGTCGGGGCGACTCCCGTTCCTCACGCAGAGATACTGGAGATAGTGAAAGGGGATCTGGCGGCCCTCGGGTACGAGCTCGAGATAGTCGTGTTCAACGACTACGTGCTTCCGAACATAGCGCTCTCTACGGGGGAGCTGAGCGCCAATTACTTCCAGCACGTGCCGTACCTGGTCTCCTTCACTACCCAGAGGGGAATCAAGGGACTGATATCCGTTAAAGCGATTCACGTTGAGCCAATGGGCTTCTTTCTGAAGAAACCTCTGGAGAGCCTGGAGGCGGGCGACAAGATCGCCATTCCGAATGACCCCACCAACGAGGGGCGCGCGCTGATACTTCTCCACAACAACGGTTTGATTCAACTTAAAGACCCCACAAAGCTGGAATCTACGGTGCGCGACATCGAGAGCAACCCGAGAAAACTCGATTTTGTCGAAATCGAAGCCGGCTTCATTCCAAGGGTTTACACTGATGACAAAACCGTGGTTGGCGCCGTGATCAACACGAACTACGCCTTGACGATTAACCTCAACGCGACCAAAGACGCCGAATTCATCGAAGGTGCTGAATCCCCGTACGCAAACATCATAACGATCCGCGAGGCCGATAAAGACAAGGACTGGGTCAAGGCGCTCGTGAGCGTGTTGACCACGGAGAAAGTGAGAAACTTCATCAACGAGAAGTACGGCGGAGCGGTAGTGCCGGTATTCTGAGAGGGGAAGTAGCGTTGATCCTGGCAGTCAAAAACCTGAACCTTTCTTTCGAAGACAGGACCGGGAGAAGAAAGATCCTGGACGATGTGAGCTTTTCGGTGGAAGAAGGCCAGATCGTCGGCATAGTCGGACTTTCCGGGGCGGGGAAAACTTCTCTGCTCCGGACGCTCAACCTTCTTCAGCCGGTTGACAGCGGCGAGATATTCTTCGATGGAAAGAACATAGTCAATTTGAAAGATGATGAGATAAGAAAGATGCGCAAGAAGATCGGCGTCGTTTTCCAGAGCTTCAACCTCTTCAGAAACCGGACGGTATCGCAGAACATAGCCTTCCCCCTGAAAATACAGGGGCTGACAGGCAGGGAAGTGAAAGAGAAGGTCGAAAAGATCTCCGGCGAGCTCGGCCTCGATCACAGGATACAGGCCTACCCCTCTCAACTGTCCGGAGGAGAGCAGCAGAGGGCCGCAATAGCCAGGGCGCTAGTCATGGATCCAAAGATGATACTTCTGGATGAACCGACCTCGGCCCTCGATCCCAAGACAACCGGCAGGTTACTGGATCTGGTCGTTGAACTCAACCAAAAGCATAGAATCACCTTTGTCGTAGTTACACACGACATGGATGTGATAAAAAGAACCTGCGATAAAGTCGCCTACCTCGAAAACGGCAGATTGAAGTTCTTCGGACCGGCCCACGAATTCTTCGTGAAAGTCGAAAAAAACGAAGTCAGGGATTTTGGAACACCGCTCGAACTGGATAGAAAAGCGGTAGAACATAAAGGCAAGATAATACGGGTCCTCTTCTGGGGGAAGAAGACGCACGAAGCGGTCATGTGGAAAGTCGCCAGGGAACTTGATGTCTCGGTCAACATACTGTACGGCAAAATCGAAGAATTGAAGCACGGGCCCTTCGGTGCTATGATAATCGGTATTGAGGGTGAACAGCAGGACCTGTTCATCCAGCGCCTCAGGGAGTCGGTCTACTCGCTAGAGGAGGTTGAATAATGGCCGGTGAGATACTGAAAGCCACGCTTGAGACACTCTATATGGTTCTGGTCTCCGGTTTTCTCGCGACTCTCTTTGGAATACCCCTCGGAGTGGTTCTCTTCCTGCTCTCGAGATCCAAGAAGTGGCGGAGACTCTACATAGTGTTCGATCTGTTTGTTAACGTCTTCCGCTCAATTCCCTTCATAATACTGGTTCTGCTTTTGATTCCCGTCACGAAAAACGTCATGGGTACAATCATAGGGCCGAACGCCGCGATCTTCAACCTAACGATAGCCGCTATCCCTTTCATGGCAAGGCTTTCAGAGAACTCCTTCAACGGAGTTCCACGCGGGATTATAGATTCTTCCGATTCCATGGGACTCAACAGATCGCAGTTTATATTCAGAGTTCTGATTCCCGAAACGCTACCAGAGCAAATAGGAAATATCACCGTGCTTCTGATCAACCTCGTGACCTACACCGCAATAGCGGGAGCCGTCGGAGCTGGCGGTCTTGGACAGCTGGCCATAAACTACGGTTACTACAGGTTCCAGTGGGACGTGGTACTGTACGCGGTAATAGTACTGGTGAGCATAAGTCAGGTACTGCAATTCACTGGGGGAAGACTCTCCAGACTATTGAGGAGATGAAGGCGCGACACGAAAGACAAATATGAACAGCGAGTTCGTCGAACTCAAAGCATAACAAAAGACGCTCTCCCCGGCAAGAGCGCTCTTTTCGTTCTGGAATCCCAGCAAGATGCCGAAGAGAGGTGATACAAATGCGAAAGGCACTTCTGGTTGTCGATGTTCAAAACGACTTCTACGAGACCGGTTCTCTGCCCGTGAAAGGAGCAAGCCAGATAAACAAAGTGATTAACAGAGCCATGAGAGACCCCGTATATACGATACTTGCAGGCCAGGACTGGCACCCCTCAAACCACATGAGTTTCGCGGCGAACCACAGAAAAGAGCCTTTCACGCCGTTCGACAACAAAAAGGGCATCGGACCCGTTCTCTGGCCTGTCCACTGTATGCAGGGAACGCCCGGAGCCGAATTTCACCCGGATATAGAGAGCAACCGGTTTGACTACATAGTGAGAAAGGGGACACATCCGGGAGTAGATAGCTACTCGATCTTCAGAGAAAACGACGGAACGAATCTGGGAACGGCCGGGCTGCTAAAGGCTCTAGGCATTGAGGAGATAGACATCTGCGGACTCGCTCTCGACTATTGCCTGAAATACACGGTTCACGATGCGCTTTCCTCCGGCTTCAAGATAAGGGTAATAATAAACGGGACCAAGGGCGTCGAAGCCAACGAAGGAGATGTTCAGAGAACACTGGACGAATTCGAGAGCGCCGGTGTCGAACTGATAGAAAAATAGACCGTAAAAGGCCACTGCCGGTGGTGAGTGAGAGCGGAGAAAGAGCATCGAGAGTACGCTTCGCTCACGAGAAGGAACGGAGATGCCGGATCGGTGTCCGGCATGACGGGAAGGAGCAAAGACCGCGAAAATGGGGACTGACGGGCTCCTGACGTCTGTCCACGTTTTTTCGCGAAGACCGGGCATGACGTGAGGGAGGAAGAACGTGATTCTGGCTAGGAATATGCCAGAATGACGGGAAGGAAGAAGGACCGTCATCCCGCGTCATCCCGTAATGATCCTATACGGGACTCCGCTCTTTATATACGGGATCTCGCTCTTGCTCTTTCGAGGGAGCGGAGATGCCGGATCGGGGTCCGGCATGACGGGAAGGGAGGAAAGGACGGGTTTTCTCTCCTCTCTCTCTTCCTCTCGAGTCTTTTACCAAGAACCTGGACGCGCAGCGTCGGAACGAGGAACTGCTCCAAAGACGTCTTCGTTCATGAGCATTACCTTCATGCCGGTTTTCTTATCATACCGGCCTGAGAGTGCCGGCGAAGACCTGCCAGGCGAGAAGACTCTTGGACACCAGACTGAGTATGACATAGACATTCTCTCCGAAGAGATAATTCTTCCACGGGCCGATCTTCTTGTACTGGAGGAACATATTTATCGCAAAGCTGTTGAAAAAGACTAGAAACGTTACGATGATCGCATAGACGAAAGAGGGGAACTGTACGTTCGCCTTACCCAGGGACGTGAAGAGATAGATGAAGACTGCCACCCACGAGACGGCTCCGGCGATACTGCCGAACACGAAAGAAGTCCAGTTGGTCTTCTCCGTGGTCTGATTATGAAGCTCCATCATGAGGCCGAAGAGATTCATAAGACCGTTCACGGTGAAGAGGAGCATGAGACTAACTATATCGAGCATCCCGGAAAACATGGCCAGCGCTACTATCATCACCGAAGAGCTGATCGAATACTCGTACCACCTCGCATAATTGATGCCCCTCTCGAGATTCCTCGCGTACCACTTGAACCCGAAAGTCGAGACTATGAAATGGGCTATGGACGACATGAAGAGAAAACTGGCTATGAAGGGGCCCATCCGCAGGTTAAAAAGATTCTCGGTTGCGGGAACGAGCTTCATTATTTCACGATCGAAGGCCAGATAATTCCTCGTGATGGTGAGGGTCGAATCGTTGCTCAGGATAAGCATGACAACTCCCTGGATCAGATGCAGAAAGGCCATTATCATGTTGAAGGTGCGGAGCTTTTTGTAGACGTTTTCCATACTTTCTCCCCCTTTTTTGGTTATCTCTAAATGTTAACACTTTCCGCTCCATTTACGACCCTTTATGGAGACTCTTCACCGGCAGATCGTTCCAGTAAGCTTGAGCGATTTCCATTGGCTCTCTCACTCTTTTGTGTGCTTTTTCATGCACCTACCCGCTTGCCGGTATATCTCTCAGACACCCGGTAAACTCTTTTTGTAAATGACCTGTCCGGACTCTCAAACCGATTTTGTTTTTTATCTCCTCAAGTGGTAAAATATATTTAGCTTATTTAGATGTTCCTTTTCCCTCTCGAACCTCTCGAGAGGAATTTTTTTAAAGGGTTATCCAGCACCTTGAGATTTCCTTTTTTCCCTTCCCCTGTGATAACATTTCTTTGGGCTTGCTTCCTGGTTCTCGGTTTATTCAACGGTATAACCGTTGATGTTGGAGGTCTTCCTTTTCGAGAACCTCATATTATTATCTTCAAACGGTAACGGAGGGGATTAATGGCTGAGATCGTGTATTGCAGTTATCAAAAAGCCGAAGGTGGACCTTCTGATGAAGTAAAAGCATATATCTCAAACTTCTTTCGCGATCGTCTTGACAAAAACTGGATAGTCTACATTGAACCATTCTTCAACGGTCAACAACCAGATATTGTACTACTACATCCCGAAAAAGGGATCATGGTCTGGGAAATCGCTCTTTCTTCCGACGATCCTGGACTTGCCCTAAGAAGGGCCGTCTCTGTGAGAAATGCAATGATCGATCTTTATATTCCAACGCTTGGCGAAAGACTGTATCAAAACAAGTGGTTCATCAAGGCGCTGAAAGTTGGTTTGTATATTCCTTCCCTTACACGAAAGGAGATAATAAATAAGCTCTCTAGAATCAAAAACAGTCAATACGCCAGCATTATCGGAAAAGACGGTGTGGAAATGAATCAGGCTCCCTTCGTCTGGAACACTGAGTGTTTCAAAGATATTCCCGAACGTTTGGAACTGGTCGAAGCGCTCAAGACATGGCTTAATCCGCCGTATCACAGGTCTGAAATGGGAAAAGCTTTCAACTTTCGAGACATCAGCAGGTTCTAGCGACTTGCAGGAGCGGCCATATAAGGGTGAGAGGTGCCGCCGGTTCAGGTAAGACCCTCACTCTGGCACACAGAGCGGCCAATATCGCCGCTACGGGCAAGAAAGTGCTAGTGGTTACTTTCAACATCACGATGTGGCATTATATAAGAAAGATAATGGATAGAATCCCGCGGGATTTCGACTTCAAAAATATAGTCTTCACTCATTTCCACGAGTTTTGCTTTAGGGAACTGCGCAGGATGGGTATTGAAGGAAACTTACATTCTGGCGAAAGCGATGACGATTTCTTCCAGAACAAACTTCCCGGCCTTGTTAAGAAAGCTCTTGAAAGTGGTAGCAATCCAAGATGGAGAAGAGAGAAGCCCATTTATGATGCAATTCTTATCGACGAAGGTCAGGACTTTTGCTGGAACTGGTATGATTTGCTCTCATCTTATCTTAGTCCCAATAATGAACTTGTCCTCTTCACAGACTCTCGTCAGAACATATATGGAAGAGAGAGCTGGATAGACGAACCGATGCGAAAAGTCCAGTTTCGCGGAGCCTGGAATGAGCTCAAAGATTCCTTTAGAATTAAAGGAATACTCGTGGATGAGCTGAATCGATTTGCCGCGCAATACATCGCGAAGAACACTGAGGATGTTATCGTTGTGTCAGGACAGATCTCTTTGTATAAAGAAATCCTGATATGGGAAGATGTTGCTCAACATGAAGCAAAGGAGGTCTGTTTTTCAGCCTTTGAATACTTCTTCGACAACAAAGTCTCTCCTTCGGATATCACTATTCTGGTAATGGACAGGAATTTCGGTCTGGATCTTGTGAATGTCTTCCAACTAAAAGGTATAAACGTCAACCACATATTTGCCCCAGACCCGGAGTATCGGAAACACTTGAAAGAACTATTCTGGATGAAGAATCCGCTCCTCAAAACATGCACCGTTCATTCGTTCAAAGGTTCGGAATCCAAGTGCGTTATTTTGGTGATACCTGATGAGGGCAACATGGTTTTCAAAAGAGATACAGTCCACAGTATTGTCTATACGGGAATATCCAGAGCACTTGACAGCCTGTGCGTTGTAAACTGTTCAGAAACTTATAGAGGATTTGGTAAAGAGTGGAACAGGCTTCCAATCAAATCCTCGGGAGGGAACTGGCCATTTTTCCGCAAAACAGAGATTATCGAATTCTAATGATTGAAGGGTGAACTGGATTGGATATTACATCTTTTCTGGAAAGTGTCTTCGCTGATTTTTCTTCTTCTATTAAAAGCGTGGATCGCCTCTGTATTCTAAAAACACTGTCATTCTTGAATTCGAGCACACCAGATTACTCCAATCGTATGATTCAGCAGTTGTATCTGCTTAGATACGCGCCGGCATATATATATGAATACGAAGCCTTCTATGAAGCGCTCATGGATCTTGAAGGATCTACCTCCTTTCTCAGGATCTTTTCGATTGGTTCCGGTTCCGGCCTTGACTATTACGGTGCATATCGCGCCATTAAAAAGAAAGGACTCCCTCCCGACTTCCTTTATTATTCAGGGATCGACGTGATCGATTGGTATTACAGAACAACGCTTAATAATCATAGGTACTACTTCTACAAACAAGACGTGACACGACTATATTCCCTGCCCGACAGATTTATAAATGTCCTGTTCTTTCCGAAATCCATAAGTGAGTTTTCAAACGAATCATTTTCCAGGCTTTTCGAAGTCATATGTAACACGGCTTTCTCCCGTGAACAGATCAACATCTGCGCGTCCGTGAGAAGATCACGTCTCGAGGATGATTATAAGAGATTGGTTAAGATCGTGGAATGCCTGCTGCTGAAAGGAGATTACACGCTTGATTTGACGCACAATTCTCTAGAAGATAATGTTCAGGGTGAAAGTATCTTTTACCCCGAAGACATTTTTCATTTCTTGTCGAATCTGAGAGATTACTGTCCTGCATATAGACGGCGTATATGTAGAGGCGAAAGAGACTGTGATACACTCAATCGGAAACCCATGAAAGATACAGGCTATCGGCAATACTGGATAATTAGACTCGTGAGAAAGGAAAGAAACTAGTATGATATTGAGCGTTAGCCGGAGAACCGATATTCCGGCCTTTTACAGCGAATGGTTTTTCAACAGGCTCAAAGAGAGGTTCGCTCTTGTCAGAAACCCCATGAACCCTCACCAGATCAGCAGGGTAGATATATCACCCAAAAATATAGACTGTATAGTTTTATGGTCGAAGGACCCGGAAAAGATGATCGGTAGACTCGACGAACTCGCCGGCTACACCTATTACTTCCAGTTCACCATAACCCCCTACAACAGAGATATAGAGCCCAACCTCAGAGACAAGAGAGAGATTTTCGGGACTTTCGTGAAGCTCTCCGAAATGATCGGCAGGGAGCGCGTAATCTGGAGGTATGACCCGGTGATCGTAACGGACAGGTTCACGCTCGAGTGGCATTTGAAGGCCTTCGAATCTATGGCCGGAAAGCTCTGCAAATACACCGACAAGTGCGTTATCAGTTTCGTGGACCTTTACAGGAAGATACTTCGCAACATCCGGACAGTCGGGGCGAAGGAGCTGGCGGAGGGGGATTTGCAGGCCCTTGCCGGGGGTTTCTCGGATATTGCTAAAGCCAACGATCTGGTTCTTGAGAGCTGCTCGGAACTCGTGGATCTGTCGGCATACGGCATTCAACACGGAAGATGCGTTGACGACAGGCTCATCTCGAAACTGCTCGGAAGGGAACTGACCGTCTCGAATGACAGAAACCAGCGGGAAGCCTGCGGCTGCGTCGAGAGTGTGGATATAGGAGCCTACAACACCTGCCCGAACGGCTGTCTTTATTGCTACGCGAATTACAGCAAGAGTACCGTGGATAAGAACCGTCGGGCTTACGATCCCGACTCTCCAATGCTGTGTGACAGACCCGGAGGAGATGACAGGATAACCATCAGAAAGAAGAAAGAGAGTAAGGATAACCAGACCAAACTTTTCTAGCAACGAGTCTTCGCACAGGGCATTGACGAGTCAAGTCTATGAAATCATGCGAGGATGCAAGCGCGACGCTCTCTTGTATATAATATACCACTCGTCAGCCAGTGATATGGATCTCTGCCATCTCATCTTAGGAGAATGTGACTTTTCGATTCGGCGGACGTTAAAAAAGAATTTTACGTTATTAGAACTATCTGGATCTCTATGTCAAACCATTGCCCGGAGTTTGTTTAGAGAAAATCAAGTGGTACAATCAAAAGATCGATTCACGATTTTCCATTGTTTAAAGCGGAGAAATGCAGGTGTCACGGAGGTTTTATGAAGTCTTTTGCCGATCTTGCCAATTATATCGTTGATATGGTATTTGTTTCCGATATGCAAGCCAAAATACTCTATGTAAACGATGCCGTGATAAACACTTACGGTTTTTCCAGAGAGGATTTGCTTGGCAAGTCCATATTAACCATTCAAAATGAGATTTCAGAGGAATTCTTCAAAGAATTCTGGTCAAAAGCCGCCATAGGCACTTCCAGAACGATCGAAAGCCTGCATTATCGTAAAAACGGTGATTCCCTTCCCGTAGAGATACACTCTATTCTGATTGAAGACGATGGCGAAAGACTGGTAGTGAGCACTGTAAGAGATATAACGCGACGAAAGCGAGATGAAATGCTTCTTAAAGAGAAGAACCTTCAGCTTCAGGCTCTTGTAGATGCCCCAACCGAATCACTGTTTCAGATAGATCCTTCAGGAAGGGTTATAACTGCAAATCAGACTCTCTGCAAAAGGCTTGGTACTGATCTTGAGTCGCTGATCGGTAAGAATATATATGATTTCGTCCCGCGAGAACTCGCTCAGGCGAGGAAGATTCACGCCGAAGAAGTTCTGAAAACGGGAAAGCCCAGGGTGATCGAGGACCGGCGAGAGGGAATTGTGCTGAAAACAACTATATACCCGGTATTCGGTCAGGATGGGCGGGTCGAAAGCCTTGTTCTCTTTGCTGAAGATATAACGGCAAGCAAAAAAGCTGAAGAGGAACTGAAGGAGAGCGAAAGCAGAGTAAGAAAGAAACTCAAGGCGATTCTCGATCCCGAAAGTGAGATTGAGGACCTGGAACTTGAAGATATATTTGACTTCGAGGCCATTCAGTCTATGATGAACGACTTCTACAGGTTGACGAATATCGGAATGGCGATCATCGACATCCACGGCAAGATACTTGTTGCCACAGGTTGGCAGGAGATCTGCACAAAGTACCATCGTATGAACCCCGAGACGCTCAGAAACTGTCTTCACAGTGATCTCGAACTCTCCAAAGGCATAGTACCGGGAACTTTTAAGCTCTACAAATGCGCCAACAATATGTGGGATATGGCAACTCCGATAATTGTGGGCGATTCTCATCTGGGGAATCTATTTCTGGGGCAGTTCTTCATTGAAGATGAAAGTCTCGATTACGAACTCTTCCGGAGACAGGCAAGAAAGTATGGTTTCAACGAAGACGAGTATATAAAGGCGCTTGATAAAGTACCCGTATGGAGCCGGGAAACTATCGATACCGTGATGACCTTCTACTCGAAGTTTGCAAAAATGGTTTCCACTCTCAGTTTTGCAAATATCAAGCTTGCAAGGACACTCTCTGAAAGAGACGGTCTTCTTCAAACGGTAGAAAAAAAGGAGAGCAAATTCAGAAGATACTTGGAGAGCGCGCCGGATGGAATTTTCGTCTCAGATGAGAGAGGAAACTTTACCGATGTTAACGAAGCTTCCAGCAGAATAACCGGATATACGAGAGAAGAGTTGCTGAATATGAACCTGCTAAAGTTGATCCATCCCGAGAGTCTTGATGATGCCAAAGAACATTTCAGGAAGACTGTCGAGACCGGTGAAGCTGAAGGAATAGTCTCATTTGTAAAGAAGAATGGCGAGAAGGGCTACTGGAACGTCAGGGCGGTAAGGCTGGACGATACCAGTTTCATAGGATTCGTCAGTGACGTGACCGATCTCTTAATGAGCCAGGAAGCTCTGAGAAAGTCCGAGGAAGAGAAATCTTTGATACTCAACGCAACCAAAGAAAGTATAGTTTATTACGACAGGGATCTCAGAATAAACTGGATCAACAGAGCTATGTCGAAACGTCTGGGTGTTGAAGTCGGCGACCTGATAGGAAAGAAGTGCTTCATGATATGGAAAGCCGGTGAGAAATGCGACGACTGCATACTGGAAAAGGTAATTAAAAGCCGCGAGCAGAAAAAAACAGAACTCACCAACGAAATGGGCGAGTACTGGCTTGTGAGGGCCTACCCAGTTATAGGGCCGGACGGAGATGTTACGGGTGTTGTAGAAGTCAGTGAAGATATTACCGAGAGAAAGCGTGCTTCAAAAAAGCTGGAAGCGGCCTTCGACGCATTGGTCCGCATCGCGTCCGATATAGTTAGTGCAAAAGATCCTTACACGGCCGGCCACCAGAAGAATGTGAGCGATCTGGCCGTGGCCATCGGGAAGAAAATGGGTCTGAATGATGAAACTCTTACCTGCCTCAAATTTGCCGGCCTGCTCCATGATATAGGAAAGATTTCGATTCCGTCGGAGATTTTGACGAGACCGGTAAAGCTAAGCAATATAGAGTTGAGCCTTATAAAGGAGCATTCGAGAAACGGCTACAACATTCTTAAGGATATAGACCTGCCCTGGCCTATCGCCGATATAGTACTGCAGCACCACGAAAGACTCGACGGGTCTGGCTATCCGAACGGTCTGAAAAACGATGAAATAAGGCTTGAATCAAGAATAATAGCGGTTGCCGATGTGGTTGAGGCTATAACTTCCCACAGACCTTACAGACAGGCTCTGGGAATCGAGCACGCCCTGAATGAGATAAAGAAAAATTCAGGCATACTGTACGATCCCGCTGTCGTGGAAGCCTGCGTACAGGTTTTCGAGGACGGTTACCTGCTGACAGTTTAGCGAAAATTTATGCTACTCAAAACTTCAAACTTCCAAAGCACCACCGACTTTTACCGGATGGGTTCACCTGCTTCAGAGAGGTCTCTAATACCCGTCAAAAAGACGGACGAGAAGAACGAGAAGAGCCGTCCATCGTCCAAGAGCCTGAACCCGTCCTTGGGGACCTGAGGCTAGAGGTAAGAGGCGGGAGGTGTGAAGAGCGTGAAGATCTTGATCTTCTTACCTCTGACCTCATACCTCTTACCTCTGTTTAGAGACGGACTAGAAGAGCGAGATCCCGTATAGGAGCACTACGGGATGACAGTACGGGGACACCACGGGATGACAGTCTTACTCCCTTCCCGTCATTATGAGCTTGACTCAGAATCACGGTTTTCTAAGGAGTGGATCCCGGATCGGGGTCCAGGATGACAGCCCCTTCGGGTCATCCTGACGTGCTCCCAGTTAGGATCCCGGTCTTCGCGAAAAATGGGACAGACGTCAGGAGCCCGTCAGTCCCCATTTTCGCGGTCTTTCCTCCCTTCCCGTCATGCCGGACACTGATCCGGCATCCCCGCTCTTTCCTCTGTCTTGAACCAAGAACGAGGAACCTGAACGCACAGCGTCGGAACGAGAAACTGCTCTTCCAAGGATGGCTTTTTGCTCTTGCGAACGAAGAACAAAGCTCCTAGCTCCGCAACGAAAAACCGCTCTTCCGAAGGACGGCTCTTACACTTTTTCGAAGGAGTTTTTTATCCTGATTTTAACGTCGGATTTTTCTCTGCATTCGACGGGAAGAAGTAGCACTACTTCTTGGCCCTCCATTTTTCCGTTGCAAAGGATTCGTTTCGAGTCGTAGGGGCCGCAGTGTTCAAGCGTTACATAGCTTCCGTTTTCGTCGATCTCGACATCCTGGGGCCTGAAAACTGCACTACCCACCCTGTTGATACCCATGGTCGAAAAGAGTTCCATCACAAAGTAAGAGGCTGGACTGGTGTAAATTTCGCGGGGTTCGCCGCTCTGAACGAACACTCCCTCTTTCATGACGTAAATCCGATCGGTTATCGCCAACGCGTCTTCCGGGTCGTTGAGAACTATCAGTACCGATTCGCCTATAGCCATTAACAAGCGTTTTATCATCGCCCTTAGTTCCGTTCTGATCTTTTTGTCGAGCCTTTCGAAGGGTTCATCCATGAGGATCAGGTTGAACTTCTTCACCGTCTCGCGAGCGATCGCGGTCAGTTTTTTCATGCCGGCTGGCAGTTCCTTCGGCCAACGGTCCAGGTAGTCGGTCAGACCGTCGAGTTCGGCCGCCTTTTTCTGCACTTTCTCTTCGGTCTGGGGGTCTTTCTTGATCTTCAGGGGGAAGGCTATATTGTTGTGTGTGTCGAAGTGCGGAAAGAGTGCGTTGTCCTGGAAGACGAAGGCCAGTCCCCTCAGGTGGGGCTCGAGATAAGTGACATCCTTTCCGTCTATGAAGACCTGCCCGGTCACGGGCTCCTGAAGACCTGCTATGGTTCTTAGCAGGAGCGTCTTGCCGCATCCGGAAGGTCCTATGAGGCCCACTATCTCTTTTTTGCCCACGTTCAGATCTACCGGCCCCAGTTCGAAAGTGCCGATTCTGGCTTTCAGGTTCACGACTTTGAGAGTATCCATCAGATCACCTCCCCAAAGAGATTATAGTACGCTGGCAGTCAATTTCGATAAGAAAGAGAGTCTTTTCCGCAAGCGGGTAAGAGTGTCGCCATATAAGGACGCACAGAACCTTTGCGGGCTGTTGATAGGGAAGGATGGTCTCTAGCCGTTCTTCATACGGCACACAAATCCGGTTATAATAGTAAAAACAATTCAGGGAGCTGATAGCGTGAAGGGTAGTCTTCTATCTAAAGCGGAAAGTTACAGAGACGATCTGGCAAATTTTTTGAGGGATCTGGTGAGTATAAAAAGCTTCTCGGCCGGTGAACGCGAAGCGGTCGAAAGGATAAGACGGGAAATGGAGAAGGTTGGCTTCGACGAGGTGATAGTCGATGGTCTGGGAAACATCCTCGGCCGGATAGGCAACGGCAAAAAGGTGATAGCCATGGATGCCCACATCGACACTGTAGAGGTCGGGAACGAGAAGCTCTGGAAGGTCGATCCCTTCTCGGGAGAGATGAAGGACGGCGTAATATACGGCAGAGGCGCCTCCGATCAGAAGGCCGGAATGGCCGCCATGGTCTATGGCGCGAAAATTATGATGGAGGAAGGGCTAACGGGTGATTTCACTCTCTATGTTACGGGGACTGTCATGGAGGAGGACTGCGATGGTCTCTGCTGGAGATACATTATCGAACGCGACGGTATAAGGCCGGACTTCGTGGTCATAACCGAGCCGACCAATCTAAACATCTATCGTGGCCATCGCGGCAGAATGGAGCTCCAGATAAGGACGGTGGGCCGTTCCTGTCACGCCAGCGCCCCGGAGAGAGGAGTTAACGCGATATACAAAATGGCCAGGATCATAGCCGAAATAGAGAGGCTCAACGAAAGACTGAAAGACGATCGCTTCCTCGGAAAGGGGACGATCGCTGTCACGCAGATCTTCTTCAAATCGCCTTCACAGAATGCCGTCGCCGACGAGTGTACGATCCAGCTGGACAGAAGGTTGACAGCCGGAGAGACCAAGGAATCGGTGGTAGAGGAGTTGAAAGGGGCTATCGCCCTGGCCGGCGAAGAGGCCGAGATAATCGAACTATTCTATGACAGGCCTTCTTACACGGGGCTCTCTTTCCCGGTCGAGAAGTACTTCCCGACGTGGGTGATGGAGGAGGATTCAGGGATAGTCAGGAAAACTGTCGCCACTTACAGGGAGGTCTTCGGAGCGGACCCGCTGGTAGATAAATGGACCTTTTCGACGAACGGGATCGCGACTGCCGGGGTCTTCTCGATACCCACTATCGGCTTCGGACCGGCCAACGAGATCTACGCCCATAGTCCAGACGATCAGTGCCCGGTCGATCATCTCGTCAGGGCGGCGGCGATGTACGCACTATTGCCCTTGAGGCTTTCACAATAGAGCTGGAGGTAAAATATGAGCAGCATGCTTAGAGGAAAGGATTTCATAACCACGCAGGATTTCGACAGGACAGAGATCGATCTGATGCTGGACCTGTCCTCGGATCTGAAGAGAAGGTTCGCGATCAACGAGCCCACTCCCCTACTGCCTTACCAGACCGTCTTTTTGATGTTTTTCGATCAATCGACTCGAACCAGAAACTCCATGGAGGCCGGCATTACGCAGTTGGGAGGTCACGCCCACTATCTCGATCCTTCCACGATGCAAACGGCCCACGGAGAGGTTCCCAGAGATACGGCTATGATTCTTTCCAGGTACGGCCACGCGATAGCCGTGAGACACTGCAAGTTCAAGGCAGGAAACCAGTATTTGAGAACCCTGGCCAGATACTCGGACGTCCCGATACTGAACCTTCAAGATGACATCTACCACCCGATGCAGGTGATGGCCGACATGATGACCATTCGCGAACGCTTCGGAACCAATCTCAAAGGGTTGAAGGTAGCCATAACCTGGGCTTACGCCGAGAGCCATCTGAAGCCTCTTTCAGTTCCACAGTCGCAAATA
Source organism: Mesotoga infera (assembly GCF_900157305.1). Classification (NCBI taxonomy): domain Bacteria; kingdom Thermotogati; phylum Thermotogota; class Thermotogae; order Kosmotogales; family Kosmotogaceae; genus Mesotoga; species Mesotoga infera. Next base: position 2,899,249 of record NZ_LS974202.1, read on the forward strand.
CTCCTCTTTACCAGATACGGGATGGACGTTAGGCTCGCCTATCCTGAAGGCTTCGATCTAATGCCCGATATCGTGGAGCAGGCGAAGTCGAACGCCCTCGAGAGCGGGGCGAAATTCGAGATCCTTCACGACATGGACGAGGCTTTCAAGGACGCTGATATAGTCATTCCAAAGTCCTGGGGCGGTTTTTACGTCTCGGAAAACACGGACGAGATCATGACGGAGGTCAGGAAAAACAGGGACTGGATCTGCACACCCGAAAGGATGAAACTGGCCGGCAAGAGAGCCGTTTACATGCACGCGCTTCCGGCCGACAGGGGCAGAGAAGTGGTGGACGAAGTGATAGACGGTCCGCAATCGATAGTGATAGACGAGGCCGAGAACAGGCTCCACACGGCCAAAGCGATAATGGCCCTGACGATGGGCGGCAGGCCATGATCTACGACCTTGCCCTGGAGAATGGAACGGTCTGCAACGGGGAGGAGCTCTTCCCGGCAAACGTGTATATCCGGGACGAGGTCATCGAGCTTATAACCGGGCGAAAGATGAAATTCCAGGCCAGGCAGTCGTTGGACTGCTCTGGCCTTTATTTGCTTCCCGGTTTCATAGATCCCCACGTTCACTTCGATCTCTTCCTGGGCAAATATACCTCCCGCGACGATTTCGATTCGGGCTCGGCTCTGGCGCTCAGTGGTGGCGTGACGACAGTAATCGATTTCCTTGATCCCGTGAGAACGCTCGAAAAGTTGAAAGAGGCCGTTCAGAGGCGAATGAGGTCTTCCAGAACCAGTCGGGTCGATTACGCCTTTCACGTAACTCTTGCAGGCAACCCTGAGTTCACGCCCCGGGCGATAGCCGATGCCGCCATAAATCTGGGAATGCCATCGATCAAAGTCTTCACCACTTACAGCGGCTCGGGCAGGAGGACCAACGATGGGACGCTTCTAGAACTTCTCGCCCTTTCGAGGTCGAAAGGCCTGGTGGTCCTCGCCCACGCAGAAAACGACGAAATAATACTTGCGCGCGAGAGAGAACTGCGGAGAGACCGCGAACCGACTCACAGGGATCTGCCGCACCTCCGGCCGGTGATAACCGAGCTCTCGGAGGTGGTGAAACTGATACAGCTATCGAAAAGTGTCGATGGACAGCTCTATGTGGTGCACGTCTCCAGTGGAGATACCGTAGAGGCAGTATCATTAATGAATACAGAATGGAAAAATAATTCTGTTCTTGAAACCTGCCCCCAATACCTGATGTTGAACGACGAGGCCCTCGATGACGAGTCGGGCTTTTTGAACACCTACTGTCCCCCTGCCAGGAGCGAGAGGGAGAGAAGGCTTTTGGTGCGCGGGCTTCTCGAGGGGAATATTGGATCGATAGGAACCGACCACTGCCCCTTCACAACGCAAGACAAGAGAGAGAGCTTCTCCTCGATACCTTTCGGCACGGGATCGCTGGGGCTCTCATTCCCAGTGTTGAACACTCTTTTTGACGGAGATCTCGTGAAGGTGGCGTCGCTCCTATCGATCAACCCGGCCCGGTTGCTCGGTCTCTACCCGGAAAGGGGAACGATCGTGCCGGGACGGACGGCCGACATAGCGGTAGTGAACAGGGAAAGGTCGTACAACTATTCCAGATCACCTCTAACCCGGAGCGATCACTCGCTCTTCGAGGGTATGTCGCTGAGGGGAGAGGTGGTGGCGACCGTGATGAGGGGAAGGCTGGCCTTCCACGAGAACAGGGTTTTACTTGAGGCTGGAAGCGGGAGGTTTATCGAGAGAAAGAGAGTTTTATGGGGGGATCGAAGTGCAGCTGAATAACGTTTCCATATACACCAATGACGGAGAGTTCATAGAACGTGGCTACGTGACCATCGAAGGTGGCGAGATAGTCGCGGTGGGGGCGGGAGAGAGAAGGTACGAAGGCGAGAATCTCGATTTTTCTGGCAGACTCGTTATGCCCTCTTTCGTTAACGCCCACACCCACATTTACTCGACTCTCTCTAGAGGGATGAGACTCTCCCGTTTCAATCCGGGCTCCTTCACCGAACTTCTGGAGCAGCTATGGTGGCGGCTCGACCGTTCGCTCACGCTGGAAGAGCTGAGGATAAGCGGCTATGTCGCCTCGATAGAATCGCTCAAGAGCGGCGTCACGACGCTCTTCGACCACAGCTCCTCGCCAAATGCGATAAACGGCTCGCTGGAGACGATCGCCGGAGCGGTGAACGAGACCGGCCTAAGGTACTGCGGGGCCTACGAGGTCTCCGACAGGGACGGCACGAAGGCGCGCGATGAGGGTATAAGGGAGAATATGGAGTTTTCGCGCTTCAACACTCCTTTCCGCAGGGGCTTCTTCGGAATGCACGCTTCGCTGACGCTGTCGAGGGAGACTCTGTCGCTTGTGTCGAAAGAGGTCTCCGGCTCGATCCCGATTCATGTGCATATCGCTGAAGGGCCGGAAGACCAGGAGAGGAGTCTTTCGCTCTACGACCAGAGAGTGCTGGAGAGATTTCACAGAAGCGGCCTGATGAGTCCGGGCTCTATATACGCCCACTGTATCCACACCACGCCCGAAGAGAGAGAGTTGATTCCCAAGACTGGCGGAAATTTAGTGGTGAACGTCCAGTCGAACACGAACAACGGAGTAGGTCTGCCGGACTGGAAGAGCTTTTTAAGAGAGGGTATCGAAACGGCTATCGGGAACGACGGCTACGGTTTCAACCTCTGCCACGATGTGAGGTTCGCACTTCTTGCGCCCCATTACCTCTCCAGAGATCCGAGGGTGTCGGGTAGCCAGGACCTGAAAGATACGCTTTTCGGAGCCAATTACCGTCTGGCAACCAGGACTTTCGGAGCAAATCTCGGAACCGTTCGCGAGGGAAGCGCGGCCGACCTGGTCGTGATCGATTACTCCAGTCCGACGCCGGTAAAGGCCGGGAACTTTCTCGATCATTACTTCTTTGGGATCTGTGATAACATTAAGGTTACGGACGTCTTTGTCTCCGGAAGGCATGTACTCTCCGGCGGAAGGGCGACGCTGGTCGATGAAGAAGAGATCTACTCTGAGGCCAGAAGACTCTCGTTAAATCTATGGAAGAGAATATAGGGGGCGATACTGTGGACCTGTCCGCAAGACTCGGCAAACTATCACTCTCCAATCCCGTGATGCCCGCTTCGGGGCCGCTGACGGGCGACGATAAAAAGATGCTCTCGATAGCCGCATTCGGCGTCGGGGCGATGGTGACCAAGACTATCTCCACCGTGGCTGCGAAAGTGCCGCGGCCGTGCATAATCGCCACGAACAGTTACGTCGTCAACACTGAGCTCTGGAGCGAGTTCCCTTACGAAAGATGGCTCGAAGAATTCATTCCGGCTTTCAGGGGTGAATCAGATCTTCCGCTGATCGTCAGTTTGGGATATTCGCCGAACGATCTCGAAAAGCTGGTGCCCCTTTTCGATAAATACGCCGACGCCTTCGAGCTATCTACCCATTACGTGGCCGACGATCCATCGCTGATGGAGGAGCTGATATCGGCCGTCAAGAGAAACAGCGACCGGCCGGTTTTTTTGAAACTCGACCCTTCCGTGAACGATCCAGCCGTCATGGTACGGGCGATCGAAAAGGCCGGGGGTGATGGCGTGGTGGCCATAAACTCGCTCGGCCCGGTCTATCCTTACGACGCCACGCTGAAGCGTTCGCCCATGGGAAGCGGGGACGGCTTCGGTTGGATCAGCGGTCCGGCGATCAAGACGCTGGCTCTCTCGATGGTCAGAAGAATACGCGAGGTCACCTGCCTCCCCGTTATAGGCGTGGGAGGCATCGCGAGCGCGGGGGACGTGGTCGATTTTTTGAGCGCCGGTGCCGACGCGGTGCAACTGCTTTCCGGAGCGTTGATAAAGGGAAAGGATATATACTCGAGAATAATCTCCGACCTTCCGAAGGTTCTGGAGAGCAGGGGCTTTCACAGTGTCGCGGAGGCGGTCTCAAGCGTCCGGCAGCCAGGTCTATCCTTCGAGGTGCGCAATCCGGCGATCGATCACGATAAGTGCACCAGGTGTGGTCTTTGCGTTTCGGTCTGCCCTTACTTCGCCCTCTCGCTGAACGGGATGGTGGAGGTCGATAGGGAGTCATGTTTCGGTTGCGGGCTCTGTCAGTCGCGTTGCCCGGTCGGTGCGATCGGGGGTGTGCTGATTTGAGTAAGTACCGCCTAAGGTGCATAACCTGCTCGCAAGAGTACGACCCGGCGGAGGTGGAGTACACCTGCCCGGTCTGTGGCGATAGAAAGGGTACGCTGGAAGTGATCTATGATTTCGATATCGTCAGGCGTGAGTATTCGAGAAACAGGTTCGATTTAGGCAAAAACGGAATCTGGGCCTTCGATTTTCTCCTCCCCTTCGAGGGCGATCATTTCAAGCCGAACCTGCTGGTGGGCAACACTCCGCTTTACAGGTGCGATAATCTCTCGCGGAAGTACGGGGTAGGAGAAGTGTTCATAAAGGACGATGGAAGAAATCCCACGGCCTCCTTCAAAGACAGGGCAAGCTCGGTGGTCGTGGCCAAGGCCGTCGAGAAGGGTTACGGAACGGTCTTCTGCGCCTCGACAGGCAACGCCGCGAGTTCTCTCTCGGGCATGGCTGCAGTTTCGGGGCTCGAGAGCGTCATCTTCGTCCCGGCGACGGCACCACAGGCCAAGCTGACACAGCTCCAGGTTTACGGCTCGAAGGTTCTGGCGATAGAGGACAGCTACGATAGGGCTTTCGATCTGTCGATGGAGATCGGTCTTTCAAGGGGTTGGTACTGCCGCAACAGTGCCATAAATCCGTATCTGCTGGAAGGGAAAAAGACCTGCGCGCTCGAGTTGGCCTTTTCGATGATTGGCGGGCTTCCCGATTATGTTTTCGTCTCGGCCGGCGACGGCACGGTTTTATCCAGCTTCCACAAGGGTTTCGACGACCTGAGGGAGATGGGAGTGATCGACAGGCTTCCAATCATTGTAGGGGTCCAGGCCTCTGGCGCGGCTGCGATAAAGAAGACTTACGAAGCCGGTTTCCCCTTCGAGCCGATCGATATTCGGGCCAACTCGGTTGCCGACAGCATCTGCGTGGGCAAGCCGAGGGACGTGGTGAAGGCCTGTTGTTACACGCACAAGAACAAAGGTATGTTGATAGATGTTTCCGATAAGGAAATTCTTGAGGGTATAATCGAAATGGCCAGAGAAAGCGGCGTCTTCGCAGAACCAGCCGGTGCGACAGCCCTGGCCGGGTTCAAGAAGTGCGCGCGGCAGGGCCTGCTGGCCCGTGATAGCAGGGTCGTGGTCGTGGTGACGGGTAACGGTCTCAAAGATCTCAAAAGCCCTTCGTCGATCATGCCGGAACTTCGCAGGTTATCGCCCGAAAGAGAGGTTATCGAGGAGGCAATAGGTGAAGATCGATTTCAAGCTTAATGGTAGGGATTACTCTCTGGAAGTGAGAGATGACATGAGGCTGCTGGACTTCCTCAGGGAAGAGCTGAAACTCACCGGAACCAAGGAAGGTTGCGGCGAAGGTGAATGTGGAGCCTGCACGGTGATAATCGACGGCAAGGCCGTCAACTCCTGCCTGGTTCTTGCGCCGGAAATAGACGGAAAGGAAGTAATTACGGTGGAGGGCCTGGAAAGAGACGGCCGGCTGCATCCCCTTCAGGAGTCGTTCATAGAAAAGGGGGCCATACAGTGCGGATTCTGCACGCCCGGCATGCTGATGTCGGCCAAGGCGCTTCTGGACAGAAATCCAGACCCATCTGACGAAGAGATAATGGAGGCCATAGAGGGGAACCTCTGCCGTTGCACGGGCTACTACAAGATAGTGCAGGCTATAAGGGCCGCGGCCGAAAAATCGAAAAATGGTGAAGTCTGAGAAATCTGAGAACGTTGCGTTGATCCTTCTGGCGGCTGGCACTTCGAGCCGCTTCAAGTCTGAAAAGCTGACAGCCTTCCTGAAAGGCAAAAGACTTTTGCAGTGGGCGATCGACAGTCTCGGCCCCCTCGAACTGGAAAAGATACTGGTGGTCAAGCCGGGCTTTCCGCTCGGACTCTTTTCCACCGACGGGTTCAGGGTAGTGGTGAATTACGATTACCGGACGGGAATCGCCTCCAGTGTAAAGGCCGGATTGAAGAGCATCGATCCACGGTCGGAAGGATTGGTTCTGACGCTGGGCGATATGCCCTACATAGAGCGGAGGGACGTCGAGAGGCTCCTCGCCGAGGCCCCGCGTGGAAGGGAGATGACGGCCTTCGCTTTTCAGGGCGCAAAAGGCTTTCCCACTTTCGTTCCGCGGGAACTATTCCCCGAGCTTTCAAAGATCGAAGGGGATAGAGGGGCCTTCGCGCTGGTCAAGGAAGGGATCGCAAATTTCAGATCCATACGGGGAGAGAAACGTCATACGGTGGATATAGATCTTCCGGAGGATATAGAGGGTAAGTCTTGAGCGAGAGTGTTGCAGGTTGAGACGGGATAGTCGGCGCTTTTCGGATTCGTGCCCGGGGCGTGGAACAATGCCTATCGATGGTTCTCAGCGCTCCGATATTACTATGTTTCGTCGGAATCGGCGTCCACGGTGAAATGCGAAAGGGTGGTGGTGGCGTATTTCCTTTAAATTATTGATGCCCGTTGATGAGAGAGAACTCAAGAGTATGCTCGACGGCGAAGACTGCAAGATAATGGCCGGCGGGACGGATCTGCTGGTCAGGATAAGGTCGGGCAGGCTCTCCCCGGCCAGGGTGGTAAGTCTAGCCAGAATGAAGGGCATGGACGATATACTCGATCTGGGCGAGGAGATTTCGATCGGGAGCAGGGTGACGATGAGCGAGCTGCTCGATTGCGAACTCGTAGCTAACTGCTGTCCGATTCTACCGATGGCCATTCGCGAGATCGGAAGCCCGCAGATAAGGAACAGGGCAACGCTGGCGGGCAATCTGGTGAACGCCTCACCCGCAGGGGATTCTATTCTGGCCCTCTACCTCTCGAACGCGACGGTGGTGATCTTTGGTGCGAACGGGGAGCGGAGGGAGAAGGCTTCTTCCTTTATAAAGGGACCGGGAAAGACAACGCTCTCTAGAGACGAGTACGTCAACGCGATACTGGTCGAAAAGACAGCGGGCTATTTTCCCCAGTTCTATAAAGTCGGGCAGAGGAGTGCGATGGCGATCGCCGTCGCTTCGGTCGGCTCTTTGATATCCGGCACGAAAATTCGAATGGCCTTCGGCTCGGTTGCGCCCACAGTGGCCATGCCGGAGAAGGCCTGCGAGTATTTCGAGAAGGCCGGAGAGGAGTTCGACGATCGGGAGTTCACTAGACTGGCCATGCTTGCGATATCGCCGATAGACGACGTGAGGGCCAGCGCCTGGTACAGATCGACGGTGGTCAGGAACCTTGTTCAAAGAACTCTAAATGTCTGGAGAAAGAAGGGGTAATCATGCTTTCGAACGTAAAAGAGTACTTCAGGCCAAAGACGGTAGAGGAGGCCTTCGAGATAATGGAGGCCGACAGGGAGCATTCGATCTTCCTCTCGGGCGGCACGATAGTCGCATTGATGGAATCCTCAAGGATAGAAAGGATAATCGATCTTAAAAACCTCAGGTTCGATTCGGTCTCCATCAAAGAGGACGAGATAGTCGTTGGCGCGACTACCACGGTCGAGGCTTTCAGGAAGGACCCGCTGGTGAGGAAGGAGTTCGGCGATTTCTTCTATGATAGTTTCTCGCTGGTCGGCTCATGGCAAATAAGAAACATGGCCACGATTGGCGGCTCGATCGCCCCGAAGCTCGGCTGGTCTGATGTGAGCGCCTGTCTTCTTGCGGCTGGAGCCGGTCTCATAGTCTATGGCTCCGATGGTTATAGAAAGATGTTGCTATCGGATTACTTCGCTCTTCCGGCCGGTGAAAAGCCTTTAATAACCCACATAATAATAAAGAAGGACGGCTGGATATCGGCCTTCGAGAAGTTCTCAAAAACTACCTTCGATATCGCGACCGTGAACGTCGCCTTATCCATCATGCCCGAGAGGGGACGCATAAAAGCCGCGAGAGTCGTGTGCGGTTCGAGGCCGCAATACCCGATGAGGTTCGATACGATAGAGAGCGCCCTGGAGGAACTGGAGATCAACGATTTAATGCCCTCCATCGTGCGCAGTCTGGTCTTCGACAACTTCACCGGCGGATCGAACATGCTCGCCTCATTCGAATACAGAAAGCACCTCGCTTCGGTGATGGCGCAGAAGGCCGCCGAGAAGATAAAGGAGATGGTCATATGAAAATAACGCTCGACGTCAACGGAAACCTTCACGAGATCAACATCGATCCGGGCGATTATCTCCTCGAAGTATTGCGAGATCTCGGCTATAAAAGCGTGAGGAGGAGCTGCCACTCGGCCAGTTGCGGAACCTGCACGGTTCTGGTAGGCGGGAAACCGGTCCTTTCCTGTTCAACCTTCGCCGCGTCCGTTGATGGCCAGCGCATCGAGACCGTCGAAGGACTTTCACAGGGCGAGAAGCTCCATCCCATACAGGAAGCGATTCTGGAGGAGGGAGGGGCGCAGTGCGGCTACTGTATACCGGGGATCGTTTTGACTGGCGAGGCGCTCCTGAGGGAGAATCCCGACCCTTCAGACGAAGACATAAAGCTGGCCCTGAACGGCAACATCTGTCGGTGTACAGGGTACGAGTCCCAGAACAGGGCGATTAAGAAGGCTGCCGAAGTGATGAGAGGTGACGACTATGAGTGATATGAGTGAAGCCTTTGAAACCGTTGGAAAACCGAAGAAGAAGCTCGACGGCAAGGCCCTCGTAAGGGGAAAACCCGTATATACTCCAGATTACGACGTCCCAGGCGCTCTCATCGTGAAACTCTTGCGCTCCCCGTACGCGCACGCGATAATAAAGAGCATAGATGCCGATCGGGCAAGGGCTATCGAGGGTGTCGTCGCCATTCTGACTCACGAGGACGTAGAAAGGATTCCCTATTCCAGGGCCGGTCAGGGATACCCCGAGCCTTCGCCTTACGACACTTTCCTGCTCGACAGGAAGGTGCGCTATGTCGGAGACGCGGTCGCGATCGTGGCGGCTACCTCCGAGAAGGCTGCCTTGAAAGCCCTGAAGTCGATAGATGTCGAATACGAGCTGCTCGATCCTGTTCTGAACATGGAAGACTCGATGAGAGAAGGGGCACCCGTGATACACGACGAGGAAGACTGCTCGGGAGTCTTCGATAAATCGAGAAACATCGCGGCGCACTTCGAAATGGAGATAGGAGATGTCGAGGAAACGCTCAACGGTTGCGATTACGTCATCACGAGAACCTACCACCTGGACACCCAGCTCCACGCCGCACTGGAACCGCACAACGCGGTGACCTACCTCGATCCCGCCGGCAGACTCATTGTGGTGACATCCACGCAGGTTCCCTTTCATTGTCGGCGCATCCTTTCGAGAATACTGAAGAAACCGATATCGGAAATAAGGGTCATAAAGCCCAGGATCGGCGGTGGCTTCGGCGGAAAGCAGTCGATAATAGCCGAACCTTACGCGGCGATGGTGACGCTCAAGACCGGAAGGCCGGCCAGAATAATCTACACCAGAGAAGAGGTCTCGATGGCCTCGAACATACGGCACGAGATGAAGTACGACATAACCGTGGGAGCCGACGCCAACGGCAGGATAAAGGCTATCTCCATGCGCGGTCTCTCCAACACGGGCGCCTACGGAGAGCACTGTCTGACGACTTTCATGGTCTCGGGCTCGAAAACTCTTCCGCTGTACAACAAGGTCGATGCCGTCCATTTCGGCGGGGACGTGGTTTACACAAACCTGCCACCGGCCGGCGCTTACAGGGGATACGGAGCGCCACAGGGACTATTCGCGCTCGACTGCGCCATAGACGAACTGGCGCACGAATTGAAGATCGACCCGCTTAAATTGAAGGAGATGAACTCGATCAGGGAGGGGGAGACCTCTCCGATCTTCAAGATAATGGGCGAGGGCCGTGAAGGCGTTCCACAGATAATGAAGAGTTGCAAACTCCAGGAGTGTATAGATCTGGGAAAGAAAGAGATAGGCTGGGACGAAAAGCGCGGCAGGCGCATGAGAAATGGGAGCAGGGTCAGGGGTGTAGGCTGCGCACTGGCCATGCAGGGATCGGGCATACCCAAGGTCGATATGGGCGCCGCTACGTTGAAGATGAACGAAGACGGCTCCTTCAACCTTCTGGTGGGAGCCACCGATATAGGCACCGGAAGCGATACCATTCTCGCCCAGATCGCGGCCGAGGTCCTCTCCGTGCCCCTGGAGAAGATAATCGTCTATTCTTCTGATACCGACGTGACACCCTTCGACGTAGGCGCTTACGCCTCCAGTACCACTTATGTCTCGGGAAACGCGGTGAGGCTGGCGGCCGAAAAGGTGAAAAAACAGATACTCGAGCTGGCGGCTAACTTCCTGGAGAGGGAGGAAAAGGAGCTGAAGCTCTCGGCCGGAACCGTGACGTGCAGCGATGGAAGCTCGGTTAGCCTCGAGGAGCTCTGCACCAAACACATGTACACCTTCAATCAGCAACAGATCGCCGCGACGGCCTCCTACGTGGGAGAGGAGTCGCCACCACCCTTCCTGGCCACCTTCGCCGAGGTCGAGGTCGATACAGAAACCGGCAAAGTTTACCTGATAAACCTCGTCTCTTACGCCGACTGCGGACTGGCACTAAACCCCATCCAGGCCATAGGCCAGCTCGAGGGCGCCTCGATGCAGGGCATAGGCTGGGCTCTTTATGAGGACATAATATACTCCAGCGGCGGCCGGATGCTCACCAACGATTTCTTCACCTACAAGGTTCCTTCCCGAATGGATTACGGGAAGCTGACCTGTGGTCTGGTCGAAAGCTACGAACCCACTGGACCGTTCGGGGCAAAAAGTATCGGTGAGATAGGCATAGATTCGCCGATACCGGCGATCGGGAACGCGATCTTCGACGCCACGGGAATAAGGTTGAGACACGCCCCCTTCAGGAGCGAAAAGATCTTTTTCGAAATACTGAATCTGGAGGTATGATATGTACAGGTTTATTTGCAGCCTTTTGATACTGACAATCGCCGTTCCCCTGGCAGGGCTGACCGTTTGGGTAAGCTGGGAAGGCGAGGATTTTTACAGGGAAGTCGCCTCGTCGTTCGAGCGGGAAAAAGGAATAAAGGTCGTACTGGAGTATTTCCCCAAGATCGAGGATAAGCTCGGGGTCGCTCTCAAGACGGGTGATCTGCCCGATATGGCCCTCGCCAAGGATACTTATTCGGGGAACCTGGGGGCTTCGAAAAGACCACTCGAAATCGCTGCCGATGACCTGGCAGGTTTCAAAGGGGAGTACCTGGAAGCCTACACTTACGGCGACGCCGTCGTTGCGCTTCCCTTCTACGCCGATGTTCAGGTGGCCTTCATAAACAGGTCTGTCTTCGAGAAGGCCGACCTGCCGCTTCCCGAGGAGCTCGACATGGGAGAGCTCGAAACGCTTGTTCAGGAGCTGAAGAAGGTCGTTCAGTATCCCGTCGCCTTCGATTTCACATCTCCCTACATGATGTTTCCCTATATTTCCGATTCCCCTCCCGTAGGAGAGGACGGAAGGCCGCTCTTGAACGGCAGGGAACGTGTAGAGGCAGTCGAAGCGATCAAGCGATACTTCGACACCGGCGTGATAAGCAGACTGGAGAGGGCCGCGATGAACGGCCTTTTCAGAAACGGGAAGATAGGTATAATGCTCCAGGGCAGTTATATGGCCGAGAAGTTCGCGGCCGCGAATCTTGACTTTGCTATGGTGCCGCTCCCCGACCTGGAAGGCAGGCAGATAAAAGGCGTCATAGATTCCAAGGGCTTCTTCCTCTTCAAAAAGGAAAGCTACGCGCAGTCCATAGAGTTCGCGAGATACCTGATGGAGAAGAGCGAAGCCTTCTGCGGGCAGTACAGAAAATATCCGCTCTTCGAAGCGGCCTGGAGCGATCCGGAGCTGGAGAGAATCGTCGAGGGCGGACAGTTCATGCCCAACGGGCCGGGATACCAGGCGATGCTTTTTGAAGCTTTCGAGCCGGCCCTTCAGGCTATATACGGCGGTAATATGGGTGTCGAGCAGGCATTGAACGGAGCTCAAGGATACATAGATTCGGCCTGGTGAGATGCTTCCGGCGCTGTTGGTTATAATTGCTCTGGTCTCGCTGCAGTTCGTGGTCAGAAAGAACTGGACGCTCGGGCTTCCGGCCTTTCTGATCGTTCTGCTGACAATCGTGGGCCCTGTTCTCTGGGCCCTTTTCATCTCTTTCACCAGTTACGGCGTCTATCAGGAGAGGCCTATCTTCGTGGGCTTCTATAACTATTCGAAGATACTGCAAGATACAGGCTTCAAACTCTCGCTCAAGTTGACGGTTTTGTGGTCTTTTTTGAGAGCTTCGCTGGAGATATCGCTATCGTTTCTTCTTGCCCTGAAGCTGAGAAAAAGCTCAAGAACCACAAGGTTGGCGCTGCTATTGCTGGCGCTCGGTTGGTTCGTCCCCTCCTTTATAACTGTGTCGGGATGGAGGGCCTTCATACAGGGCTACGGTGGCTACTCTCTGCTGAATATCGTTCTGGGAACGGGCGTTGATCTTACTCTCAATCCGGTTCAGGCTTTCCTGGCCACACTTCTGGTAAGTGTCTGGCAGTCGATACCCTTTTCAACGATGATAATAGTCGGGATGCTTGGCAGGGTTTCCGGGGAGCTGGACGATATGATGAGGCTTGACGGCGCTGGTGATTTCGCGGGCGCGACGCTTCTTCTGGGGGAGATACGCCATCTCATGATACCTTACGCCCTTTTCCAACTGGCAAGAGCAACGAAGGAGTTCACATCGGTCTTTCTCCTTTCGGGCAACGGGCCACTGCTGCCGGAGGGGTTCACACCGCAGACGCTGGTCGGCTCGACCTCCTTCGCCGGGGTGGTTCTCTTCAGGAAGTTCGCCGCCGTCAAGGATTACGGTCTCCTCTCGGCCTACACAGTCTTCGCAGGGGGCTTCGCGATTCTGTGGATACTAGGGGCCGTGTTCTCCAGAAACAGCGTCCCTGCGCGCCATAGACAGATCCTCTTCTTGAGCGCCGTGGCGCATCTCTTTCTGGGAGCCTACACAGGCTGGAGCTTCTGGTTTCTGGTGCCGGTAACGGCCTATTCGCTTCTCCCCTTCACCATACCGCGCCACAGAAGACTTTTCCGCTTCGCCGTCGGGGCTTCGGTCATCTACGAAGTCGTAATGAATATTGTGAAGATCTCGCTGGAGGGCGTTAGCGGTATAGTGCCGGCCAGTTTCCTCAGCGTTCCTCTGATTCTCCTTTCGATGAGGTACAGATTTCCACCGATCGACTTCACGCTTCCACGGTGGCTTAAAAGTTCGCTACTGATCCTATCTCTCCTGCCAACGATCTTTCTCGTTGCATACATTCTACTTCTCTCTTTCTCGGGTGAGGGAGAGATAATCCCTTCACTGAACGCGCTCACGGTGTCGAATTATCAGCGGGTCGTAGGCGACGGTCTTTTGAACAGCATCCTCAACACTCTAAAAACGGCCCTCTGGAGCTTCGTGATAATTCTTGGAACAATTACTCCTCTGGCTTATCTCTTCGCTACCAAGAAAGGCTTGCTCGCGAAGACGACTGCATCGCTGGTGCTGCTGGGAAGCCTCTACACAGGGATGCACACGCTATTGCCACTCTATTTCATATTCAGGGGTATAGGTTTGACCGATAGTTTCTTCGGTGTCGCTTTGGTCATTACGGTTCAATCGGCACCTCTGGCCCTGCTAGTTCTCGGAGGCTTTTTCGCCTCGGTGCCACGTGAATTGAGAGAGATATCGAGAGTCGATGGCCTATCCGGGATCGGCTATCTCTGGAGGGTGCTCTTCCCCCTCTCTCTGCCGGTCGTTGGCGGAGTTTTGACTTACGTGCTGGTTTCCTGCTGGAGCTCCTTCACGCTGCCCCTGATCATGCTTAACCGGAGCGAAATGATGCCCTTCTCGCTGAAAGTCTTCTCATACGCCGGCGAGATAAGGAGCTACTACACTTCCTGGAACCTCTTCGCCGCGGCGTCGGTGATCGGTACCGTGCCGCTCCTCCTGCTTTTCAGGATCGCTAGGTCGATGATTTACAGCCCCGGTCTGGGCGACAGGGGCGTCGGTTACGACTGAGTTCTGCGGAGAATCTTTTCAAAGGCTTATTGATTTTGACTCCCGTAGATGGCAAACTATTAAGTATAGCTTTAACTGGAGGATACTCTAATGAGAAAGGTCTGGTTGATGATTATGCTGCTCAACTTCTTGCTTCTCAGCAACTCGCTCTCGGCAGGAGAGATAAGAACGGTCTTCGTGACGGCTCCATCGAGTTTTCCCGACAGGGGCAAACTCGACGCCGGTGTCGCCGCGCTCAGGAACGCCGGTTTCAGGGTCGTCGTCGGAAGGAGCTGTCAGGTCTCTCTCTCTCCGCGGGAGAAGGCTCAGGAGTTGAATGAAGCCTTCTCGAATCCCGAGTACGAAGCGATCATAACGGCCAGGGGCGGCTACGGATCGTACAACATTCTCGATTGGCTTGACTGGGAGACTATCGCCGCCAACCCCAAACCATTGGTGGGTTATAGCGATATAACCGCACTCCTGCTGGCCATCTATTTCAAGACGGGGATCATCACCTATCACGGGCCGATGGTCGCCGTGGAACTTGGAAGCGACAACCAGTCGTTGAAGAATATAATGGACCTCTTCAACGGCAACAAGATCATCAGGTTCAACTACGTCTCCATGCCCGTGATACCCGGATCGATGACGGGAAGATTGATTCCGGCAAACCTTTCGCTCTTCCAGGCGCTCCAGGGCACCGAGTATCTGGGTTCCTTGAAGGACGCGATTCTGGTGCTTGAAGACGTCAGCGAATCGAAGGAGTCGCTCGAGAGAATGATATGGAACATCGCTCATATAAACGGCTTTTCGTTGCTGCGCGGCGTGATCTTCGCCGGTTTCACCGAGATAAAGAACGGCGATCTTAACGATATAAAGAGGCTTATAAACGATTACTTTCTCGGCAAAGAAATACCCGTCTGGATCGGCATGCCGAGCTACCACGGGGACTTTCCAAAGCTCGTGCTTCCCGTGGGCCAGTGGGTGAACGTCGATATGGAGAAGGGAATCATCGAAATACTCGACTCTCCTGCCGACGTGGTGGAAAAGAAATAAGGGCGCCCTTTGGGCGCCCCTGTATTTATTTTTCCGATCAACCGTTGAAATAGGTCCTGGCCGCGTGGTAAACGGCGATCGCTCCATCGGCTGCCGCCGTTACTATTTGGCGCACTTCCTTTTCCCTTACGTCGCCAATGGCGTAAACGCCCTTCACTTCGGTCTCCATGTTCGCGTCGGTCAGAATATAGCCGAACCCGTTCAGCGGCACTTTCCCCTTGAGGAAGCCGCTGTTTGGAAGGAGTCCTATGAAGACGAAAATACCCTCGATCGGTAGTTTCGTGATTTCGCCGGTTTCCTGATGCCTGATATTTATGGCGCGGACCTGCGTGTCTCCCTCGATCGATTCGACCACCGAGCCAAAGATGTACTCGACCTTTCCGGTAGCGTTCAATTTATCCTGGAGAAGTTTATCGGCCGTCAACTTCGGCAGATTCTGAACTATCGTTATCTTCTTGACCATCTTGCTCAGGTATATAGATTCGTCCAGCGCGCTGTTGCCGCCGCCGATCACGGCGATATGCTTATCGGTGAAGAAGTGACCGTCGCAGGTGGCGCAGTAGCTTATGCCCCTGCCCCTGAAAGTCTCTTCGCCTTCCACTCCCAGGCTTCTTGGGTTGGAACCGGTAGCCACGATGATCACATTGGAGGCGATTCTTCTGCCGTTGTCGAGGATCACGGCCTTTTCCGGCCCCTCGAGTTCTACATCCACGACCTCGCCGTAGAAAAACGGCACATCGAAGGCTCTCGCGTGTTCGGCCATCTTTTCACTCAGCTCCATACCGCCGATACTGGTGAACCCCGTCCAGTTCTCCACCGCCTGTGTGTTGTTCATCTGGCCTCCGTCGAGCGCCTTTTCTATTATCAGCGGTTTCAAACCCGCCTGCACGGAGTATATGGAGGCCGTGATACCACCGGGTCCACCACCGATTATAATTATGTCGTACCTGTCTTCAATTTCCGCTTTTTTTGCACTGCCCAGCTCGAAGAACGACATCTCTTCTCCTCCTCAGAGCGCTTTCAATACCTGTTCCACAT
Organism: Mesotoga infera; assembly: GCF_900157305.1. Taxonomy (NCBI): domain Bacteria; kingdom Thermotogati; phylum Thermotogota; class Thermotogae; order Kosmotogales; family Kosmotogaceae; genus Mesotoga; species Mesotoga infera. The sequence goes on from NZ_LS974202.1 coordinate 2,915,541, forward strand.
ACTGACCTTCGGGTATGGCTCCGACAAAGGTGACTCTGTCGTTGACAACTATCTGTGGAACCGACGAAACACCATACTTCATGGACATCTCCTGGAACTCGTTGGCCTCGATCATGTAAGCCTTGATGTTCTTGTTGGCCATGGCGATGTGGTGGGCCGTCAATACGGCCCTCGGGCAGTAAGGGCAGGTCGTGGTGACGAAGACCTTTATCTCCACGGGTTTGTCAATGGCCTCTATCTTCTCGAGCGACTCCTTCGACAGTTCGGGTTTCGCGCCTTTGGAGAAGGTCACTATATCCTGCAGGAGCGTCCCAAATTCGTGGCCGGCCGGTACACCCAGGAACCTGACTCCCTTGTCGTCTCCGTCCGGTGTGAGGAGCACTATGCCCGGTGCCAGCTCGATCTCGTACTTGCGTGCCATTTCGGAATCCACGTCGAAGACTTCGTAGGTGAGTTTGCCGTTTATACCAGACAGCTCATTCAAAAGCTGTTCGGCCGTATTACAGTAATCGCATTTCTTCTCGCTCCTGAAAAAAAGCGCCTTAACCGGTCCTTCCAGCGCCGAAAAAACCTCTTTCACTTGTTTGGTGACATTGTCTGGCAGCAGTTTATTCTCCATCTCTATCCCTCCTAATATGGTTGTTTTTATACCCTATGGGGGTATGATAACATAAATATATTACTCTTCCTTTGATAGTTTGTTTCTAAAATCCTCCCCGATCCATCTACTCACGCTCAAGACAAAGGTAGAGAAGGCGAAGACAAGTATGACGCCGACCCATTGATCGGGAAAGAACCGGGACAGCTCTCTGGAGAAGATCATGATCAGCGCCGAGCTCGATGCGAAGGAGATGTTGCTTTCGATCAGCTTCCATTTCCCCTGGACGAGCAGGTAATTCATGAAAAACTCCTCTCTGGTGTACCCCATGGAAAGGAAGAGCACCCTGAAGGTATCGTCGTAACTGATGATGTGTCTTCCGAGAGAGTTGTAGATGAAGAAGTAAGCCACGAAAAAGAGAAAGGTCAGAAACAGTTTCCGGTTATCGGTCAAAACCAGCGAGGCAAGCAGAGTCGCGGTAGTGGAAGCCGCCGAGTTCATGAACATCAGGTGAGCTGGCGGTCTTCTGACACGCAGATAGAATGCAAAAACCGTGGCCACCGCGAAGGCGGTGGCCAGGCCCGATATTAAGATCAGTATGACAAGTAGCTCGATGGTTTCCTGTATCAGCAATCAAATCACTTCTCGCCGGTACTCTCCCGTTCCCCGGAGGTTGACTTTTCCCTGAAAATTTCGGCCATAGAACCGATAGAGCTCAACATGGCGCTGCTTTCGTAAGGCAGGAAGACTTTGTTGGCCTTTCCGTCGGCGATCTGCTTAAGGGCGTCGAGGTAGCGAATGGCGATTACATCCTTTGTAGGATCGCCGGCATGGATCGCTTTGAATACGTTGATTATGGCGTCGGCCTGACCTTCGGCTTCGGCTATCAATTTGAATTTGTTGGCCTCGGCCACTCTCTTGATCGACTCGCTCTGGCCCTCGGCCTGGAGTATCGCCGACATCTTGTCGCCCTCGGCTTTGGTTATCTCTGACTGTTTGTAACCCTCGGCCTCGAGAATCACGGCTCTCTTAGTTCTTTCGGCCTTCATCTGCTTGGACATGGCGTCCATGATATCCTGCGGCGGGTCGATCTTTTTTATCTCTACCCTCGTGACTTTGACGCCCCACTTGTCGGTTGCCTCGTCGAGTACCTCTCTCAAGGTTACGTTTATCCTTTCCCTCGAGGTGAGCGTCTGGTCGAGTTCCATCTCTCCTATGACGTTCCTGAGGTTGGTCTGTGCCAGTTTTATAGCGGCTATCTCGAAGCTGGAGACGTTGTAAACGACCCTGAAGGCGTCGGTGATCTGGTAATAAATGATTGCATCGACCGTCACGACTACGTTATCCTTGGTTATGACTTCCTGCGGCGGAACGTCTATCACGGTCTCGCGGAGATCGACCTTTATCATCCTCTCGATGAAAGGAATTATGAACTGCAGACCCGGTTGGCCTTCTCTACGGTACTTTCCAAGCCTTTCTACCAGACCCTTTTCGAAGGGTCTTATGATCTTTATACCCGATGCCGCAATTATGAATATAACTGCCGCGAGTACTAGCCACACTATTACCATTTCTCACTCCTCCTCCACTACTCTTGTGTTTTTCTTTCCACGAGTACTGTGGTTCCTTCGAGCCTCACTACTCTCACCGGTGTGTCAACGGGAATCGTTCCGCCGTCGATCGAGCTGGCCCTCCAGTCTTCTCCCTCGATCCTCACCAGACCCCTGTCCAGAGAGGGGTTAATCTCCACCACAACTCTTCCAGTAGATCCCACAAGCCCGTCGATGTACATCTTTTTCGGGGAATCGTTCTTCGAGAGCTTTTTCGCTATCGGTCTGGTGAGCAACACCAGTAACGTGCTGCTCAAGGCGAAGACGATTATCTGCCAGCCGAGGTTGGTGGTGAACATCGCCGTGATGCCGGCCAGAAAGGCTCCTATGGAGAACCACAGGAAAAAGAACGTCGGGGTCAGTATCTCCACTACCAGTAGAACCAAACCAAATATCATCCAACCTATGTAACCCATGCTTTACCTCCTCCCGGAGTACTGTGCACAGGTTTTCACAATGTGAAAACGTGCTCTGGGTGAACTACGTACACTTCCACTCCCGTATCTTCGAGTTCCTTCTGGACGAAGGAATGCCATTTCTTCATTCTGGAAGTATACCTTCCCGATATATGATACAATATCAGTCTCTTTATTCCCTCACTGTGCTTCACACTATCTATGACCTCTTCGACGCTTGAATGGTTCTGGTTCCGTCTGTCTTTCTCCTGAAGAAAAGTGCACTCGTGCAAAAGCGTTTCGGAGTTGCTTATTATCTCTGGAGGAAGGGCGAAAGTGTCGCCGCTTATCGTCACTATCTTCTGGGTATAGATGTCCGTTATGGCATCCCTGCCCTTTTCACGAACTATCGAGGCTATTTCGTTCGATGTCAGACCGGAGAGCTCTTCCTTCAGCTTGCGTCTCTCTTCGTAAATGTGGTAGCCGCAACTGATCTCCCCGGCCGTGTGCTTTACCCTGAAAGGTCTGACCGATCTTTTAAAACTGCCGGCCGTTCTCAGAAATACCTCGTTTCCGTCGTCCAGAGGGTTCAGGATCATGTCGTACCTCAACCTCGGATTCATGCTAACTATGAAATCCAAAAAGGCCTCGATCGCCCTGTTTCCGGCCGGGTAATTTATTCTGAGGGGTTTGTCCCTGTCGCCCATGGCGGTGTTCCGTGTGTTGATAAGGCCCCAGAGTCCCGCGATGTGATCGACATGTCCATGGGTCACGAACACGTCTTTTATGGCGTAAACGCTGTTTCCAAGTATGGTGGAGATACCCTCGCCCGAATCGAAGAGAATCCTTTCCGGTCTGTAGAGAATCCATGTAGAGTACAGCGCTTTCGAGAAGATCTGAAACTCCAATTCAGTTCTCCTCCAGGCTCTCTACACGAATCGCTATCTGTCCCCTGACACTTCCGGGAAGCTTTATGTCAACTTTGTACTCGCCCGTCTGCTTGATGTTCTCGGCCAGATCTATATGTCGTCTATCGATCTCCAGCCCGAGAACGTTCTTTATGTGGGAGGCTATATCGGCCGAAGTCACCGCGCCGAAAAGCTTTCCGCTTGCGCCGGATTTCGCCTTTATTATGAAGTGGTGTTTCTGGAGGGTGCTGAGCAATTCCTCGCTCGCCTTCTTTATCCTGTCTTCTTTTTCCTCTTTTTTCTTCTTTTCGGAGTTTAACTTGGCCAGCTCGCCCTGAGTGGCTTCGATCGCCAGACCCCTGGGAATCAGGAAGTTCCTGCCATAACCGTCGGAAACGGTTTTCACTTCGCCGGCCTTTCCAACGTTCTGAACATCCTTCAGCAGTATGACCTTCATAGAAACCCTCCTTTAAAAAAGGGAGGCTCCAGGCCTCCCGTTTTCGTTTATTCTTTGGTGTAAGGAAGCAAAGCCATGAACCTGGCACGTTGTATGGCTTCCTTGACCATCCTTTGATGCTTCGCGCAACTGCCCGTGATCCTCTTGGGTATTATCTTGCCCTTTTCAGTCACGTACTCGCGCAGAAGGGATAAATTCTTGTAATCTATGTAGGTGGTCTTCGAGCCGCAGAGTCTGCACTTCTTCTTGCTTCTCATTCTTCTCCTATTGTCTCTTACCATGTCGTTCCTCCTGTATCAAAACGGGATATCGTCGCCCGTATCTTCAGATTCACTGCCAAAAAAAGTAATATCATCGTTTCCGGTGCTTCCAACCACGCTGTCCTCCTGCGGAGCCTTCTCAAATCCCCCGGTCGAAACGGCCTGGGCCTTAGTTTCCATGAAACGGACATTCGAGGCCACTACCTCGGCATTCGAACGCGACTCGCCTTCCTGTGTCTTCCACTTGTTTATTCTCAACGAGCCTTCCACGAGGATGAGCCGTCCCTTGGTCAGGTAGTTGGCGATGAACTCGGCCGTCTTGCCGAAGGCGACTATCCTTATGAAATCGGTGTTGTCGTTACCGGAAGAGGGTATATTTCTATCTACCGCGAGGGAAAAGGTCGCGATCTGAGTGCCGCTGGCGGCAAATTTGATTTCGGGATCCCGTGTTAGCCTGCCGATAAGAACGACATGATTGTAGCTGATAGACATGTTATTCCTCCGTTTCCACAGTTTCTACGGTCTCTTCACTTACCGCTTCAGAACCTTCAACCACCGTGGACTCTACCGTATTTGTATCGGTCTGTCCTTCCGGAAGCTCTTCTTCGGAGGTCCCTTTCTTTAGAAGGGCCTTCTTTTCGGCCTTCTCTAGATCTTCTCTTCTGAAAGTCTGCCATCTGAAGATCTCCGGCGTGATTCCGTAGAACTTCTCGAGGATATCCACACTCTCCGAATCGGCCTTGAACTGAATAACGGTATAATCTCCTTCGGAAAAGCCTTTTGTTACCCTGTAAGCCAGCTTCCTGATACCCCATCTGTCGAACTTCTCGATTGTACCGCCCACACGTTCGACGATGTAGTCTCTCACCTTTTCGGCCATCGAATTTCTGCTTTCCTCATCGAGCCTAGGTGAGACGATGAACATTGTTTCGTAGATCCTTATCATTTATTGCCTCCTCCCTTGGACTGTGGCCCTGCCTTTAAGGCAAAGCGGGAATTTCAACGCATTGAATTATAACATACCACCGGAATACTGCAAGAGAAGTTTTCTTTTCAAAGGAAAGGCTATCGGAATGAAGATTTTTCCTTCCCGAAACACAGTGGGGGAGAGATAGAATTAAACTCGTGTCATAATATGAACAATGTTCAATATATTTACAACACGGGAGGAACTACAATGAGTACAGTCATAATTTTTGCCAGCAAAAGCGGAACTGCGGAAAAGTGTTCCAAAATGCTCTCAGAAAAACTGCCCGGAGAAGTGAAAGTGATCGATATCGGGAAAAATCCAAACCCCGATTTTTCCGATTACGACAACGTCATAATCGGAGCCTCTGTCAGGGCAGGACAGATACAGAAGGCGATCAAAGAATTCGTCGGCAAAAACCTCGACTCTCTCAAGTCGAAAAGCGTTGGTGTCTTTCTCTGCATGGGCGGCGACAGATCGCAGTTCGATGAGTACCTGAAGCAGAACTTTCCGGGCGAGTTTCTTGATGCGTGCAAGGCAAAAGGCTTTTTCGGCGGAGAGTTCAACATGGAACGCCTCGGCTTCTTTTCCAGGACTATTGTCAAGGCCCTCTCGAAGGGAAAGCCGATCCCGAAGCTTTTCGAGGAAAATATTCAGGCATTCGCCGATTCCTTCAAAAAGTGAGGTGATCTGGTGAAGGGAAGTGATATCCGTCGCGAAAGAAACAGGGAGTATTTTATAAAGGCGGCACGCCGGATAATTGAAGAGGGCGGAATCAAGGCCCTTAATATCAGGAAAGTCAGCGAGCTGGCGGGATACTCTCCGGCCTCGGTTTACAATTACTTCGGGAGTATGGACGGTCTGATCGGTGCAGTAAAGGACAGTTACGCCTTGGACGCTATGGAATACATAAGCGCCCGCCTGACCGATAATATGACTCCCCTGGAAAGGCTGGAAAACAGCTACCGATATTTCGCGGAATACTTTCTAGATAGACCGGAGATCTTCAAACTGATTTTCATGAGCGGATCTTGGAAAGGGCTCGATCAGGAGAACACACCCAATTTCACCGAAATGGCACGACAGAGAATGGACCTCTTTCATTCGGTGATGAAAAACCACAACGTGGGGGAAGCGGTTCTCGCCAGAGTCGAGAATATACTCTCTTCGATGCTGTTTGGCAACCTGTATTTTCGTAACTTCGGTCTGATGGAGGTTGATCGAGAGACCATTCTTGAAAATGTATCGGGGAACGTATCTTTCGTTATGGACATTCTGGGAGGAAGTAAATGAGAAAAAGCAAATTGCTGATCAGGATACTGGCGGTTATTGCAGTGATTGTAGCGGTGGCGATCGTCGTGTTCGTGACAGTGATAATTCCAAAACTCGAGGAAGGTCTCAAGGTGCTGGATACCATCGAGTTTGGCAGCCTAGATCTGGCATCTATAAATGATGGAAATTACGAGGGTAGCTACAGTGCCGGAATCGTAAAGGCCACCGTGAGGGTGAAAGTCGAAAATCACACCATAACTGATATAGATATCCTCAAACATGACAACGGGAAGGGAAAGGCGGCCGAAGCGATAACTTCGGATGTAATAAAGAACCAGTCGGTTCAGGTAGATGTTGTAACCGGCGCGACTTACAGCAGCAAAGTTATATTGAAGGCTATCGAAAACGCCCTGACCTCTTCCCGCCAGTAAAAACGGGGGAGAAGCCTTTAAAAAGAGTCCGCCACGGCAGATGTGCGGACTCTTATCGACTTTATCAGGCTTTAAGACAGGTACGTTTAAAACTCTTCACCGGTGAGCGACACCGGTTGAACGCCGGTCTAAAAGCTGTAACCGAGAGCCAGATACGGCCTGGCGAAGGGAACCGTGTTAAGTGGTTCGAGTATCCAATAACCGTCGAAACCCCCATCAAGCATGAACTTACCGATGTAAGAGCCGAAGCCTATCCTCGAATAGAGAGGTGTGCCCTGAGGCTTTCTGGAACCTTCGATTATCTGGAAAATATGGTTCAGCGACCAGTACAGTTGCAGCCGGACGTAGAAGTTGTTGAAGACGCCCGGAGTGGCGACCAGCCCGATGTAGGAGTGGTCGGGGATGCTGAACCCCTTCACCACGAAACTGGACCAGTTGAAGGAGAAGATGTAGGACTGCACCACGCCCCTGATTAGAGGCGTCCCCACCGACAGCTCGGCGAAGACTGGCGTTTCCACCGAACCGGAGGACATGTCGAGATTGACACCTATTCCAACGTTGAATGCGATCGAAAACACCATTGCCGATAGTACCAGCACCGAAATTAGCGTCAGCTTTTTCACTACGAAACCCCCTTCAAAATCTTCAAAATGAGTTGTTTCCTTCGTTGCGATAACCAGTCGAGAAGATCGTAGGAAGATCGAACTCCCTTCTCTCGACCTTTATGCCCCAGATTTGCGTGTAGCTTTTCTTACCGATCACGAGCCCTCCGGCCATATCGTTCTCGATTCTCTTCATGCCCCTCTCGAAAGCCTCGTCGGAAATTAGTCTGAGGGCGGAGTAAGCCTTTTCTCTGTACTGTTCGTAATGCTGGTTCTTGAACTCGAAATTGGTCTTGACCTTTGTCGTGTAGATCCCTTCGAAGCCTGCCCGTTTCATGGCGTTCATTATGGCCGAGTTGCCCGGGTATCTCTTTCTGTCAATCTCCAGAACCTCCGGAAAATAATGTGTCAGTGTTCTGTCCTCGATATCCTGGCAGGAATCGGTGACGGTTAGAACGTTACCGTCGTACGTCAGGACTCTGTAACTCTCCCTGAAAAGGGTGTCCAGTTCGGAGAGGTAGTGAACCAGGTTAATATTGAAGACGAAGTCGAAACTGTTGTCCCCGTATGGGAAAGGTTCCTGAGCATCGCCGACGATCAGTTCAAGGCTAGGGTTCTTTTGTCTCGCTTCTTTTATCATGTTTTGACTTATGTCGAAACCGTAGCCGCGGGCATTGAGAAGCTCGGAAAGTATCGAAAGATAATCTGCAGGCCCGCATCCCACTTCGAGAATGTTATTGGCGTAACGTACTCTTTTGAAGATATGCTCGATCAATTTTTCGTTGGGGTATCTGAATTGCGCATAAGTCTGCGCAATCTGGTCGAACGGAAAAGCCTTGTCGTTTCTGCTCATTCAATTCACCTCTAGCTTATAGTGTAACAGAATTACCGGTTCAAAGAATTGGAATTGAGGTGTCTTTCCAACGGCGATTCCGACCTCTATCTCATTAGTCATTGTATAATCAACACGAAGGAACGAATCTCGTTTCCATATTTGTTCTATTTCTGTTTGATTATGACATTTCATGAGGAGTGGTACGAATGTCTTCAAACATAGTTATCATTACCGGCATGTCGGGCGCCGGCAAGTCTTCGGCCATAGACGTGCTGGAGGATTTCGGCTTCTTCTGCATGGACAACGTTCCCCCGGCAATGATCGAGCAACTCGTAGGTATGATAGAAGAGCACTCGGTCGAAAAAAGCGCCTTCGTTATAGATATAAGGACGGCAAAAAAATTCGGGGGTATGGAGAAGCTTCGTAATAGTCTGCTGGCGCTGAAAGAAAGGGGGATCAACATACTATCGATCTTTCTCGACGCCGATGATGACGTACTGTATTACCGTTACCAGAAAACCAGGAGAGCCCATCCTCTCCAGCAGGAACAGGAGCTGGAAAAGGCTATACAAAAAGAGCGGAGTATAATGAATCAATTGAAAGGTAGTTGTGACTATACTCTTGACACCTCAACTATGGACATGAAAGAGATGAAGGAAGCCATAATCTCCATCATCCACAACCGCGGTTACAAATTGCCGCCTATGAGAGTCGAAATCGAAAGCTTCTCTTACAACCAGGGCATACCACACGATGCAAACCTCATCTTCGATGTGAGGTTCCTTCCCAACCCCTACTACTATGAAAACCTCGCAGAGCTTACTGGAATGGACAGGGAGGTCCAGGAATATCTGGAAACTTTTCCGGGAATGGAAAAGTACTTCCAGGCAGTCCTCAACCTCTGCAAAATGACCATTGAAGGTTTCGCAGGAAGCGGGAGGAACTCGGTCAAAATAGCGGTGGGCTGCACCGGTGGCCGCCACAGATCGGTATATATAGCCGAAAGACTCTACAAGGCTTTGAAATCGCCGGACCTGAAACTCTCGATAGACCACAGAGAACAGAAAAAACACCGGAACGGCAGCGAGATTTGAGGAAAGGAGAAAAAGAGAGCCTCCGAGAGTACGCTCCGCTCGCAAGGGCGAGAGCGGAAAACGCGAGAAAAAGAACGTTGAGAGTACGCTCCGCTTACGAGAAAGCCAGAATTCTCTTTTTCCCTCTCTTCCTCTCTCCTAATCTCGAGTCTTTTACCAAGAACCCGTACGCGAAGCGTCGGAAAGAACAACCGCTCTTACATAATCCCAAATTCAGTTAACACCTTAACACAAACCCTGTTCACGCTTCGCTTTTTACCCGGTTTTTTACACATTTCATTCACCCGACCTATTGTTTGACCCTCTCTCGCAAGTATCCTCATAAAAACGATCTCAGAACTTCGTACGCTATGCTTATTGTCGCATCACTTTGCGTTTCTTCGATTTGGGTTAACTCCATTTTGCGGAGTATCCCGATCGGTTTATTCTGTTTCGTCGATCCGCCCCTTAGAACTTTAATGACACGCATTAACTTCAGCGTAATTTCATCTCGTCGGAGCGATTGTATACCATCTGCGTCCCTTTTTCTTTCCTGTTCTAGCTTTTAGACTTATTTTGAATAATTCCTGTACAGTTTACATCGACCCGACAGAAAAAAGGTCGATCGACTTTCAGTAAATGGCATTATTTGCTACCGGCAGAATGCCCGGGACAGCCCTGGTCCGCTTGACTCCTCCTAAAAGAAATCTTTTACCGAGGGCGCTGGGCGGGGTTCAGGAGCGATTTGACTTTACCCCCTGTAATCCTGTATAATTTTTTGTAATAAAGGCTGTTGAGCGAGAACCATAGTGGGATGGAAACGGGGAACAAGTAACTGTATTCCCCGTTGAGCGAGAAGTTGAGCGAGAACCATAGTGGGATGGAAACTTGATTGAAACTTTTCCTTCCTGCTGCCAGAAGCGAGTTGAGCGAGAACCATAGTGGGATGGAAACGTTAGTTTTTTGAATTTTCTTGTTGTTTCAGTCTTAGTTGAGCGAGAACCATAGTGGGATGGAAACAGGTATGATATTAACCTCTATTCTAACCTCTATGAGTTGAGCGAGAACCATAGTGGGATGGAAACATATCTAGCTCCTTTAGGTCGAAGAACAACGTTTCTTCGTTGAGCGAGAACCATAGTGGGATGGAAACACCTTGAACGGCGTCCCGACCAGGACGTTATTTCTGGTTGAGCGAGAACCATAGTGGGATGGAAACAGCGTGGAACGTAGATCATTTCTATGATGTCGTTTTGTTGAGCGAGAACCATAGTGGGATGGAAACGAATACAGGCCTCTCCAAGTGTAGCCAACTTTACTTGTTGAGCGAGAACCATAGTGGGATGGAAACAAATCCGACTATTGACACTAGTAAAAAACTGTTTGTTGAGCGAGAACCATAGTGGGATGGAAACGAAAAAAGTTAGCAAAGGCGTTGGAGGATCAGGACTCGTTGAGCGAGAACCATAGTGGGATGGAAACCTTTTGTCCAGAACTCGGGGTTATCGACTGGGTTATGTTGAGCGAGAACCATAGTGGGATGGAAACTCACTAGAAGCAAGACCAATCATCTTCATTTTCCGTTGAGCGAGAACCATAGTGGGATGGAAACTTGCGATGTACGCAGCCATAGCGGAGAAATACTCAGGTTGAGCGAGAACCATAGTGGGATGGAAACAAAGTGTGGCCTCTTGTCCACCACTAAGTTATTAAAGTTGAGCGAGAACCATAGTGGGATGGAAACCCATTAATATCGGACAATCTAATTTTTTTGCATATTGGTTGAGCGAGAACCATAGTGGGATGGAAACAGAGACTCGTGGTAGTCCTTCTCTGTTCTCGAGATGGTTGAGCGAGAACCATAGTGGGATGGAAACAATTACGAACCATAAGTACATTTCCGTCCAACCGCTCAGTTGAGCGAGAACCATAGTGGGATGGAAACAGATAACCGTTGTTCAATATCAAAATTGCTGAGTTGAGCGAGAACCATAGTGGGATGGAAACGCTTAAACACTGAAAGGCTGATCTTTTCTGCCATTCTCGTTGAGCGAGAACCATAGTGGGATGGAAACGAATAAGTAGACAAAACTTGGGGTGTAGGTCGAGTTGAGCGAGAACCATAGTGGGATGGAAACAGAAAACTTGGAGTCCTTCGACTCCAATTATGTTTCCTGTTGAGCGAGAACCATAGTGGGATGATAAGAGCGGTTGTTGGTTATTCGTTGTTGGTTCCTGGTAAGAACGAGATCCCGTATAGGAGCACTACGGGATGACAGTATTGGTGTACTGCGGGATGACAGCCCCTTCCCGTCATGCCGGACCTGATCCGGCATCTCCGCTCTTTCCTCTACCATGAACCAGGAACGAGGAACCCGGACTCGCAGCATCGGAACGAGAAACTGCACGAAGGACGGGTCCATGATCTGGGACGAACAACGAAGGACGGCTCTTCTGAGCGAGAACCATAGTGGGATGGAAATTGCTTGAATCTCTGATGAAGGCTCGCCTTGAAGTCGTTGAGCGAGAACCATAGTGGGATGGAAACCATAGTTGCAGGGCAACGGAATTATCGTGTAGCTTTTGTTGAGCGAGAACCATAGTGGGATGGAAACGTATGGTGTTTCGCCTACGACCATTCTCTCGGTGTTCTGTTGAGCGAGAACCATAGTGGGATGATAAGAGCGGTTGTTGGTTGTTCGTTGTTGGTTCCTGGTAAGAGCGAGATCCCGTATAGGAGCACTACGGGATGACAGTATTGGTGTACTGCGGGATGACAGCCCCTTCCCGTCATGCCGGACCTGATCCGGCATCTCGTGCGCCCGGCATGGTACACAACTATAGGGTGAAAGACCCGAATGTGGGGAGTCAAAGAAGCATTAGCCAGAGGCAAGGGTGTCACTGGTAACGGTGAATCTGAAGGAAGCCCGAGGCAAAGTCCGGAACTGAACGAAAGTGAACCAGAGATGGCCGTTACAGAGGGTAACCCTGCGAGATAAGGGAAAGCCCTGACTCCAGCTGTAAAGGTTCGGATGGCAGGATTCGGATGAAAGTGGTGTATCTTACCCGGGGAAGTCCTCATGAGTCCGAAAGGGGTAACCGTTAGCAAGGAGGAGATCCAAGTTAAGGGAAAGCTCAGGAGGATGGCAGATGAACCCGTAGTAGTGAAGAACCTCTCCGAAAGGAGAAGGGACCTTGGCTATAAGCCAAGGGGGTGATGAGGAGGTCGAAAGGCTCCATCACTTGCGAAGGGGAGAAGGATCGAAGAAATGTGATCGGAAGACAGTGAAGAGACTTAGGTCAGACAGTTAAAGACAAGGTACATATTCCCGGGAGGGTAGAGAAGCCAGTCATTAATTGTCGCAACAATATCTGAGGCTGGAGCTGTTGGAAGGGAGCATGCAGGAGAAAGAGATGAAGTATTACAGTCTAATCGACAAAGTCTATTCGAAGAAGAACCTATTGAAAGCCTATCACAGGGTAAACTCCAACAGAGGAGCTCCTGGGATAGACGGAGTAACCGTAAAATCATTCGGGGAGAAACTCCTTGAAGAAATCGAGAGATTATCCGAAGAAATCAAGAGCGGTGAGTACATGCCCATGCCACTCAGGAGAGTAGAAATCCCAAAAGCAGATGGTAAAACAAGGCAATTGGGAATACCTACTGTGAGAGACAGGGTGGTACAACAATCTCTCAAGGAGATACTGGAACCTATATTCGAGGAAAGATTCCATCCCTCCAGTTACGGTTACAGAAAGGGAAGAAATGCCTGGCAGGCGGTGGAGAAGGCGAAAGCTTTTGCATCCAAATACGGTCTGTGCAATGTAGTGGAACTTGACCTGAGCAAATGTTTCGACACTCTGGATCATGAGAAGATAATAGACTCCGTAGCAGAGAGAGTGAGTGATGGAAAGATACTCAAACTCATACGCGCAATGCTGAAGAGCGGAGTAATGGAAGATGGAGTCTGGAAGGCAACAGAAACTGGCAGTCCACAGGGTGGTGTAATAAGTCCCCTGCTGGCGAACATCTACCTGGACGAGTTCGACCAGAAGATGAAAGCCAGAGGAATAAGGATAGTCAGATATGCAGACGACATATTAATCTTCTCGAAAACCCAGGAAGAAGCCCGAGAGTTTCTGGCAATCGCGATCAACATACTGGAGATTGACATGAAGCTCAAGGTCAACAGAAACAAGACGAGAATCACAACACTGGAGGAGGGCTTTCACTTTCTTGGCTTCGAAATAAAAGGCGAGAGAGTTGGGATAGAGAAATCCAGATTGAAAAGGTTCAAGGGAAAGGTCAAGGGACTTACAAGAAGGAACCAGAGCACACCGGTAAAGGAAATAGTGAAAGAGCTAAATCCACTGTTGAGAGGATTTGCCAGCTATTTCAGGATAGTAGACTTACAATCTACCTTGAGAGGGCTTTTGAGCTGGATAAGGAGAAGGCTTAGAGCCATCATACTACACCAGTGGAAGAGCACAAAGAAACTGAACAGAGTCCTTAGAAGGGCTGGATGGGAAGAGAAAGTCAATTTGAGAATGAACAAATGGCGCTCTTCTCACACAAAAGCAGTCAATTACGCCATTCCCAACAGGTTCTTTGAAGAGATGAACTTATTCGATATGACATCGTACTATCATCCCCTGTCGAAGTATCCGATACTCGATCCATGAGCCGTGTACGAGGCCCGTACGCACGGTTCTGTGAGAGGACGAGGGGCTCCGCCCCTCTCCTACTCGATCGCTCTTTCCTCTGTCTTGAACCAAGAGCGAGGAACCTGGACTCGCAGCGTCGGAACGAGAAACTCCTCTTCCAAGGACGGGTCCATGATCTGGGACGAACAACGAAGGACGGCTCTTCTGAGCGAGAACCATAGTGGGATGGAAACATGCCGCAACTTCCGAGCGCGAGACAGAATTCGTTGTGTTGAGCGAGAACCATAGTGGGATGATAGGAGCGGTTGTTGGTTGTTCGTTGTTGGTTCCTGGTAAGAACGAGATCCCGTATAGGAGCACTACGGGATGACCCTGAATAGGAGCATTTCAGGGCAGGCTCCATGGGGACACCACGGGATGACAACTCCCTTCCCGTCATTCTGAGCTTGACTCAGAATCACGTTCTTCCTCCTTCCCGTCATGCCGGACACTGATCCGGCATCTCCGGTCCTTCAAAAGAGCAAAAGAGCGAGATCCCGTTTAAGAGCACAACGGGATGACATTAGTGGGGTATTACGGGATGACAGAATGGGAGCGGTTAACGGGATGATGGTCTCTTCAGGTCATCCTGAAATGCTCCTAGTCAGGATCACGTTCTTTCCTCTGTCTTGAACCAGGAACGAGGAACCTGGACTCGCAGCATCGGAACGAGAAACTGCTCTTCCAAGGACGGCTTTTTGCTCTTGCGAACGAAGAACAAAGCTCCTAGCTCCGCAACGAAAAACCGCTCTTCCGAAGGACGGCTCTTCCCGCGCAGCGTCGAAACGATTTACCGCTTTACGCTCTTCCAAGTAAGAGTTGTTGTGGTTTATTAGTCTCGAGGTGAAACTAAATACCGGACGGCTACCGTTGAGAAAAAGGGTGTTATTTCCGCGCGAGATGGCCTGTATTTTAGTCTGATCGAAATTCAGCGACTACTACGGTTTGGTTTGTATGTGAGGTTAGTTGTAAAGTCTAGTTGCTATCCTGTCGGCTCACATTTTGGTGTGGTATGGAGGTTTTTATATGAACTGGAAGAGGTTTTTGCTCGTTGTGGAAGCGATTTTGATCGTTCTATCAGGATTTGCTTTCGAAGCGAAACTATTGCCCTTCTGCACGAGCAGCATCGAGAGAATGCCATGGCTCTTCGAAGATGTTCTCTATTTTGTCGGAAACAACTACGATATTTATCAGATTGCCCTGAAAGAAGACGGCAGCTGGGGTGAAATCAAACAGGTGGAAGGCGAGGTCAACACTCTGGCCAACGAGATCAGCCCTTGCGTGGTACGGAGCGGTAATGATCTGGTCATGTATTTCGCCCGTTACAGCGACGCCACCGACTACGATTTCTTCAGGGCTGTTCTGGACAAAAGTAGCGGAGAATGGACAAATGTGACCTCGGTTAAAGAACTGAACACCGACACGCAGGAGTGGAAAATTTGGGTCAACGAGGGCGAGACTCTGGCCTATATAACGACGAAAGGCTCGCACGGCGGCGCAGCTCCGGTAGGCGGAAGAGATATATGGATGTCCGAGAAGGTCGAAGGCAAGTGGACGACTCCTCTCAACGTGGCTGTCCTCAATACAACCGGGGACGAGTGGTCGGTCTTCGTCGCGCCCGATGGGAAGATCTGGATCGACGGATCGAGGGAGGAGGTTATCGGAGGTCACGATATATACTACTACGACCCGAATTCCAAGAAAATCGTCCATCCCGGCGAAGATATAAACACAATGTACAACGACAGGAGCGTCTGGACCGACGGAAAGACACTGATACTCTCCTCGAGCGACAGAAAAGACGGTGCCGGAAGCTACGATCTGTACACCGTCGATCTGGAGGGCGAGGCGATCCTATCGCCCGTGGCAGTGCAGGTAAGGGAAGAGATAACTGCAACACTTGGCGATCTTCGCTCGTCGATGGACGGTAAGTACATTCTCGAAGGCCAGACAGTGACAGTCGAAGGCGTTGCACTTGTCTCGACGGGCGAGTGGCACGATAAGGCGAACTACTTCACGATAGCCGACGCTTCGGCCGGGGTCTTCGTTTACGGGGCCGGTTTCACAGAACCTTTCGTAAGGAAGGGAGACCTGGTCAGAGTGACGGGTACGCTATCGATTGTTGGCTATTCCACTGATATAGGCAGTCTGGTGATCCTTCCATCCGGTCCGGAGGACATCGTAGTCCTCTCGGAGGGTGCCGATCTGCCGACGCCGAAGATCCTCTTCACCGATACTCCCAGAACGGCCCTGGCGGCATACGAGGCCAGACCGGTAATGTTCTTCGGAAAAGTTAGCCAGTACGACAACGAGACCATAGCCAGGGGCTTCGTTATAGACGGCTCGAGCGATTCGGAGTACGAAGATTCGAAGGGTGAAATCAAAGTTAAATTCTATTCTTACGCGCAGATAGATATCTCAGGACTGGAGAACGGCGATTACGCCTCAGTGAAGGGTGTTCTGGTGCTCGACAAGGAAGGTAACTACTATGTGAGACCGACCGAAAAAAGCGACATAAGCGAGATCCAGCGGAACCGGATGATCTTTCTCTCGACGGTCGCCGATAAAGCTCTTCTAGCCGTAGAAGATTCGCAAGAGGTGGAGAGCGAAGCCGGGAACGATCGGATACTTGAGAGCGCCGCCGACAGGATCTTCGCCAGTTCGTCGGACGGAAGGTTGTTCCTGTCGGCGTACTCCGTCGGAGGAACGAGAGCCGGCAGCGGCCCTGCGATCTACGAATACATCGACGGAGAGCTGGTAAAGCTCGCCCTGCCGGGTGAGGCGGAGTATCCAGACATTAAAGGAAAGGGGCTGGTCTTCGCCTGCAGAATATCGCCAGACGATCTGAACTCCAGCTGGGAGATCTACCATCTCGATCTTGAATCGAAGAAGCTGCAAAAACTGCTTTCTTCGCCCAGTGACGAGATCGAGCCTGTGCTTTCTCCCGACGGAAAGAAGGTGGTCTTTTCCAGACAGGCCAACGGCCACTGGGAACTGGTCGAGCTTGAGATAGCCTCTGGCAGTGAGAGTGTGATCGAAGTCAACGCTAAGTCGGCCGACTTTTCATCGGACGGTAGAGAACTGGTTTTCCAGTACCTGGGCGAAAGCTGGGATCTCGTCGAACTTTCGAAACTGGACAGCCCTTTCGGCGCTTCACGGAGAAAACTGCTGGCCACCCCCTTCGACGAAACCTCTCCGGCAGTCAATGACGACTCTAACTTGATAGCATTCGTAGCCGACTATCGCGGCAAAGGTGAAGTCTTCTTGCTAGACACGGTCTCCGGTGAGGTGAGGCCTCTCTTTGCGGAGGTTACAGAGTCGAAGAATCCCTTCTGGATAGAAGATAAGCTCGGCGTTGCGAAGCGATCTGAAACCGGCTGGGAAATGGCCCTCGTCGAGATTGTGGAAGAAAAGATCGGGTCTTTTGAAGAAGTCGCGAATTTTCTCCGCAGGCCGAGGCTGACATCGCCGGCCATGGTGGATCTAGATGAGGTTAGATTCGAGATAAGTCTGAAGGAAGGATTCGTGCCGGTGAAGGCCTACCTTCAAGGTAACGGCCGCACGATACCCGTGATGTGCTACGGAAACGATGCGATCATTACAGGCAACGCGGTCCCCGGTCTCTACGATCTGAGGATCGTAGCGCGGAACTCCTCCGGTTACCACTCCTGGATAGAACCCAAGAGCGTCTTTCTTGGCGATAGCTCCCGGACGGTTCGGATCGTCCAGCTCACAGACATTCATCTGGGCTTAGCGAATAAACCGGAGAACCGCGAGGGGTTCATAAAGTTGCTAGAGAGCGCACAGATGGAAGAGCCAACGATGATAGTCATAACCGGAGACGTTTCCGACGCGGCCCAGTATTATCCAGATGACTACGCCTTTCTCAGGAGCACACTTATTGAGCATGCCGAATGTCCGGTCTTTGTGATTCCCGGGAACCACGACAGTCAGAGGGCCGGAAAGGTCGTCGGAAAGGAAATGTGGACGGAGTTCTTCGGTGAGCTCTACTTCAGCTTCGAGTGGGGTGGATGGCGCTATATTTTCATGGACACGGGAGACTCCGATTACGGACTGGTCAGCGGCATGGTTTCGGAGGAACAGATGGACTGGTTGAGGGGAGAGATCGATAATGACCGCAAGACGGTACTCTTCGCGCACCATAACCCTTTCGACACGAGGTGGAGTTTCTTCGAAAAGGAACCGAACCGGCAGGAGCTGGTCGAGGTTTTGGAAAGCGGAAATTTGATGCTTGCCCTTTTCGGCCACAGGCACTCCGATGCGATAGACTACCACGACGAGATACTTGCAGTTACAACAAGAAAGAGTCTCGAAGGTTCCGCACTTAGTTACAGGCTGGTGATTCTCGATAGAGAGGGAATCTTGAAGATCTCGCAAGAGTTACCGAAAGCTTCAAAATCGATGTGAGAGAGGTGGTTTTTATGCGTAAGGCGATACTGATCGTTCTGGTTATGGCGATAGCCGTTCCCCTTCTGGCTTTCGAGGTTGAAAATCTGCCCGTGAATACCGAAGGCATAGAGCGCATGCCATGGCTTCATGGGGATACGCTGTACTTCGTGGCCGGCAACTACGACATTTACCGCGCCGAGAGGTTGGCCGACGGTTCATGGGGACCAAGAGAACCGGTGCCGGGGGAAATCAACACCGCGGCGAATGAAATAAGCCCATGCATTGTCGAGAGAGATGGAACTCTTATCATGTACTTTGCCCGGTACACCGGTACCGAAAGAGATTACGACTTTTTCAGGGCGGTTTTCGATCCTGTAGAAGGTCTCTGGAAGAATCCGGTGATGATACCCGAGCTGAGCACCGAAACCCAGGAATGGGATATATGGGTCAACGGTGATGAGACGGTGGCTTATCTGACAACCAAAGGCAAGTTTGGCGATGCCGAAATAGTTGGTAAGAGAGATGTCTGGAGATCTGAGAAGGTTGATGGAAAGTGGAGTCTGCCAGTTCTGGTCAGAGAGGTATCGACCGACGGCGACGAGTGGTCGGTCTTCGTCGATCCGCTAGGCAGGATCTGGGTAGACGGCGCCAGAGGCGACGCGTACGGCAGTTATGACATCTATTATTACGATCCTTCGCTCTCTCTTGTGATCCACGTCGAGAAAGACGTCAATTCGATCTACAACGAAAGAAGCGTCTGGACCGACGGCAAGACTCTGGTCTTCACATCGGCTGACAGAAATACCGGAATGGGCGGATACGATATCTACATCACCGATCTGGGAGAAGAGTGATTTGCTCCAGTTGAACGATACCGAGAGGACGGTCCTGGCTTGCCTTTGGCGCCAGGACGGTCTTTCCCGCGCCAGAATCACTGCGCTCACAAAGCTGAGCAAGGCTACAATCTCGAGGGTCGTCAATCAGCTGATGGAAAAGCGACTGCTCACCGAGCAGAGCGTCGAGTCGAGAAAGACCAGAGGACGTCCTTCTACACCGCTGACTCTCGATAGAAATTCCAGATCGGTCGGCGGGGTGAACATCCGCTCTAACTGTTTCGACGTTTCCCTGGGCGATCTTTCAGGAAGGATCAAAGACTTCTTCAGTATCGGGCACGGAAGAACCGACGTGGAAGAAGGGTTGGCAGCTTTGCCTGAGAGGCTTGTAGAGAGGGGAGTAGAGCTGGACAGGCTCGTCTCTTTCAGCATCGTCACCCCGGGAATCGTGGAAAGGGCGACGGGCTCGGTAACGAACGCCTTTTACACAAGCGGGGGAAGGGTCTTTCTCGGAGAGAAACTCGCGCTAGACTGTCCGGTTACGGTAGAAAACGACGCCAACTCCCTAATTTACTCGGAGATCCTCTTCGGCAGGATTCGGGAGACCGACATCCTCTATATAGATAAAGGCTTCGGATCTTCGCTTGTGATCGACGGTAAGGTTTTCAGGGGGCCTCACGGGAGTGCCGGGGAGCTAGGACATCTCCAGCTCGACCCCCACGGACCACTCTGCTGGTGCGGGAAGAGAGGTTGCCTGTCGGCTTATTTCGCTAGAGAGAGCCTCATGGATAGATTTTCCTTTCACCTGAACGAGTCCCATCTGAAACAACCCGAGAGGGCTCTGCTGGGAGTTCTGAGCCAGGAGTACGCCGTATCCTCCGACAGAAAGTTCGCCGAGGTCTTCGAGCAGTTGCTGGACCTTCTCGGTGCGGCGATAGCCAACGTGGTCGATTTTCTCGGTGTAGAAACGGTCGTGTTGAACAACCAGAACCCGGTGTACAATTCCAGAACTTTCGATTACCTGAGAGAGTACATCTTCACCACGGCGATAAAGAGAAAAAATCTGAGGTTCGAAAGTGTAACGGTATCTACGGAAAGGCTGATGCTGGTACCGCTGGCAGTGGCTCTTTCCGCTTTGCTTGAAAAACAGGAGGTGTGAATTATGAAGAGAGTTCTGTCGATACTTTTCATGGTGGTGCTTCTAGTCTCTCCGATCATCGCGAAGACGACGATCACCCACTGGATGCATTACTCCCCGGCCCGTGTTGAGCTTATACTGGAGATGGCCGAAGAATTCATGGCAGCCAACCCCGATATCGAGATCGAGCTGCAGGCCATTCCAGAGGGGGAGTACAAGACCAAGTTGCTCGCCGCCCTTGCGGCCGGGAGCGGCCCAGACGTCGCCCAGATCCCTTCGAACGCTATGACTGAGTTTTACAACTACGGTTTGATTCAGCCTTTCCCCGAAAGTGTCGTCACTCCTGAAAGTATCATCAACGACTACATACCGGCCGCGGTCGAAAAGCTGGTAATAGAGGGAGAGGTCTATGGTGTTCCCACCGATGTCCAGACTATTGTTCTCTTCTACAATCCCGTTCTTTTCGAAGCGGCCGGACTCGATCCGAACAGACCACCGCAGGATTGGAACGAGCTGATTGAATACGCGCGAAAGACCACGATCTGGCAGGACGGCAAGATGGTGCAATCTGGTTGGGGAATAGCAGG
Organism: Mesotoga infera; assembly: GCF_900157305.1. NCBI lineage: Bacteria > Thermotogati > Thermotogota > Thermotogae > Kosmotogales > Kosmotogaceae > Mesotoga > Mesotoga infera. Next base: position 2,936,621 of record NZ_LS974202.1, read on the forward strand.
CTATCATCCGGTTGTCGAGACCTTCATGCGCCAAGCCGGAGCCACTTTCTGGGATGAAAGCGGCGAAAAGATAGTTTTCGAAGAGGCCCAGCTCGAAGCTTTGAAGTTCATCACCGATGCGGTGAAGGTCGAGAAGGTCTATGTTCCCGAGTTCGGAAGCAGATGGACCGGTTTCAAGCAGATCAAACAGGCCATGGTCTTCGGTCACGGCGCCATGGTCGGTTCGTTCCTGAGCACGGGAAGCAAGGATCTGGTCTTCAAGACGGCGCTCGCGCCGGCTCATCCGGTGACCGGTTCGAGAGCCAACGTTATAACAAACTGGGCGCTCGTTATAATGAGCGATGCCGACAACAGTGAGGCCGCCGCGAAGTGGCTGACATATATTACCTCTGCCGACGCACAGAAGAAATGGATGTTGAAGACCGGCGAACTCCCATCGCTTAAGAAGGTTCTCGAAGATCCCGAGCTGCTTTCAAACGATCTGTACGTACCGATCTTCGAGTCTCTCAAGTACGCCGTTCCGACCTTCTCCAGGGGTTGGGCCGATCCGGCTTCGGAATTGCGGGAGATAGCCTACAATGAAATCATAAACAACAACATGGATCCGAAAGCCGCACTGGAGAAGGCTATAAAGGAGATAAACATTTATCTAGAAGAGACTTTCAGTCAGTTCTGACTCAAGGGCCTGAAAAGGCCCTTGATTGGAGGTAGAAGGTATGGTGCCGGGTAAACATAAAGTGGTTTTTTTCACGGGAATACTGTTGATAGCGTTATCGCTCTTTCTGCCCTTCGCGAGCGGTAAAGAAAGCCTGATGGCCTGGGACTTCTCTCTGGCAGGGGTACGTTTGCCGTTCATTATAATTCCACTCGCTCTGGCCTGTATTGTGGCCTACACGTTTGGAAAGATTTTTCTGATTCTCGCTCTTTCACTGGTCCTGTTGATTATCGATCTCACCTGCATCTTTTCCAAGGAACAGTGGAAACCGGCCCTGAAGTCCAAGTTCTTTCTCGATTTCTTCAAAGTGACCTGGGTGGGCTGGTATCTCCTCGCCGTTGGCGCTTTGCTGATAATTGTAGCCACGATAACGCTTTTCAGAGACCGTAAGAGGGCACCGTACCTTTTTCTTATGCCCATGCTGGCGGGAATAGGTTTCCTGACGTTCTTTCCAGCCCTCTTCGCGCTTTTCATAAGTTTCAGAAAATGGAACATACTGATCGCGAACAAACCCTTCGTGGGTCTGGCCAACTTTGAAAAGGCCTTCTCCGACGAGTACTTTTGGAGATCGATCTGGATCAGTTTCAAATACGCGCTTGGCGTGATTCCAGCCAAGATACTGATAGCTTTCTTCTTCGCCTTTCTGATATACGCCATCCCGAAGTTCAAGGGCTTTTTCAGGGTCGTTTACTTCCTACCGACCGTCACTTCCGTCGTGGCGGTGAGCGTCATCTGGAACTGGATATACAACCCCTACTACGGCGTGGCGAACTATGTGCTAAGCGTATTCGGCATACCGCCGGTCAACTGGCTCGGCGATCCTAAAACGGCCATCTGGGCCGTCGCTGCCGTTGCCGTCTGGCGGGGAGTGGGTTATGATATCATCATCTTTCTGGCAGGGCTCAACGATATACCCAGAACCACGGTTGAAGCCTCGCAGATCGACGGCGCGAACGGCTGGCAGAGACTGAGGTATATACTGATCCCGCTGATGAAGCCGTCGCTCGTCTTCGTGTTCATAACCTCCACGATCGGTGCGATACAGGTTTTCTCGGAGATTTATATGATGACCGGCGGCAACGCCGAAACGAAAACGGCCGTTTATTACATCTGGGAATACGGTTTCAGCAGGCTTCAAATGGGCTATGCCAGTACGATGTCGCTGATCCTCTTCGCGATCATACTTACGATCTCCCTTATACAGATGAGAGTAACACGGCTTCTAAAGGAGGAGTGAGATGGCTTCCAGAAGAACTTCAAAAGTCGTTCTTTACACGCTGGCGTATGCTCTTTTGATCATCTTCGCCTTCATAATGCTGATGCCCTTCGTCTGGATGCTTCTCTCGACTTTCAAGGATCAGAGAGAACTATTCGAGTTTCCGCCGAAGTTCCTGCCGAAGAAGCTCACTTTGAACAATTACATAGAAGTATTCAAGACAGTCCCCTTCGTAAGGTACTATCTCAACAGTCTCCTGGTGACCTTCTCCTCGGTCGTTCTGAACCTCTTCTCTTCGAGTCTGGCCGGTTACGCCTTCGCCAAGTACCGTTTCAAAGGCCGGGAGATTATCTTCAAGGTCATACTGGGGGCGATGATGATACCCTTCCCGGTAACCATCATTCCGCTTTATATAATGGTCTACGATCTAGGGCTGGTCGATTCTTACTTTGCACTGATCATAACCGGTTCGGTGAGTATCTTCGGTACTTTCCTGATGAGGCAATTCATCGTCAACATACCCGACGATCTACTCGACGCCGCACGAATAGATGGATCTTCCGAGTTCGGTACCTACGTACGGATCATCCTGCCAAATCTGAGGGCACCGCTATCGGCGCTGGCCGTTTTCTCCTTTATGTCGACCTGGAACGCCTTCCTTTGGCCTTTGCTAGTAGTTAACGACGACAGGCACAGGACCGTGCAGCTGGGCGTTCAATTCTTCACACAGAGGTATGGAGACCTGATACACTTGCAGATAACGGCTGCCGCTATGGCCATTATTCCGATAATAGTGTTGTACCTCTTCCTGCAGAAGCAGTTCATTCAGGGTATAACCATGACTGGTCTCAAAGGTTAAGAAAGGAGAGAATTCTGTCGATGAGAGTTTTGCTGTTCGCTTTACTGCTGTCGATTGTCTCGCTGTCTTTCGCCACGCCGGATAACGTGGTTCTTGTCGTCGGCGACGGTATGGGCTTCAACCATCTCTTCCTCTCGGAACTGCTCTACGGGGAGAATCCGGCGACGAGACTCTTCAGGGTCTCCCTCGGTCTAAATTCGCCTGTAGATGCCCTGATAACCGACTCGGCCGCCGCGGCCACCGCCCTTTTCTCCGGAGTCAGAACGGTCAACAACGCCGCAGGGCTCGATCCATCGGGCAACCCCGTGCAGTCGGTGGCAACGGTGCTGAAAGAGAGGGGCTGGAAGGTCGCGATGATAACCAACGCCAGATATTATGACGGCACGCCTGCCGCTTTTTACGCGCACGCCTTCAGAACCGACGATCTTCAGATAACCGAGGATTTAGTGAACAGCGATATCGATCTCTTCGTCGCTGGCGGACTTGAAAAACTCGGTCTGAATCCCTTCACCGGAAAGCCAAAAAAGAACGGAACGCTCGAGAGATTGGCCGCCAGTGGTTACACCGTATACGGCCTGCAGTTCGAGAAACTCTTCGAACCGATCGGCGAGAAGAAGGGGAGCATGGCCTTTCTCTCGATGGGTGATAACAGCTTTGAAAACGCTTTGCTTCCCAACGAGATGTCTCTTCCGGAGATCGTCAGGAAGAGCCTTGAATTGATCGCCGGACCGAAACTCTTTCTGGTAGTAGAAGCGGCCAGGATAGACGACGCTTCGCACATAAACGACGATGCGGTGGTTAAAGCCGAGTTGCTGGCCTTCCAGAAGACCGTTCGGTTGCTGCTGGACAGCTTCGATAACTCGAAGACTCTCTTCCTGATACTGGCCGATCATGAGACTGGCGGCCTGAGCATAATCATGGGCGACGAGAGGGCGATCGACCTCGAGATCGCCTGGTGCAGCGGAGACCACACGGCCTCTTACATACCGATCCTATCTTACGGAGAAGGTAGCGAAAGCTTCTCCGATTTCCTCCATCTTAGTGATGTCAATAGAATACTTTTGGAGATTCTTGGGGGTGAAGTGAGATGAAAAAGGCCCTTGTCTGTCTCTTCCTTTTGATGGGGATGATATCCATGGCCCTGACGATTAAGGTTATGACCTACAACATTCGCCACGCGAGAGGGGTCGACGACGTTGTCGATCTGCAGAGGATAATAGATGTCGTCCGTTCTGAAGAGCCCGACATTCTGATACTCAACGAGGTCGATCAAGGCAATCCGAGAACGGCCGGAATACACCAGGCCGGGGAGATCGCCGAAGCGCTCGGTATGAATCTCTTCTTCGGGCCAACCGAAGGGACGAGTTATTACGGTAACGCCGTACTCGCCAGGTTTGAGATAGTCCAAGCCAGGAGCGTAACCTTGCCCCAGCCGAAATGGCTCAATGCCGCAAAGCGCGGAGCGGCCATCGCGGCAATCGAGATAGAAGGAGTGCGGGTTCTGGTGGTGGGTACACATCTCGGTCTGGCCGGTATAAAGGAGATCGAGACCGAGCTGAGCGAGATCTACTCAATAGTGCGAGAAAGCGGTTTACCGGCGATCGTTGCGGGAGACTTCAACGTAGAGTATTTCGATCTTGAGAACCGCATGAAAGAAGTGATAGAGGAACTGAGATCGGTGAATCATTATCTGGGTATCGACCTGCATACTATACCTGCGAACAACCCCGGCCCGCAGATCGACTATATCCTGGCAAGTCGAGAATTTCTTCCGGTCAACGCCTACACCGTACCCTCGCTGGCCTCCGATCACCTGCCGGTTGTGGCTTTGCTGGAGATGGGAAGATGAAACCGCGATTGCTTTTCATAACAGTCGATGCGCTCGGTCCGGAAATTCTCGCCAGGGCGAAAGCTCCGGTGATAAAACGAATAATGGAGGAAGGTTTATCTGTTCAGAAGGCGACTTCCCATTTTCCCACACTCACGACGCCGATGATGAGCACCATACTCACCGGCTGCCTTCCCGACCGCCATGGAATCGAGTGTAACACCAGACTGGATATAGGGGCAGGCAGGGTGAGGGGAAAGTTACGCGATCTGAAAGTGGCGACTATAGGCGATATACTCGTCGAGAATGGTTACAGCGTGGCCTCGGTGCAGCATTTCATGCTCGAAGGACGGGCAGGCATTTCTTACACCCAGACCGACGGGGCCAATACGACGGAAATGACGGACCTCATCGCCGGTTGCATGGAAGAGTTTGACGCCGTTTTCACGATTTTTCAGGCCGTTGATGCAGCCGGTCACAGGTTCGGTCCTTTCCATGAAAGGACACTGGCCGAGGTCGAGAAAATAGACGGGGCGATCGGCAGGCTTTTGGAGGTCTGGAAGGGAAGTGAGTTTCTCCTGGTGATCTCGTCAGACCATTCAATGAGTTACGCCGACAGGGCAAGCGATTTTTCGATAGAGGAGTTCTTCGCCTCCATGAATCTGAAGGCAGCTTTCATTGGTGAGGGCGAATCGTTCTCGAACCTCGACATTGCGATGCTTAGATACCCAACCGTGCCGATCTTTCTTCTGAGCGAAAGGGCCAGGAACCTTCGCGTAGAGATAACCAATCGTTTGAGAAACGAGAGAGAACTCTGGCGCGTCTATTCGAAAGAAGAGATGGAAAGCCTGGGCAACGGCCGCTACGGAGATATAGCCTGCACGCTGAACAAAGGAGTTACCACAGCCAGGGCACTGGTGGAAATGGGGGGATTCGGCTATCATGGAACCGAGGGCGAGGAGGGAACCGTGATCGCTTTCCAGGGTAGTATGTTGAAAAGCCGTAGAATACCGGCGGCAAGACTGGCCGATATCGTACCGACGACACTGAGGATTCTCTCGATAGAAAGCGAAAGGAAATTCGATGGTGAAAACATCTGGAGCTGTGATGATGGGCGTTGATTTTGACTTTCACATTCATACGGTCTTTTCCGATGGTTCGATGTCCTTCGAAGAGCTTCTGACTGCGCTAAAACGTGCCGGCCTGTCGAAATGCGGGATAACCGATCACTTCGAAACGGGGTTGCCCCATTCTGTGGCCGTGTCGGAAGCCAATTATATGGACCTCTTCAACAGGTTCAAAAAGGAAGCGGGAAATTCTGGCATAGAAGTCTTTCTTGGTGGCGAGACGGGGCTGGGACCGGACGGTTTGATGCTTCCGACCGGGGCGCCGCCTTTCGATTTCTTGATCGCCAGCGTACACAGGGTAAACGGAAGACATAAAAGCGAATCCGACTACTGGAGAGAGTACAGGACTTACATAGAACGCGGAATAGAAAAGGGAGGCTTTCAGATTCTGGGCCATGTCGAGGGTTATCTTCCCACGGCACCTCTTGGAGCAAACGGCGGAACCTTCGATGAACGCCGCGAGATCGAGCGTTATTACGCGGCGAAGTATCTCACGCTCGATTGGTACGCCTCGATAGCTCCGACTCTTGTAAAGAGCGGTGTGGCCGTGGAGATACACGAGATGTCCTCATCGCCACGGTTGGAGGTGATCGATCTCCTCCAACGAAAGGGCGTTAGGTTCTCTTACGGAACCGATTCACACGGGCCGGAACAGCTTATGAAGAGAGAATTCATTACCAGAGTGTTGAACTGCACTCGATTGAACGAAGCCGATATATTCAAACCGGAAAAGAGAAGAGGAGGAGCGAGATGCACTCGATAGCGATACTTGGAGCTGGAATGATGGGGAACGTCCACGCGAGGGCCTACCGGGCCATGGGTGAGATCAGTTCCCTCTGGATAATCGATCCAGTCGAAAGCAGGGCAAAGGCAATCTCCGAAAAATACGGAGCAAACGTTGCCAGTTTTGAGGAAGTTCTGGAAAACGGCGTCATAGACATAGTGGATATCTGCACGCCGACATTCACGCACGGCGAGCTTGCCGTCAGGGCGCTGGAGGCCGGCAAGCACGTCTTCTGCGAAAAGCCCGTAGCGCTCAAGATAGAAGAGGCCAGGGCAATGGACGGGGCGGCAAAAAAGAGCGGCAGGAAGTTCATGGTGGGCCACGTCGTACGTTTCTTTCCGCAATATATAAGAGTGAGGGAGCTCGCGGTTGCCGGAGACATCGGAGAAATAGTGATGGCAAGACTTTACAGGGGAGGTTCCTTTCCCTCTCACGGTATTGACAACTGGTTTGCCGATATTGACAAGAGCGGAGGCGTCTTCGTAGATCTCTCCATACACGACTTCGATTTTCTCAGAAAACTACTGGGGCCTGTCAAGACCGTCGAAGCGAGGTCCGTAGCGCTGAGCTCGGAAAGGAAGAAAGACTCTTTCGATCATGGCATGGCGATTCTTAGGTTCGAGTCCGGCGCTCTGGCGCACATCGAAGGCAGCTGGGCCGAACCGACCGGGATGCCTGTCAACTTCGGAACCTTCTACGAATTCGTTGGCACAAAGGGAATGATAACCAATAGCTACGAGAGAGAGACGACGCTTCGTCTGCAAACCTCGATCGACGGAAAGCCGAAATACTCGCAGGAGAATACCGCCTATTACGATCCGTACGCTGAAGAATTGAAATCTTTCATACTTTCGATAGATGAAGACAGGGAAGTCCCGGTTAACGGGCAAGAAGCCGTAGAATCGTTGAGAGTCGCGCTGGCTGCCAACCTGTCGGCAAAGCTGCACAGACCGGTCGAGCTTTCGGAGGTGTTTTGAGATGATGAAAATCGCGATCCTCGGTATTGCGCATATGCACGGTTACAGCTATGTGAGAGCCTTGAAGAGAATGAACGATATCGAGATAACGGGGCTTTTCGACGAGGACAGATCCAGGATGAGTACGGCCTGTAAAGAGCTTGGTGTCAAGCCTTACGAACACCCCGAAGAACTCGTTGCCGGCAGCGATGGCGTGATAGTGACGAGCGAGAACTCGACCCACAGGAAGTTCGTCGAAATCGCTGCCAAAGCCGGAAAACACGTTCTCTGTGAAAAGCCTATCGCGACAAGCGTGGAAGACGCGGAGGCGATGATCGAGATCTGCCGCAGGAACAGTGTGAAGCTTCAAATGGCCTTTCCGGTTAGGTACAGCGCTTCCGTGAGAAAGGCCAGGGAGATCATCACGGGCGGCCTGCTGGGCGAGGTAGTGAGTCTGGTGGGAACCAACCACGGGAGAATGCCGGGTGGCTGGTTCACAGACCCCGTTCTGGGCGGTGGCGGCGCCGTTATGGACCACACCGTGCACGTGGTGGATATAGTGAGATGGCTTCTGAATTGTGAATTCACGCAGGTTTACGCCACTTACGGCACTCTTATACACGACATACCGGTCGAAGACTGCGGACTGGAGATGTTCAAACTCTCGACAGGACAGTACATGACGCTCGATTGCAGCTGGTCTAGACCGAAGGCACATCCCTATTGGGGAGATGTAACGCTCCACATAGTCGGAACTAGGGGAACGCTCTTTCTGGATGTCTTCAACTCAAAGATCGAGGTCTATTCCAACGAAAAGGGCAATCGATGGGAAAATTACGGCGACAATCTCGATTCGTTAATGATAGAGGAGTTCCTGAAAGTCCTTAGGGAGGGCAAGGAGCCTTTTACCGAAGGAAACGATGGTTTGCAGTCGCTCAAAGTCGTAATGGCTGCATACAGAAGCTTCAGAGAGGGAAAGGTAGTGGAAGTCTGAAGAGCGAGAAGAGCCTCCTTCGTCTAGGAGCGTGGACCCGTCCTTTGAGAGAGCCTAGAGCACGCGCGGAATATCAATCCGTCATTCTGAGCTTGACTCAGAATCACGGTTTTCTAAGGAGTGGATCCCGGGTCGGAGCCCGGGATGACAGGATAGGGGCGTTCTGGATGCGTAATGTCGAGGAACTGCTCCCAATGCTCTCACGAAGGACGGGGCCATGATCTGGGACGAACAACGAAGGACGGCTCTTCTGAGCGAGATCCCGTATATAAAGAGCGGGGTCCCGTTTAGGATTCCTGAATAGGAGCATTTCAGGACAGGCTCATCAGGGCAGGCTCTCCCCTCACGTCATCCTGACGTGCTCCAAGTCAGGATCCCGGTCTTCGCGAAAAACGGGACAGACGTCAGGAGCCCGTCAGTCCCCATTTTCGCGAGGGGGAGCGTTTCAGGACAGGCTCTCCCTTCCCGTGTACGAAGCTAACTTTCGAACACTCTCGTGTTCTAGAAGTACCGTCAATCGTCCCTGTCGGGCAGTGCCTTGACCAAATTGGGTATGATGCCTATAGAGACTCCCTCGCCTTCGGCGAAGACTTTTTTCTCGGCCGGGTTGTCTATTTGGACAAGAATCTCGCCACGGTCGGTCGATACGAAGGATTCAAGGCTGCCGCCGAGATATATGTTCGTGTTGACTCTGCCTTCGATCATGCCTGCGCCCGATTCGAGAAGTTTGAGCGATTCCGGCCTGGCCATTATCACGCCTTTATCGCCCGGTTTCAACTCCGGAGAGAACTTGCCTACTTCGAAAACCTTATCTTCGAATCTCACGCTGCACCTTCCGTCGACAGACATTATCTCGACTGGCAGGAAGGCCACTTTGCCCACAAAACCGGCCACGAACTTGGAGTCGGGGTCTTCGTAGATCCTGTCTGGCGAGCCGATCTGTCTTATGAAGCCGTTTTTCATCACTATAATCCTGTCGGAAAGACTCATCGCCTCGACCCTGTCATGTGTGACGTAGATCGTGGTGATCCCCAGGGATTTCTGAATACGTTTTATTTCCACCCTCATCTGCTCCCTGAGGAGCGCATCGAGATTGGAGAGCGGCTCGTCCAGTAGAAGAACTGAGGGCTCGACTATCAGGCTCCTGGCCAGCGCCACCCTTTGCTGTTGACCGCCCGAAAGCTTGGAAGGCGGTCGCTGGGCGAGATCTCTCAGGCCGACGAGTCCTAATGTATTCATTACCTTTTCCTTAATCTGTTTCGAAGGGACCTTTCTCAGCTTCAGACCGTAGGCTACATTGTCGAAGACGTTCATGTGCGGAAAGAGCCCGTAGCTCTGGAAAACGGTCGCAGTGTCTCTCTTGTTTGGAGGGAGAAAGGTGATATCTTCGTTTCCCAGAAAGATCCTGCCCTTTGTGGGAAGTTCGAATCCTCCTATCATTCTCAGCGTGGTGGTCTTACCGCACCCGGAAGGCCCGAGGAGAGTGACGAGTTCCCCCGGCTCGATTTCAAAATTTGCGTCGTTCACGGCTACGACATCGGCCTTTCCCCTGAGGTCTTTGAAGATCTTAGTTACGTTTTCTATTCTCACCGAAACGGAAGCCTTTGACATCAAACCACCCCGCAAATCAGGATCAATTAAGATTAACGCTCTTTTCAAGGTATTCGTTCTTTCGCACCAAAAGTCTCATAAGGCCAAAAGTGGCGAAGACTATTATGATGAGAACCGTCGAAAGCACGCTGGCCAGACCGAACCTTATGGATTCGGAGAAATTGTATATCAACACGGTCATGTGGTACCACTGAGCCGAGATCAGGAATATTATGGCGCTCACAGCGGTCATGGATCTTACGAAAGTGTAGGACATACCCGATATGAAGGCCGGCCTTATGAGAGGCAACACTATCGTTCTGAAGACCGTTGTGGAATCTGCGCCCAGGTCCTGCGCCGCTTCCTCTATCGCAGGATCGATCTGACGAAGCGTGGCGACGCCGCCCTCGACTCCCACCGGTAGCTCCCTGATTATGTAATTTAAAACAATGATGGCCCCCGTTCCGATAAGTATGAGTGGCGGTTCGTCGAAGGCCAGTATGTAAGCTATACCGATAAGCGTTCCCGGTATGGCGAAGGGTGCGAGAATCAGCCCTTCGAGAACTCTCTTGCCTGCGAATTTCTTCCTCACGATCACCAGCGCCGCCATCATGGCTATCAATCCGGCGATGGGAGTGGCTATCGCCGAAAGCGTGAAAGTATCTAATATGGCATCGCGCCCCCTCTGGAGAGCCTCGGTGATATTTTTTAGCGTGAAGGAGTAATCTATACCCCAGTTGGCCACGAAACAACCCGCGACGATCGTTCCATAAAGACCGAGAATGAAGACTATGAAAAGCGAGATGAAGGCCACCAGCAAGTATTTGACCGGGCGTGATACCAGATCGCTGAGACGTGCCGAGGGCTTTCCGGTAACGGTGACATAGGACTTTCTGCTCACCCAGTATCTCTGCACCAGAAAGGCCGTGACCGAAGGCAAAAGCAATAGAATAGACAGGGCGGCGCCATGGCCCAACCTGTTGCGGCCGGTCACCTCGATATAAGCCTCTACGGAAAGAACCCTGTAAGAGCCGGCCAGAAGAAGGGGATTGGCGAAATCCGCCAGCGAATTGGTGAAGACGAGAAGCCACGAACTGAGCACCCCGGGAATCGCAAGTGGGAAGGTTATCCGGGAGAAGGTCTTCCACCTGCTGCCATTGAGGTCTAGCGAGGCCTCCTCAAGTGTGGAATCTATGGCATGAAGAACGCCTGACATCGTCAGGAAGGCGATAGGAAACATTCCGATCGTCTGGACGGCCGTAAGACCTCCCAGACCGTAAATGGTGAAATCTTTCAATCCTAGTATCTGTTTGGTTATCAGCCCGTTGCTACCGAAAAGGAGGATCAGCGACAGCGACAGCGAGAAGGGTGGAGAGATGACCGGCAGAAGTCCCATCGTGCCGAGGAAGCGTTTCCCCTTTATCGCGGTCCTGTTTATCACGAAGGCGAAGATGAATCCTATCACAGTGGAGAAGGTGGCCGTAAGCATGCCCAGCTTCACGCTTCCCCAGAGCGCACTCAGGTATTGTCTTGAAGTCAGGATCGAAACCCAGGTGTTCATCGAGAAGCTCCCGTCCTTCAGGAAGGTCAGCCTTACGGCTTCGAAGAGCGGATAAGCCACGAAGATGCCGACCATTATGAAGAGCCCCAGAATTATGTAACCCATTGCCGGGTCACGGAAGAACTTCGAAATGAAGTAGATGATCACGAAGACGGCGAAAGCGCCGATCATAAAGATATCCAGAAGCCTTGCGTAGTTCTTTCCACCTTCGGCTGACAGTAGGAAGACCAGAAAACCGGTTATATCGTAGCCTGTCTCGTCGATCAACGGTGAGAAGACCAGAGAAACGCGTTGTTTGTCGAAAGAGTACTCCAGGTCCGAATAATAGTTTTCCAGATAATAGACGCTCTCAAACCCCTTTTTGAAATCGGCCGAGCCGCTGTATTCATCGAAGAAGCTCTTCAATTCCGGATCCGGTGCGAGTACGGTCAGTTCGCTCCAGCCGGGTATGCCATCAACGTATATGATGTCGGCGTCGGTGAATTCTTTGTTCGCGGCGACTATCCAGCTTTCGGCAAGCCCGGCCTCTCTGGGTGCCGCGCCGGATAGAACCGTGACCAGCCGCTTCTGATTATCCCTGGTTATTTTGTAGAAGGATTGCTTCAGGGTATCGAAAATCCAGAAAAGAGCAACGAAAACGACAACGCTCAACACGAGAAAATTAAGAAGCTTTTTCCATGAATACAAGGCGATCACATCCCAGAGTAACACATGGTTTCAGTATAACCGGAAGGGGCGGGAGTTTGATCCCGTCCCGGTTAACTCAGAGACCGGCTCCGATCTCTCTGGTCCAGCGGTCGAGAAGCCTCTCTTTGTTCTCGGCGTCCCAAACGTAATCCTGGTGAACGGTCTTTATCTCGTCCATGCTGAAAGATAGCGGGTGCTTGGGTGCTATCTTCGAGACGGGGATGACATACCAGCTGGCTATTATACCCTGAGCCTCTTCAGTCAATATCCAGTCGTACAGCTTCTTGGCATTCACCGGGTCGGGCCCGTTCTTGATAAGCGACATGGAAGCGATTTCGAAACCCGTGCCCTCCTCAGGAACGGTAATAATAACGTTAGCCCCTTCGGCCTTGAGCTTCACCATGTCATGGGCATAGCCGATCGCCACCGGGATCTCGCCGATGGCAACACTCTTGCCGCCGGCAGAGCCGGAACGCGTGTACATATCGATACTCCTGTCGAGCTTCTTCAGGTAAAGGAAGGCGAGATCTTCGTTACCACCAAAGAGCGATATCATGCAAGTGATCAGGTTGTAGGCCGTTCCGGAGGTGTTTGGATTTGCCACCCTCACGAGGTTGGTGTATTTGGAGTCCAGAATGTCGAACCAACCCTTGGGAGGCTCTATACCAAGCTCCTTAGCCCTATCGACATTCGTGACGAATGCGAGAGGCCCCAGATATAGCCCTATCCAGTAACCTTCCGGGTCTTTGTACTGTTCGGGAGTGTTGACGGCCGCCCTTGAAAAATACGGTGTCGTGAGTCCCTTGAGTTTTGCGCTTATATGGTTGAGTCCGACTCCACCGACCCATATAGAGGCCTGTGGGTTCATCTTCTCGGCCTCCATTCTGGCTTCGGCCTCACCTCCGGAAAGCCTCACCCAATCGACCCTTATTCCGGTAACCTCCTCGTACCGGTCGAAAAGCTGCTTCGCCGCCAGCTCCTCTAGAGTGGTGTAAACAGTGAAAGATTCAACTGCCAGAGCCGTTGACAGGACCATACAAACAATGCCGATTACAACGAAAAATCTCTTCATCCCGGGAAAACCTCCTTGAATTTTTTAGATTCACGTGATCAACCGCTCTATCTCTTACGAGGTGTATTACATAATGCCTGCGAAACCCTTAATAATTATACCATTATTTAAAGTTGCGAAAAACTTAGAAATTTCGTTTTAATTGGTTTTGTCTGCCCATAGTCGATCGTGACAACCTTCAAAGGCAAATTGATAGAGAGAAAAAGTAGTTTATAATGATTCTGTATGACAGAATAGATATTCTGTGAGGAGGAATATGAAGTATCTCGAGAAAGTCTTTAATATCATCGGTATAGTCGCCTATTCCGATATCGAGGGTGTTTCGGTAATTGAAGTTTCGGAAAAAGCAGGCTTGCCTATGTCGTCGACACACAGGATTCTCAACGATCTCGTGGAGTGTGAGGCTCTGGTGAAGAACTTGGAGAGCCGTAAATACAGGCTCAGCCCCAGGATCGTACCACTGGTTCACGAGATTTCCAGGAAGATGAATCTTGATTTACTGAAAGTGATTTTGACGGAGCTGAAGGACGAGATAAACGAGACCGTCTTTCTCAGCGAACTGATGGAAAATGGGGTCGCGTCTTTGCTAACGGTCGAAAGCAATAGAGTCTTCAGCTTCAGGGCCAGATCGGGGGTTTACCTCCCCGTCCACTGTACCGCTGCCGGATTGGCGATAGTCGCCCATATCGAATCCAGTAAAGCCGAAAGACTCATGTGCATTTCCAGCGGTAATAAAGATTCACAGGTAAGCCAGTGTCCGATCGAGAAGTTCAGAGATAGGCTCGCGAAGGTCCGAAGGGATGGATTCGCTTTCTGTGACGAGGAGTATGAACCGGGATTGAGGGCACTGGCCGTTCCTGTGTTGAGACCCAACGGTTTTGCCTTCGCCAGCATTACCGCGATCGCCCCGGGTGAGAGATTCGGTGATGAGGAGCGCAACAGGCAGGTTGTTGAACGTATGAAGGAAGCTGCGAACAAAGTCAGCAAATTCATGTATTAGAGGTTTATATGAGTGAAACAGTCGTCAAGGTAAAGAACGTCGGTAGAACCTTTGTAAGCGGTGACAAAAAGGACAGGAAAGAGTTCATAGCTCTGGAGGAGGTCTCTTTCGAGGTCGGAAGGGGCGAGTTCGTCTCTCTTTTGGGACCATCCGGGTGTGGGAAGTCAACGCTTTTGAAGATTATATCTGGGTTACTGCCGGCCACTTCGGGAAGCGTGGAGATAACCGAACAGGGTAACGATAAGGTCCCGCCTTTCGGTTTCGTCTTTCAGGACTCCGTTCTTCTCCCCTGGCGCACCGCACTTGACAACGCACTCTTTCCCTTCGAGATAATGGGAAAGAGAGAGAAGTCGGACGAAAAACACGTTAGAGAACTCTTTGCGCTGGCCAAACTGGTCGGGTTCGAAGAGTCTTATCCCAGGCAGCTTTCTGGAGGAATGAAGCAACGGGTATCGATAGTCAGGGCGCTCTCCTACAATCCACCGATCCTTCTCATGGACGAACCCTTTGGGGCGCTCGACGCTATAACCAGGGACAACCTGAACAACGTTCTTCTGGAGATCTGGGAATCGACCAGAAAGACCGTCATCTTCGTCACCCACAGTATCAGTGAGGCCGTTTACCTTTCTGACAGGATAATCGTCATGGGTACGAAGCCTGGCAGAGTGTTGAAGGATATGAAAGTCACCCTTCCCAGGCCGCGCAACGAGGATACCAAACTCTCTCCAGAGTTCTACGTTTATGTAAGAGAACTCAGGGAGATGCTCAAATAAAAGCGGGCGTGATGCTTGATGAATAAGAGGGTATTAATAACCGTTCTCTCTATTCTCTTTCTCTTCCTCTTTCTTGGCATCTGGAAGGGGTATATAGTTCTGAACGATGTGCCACCCTTCATTCTGCCGCCACCGGAGGCGGTCGGCCAGAGGTTCGTTGCCCTGATCGCCAATGGTACCTTCATCCGGGAGGGATGGGTAACCCTGTACACCATTATACTGGGTTTCTCGATAGGTTCCACAATGGGTTTTTTGGCCGGTTACTTCTCGGCCCGGTCCAGAACCTTCGAAGAGATAATCTCTCCTTATGTCATGGTCATACAGGCCACTCCCAAAGTCTCTTTGATTCCGCTCTTCGTAATATGGTTCGGTCTCGGGATGCCCTCGAAGCTGCTTCTTATAATCCTTTCGGCTTTCTTTCCGGTCATGGTGAACACCATTCTGGGTCTCCGCTCGATCCCCGAGGATTACAGTAACCTTATGACAGTTCTCAAGGCTACCGAGAGACAACGAGTCTTGAAACTAGAGCTTCCTATGGCCACGCCGCTTATAATGGCCGGACTCAAGATCGCCATGGTTCAATCGGTAATCGGCGCAATCGTCTCGGAATGGATGGCTGGCGACCGGGGACTCGGTTACCTTCTGGTTTACGGAAGTTCACTGTACGATGCGAATTTACTCATGGCTTCTATACTGGCCACTACCTTTCTCGGCCTGATTCTTTACTGGAGCATAGAATTCGTAGAGAAGAAGTTGCTCTTCTGGCACGAATCGAAACTGGCCTTCACGGAGGGAACGTAATGGATGACAAGAAGTTGAAACCGATAGCCGACAACCCCCTTGACGACGGACTTCTGCCCCATCTTAAAGTAAGGACCGACCTGAAAGTACCGGAGTTGTTTTTCCTGCCCGGCGACCCGGCGAGATTGAAGCTGTTCCAGGAACTGTCGGACGAATTCGAGTTGCTCAACGAGAACAGAGAGTTCTCGATAGCTATCGGAAGCTATTCGGGAAGACGTTTTGGAGTTTGTTCAACCGGTATTGGCGGGGGTTCGTCGGAGATAGTCATGGTCGAGTTGAAAGAGCTGGGAGTAGAAAAAGTCGTACGAGTCGGTGGGTGTGGCGCCCTGAGGGAAGAGATAGAGTGTGGCAGCATGGTACTGAATTCCGGTGTCGTCAGACTCGGGGGGAGTTCGAGGATGTACGTGAGATCCGAGTACCCGGCCGTTGCCGATCCCTTCATGCTGGTCGCCCTTCACGAAAGCGTTTTGAAGGCTGGAAAGAAAGCCTGCGTCGGCATTGGCGCCACGGTCGATTCATACTACGCGGGTCAGGGCAGATTTCTTCCGGTCATCGAGGGTCTCGGAGAGAGTGATCTTCTGGAAAAAATGAGAGCGGCCGGCGTGATCAACTTCGACATGGAGAGCGAAACGATATTCACGCTCGCCAGTCTGATGGGCATGAGGGCGGCCAACATCCTTGCCGTACATGGGAACAGGGTCAGCAATATGTGGTTGAGCGATTACAAGAGTGCACAGATCGATGCAATAAAGATAGCTCTGAAAGCAGAGCTTTGAAACTCAAGAAGAGGAGGGATTGGTTTTGAAAAAGGCAGCTGTTATTCTATTGGCTTTGTTCATAAGCCTTTTTGCGTTCGCGGAAAAGGTTACGATTCAAATCGAAGGTTCGGCCGTTCCGTATTACATTCCGATCTACATGGGCATCGAGCTCGGCTACTTCAAAGAAGAGGGTCTGGAAGTCGAGTATTTCTTCGGTAACGCTTCCGATATCATAAGGAACGTTGCTGTCGGAAATGTGGAGTTCGGTTTTCCGAACGGAGAACCCGTAATAGTCGCAAGATCGCAGGGTATTCCGGTTAACGTTATCCACACGACCTACCAGCACGGCCTGGGTTCCACAATTTTCCTCAAGGAGAGCGGCATACAGACGCCGACAGACCTTAAGGGAAAGAAGGTTGCCATAACCAGTTACGGCAGTTCCAACTATGTGCAGCTCCAGGTGTTGCTCAAGAAGAACGGTATGACGCTCAACGATATTCAGCTCGAAATAATCGGCACCGAGGCAATCGTTCCGGCACTCGTCAACAAGAGGGTCGATGCGATCTGCTTCTCCATGCTTAGAACCTTCGAGCTCAGGTACCAGGGTATCGAGGTCGAAGAGTTCAGATCCGACGAGTTCCTTCCGTCCTTCGGAAACGTTCTGGTGACAGGCGACAAGCTTCTCAAGGAGAAAAGGGACCTGGCTGTGAGATTTACCAGGGCGCTCAACAAAATCATGACTTACCTTTCCGACACTGAAAATATGCTCAAGGCAACCTACACGACGATAGAGAAGTACACGCCGACCTATGCAGGCCGCGAGGAGTACATGGCTGCCATACTGAGCGATATCTACGCCGGATATCTCTGGCGGAGCGAAGACACGGAGGCTTTCGGTTTCGGTTACGGAAACGTGCAGAGGTGGCAGAACTCAATAGATATCATGAAGGAATATCAGATAATAACCACAGACGTCAAGGCCTCCGATTTCGTCGTCGCAAGTCTCTGATTGTTCTCTTTCGGAGCGGGGGAGGAATTATGAAGAATCTCAAGACCAGATCGATGAGTTTTCTAGTACTTGTCGCCTTTGTGGTGATCTGGAAAGTCATGGTGACCCTTCTGAAGACGCCCACGCACATCCTTCCCCCTCCGGAAGATATACTCTTCAAATTCATAGAACTCGTCAGGAACTCCGTTCTCCAGAAGAACTTCCTTGCCACTCTCGAAGAAATCGTTATAGGTTTCTCCGCGGGCGCCGGATTGGGCATAATCATGGGTTATATTCTTGCCAAAGTCGAACTTCTGGAAAGGGCACTCTCCCCTTATATACTCATCTTTCAGACGGCACCCAAGATTTCTCTGGCACCTCTTTTCGTGCTTTGGTTCGGCCTGGGGATACTCTCGAAAGTTGTTCTCATTGCCCTCGTAACGCTCTTTCCCGTTATGATCAATATGATACTGGGCGTCAGGTCTACCGAAAAGAACTACTACCATCTGATGAGGGTGCTCAAGGCCAGACCGTGGCAGGTCATGCTGAAGCTGGAACTGATGAACGCCCTTCCCTATCTTATGACCGGACTTAGGGTCGGCCTGGTTCTTTCAATAACGGCCGCCGTCATCGGCGAAATGATGGGTTCGAGGGCCGGTTTAGGCTTTCTTCTGATACTTGGAAACGAGATGTACGATATTACTCTCCTGATGACGGTTATCCTCGTGATCAGCCTTTTGAGCTTCTTTCTCGACGTCGGAATGAAGAAACTTCAGGACAGGCTTCTCTCGTGGCACGAGTCGTCGGCGAAATGAGCATGAGTGGAGGTTCTATGTTCTACTCGATCAGGGAAAAGATTGTTCGAGAAATCGGGGCTTTTGCGCGCTTTTCTCTCCCTGGACCTGGGGTCACCCGCCTGCCCTTCTCCGATGAAAACGATAGGGCAATCGAATACATTATTGAAAGACTGCGCTCTCTGGGCAAGAGAGTATATGTCGATGAACTGGGAAATGTCGCGAGTTCCTCCGAAAATGTCGTTCAGGCCGGCAAGACTTTTATAATCTCTCACTACGACTCGGTGCCAGGGGGAGGAAAGTACGATGGCGTAGCCGGTCTGGTCTTCGGGTTGATTCTCCTGGAGATGCTCGAAGATCGCACACGCGACAGGGTGGAGATGATCGCCTTCAACTGTGAGGAGTCCTCGCTCTTTGGACAGGCCTCCATCGGATCGAAGTACTTCTTCGGTCGTTGCGTGCCTGAAGACTATACCGCCCTCATTGGCAATGAAAGATCTCTTGGAGAACTGATAGATATTAAACGCTACTCGAAGCTCTCTCTTGCCGAAAAGCCTGAAATAACCGGAATCTCTAGGTTTCTTGAGGTTCACATCGACCAATCGGCCTACCTCTACCGGAAGGGTTCCAGGTTGGGACTGGTCGAAAGAATAGCCGGACAGAGGAGGCTTAGGTTGAACTTCAAGGGCGAGACGGGCCACTCGAGCCTTGCCGATTTATCGGCGAGGAGGGATTCTCTGCTTGCGGCGGCCTCGGCGATAAAGGCAGTCAGGGAGATCATGGAGAAACACCTGGTTTCGGGCGCAGTTGGCACGGTTACGCGAGTGGAGAACAAGCCAAACGTCATAAACATGATTCCCGGCGAGACGGAGCTTATGGTGGATATTCGCGGTTTCTCAGCCGATTTGCTGGAACTTTATGTGGAAGAGCTGGTCGGCATCTGCCAGGGCGAGTCGGAGAGATACTCGATCGCCTTCGACTGGTCGGTAGTTTCGCAGTACGACCCGGCGGTCATGGATGGAGAGTTTTCGGCGAATTGCTTCAAACAGCTTTCGGAGTCTGGATTGGACCCGATTGTTATGAACAGTATGGCCTGGCACGATATTGCCGGAACGGCCGGGACTTACCCTTCCAATCTCTTGCTTTTGCCCAATCCTTCAGGGGTGAGCCACTCGCCGGACGAAAGCATGGATATAGACGCCTGCGCATCTCTGGTTGAGTTCTTTATAACGAAGGGGGTTTTGTGTGCTCCTGATTAAAAGTGTGAGGATGGTCGACTGGAGGAGATCCAGTATCACACCCTACGATATTCTCATAGAAGACGGTAGGATAAGAAAAATTGATAGCGAGATCAACCTTTCTGGCGTGCCCGTGATCTATGGCGCAGGTTTGACCGCCATACCTGGAATGGTCGATGCCCATGTCCATCTCAGGCAGCCCGGGTATGAATACAAAGAGACCGTTGAAACAGCGACCAGGGCAGCCGCAGCCGGTGGCGTGACGGCACTCTGCGCCATGCCTAATGTAAAGCCCTGTCCCGACAGTCCAGAAAATCTCGAAAATGTCCGTGCCTTTCAGAGGGATTCGAAGATCAGGATAATCCAATCGTGCGCCATAAACCGTGATCTAGACGGCGAGAGAAGCGACTGGAAAGAACTGCTCGGAAGTGGCGCTAGGTTCTTCACCAACGACGGCCTGCCGGTTGATAGAGTTTCGGACATGGTCGAGATACTTAAGTTTTCCAGAGAGACCGGCGTGGTGGTCGGCGAACACCCCGAAGCACCCGGAATGGATGAGAAGATTCACAACGCCGAAGCGATGATGATATGCAGGGACATCTTCCTCAACGAAAGAATCGGTGGAAACCTCCATATTCAGCACATCAGTCTGGCTGAATCTGTGAGATACCTGGAAAAGTGCAGGCACAAGAATATAAAGTTTACCGTGGAGACCTGCCCCCATTATTTTTGCGAAGTTGAGAAAGGGCTAGAAATGGGTATGTACGAAGTATATCCTCCTCTCAGAAATGAAGAGGACCGACAGGCAATAATCTGGGCGCTTTCGACGCGGCTTATAAGCATAATCGCCTCAGATCACGCCCCCCACAGCATTGAAGACAAGAAGTTGGATAAACCGGCCAGGGGCTTTTCGGGAATCGAACTGCTCTTCTCGCTCTGTTACAACAACCTGGTGAGAAAAGCGATAATCGATCTGGAGAGACTGGTGGAGTTTCTCTCACTTTCGCCGTCACTACTTCTGGGAATAGAGCCGGTCTGTTTCGAGACCGGAAAACGGGCCGATATAGTCCTCTTCGATCCGGACGAGGAGTGGTGCGTCGAGGAGTCCGCGATGTACTCGAAAGGCAAGAACACGCCTTTTTTGGGCAGTAGATTGAAGGGAAGAATTAAGTACACGATCGCTTCCGGAGAAGTGATCTATCCATTCGGGGAGTTGCGATGACAGTATCGGAAAATTGTGCTGTAATTTCGAATAAAATGGTAAGCATCGATGGAAATCTCATAACTTTCTACTCGGAGAAGATAGCGAATTCCACCCTTCCCGGGCAATTCGTGGAGGTCTCATGCTCGAACGGGGGAATGTTGCTGAGGCGGCCTTTCTCTGTTTACGATAAGAATGCGAAGAGTCTCTCTCTCTTCGTTAAATCTGTCGGAAAAGGAACGCGCTGGCTGAGCGGGCTGAGAGAGGGCGAGCAGATCAACATAATCGGACCTTTGGGGAAGGGCTTTTCGATCGATAAAGGAAGCCGGTCGCTCTTGATCGGCGGAGGATGCGGCGTCGCATCACTGAGACTTTTGTCGAAGGCGATCGTGGAAGCTGGAGGAGAATGCGACGCGATCTTCGGCTTCAGAAAAAGGGAGGAGATTCCCCGAACTATCGTCGAAGATTTCTCACGAACAGCCGGGCATCTGACGATTACTGTGGATTCCGGAGATTATCCGGTCAGGGGCAATGTGAAGGACAGACTGGCCGAGATAGAACTCGATCGTTACGGGCGTTACTACTGCTGCGGACCCACGGTCATGCTCAAGGCCCTTGTCCCCCTTCTCTCTTCGAGAGCAACTGAAGTCTCACTCGAGGCAAGAATGGCCTGTGGACTGGGTGTGTGTTATGGATGTACTATAAATACGGACAGAGGTGGAAAAAGGGTCTGTTACGACGGCCCGGTCTTCACAATGAGAGAGGTTGACTGGAATGATTTATGATTATAGCGTTGAGCTCGGCTCCATGGGGAGATTGAAGAGTCCAATCATGATTTCCTCCGGGACCTTCGGAGTCGCGAAACCCTATATGGAGTTGCTTTGTGAGCAGCCTATCGGGGCCGTTGTCACCAAAACGATAACACTCAACTCCAAGACCGGAAATTCTCAACCGAGAGTCTACGAAGGCCCTTCCTATCTGATAAACTCGATCGGGCTCGAGAATCATGGAGTTGATCGCTTCGTCGATTGCTATAACGATGAATACGGCGAGATAGGTTTTCCGGTCATCGTAAGCATAAGCGGCAACTCCGTGGATGAATTCGCGACTATAGCAGAGAAACTGAACACTCTGGAAGGACCGCTCGGACTGGAGTTGAACCTCTCCTGTCCCAACGTCGATAGCGAGGGGCTAGCCTTCGGAAGCGTCCCTAAAAGGATAGGGGAAGTAGTTGAAGCGTGTGGCTCGTGCAGTCGCTTTCCACTAATAGCCAAATTGAGTCCCTTTCAAGCCATAGACGAGTCTTTCGCCGTCGCGGCCGAACGGGCCGGTGCGGCTGCCATCTCTCTCATCAATACCGTTCCCGCGATGGTGCTGGATATACACAGATTCAGGTCGGCCATAGGCGCACTGTCGGGCGGCATGTCTGGACCGGCCCTCAAACCGATTGCGCTGAAGATGGTCTTCGAGATTTCCAGAAGTGTAAATATACCTGTGATCGGAATGGGTGGCATCGCTTCCGGCGAGGATGCCATAGAGTTTCTGATGGCAGGGGCGAGGGCCGTCTCCATAGGAACGATGAACATGGTGGATCCCTCTCTTCCCGGGCAGATAATGGGAAAAATCTCGGATTTTATGAAACTTCACGACATAGAAAGTCTCACGGAAATAAGCAGACGCTTCCGTTTGTAACAACCGCACGTAAAGGTCGATCGAGGACGGTTTAAGTGTATAATTCTTCTAACCAAAAGACAGGAGGATATGCCTATGTCATTGAAGAGATACTCGATTGAAGAACTGATCAAGGCTTCGACGATAGCTTCCTTCGCCGTTTCCAAGGACTCGAGCAAATTGATGTACTCCTCGGACGATCGCGGTCATTACGATGTCTATCAGGTCCATCTTGTGAATGGTGAAAAGTCAAGATTGACCGAATACGATGAGAACGCCCTCGTCAAACACGTTTTCGATGACGGCAGTTTTTTGTTCATGATGGACAGGGGCGGCAACGAACTGCATCACCTTTATCTTAATCGTGGCGGAGAGGTCGTAGATCTCACACCTGTCGAAGGTACGAAATCGGGTTTCCACCAGTTCAGTGGCGGACACGTGTATTACTTCTCGAACAGGCTGGATAAAACGCGTTTCGATCTGTACAGACTCGATCGGACCAGCCTCGAAAGTGAACTGATCTTCGAAAATAAAGAGGCCATGGATCTAGGACCGGTT
Organism: Mesotoga infera; assembly: GCF_900157305.1. Classification (NCBI taxonomy): domain Bacteria; kingdom Thermotogati; phylum Thermotogota; class Thermotogae; order Kosmotogales; family Kosmotogaceae; genus Mesotoga; species Mesotoga infera. The sequence continues at coordinate 2,959,792 of NZ_LS974202.1, forward strand.
TCCGACGACGGAAGATACGTCGGACTTTCCAGACAGAACACGGCAAACGATTCGGAGATGTTCATTTATGATAGATCGACAGGTGATACCAGATATGTATCACGGCACACCGGCGATGCAAAATTCCTTCCGGTCTTCTTCTCAAAGGACTCCACCGAGCTCTACTACCTCACCGATGAAATAGGCGAGTTCATGGCTCTCAGGGCGATGAAACTCGATTCGCTTCATAGTAGGGAAGTCCTGACTCTGGATTGGGATATCTTCGATGTCGAAAGATCGCAAGATGGCCGGTACGCAGCCCTGGTGGTGAACAGAGATTCCTTTTTCGAACTGCAGATACTCGATCTGGCAAGCGATGAGGTGACGAACGTAAGGTTTTCGCCGGGCGGCATGATCTACCAGCAAGTCTTCGACAGGAACTCGAAAAGAGTCTTCGTGCTCGCGGACTCTGCCGTCACACCGACGGATATTCACGTTCTTTCGATCGGCGACGGGGAAGTTAAAACGCTTACGAACTCGGCCAATGCGGAAGTTGAGAGTGACGATTTAGTGACTCCGACGATTCTGCGCTTCTCCTCATATGACGGAACGATCGTGCCCGGTGTGTTTTATGTGCCGGCCGACGCATCGCCAGAAAAAAAGGTGCCGGCGCTCATCTGGGTTCACGGCGGACCGGGAGGTCAGTCCTACCCGCGCTACAATCCCGAGCTCCAGTTTCTCGTAAATCATGGTTACGCCGTTTATGCCGTGAACAACAGGGGAAGCTCCGGTTACGGGAAGAGCTTCTTCAAGGCAGCCGATCATAAACACGGAGAGGCCGATCTCGACGATTGTGTTGCCGCTGCGCGACATCTGGCCACGATGGAGGAGATCGACGGCGATAGAATAGGCATAATCGGCGGTAGCTATGGAGGGTATATGGTTCTGGCTGCGCTGGCCTTCAGACCCAAGGTCTTCAAAGTCGGTGTCGATATCTTCGGAGTTTCCAACTGGGTGAGGACCCTCAAGGAGATTCCCCCATGGTGGCGGGCAATAAGGGATCTACTGTACAGGAAGATCGGCGATCCATTCAGCGAGGAGGAGTATTTGAGAAGCATATCGCCCCTCTTCCATGCCTCGAAGATAGAAAGACCCCTGCTGGTTTTGCAGGGCGTGAACGATCCGCGCGTTTTGAAGGTGGAGTCCGACGAAATAGTTCAAAAGGCCCGCGAAAACGGTGTCCCGACCGGGTACATCGTCTTCGACGATGAGGGGCACGGCTTCACCCGCAAGGTCAACCGTATTACAGCGGCCAAAGCGATGCTGGAGTTCCTGGACAGGTATCTGGTCTGAAAGAAGGCTATCTTCGAAAAAAGAGGCCCCCGCCGGGGCCTCTTTCAATCTAGAATCATCAATAGTAAATCATCTCGAGCAGAAGATAAAAAGCGTTTATGCTCTCGTATGAGCCATCGATCTCCCAGTAATAAAGATCGTAATAACCGTCATCGTAAACTTCGAACTGTATATAGACCTGTGCCGGCACGCCGCCGAGATCGAAGGAACCGGAGAAATCCACTATGGTCAGATCATCCGTGGAAACGAAGTAACTCCAGTATGGATCGGTAAAGAACCAATCGAAGGCTTCACCCAGCGTCATCGTATTGTAGTATATATCGTAGTAGCTATTCTTGACCAGTGTCACAGGAGAGCCGAGTATGTTGCCCAGCATTGTATCTATGTAGGCATCGTCTTTGGTCTCGTCGTTCACTCCCACATAGGCGATGTCGAAGGTTCTTTCGTTGAGGTCGACTATGAATTGCATCACGACCTCTTCAAAGTTGCCTTCGGGATAGTGGTGACCGATGAATTCGACCACGTTGAGGCCGTCGCCAGAGACGAAGAAATCCCAGCTGGTGTCGTCGAAGAAATTATCGAAGTACTCTCCTATGATCTTGCCGGGGAAATCGTAGAAATAGCCGTCTTTAACCACGGATATGGCCCTTTCTTTCTCGTCGGTAATGAATATCTTCTCAAGGAATGCGTACTGAAGACTATTGTCCTGCGGCTCGCCGTTGATTGCCCAGAACCCGAGAATGAAGGTCTCATCGGCCTCCTTTACGGTAAAACGCATCGTAACGGTTGCCGGCTGGCCTGTCTCGTCTGTGAAAGTACCGGTGAACTCCACCACATCTTCTTCAATGTCTTTGTAATAACGCCACCTCGGGCTCTCGAAATACTCCTCGAAAGCTTCGCCGATAAATCTGTCGGGGAAACTGTTGAAAGTACCTCCCGTTACTATGTCTATAAACTTGGTGGTGTCTTTCGGTAGCAATCTTTGAGAGAAAGAGGCTACAAAGATGAGGGAAACGAAGAGGATCGAAATTATTAGCTTTTTCATACGAACAACCTCCTTTCAGCCGTTTTTTTGGCTGTCATTAAATGATACACTGAACGGCCTTCCAGACAAAAGCTATTCATGACAGTCATCCGACCGCCTAATAGTTTATCTTGAACTTCTGAACCCTGTTCCCGGTGAGCTCAAGAACGTAGAGAAATCCGCTTTTATCGATCTCGATTCCGAAGGGATTCTTGAACTGGCCGTTTGCCGTGCCTTCGCCTCCCCATTCATAGATACAGTTGCCCGATGGATCGAGCAAATAGACCCTGTTCTGTCGCTTCTCCAGGAAGAAGACATTTCCCGAGTCATCGATAGCTATCTGACCGGGCAGTTCAAAGTTTCCGCTGATACCCCTGGTCCACTTGAGGAGGAAGTTGCCCTGCGGGTCGAACTTCTGTATCCTCCTGTTGAGATCGTCACAGATATAGAGGTTGCCAGATGCATCCACGGCGAGTCCGGAAACCGTGGCGAGTTTACCGTCGTCCATGGACTCCATCATGGTAACCTTTCCACCGACGGTTCTCAGAAGAACACCCTCACTGTCGAAGATCTGAACCCTCTGGTTGAAGGCGTCCCCCACGTATATTCTGTCTGAGGAATCTATCGCCATAAACATCGCGCCATCGAACTGTCCTTCGCCGGCTCCCTTGTTGCCCCACGCCTCCACAAACTTGTATTTGTCGTTGAACTTTTGAACCCTCCCGTTCTGAGAGTCGGCCACGTAAATGTTGCCTTTTGAATCGACTACGATATCATGCGGGAATCTGAACTCTCCGCTCTTCTCTCCGAATTTGCCGAAAGAAGATTTATACTTCCCGTTCGAATCGAAGACCTGAACTCTGTGGTTCAGCGTATCTGCCACATAGACATTTCCCCTGCTGTCGGTCGCTATACCCTGGGGCTCGCTGAACTGACCGTTCTTTGTTCCGTAACTCCCCCAGACTTTCTCCACAGAGGTAGATATCGCAAGCATCAGCGTGAGTGAGAAGAAGAGAAAAAGGATAAGAACCATGCGTTTCAAAACAATCACTCCCTTTATAGTCTCGATCGCAAGATGATAACATCGCCGTTCGATTTTTGAGACTTGAAAACTCTCTCTTCAGTATGCCAGAAAGCTGGAACAATGTTCAGCGTCTCTCCCGGGTTCATATGAAGTTATTGGAAAGAGTTACGAAGAGCTTCCCGTAGATGTTTTGTCCCAACGAGCGATCATTATACTTGTTGGGGATTTCCGGGTGTTGTTAAGGTTGGCTAATTACTCTACACTAGTAGTATAAAAAAGGTCGCTCTTTCCGTCTGATCTCAGACGCGATTTATTTTTTCACGATGTTCCATCTGATACAGAATGTACTTTATTATCGAATGGAGGTGCCTGAATTGGCAAAAATGATTAGGAAAAATTACCTGATGGCTCCCGGGCCGACCCCTGTCCCTATCGATATTCTTCTCGAGGGCGCAAAAGACACGATTCACCACAGAACTCCGCAATTCGACAGGATTTTCGCGGAGGCCGTCAAGGGTACGAAAGAGGTCTTCAGAACCGAGAACGAGCTCTTTATACTTGCCTCCTCCGGGACTGGCGCTATGGAAATGGCGTTAACCAACATCGTCAATCCAGGCGAAAAGGTTATCGTTTGTACCGTTGGAAAGTTCGGTGAAAGATGGCAGGAGATAGCCAAGGCTGTCGGTGCGGAGGTAGCGCTTGTCAGCGGTGAGTACGGAGACTTCTACACTCCGGAAATGGTTGAGAAGGCGCTAAAAGAAAATCCCGACGCGGTTGCGGTCTTCACAACTTTGAGTGAAACTTCGACAGGCACGGTTATGGATATCGAAGGTATCAGCAAGGTGGTCAAAGCGGCCGGAAAGCTGATCGCGGTCGATGGCATAAGCGGTCTGGTGGCCGAACCCTGCGAAACCGACAAGTGGGGACTAGACATCGTGGTTACCGGTTCGCAGAAAGGCTTCATGCTTCCTCCAGGTCTGGCTTTCATCTCCGTAAGCAAAGCGGCTATCGAAAAGGCTCAGAATACGAAGACAACGAGTTTCTATTTCAATCTGAAAAAATACCTCAAAGATCCGCTTCCATGGACACCGGCTGTCAACCTGATTTACCAGCAAAGGCTGGCCGTTGAAATGCTCCTGAAGGAAGGTATGGAAAACATCTGGGCGCGCCACGCCGTTATGGGAAAGGCCACCAGGGAAGCCATCAAAGCCATGGGACTGGAGCTCTTCTCGAAGAGACCGGGCAACGTCCTCACTTCGGTCAAAGTGCCCGAAGGGGTGCCTGGCGGCAAGATCGTCTCGATTATGCGTGACGAGTACGGCGTAACCATCGCCGGCGGTCAGGGAACCATGAAGGGTAACATCTTCAGAATCGCCCATCTCGGTTACATGTCCGATTACGATGTAGTAATCGCACTTACAGCACTCGAGAAGGTTCTGAGAAAACTCGGCCGCCACGTCGAATACGGAATCGGCGCCCAAGTTGCGATGGAGATCTTCGAGAAGGAGGGCGTATAATGCTTAGACTGCACGCCAACGATCCTCTGGACAAAACAGCGATGAAGATCCTGGCCGACAGCGGTCTATTCGATATCACGGCCGAAGCGCTGGATAAGAACGCCCTGCTGAAGATTATGCCCGAGGTCGAAATACTGGTCGTGAGAAGCGCCACTAAAGTGACGGCCGAAATAATTGAGGCCGGTAAGAAGCTCAAGCTAATAGCCAGGGCCGGCGTCGGTCTTGACAACGTCGATGCCGAAGCGGCCGAAGCCAGAGGAATCATGGTTAAGAACACGCCTGGCGCCAACGCCATATCGGTGGCCGAACTGACCTTTGGACTGTTGCTGGGACTAGTCCGTCATATTCCCAGGGGTGTTTACGGTATAAAGGATGGAAAGTGGGAGAAGAAAGATCTCAAGGGAAATGAAATCTTTGGCAAGACTATGGGAATAATCGGTTTCGGCGCCATCGGAAGAACTGTAGCCAAGATAGCTCTGGCTTTCGGCATGAAGGTCGTCGCCTACGATCCTTATGTCAATTTCACCGATCTCGAAGTCACTCTGGTCGATTCCATCGAGAAGCTTCTTCCGAAGGCCGATGTAGTGTCCCTGCACATCCCTCTGACTCCGGAAACGAAACATATAATTGGCGAAAAAGAGATCTCTCTGATGAAAGACGGCGTTATCATAATTAATGCAAGCCGTGGCGGCACGATAGACGAACAGGCTCTTTACAACGGTTTGATATCCGAGAAGATCTCAGGTGCCGCGCTGGATGTTTTCGAGGTTGAACCGCCGTCGGACGAATTGCGCAGAAAATTGATCGGTCTCGGTAACGTAATATGCACGCCTCATATCGGAGCCAGCACTTCGGAAGGACAGAAGAGAGTCGGCCTCGAAATGGCGAAAATCATCGTAGATGTTTGCAGTAACATGTTATAATTTACATCGATATTTTAGGCGGAGGTGTAAGAAGTGAAGGTTTACGTTG